>JBHHVJ010000005.1:0-101188 GCA_046754285.1 Myxococcota bacterium | reverse complement strand
GAGCCCCGTCGCCCGGCTCCTCCTCCGACAGGAAGCCGTGCGCGGTCTCGCGAACCGGAGTCACGTCGCGCGTCGCGGCCCCGTAGAAGGGTCCGGCGTCGAAGGGATCGATCTCGCCGATCCAGCGCAGGCCCGCCCGCTCCAGCAGACGCAGCGCGGGGCGGGCCTCGTCGTGGACCTGCCCGAGCTGGGCCACGGCCTCGTCGTCGAGCAGCGAGGCGTAGAAGGGTGTGGAGGGAAAGAGGTCCAGGATGAAGCTCTTGTCGTGGACGCTGCGGCGGTCCGCCTCCTCGTAGCTCATCCCCGTGAAGCGCTCTCCGAAGGCGTGCCAGAACGCATTGCGTCCCTCCGCATCGAAGCATGCGCGCATCTCCGCGAGCAGGCGGTCCTCGAAACGCTCGGGGTGCAGGGCGATGTACGTGAAGCGCCCCCACGAGAGGAGCTTGCCCGGCCAGCCAGGACGCCCCCGGGCGTCGGGGTGAAGGATCAGCGCACCGAGCTCGCTGGGGCCGTCGCGCTCCGCACCGAGCTGGAGCGTGCGGTGCGTGACCCGGATCCTCGCGTCCGCGGCCACGCGCTCTTCGTTGCCCACACGCAGATAGACGTGCGGCATCTCCGGGGTTCCGTGCTTGGCGAGGATCGCCGAGGTGCCGGTCACCCGTCCCGACCCGTCGGTGAGCACGAGCTGATACTCGCGCTCCGGGGCGGGAGGGCCCCCTTCGGCGAACGCGCGCCGTGAGTGCTCGATGCGCTTCGCCAGGAAGGTCTCGTCCGCCGGTAGGTTCGGGCTGTCGAGGAGCTGTGCGAGCTCGAGCAACGCGGGCAGATCCTCGGACTCGGCCGGCCGCAGCAGGAACATCAGCTCCCCCCGTCTCCCACGAGCTCGCGCAGCGCGTGACGGTAGAGGTCGCGCGCCAGGGAGAGCTCGGGAATGCGAGTGTACTCGTTGGGACGATGCACGTTGCCAACGGAGCGACCCGGGCCGATCACGAGAGCCACCAGGCCGCTTTCCGCGAGCAGGCCCGCCTCGGTGCAGGTCGCCTTGGTCGTGACGCTCTCCGGGAGACCCACGGACCGCTGGGCGAAGCTGACGGCCTGAACCAGCGGCGAGCTCGGCGGTGTAGCCAGCGGCGGGTTGCGTCGCAGGCAGCGCAGCTCGGCGACCTTCGCCAGCGGCTCGACGGCACGCTCAGGGTCGACGCCCGGGATCGGCCGCAGGTCGAAGCGCAGCGTGACCTCGCGATCCTGCAGTGCGATCCAGCCGAGGCTCCCCACGCTGTGATCGGGATCGAACTCGGGGTCCCGCGGCTTCGCGAGTCCGGCGAGCAGCTCCCGCCAGGCCCGGTGAAACGCGATCAGAGGCTCCGCTGTGTAGCCTTCGCGTCTCGCCTCGGTGGGTCCACCAGAGACGCCCTCGCGCTCCACCCAGAGGGTGCAGCTTCCGGGGACCTGATTCACCGCGCCGCCGCCCTCGATTCCCACCAGGCTCCGTACGTCGGGGCCGGCCAGCCGCGTGAGGGCGAGCTCGATCGCGTTCACACCGAGCTCGGGTGCACTCGAGTGGACGGGGTTTCCCTCGAGCTCGAGTCGCTCCGCTCGCCCGAGGCCTCCACGGGGCCGTGGCTCCAGCGGGATCCGCGCCTCGAAGACCGCGTAGCCCTTATGAGCACGGACCGCCCGAAGCTCCGAGGGCTCGCCAACCAGCGCCCAGCGCAGGCCGCGCGCCAGACCCGCCTCCACGAGCCAGCGCGCGCCCAGCAGGCCGATCTCCTCTCCGAAGCTGCCCACGATGCGAACGGGCCGCCCGCGCGTCCCGGGAGAGAGCTCCCTGAGTGCGGCCACCTTGCACACGAAGTCCAGCTTTGCATCGGCGGACCCGAGGCCATAGAGCCGTTCGCCGACGCGTGTGGGACGGTAGGGATCCCCGCCGGTCGCGGTCCAGGCCTCCAGGCTGCCCGGCGGGACCGTGTCGAGGTGTGTGACGAGCAGCACGCCACCCGGCTCTTCGCCCGGGCTTCCGAGTGTCGCGTGCACGGCGTGGTGGGTGATCCCATCGATCTCGACCGCCTCGGTCTGCGGGTCGAGCCCGATCTCGGCCAGCAGCTCGGCAGCCAGGGCCGCGATCGCGGCGTTGCCCGCTCTCGAGGGCGAGGGAGTCGCGATGAATCGCTCCGCCCAACGCAGCAGGTCCACACTCACAGAGCACTCACAGCGCACTCGGGATCGGCGCCCGTTGCGGTGCCCTTGAGGGCGTCCTCCCCGATCGGTACGGGCCGGCCCCGCTCCGCTCCTGCCCGCTCAGCCCGGAGCGCTCTCGCAGAGCTCGCGGAGGCGCTCGAAGCTGTAGATCCCGGTGTCATGGCCATCGCTCCAGGCGATCTGGATCGCATAGCGCCCCACCGGTGCGATGCGCACCGGCCGCACGTCGTCGGGAATGCCCTTGGGATCGAGCAGCGGTCGGCCGCTGAGCTCCTCGACGCAGAGGGCACAGGCGCACGCCAGGCGCAGATCGCGGACGGCGAGCGAGCGGACCAGGCCATCCTTCCACTCGATCCGCAGACGGTCCGGACCGTCCTGCGCGAGCTGCGTGACGGTGAGACGCGCTTCCGACACGCCGGTCAAGGTAGCCCAGCGTCCGGCTCAGCGGTCGGCGCCGGGCGGCCGCGCTCTCTGCTACGCTCCGCCCCCGAAGGGAGAGCCCACGTGAGCCGTGAGGTCGTGGCGATTCTGGGAGGGACGGGGGACCAGGGTCTCGGCCTGGCCTGTCGCTTCGGCGCGGCGGGCCGGGCGGTGCGGATCGGAAGCCGCAAGGAGGAGCGCGCGCGCGGCGCGGCGGAGAGCGTCCGCGAGCGCGTGAGCGCGCCCGATGTCGCGGGGCTGGAGAACGCCGAAGCCGCGCGCGCCGCCCGAGGCGGGATCGTGATTCTCTCGGTGCCGTTTGAGCACACCGTCTCGACCCTCGACGCCGTTCGAGAAGCGCTGACACCCGGAACGCTGCTCGTCTCCATGGGGGTGCCTCTGGCGAGCGCGATCGGGGACTCCCCCTCGCGCGTGCTCGGTCTGCCGGAAGGCTCCTGCGCCGAGCTCTGCCAGTCCCGGGTTCCGGAGGGCGTCGAGGTGGTCTCCGCCTTTCAGAACGTCTCCGCACACCGGCTGCTGGCGCTCGGTGAGCCGGTGGACTGCGACGTGATCGTCTCCGGCCCCCGCAAGGCCCGGGAGCGGGTCATGGCCCTCTGTGCCGATCTCCCGGGCACTCGGGCCATCGACGGTGGGCCGCTCTTCAACGCCCGCTACGTGGAGCAGATCACCGCGCTGCTGATCGGTATCAACCGGCGCTATCGCGTGCGGGACGGTGCCGGGATCCGTCTGACTTACGTGTAAGTTTCCAGTCACAGCGGAACTCGTGGGTCCAGGCGGCGAGAGAAGCCTTGACCGGGGGCCTCACGCTCTGCTCTAGTGGTAAAAAGCTCACATCCGGCGGGCCCCGCTGTGGGCCGACTGCGCGAGCGGGCCCCAGAAGCCGACCTGAGGAGATCATCACATGACTCGATCCTGGAGGGGACTGAGCGGTGCCTGTGTCGCCCTGCTTTGGCTCGCGGCCGGCCCGACGTCCGCGGCGACCAAGGACCAGCAGAACTGCATCAACACCAACAACAAGAACCTCCAGAAGGTCACGTCCGCCATCGCGAAGGACATCGACGCGTGCATCAAGGACCACGCGAAGGGGGCGCTCGGTACGATGACGCCCACACAGTGCTTCGTCGCCGACCGCAAGGGCAAGGTCAGCAAGGCCAAGAACAAGACGGTGAGCGGCTTCAACGGTCGCTGCGTCGGGAACGACAAGGATGGCAATCCCAAGCTGCCGCCGTTCGGTGTGAGCGATCCCAACACGATCATCGCGGCCGCCGAAGACAAGGAGAGCGCGCTGATCGAGGTGCTCTTCGGCTCCGACGTGGCCGGCGTCCTGATCCCCGAGGCCGTGGACAAGGATGCGTCGAAGTGTCAGCAGAAGGTCGCCAAGACCTACAAGAAGTGTCAGGACACCCAGCTCAAGGAGTTCAACCGCTGCAAGAAGAACGCCCTCAAGGCGGGCGCCAACAGCGCGCTCGAGCTCGAGAGCTGCATGCTTGCCGATGCGGGCGGAAAGATCGCCAAGGCCTGCGACCAGAGCGGGGCCAGCGTGGACAAGATTCGGAAGGACATCGACAAAAAGTGCGTGAGCAAGGGCGTGGACCTGGCCACCGCATTCCCGGGCTGCGACGAGACCGATCCCGAGCTTCTGCACGCGTGCATGATCACGAAGCTCAGGTGCGAGACGTGCAGGGCCATCAACACGGCCGACGGCCTCGCGCGGGACTGCGACGTCCTCGACGACGGCGTGTCGAACGGAAGCTGTCTGAGCGGCACGCCGAACGCCGCAGCCCGCCTGATCAGCGACCCGAACGACCTGATCGGCGGACTCCTCGCGCGTGGCCGCGTCGGCGACTACCTGCTCGAGAACGATCGCATCCGGGTGATCGTGCAAAAGCCTGGTCGCAACTTCTCGGGTGCGGTGGGGCAGTTCGGCGGGAACATCATCGACGCGGATCTGCAGCGCGGTGGGGCCCCGGGCAACGATCTCTGGGAGGAGTTCTCGTTGCAGATGAACCTGGAGAACACCGCCAACTACACCAGCGTCGTGGTGCTCAACGATGGCTCCGACGGGAGTCCGGCGATCCTCCGCGCGACGGGTCCGGATGATCTTCTCGACCGCATCAACGCCAACACGGTGGTCGAGGACTTCGGCTTCCCGTTCCCGGCCGAGCTCGACGACACCGATCAACCCGTGGAGATCACGACGGACTACATCCTGGGGCGCGGCGACGACTTCGTGCGGATCGACACGACGGTCACGAACTTGGACACCGATCCCAACGGGATCGATCTCTTCCTCGGCGACTTCGTGAGCTCCCTGGCCCAGGAGATCTTCCACCCCGGCTACGGAATCGGCGAGCCCCTCGTGACGACCTCGGCCTCGTGCGACCCGTCGGTGCCGTGTGACTTCATCGCGTACAGCCAGGAGAGCGGGGAGAAGGGCGGGGTTTCGTACGCCTACATCTTTGGCGTCGACGGCACGACGAGCTTCAACACCACGGGCGTCCAGGTCGCCATCTTCGGCACCGACGCCGTACTCGCCCTGATCGGGCTCGCAGGCCCCAACTTCAACGTCCCGCCCGGTGGCACTGTGACGGTCACCCGCTACCTGGCGGTGGGCGACGGCGACGTTGGCGCCGTACTCGACGCGCGGAACCGCATCAAGGGAATCGACGTCGGCACCGTCCAGGGTCAGGTCACCGTCGGAGGCGTGGGGGTTCCCGACGCCGAGATCGCCGTGATCGGTCCACCGGGCACGAGCCCGGGCACGGTCGACAACGTCGTCTCCCACTTCCGTACGGACGCGGACGGAAACTACAGCGGGACGCTGCCGGTGTCCGACTACACGCTGCGCGTCAACAAGGATGGGCACCTGCTGGGCAGCCCCGACCCGGCGGCGATCACGGTCACCAGCGGGGGCACGGTCACGCAGAACTTCACGCTGGATCCACCCGCTACGCTCGAGGTCTCGATCAGCGATCCCAACGGCGCGCCGATCGCCGGCAAGATCTCCGTCGTCGGCTTCGATCCGAGCCCCGATCCGGGCAACACGCAGCTCGTTTTCGGCCTGATCTCGAACCTGACGGGGCTCTTTGGCGACATCACCAAGGACGGCCTGCCGCACGGCCTGGCGCGCGTTCGCTTCGTGGATCACACGGGGAGCGACTCCTTCCCGCTCGAGCCCGGCGACTACCGCATCGTGGTGTCTCACGGCACGGAGTACTCGGTCTTCACGACGGATCTCACGGCGACGAGCGGGGGGACCCACGTGATCGCGGCAGACGTGGCCCCGGTCGTGGATACGACCGGCTTCATCTCGGGCGACTTCCACGTCCACTCTTTCGACAGCCCCGACTGTGCCATCACGCGGCGGGAGCGGATCATCAGCATGCTCGCCGAGGGCGTGGACTTCTTCACACCCTCGGAACACGAGTTCGTCGCCGATTTCGAGCCCGACGTTGCGGCGCTCGGCGTGAGCCATCTGATCTCGACCGCGCCCGGCAATGAGATCACGCCCTTCGACTACGGCCACTACGGTGCGATCCCGCGTACGGTCGATCCCAACCAGGTCAACGGGGGTGCCATCGACTGGGGCGGGGAGGCACCCCCGGGGATGGATTTCCCGTCTCTAGGCGCTTTCGACCTCACCCCCGGTGAGATCTTCTCCGCCGTCAAAGCCGATCCCGCCGTGCAGATGGTGATGATCCACCACGTCCACAGCTTCTTCGACGGGAACCTCGCGGTGGACACGGGCGTCGCGCCGCCGCAGTCCTTCGGCGATGGCGCGCGGGTGCGGCTCGATCCGAACGTGCCCAACTACTGGGACGATAACTTCGAAGGCCTCGAGCTCTGGATCGAGACCAGCCGCGGCCAGATCGAAGGGAACTTCCTGGGCCAGAGCGCGGGCAACTGGTTCAACCTGCTGAACCAGGGCCGGGTGCGGTCGGGCATCTCCGACTCCGATACGCACCAGCTCGTGACCAACCAGGCGGGCTTCCCGCGCAACTTCGTGGCCTCGCCCACCGACGATGCTTCGGCGATCCGCACGATCGCGGGCACGATCGCCGCCAACATCAGCGACGGAAAGCTGAGCGGAACCAACGGTCCCTTCCTGCGTCTTGCGGTGGAGGGGGACCCATCGGAGCTCGGAGGGCTGGGCGACGATGAATCCACACTTGTCCTCGCGACGGGAGGCTCCGCGACGTTCACCCTGAGCGTCCAGAGCCCTGACTGGGCCGAGTTCGACACCGTCGAGTACTACGTCAACAGCGCGACGATCGCCGATCCGAACGACCGCGCCGGGCTGCCGCCGCTGTATCGGATCTGTCCGGACTTCGTCCAGACCGCGGGCGTGGACTTCACGGTCAGCAGCGTCGGGGTCAACGGCAAGACGCGGCTCGAGGCGACGAGCACGCTCTCGCTCTCCGGCCTGACGGAGGACACCTGGGTCGTGGCGATGGTCAAGGGCAGCGACGGGGTCTCCTGCCCGCTCTTCCCGGTGATCTCCAGCGATCTGAACCCGGCGACGAACACCACCATCGGCGAGCTGCGAACCTGCGACCTCGGGGTGGAGGAGGTGGGGATCAATTCGCTGGCGTACACGAACCCGATCTTTCTGGACGTGAACGGGAACGGCGTCTACGACCCACCCGGGCTATCGTTCCGGACCTCGTGTCCCTGAGAGTCCGTTCCCGATCCCTCTTCGTCGCGCTCGCGCTCGCGCTCGCCCTGGCCGCTGGGCCGGTCGGGGCGGTCGCGTCCGCGCCGGGCACCTCGATCGCGGAGCTCGTGGAGCGGTCCACGGCGATCGCGATCGGAGAGGTGACCGCCTCGACGCCCGTGGCGGACGGCGCCTTCGTCCGGCACACGCTCGCGGTGGCCGAGATGCTGCGGGGGGCGGCGCGTCCCCAGCTCTCGGTCGTGGAGGAGTCGCTCTCCTCGGTTCGCCTCTTCGAGCCCGGCCAGCGCGTGCTCGTCTTCCTGCGCCCGGCGCCGAGCTACTCGCTGCTGCGCAAGGCGCTGCCAGGCGGGGAGCACTTCGCGCCGATCGAGCGGCGCGCGGGGATCATCCCCCTCGCCCCCGAGAGCGACGCGGCCGCGCGCCAGATCGTAGCGGGCTTCGCGTCGGAGGCGGCGGACCGGGCCGCGCTCGTACGCCTGGAGCTGCGCTCGGGCAACGCCCGATTCGTGGCGGATGCGGCGCATCTCATCGGGAGCGGGGCCGGGCTCACGTCCGAGCTCTCCGATGAGGATCTCGCGGCGCTGCGCGCGGGGCTCGACGACGCGCGCGTCGATCCCGCAGCGCGCGCCGAGCTCGTGCGCGTGCTGGGTGAGCGAGGCTTCGCGCAGATCGTGCCGCTGCTCGAGGCGCTGGACACGACCGACGGCGCCCTGCTCGCGGCTCGGGCTCGCGCCCTTGCCCGCCTCGGGATGGCGCCCGACGCGCAGGAGACCTTGCGGCTGCTCGCGCATCGCGACCCGGCTCTGCGCAGCTTTGCGGTGGAGCAGCTCGAGCGCTCGGGCGGAGAGGATCTCGTGCCCCGGCTCGAGAAGGTGGCGCTCCGGGATCCGGCCCCGCGGGTGCGCGTGCGTGCCGTCGAGGCGCTCGCGCGACAGCGCAAGCCCGGGGCCGTCTCCGCGCTCCGGAAGGCCTTCGACAGCGACGACGCGCGAGTGCGCCGCGCCGCCGCGCGAGCCTTCTACGAGCGTCGCGGGGACCCCGAGGTGGCGAAGGCCCTGAGCGACCTGGCCCTGATGGGGGGCAGCTACGAGGTCCAGGCACGGGCGGTCTTTCTGCTCTTCGCCAACGGCGCGAAGCGCGAGGACGCCGTCATCCAGGCGATCGCGCGCGACCATCCCGACCCTCGAATTCGCACGCTGATCGAGAAGGGGATCGAGGGCGACCCGCACATCCGGGCCCGCTGAGCGGCGCGCGCCGCGGCCGGGCCGGCCCTTCGGCGAAAACCTCCCGATCTCGCGGACTTGGCGGCCTCCGCCGAGACGCTGCCGGCGCGGCCTCCTCCGCGGGGAAAACCATCCAACGCGTAAACGGCTTGAATCTCAATATCTTGGAGCTACCTCGCCAAGGAGTCACAAGATCTTGGGGCTGGATCGTTGACCGGTGGGGCGCAGAGGAGTACATAGGGGGCGGGGATTGGAGGACTTCTTCCGGCCGCCAGGGGGGGCAACGGGCAGCCGGTGGAGGGCGGGGGGTGTTCCGGAGGAAACGCTTCCCCGGGGCCCCGATGGACGGGGCCTCTCCTCCGCCCCGACAAGCCGGGCCCGTGAGTCTCCGGTGCGGGCCCGAGGAGGGAGCGCTTGAGCCACAGGGCATCGCACGGGGCATCGGACCGGGCACCGATCGGGATCCGGCGTCACTTCACCCGACCCGACGAGGACGTCTACGGGTCGGTCTGCTGGGAGACTCGAACCGCCCGGATCCAGGGCGAGTCGGGCGAGGTGATCTTCGAGCAGAAGGACGTCGAGGTCCCCGAGAGCTGGTCGCCTCTGGCCACCAACATCGTCGCCTCGAAGTACTTCCGGGGCCACCTGGGAACGCCCGGCCGGGAGCGCAGCGTGCGCCAGCTGATCGGGCGGGTCGTGCGCGCCTTGCAGGACTGGGGCCGCCGCGGCGGTTACTTCGCAGACGAGGCCGAGGAGCGCTGCTTCGTGGATGAGCTCACCCATCTGCTGCTCCACCAGAAGGCCTGCTTCAACTCGCCGGTCTGGTTCAACCTGGGGGTCGTCGAGCCCGACGGGAAGCTGGTCCCCCAGCAGGCCAGCGCCTGCTTCATCAACTCGGTGGAGGACACGATGCCCTCCATCATGGAGCTGGCCAAGACCGAAGCCATGCTCTTCAAGGGTGGCTCCGGCGCGGGCTCCAACCTCTCCACGCTGCGGAGCTCCAAGGAGAAGCTCGCCGGGGGAGGGCACGCCAGCGGTCCGGTCTCGTTCATGCGTGGCTTCGACGCCTTTGCAGGCGTGATCCGCTCGGGCGGAAAGACGCGCCGCGCGGCCAAGATGGTCATCCTCAACGTGGACCACCCCGACATCCTCGACTTCGTACGCTGCAAGGCCGAGGAAGAGCGCAAGGCCTGGAAGCTGATCGACGCGGGCTACGACGGGAACTTCAACGTGGCCGGTGGGGCCTACGACTCGATCCTCTACCAGAACGCCAACCACTCGGTGCGCGTCACGGACAGCTTCATGAAGGCGGTGACGGCGGACGGCCCCTGGCAGACGCGGGCCGTGACCACGGGTGAGGTCCTCGACACGTATCGTGCGCGGGACGTGCTGCGCGAGATCGCGCAGGCGGCGCACCTCTGCGGGGACCCGGGGCTCCAGTACGACACCACGATCAATCGCTGGAACCCCGTCAAGAACTCGGGTCGAATCAACGCCACGAACCCGTGCAGTGAGTACATCTTTCTCGATGACACGGCCTGCAATCTGGCTTCACTGAACCTGCTCGCCTTCGCGGATGAGGGGGGCCATCTGAGGGTGGAAGACTTCCAGGCGGCGGTCGACACGGTGATCCTCGCCATGGAGATCATCGTCGACTTCGCGGACTACCCCACCCAGAAGATCGCCGAGAACAGCCACCGTCTGCGTCCGCTGGGCCTCGGCTACGCCAACCTCGGAGCCCTGCTGATGCTCAATGGTCTGGCCTACGACAGCGACGAGGGTCGGAACCTCGCGGCCTCGATCACTTCGCTCATGACGGGCCGTGCCTATCGGCGCTCGGCCCAGATCGCCGCGCGCCAGGCACCCTTCTCCGAGTATCCCAAGAACCGGGCCCCGTTCCTGGAAGTGATCGGCCTGCATCGGGAGTACGCCGAGAAGGTGCCGCGCGAAGCGGTCCCCGACGATCTTCACGAGGCCGCCCGCGAGTCCTGGCGTGAGGCGCTCGAGCTCGGCCGCTGTCACGGTTTTCGCAACGGTCAGGTGACCGTGCTCGCGCCGACGGGCACGATCGCCTTCATGATGGACTGTGACACCACGGGTGTGGAGCCCGACATCGCTCTGGTCAAGTACAAGCAGCTCGTCGGGGGTGGCGTGCTCAAGATCGTCAACCGCGCGGTTCCGGTGGCGCTGCGAAATCTCGGCTACACACCCGAGCAGATCCAGACGATCGTGGACTACGTGGACGAGAACGATACGATCGAGGGTGCGCCGGGTCTGTGCGACGAGCACCTGCCCATCTTCGACTGTGCCTTCCGCTCCTCTCGAGGTTCCCGTGTCATTCACTACCTGGGTCATCTTCGGATGATGGGTGCGGTGCAGCCGTTCCTCTCGGGCGGAATCTCCAAGACCGTGAACATGCCCAAGGAGTCGACGGTCGAGGACATCGAGGCCGCGTATCTGGAGGGCTGGAAGCTGGGGCTCAAGGCGCTCGCGATCTATCGGGACGGCTCCAAGCGCACCCAGCCGCTCAGCACGCGTCAGGAGGACGAGCCCGCCCAGGCGGCCTCAGGCGACGGCGAGGTGCGACCGCTGCGCCGGAAGCTGCCGGATGTTCGGGAGGCCGTGACACACAAGTTCTCGATCGCGGGCCACGACGGCTACCTCACGGTCGGCCTCTACGAGGACGGCCAGCCCGGTGAGGTCTTCCTCAAGATGGCCAAGGAGGGCTCCACGATCTCGGGCCTGATGGACACCGTCGCGATCATGACCTCGATCGCGTTGCAGTACGGCGTCCCGCTCAAGGCGCTCGTGGACAAGTTCAGCCACACGCGCTTCGAGCCGTCGGGCTTCACGCAGAACAGCGCGATTCCCTTTGCCAAGTCGGTGACCGACTACGTCTTCCGCTGGCTCGGGCTGACCTTCTTGAGCGGAGAGGCCGATGCGGCGGATCCCGATGCGCAGCTCGGCGAGGCCCAGACCAACGTCGGCGCCCCCGCGCCGGTCCCTGGGTCCCGGGAGCGGGTCGTGCCGATTCGCGGCGGGAGCCAGAGTGATGTGGCGCTCGTGGGTCACGAAGACGCCCCTCCCTGCACGGACTGCGGCACGATCATGCAGAGAGCCGGCGCCTGCTACAGCTGTCCGAACTGCGGTGAGACGGGGGGCTGCGGCTGAGCCTCGTGTCGTCCCGGATCGCGACGCGATCCTCTGGCGTGCGGGCTCCGGGCCTCGCGGCTCTGCTCGTCCTCCTCGCCTGTGCGACCCCCGGCGTCAAGGATGGAGCGCTGCTGGGCGGTGTTGCGGGGGCCGTGGCCGGTGCGGGCGTGGACGACGGGGGTGCGGCGGCCGCCGGTGCGCTGGCGGGGGGTGTGCTGGGCGCCCTGCTCGGCTACTGGATCGCGGATCCCGAGTCGCGGGCTCCGGACGGCGACGGCGACGGGATCTCCGATCCGCAAGACAACTGCCCCACGACCCCGAACAAGAGCCAGCAGGACCAGGACGGCGACGGGATCGGCGACGCCTGCGAGCCGTAAGGCAGGCGGCGTCCGTCTATCACATCTGTGTGTAGTCCGGCCCGTCTCCGCCCTCCGGAGTCGTCCAGGTGATCACCTGGTAGGGGTCAGCGATGTCACAGGTCTTGCAGTGGACGCAGTTCTCGTGGTGGATCACGAGCTTCTTCCGACCGGGTCGCATCTCATCGTCGATCATCTCGTACACCGCGGCCGGGCAGAAGTGCTCGCAGGGGTTGTCGTACTCCTCGGCACAGCGCGTCGAACAGAGCTCCGGATCCGCCACGACCAGATGGTGCGGCTGGTCCACCTCGTGACGTGCTCCAGCGTGAGCCACCGCGGTCACCTTGTCGAAGGTGTAGCGGTTGTCGTAGGCCACCTTCTCCTTCTTGGCCAGCTCTCCGCGCGTGAGCTCGGAGATTCGGTGGTAGTGGGTGTGGTCGGACTCGGCCGTGATCCGTGCCTGCAGGCCCCGACCCCCCGTGAGCATCGAGACGCCGGTGTTGAGCACGAAGGGAAGCTGCCTCACCCAGCCGAGCCAGGGCGGCATGCGGTGCACCCACTTCCAGGCGGCGTGGAAGTTCCGCGAGCGCCGATGCTCGGCATAGGCCCAGGAGGCACGGTAGAGCTCCTGGACTCGGCTGAGCGTGGCCGATGAGAAGTCGTCCTTCTCGAGCGCCTGGTAGAGGGTCTCGGCCGCGAGCATTCCGCTCTTGAGCGCCATGTGCACACCCTTGAGCTTCTCGCCGTTGCAGAGCGACGCCGAGTCTCCCACGATCAGGACGCCGTCGCCGTAGAGCCGTGGCTGGCTGAACAGGCCGCCCTCCGGGATCGTCTTCGCGCCGTAGCGAACGATCTCGCCGCCGTTGAGCAGGCGGCGCATGAAGGGATGCAGCTTGAAACGCTGCATGTTGTCGTGCGGGTCGTTGTAGGGACTGCTCGCATCGAGCCCCGTCACGAAGCCGATCGACACGAGGGAGTCCTTCAGATCGTAGATCCACGACCCACCGAAGGTCTCCGGGTCGGCCGGCCAGCCCATGGTGTGGATCACGCGGCCCGGAACGTGATTCTCGGGCTTGATCCTCCAGATCTCCTTGATGCCGGTGGCGAAGACCTGCGGGTTCGGACCCTGCAGGTCGGGGAAGCGCTCCAGGAGCTGCCTCGTGCACGAGCCGCGCGGGCCCTCGCCGAGGACCACGCAGCGGGCATGAATTTCGGGCCCGGGCTCGAAGACGCTCTTCGGCTTGCCGTCCTTGTCGACGCCCCGGTCCTGGATCTGCACACCGGCCACCCGCCCGTCCGCGAAGAGAAGCCGGGCCGCAGGAAAGCCGGGGTAGATCTCGACCTCGCGTCCCTCGGCCTGCTCCGCGAGCCACTTGACCACATCGCTCAGCGAGACCACCAGGTTGCCGTGGTTGGCGAACTGGGGTGGCGTGATCGGCGGCCGGATCGCGCGCTTGCGGGTGAAGAAGTAGAAGCGGTCCTTCGTGACCTCGTAGTGGTAGGGGAAGCCCTTCTCCCGGTAGTCGGGCATCAGCTCGGCGATCGCGTTGGGCTTCATCACCGCTCCCGAGAGCTGGTGCTCGCCGATCTCTGACGCCTTCTCGATTACCAGCATCGCGGGGAGATCTCGGCCCTTCTCCCGGCAGAGATCCACCAGCCGAATCGCAGCGGCGAGGGTGGCGGGTCCGGCACCCACGAAAAGGATGTCCACGTCCAGGCGTTCTCGCTCCACCGCCTCGCTCATTGGCTCCTCCTGGGCTCTTTCGCTCCACCCCCCCGGGAAACTGGAGAATACCGAATCTCGGGTGTCTCCCGATGACCCGAGGTCAGGCTGGGGCGTGGCACGAGGTAGCGAACGCCGACGGCAAAGATGCCCAGCGCGAGCAGAATGCCGATGCCCCCCAGCACGAACGGAGCCGTCAGCCCGAGCCGCTCGAGCGCCCAGCCACCCCAGAGAAAGCCGACCCCACGGCCCGTATTCAGCATCGACTGGCTCTGCGCCAGGTACTCGCCACTCCGGGTCTCCTCGCCGCAGTGCTTCGAGAAGAGGCTGGTGAAGGTCGGAAGGTAGAGGCCGTTGCCCAGCGCGACGCCCAGGCCGAGCAGCGCCAGGGCCGGCGTGCTGCGCGCGGCCGCGAGCGTGAGCAGGCAGGTTCCCGAGAGGGCCAGCCCCACGACCACGAGCGGGACCTCACCCACGGCGGCGGTGGCGCGCCCGACCGCGAGCCCCTGGGTCAACCCCATCGCCAGACCCAGGTAGCCCAGGAAGAGCCCGGTCTCGAGGACCCCCCAGCCCAGAGCCGCCCGGGCGTAGAGGGGGAACATCGCCTCGAGCGCGGCAAAGGCCGCGAAGATGTGGAAGAACAGGTAGAGATAGGTCCGGGTGCGGTTGTCGTGTGCCCGCAGCAGCAGGAGCAGCGGCGTGGGAATCAGGGCCGGCAGGATGGGCTGGCTTCGGGCCGGGCGGATCGTGTCCCGGCGGGACTCGGGGAGAAAGAACGCCGCGAGCACGGCGTTGCCGAGCGCGAGCAGCGCCGGCACGTAGATCGGCAGCAGCTCGTGGATCCCGCCGAGGATCCCGCCGAGGGCCGGACCGAGCACCATTCCCCCCCCCGCAGCGCCGCCGAGAAGGGCCAGCCCGTGTGCGCGCCCCTCTTCGTCCGTGATGTCCGTGACGTAGGCCTGCGCCGTGCCCACGCTGGCCCCGAAGAAGCCGCCGAGCAGGCGCGCGACGCAGAACGCCGCCAGGCTCGCGGCCACCACGAGGCCGGCGAAGGAGGCGCTGGTGCCGAGCAGGCAGAGCAGAATCACGGGCCGCCGCCCGACGCGGTCGGAGATCCAGCCCCAGAACGGCAGGAAGATCACCAGCCCGATCACGTAGAGGGCGAGGATCAAGCCCACCTCGCCGCCGGAGTAGCCCTGGCGCTGCAGGTAGGTGGGAAGCACGGGCAACAGGATGCTGAAGCCGACGAAGTCGATCAGGATCGTGGCGAAGAGGATCGCCCTCGCCATGGCTCCGCCACGCTGGGGAGACATCAGCCGACCCGCCCACCCGTGGGGCGCCGATCTGGTATCGTGAGGGAAGAGGGGGTCCGCGCCATGCGCGCAGCATTCTAGGGTGGGGCCGGGCCTCCGCAAAACGGGAGGGGGTCGTTGAATCTGCGGGAGCGGCGGGTGGCTCAGATCGTGCGGGACTTCCAGGATGCCTTCGTGCTCTCGGCCCGCATCCGGGATCGACTTCCGGCGGGGGACCTGGACTTTGCCTGGATCGAACGGCTGGTCGGGGAGTCCGAGGAGAGTACCCTGTATCGGCTCAAGGAGGAGTGCCACGCGCTCTTCCGACGAAACGGGGCCGAGGACTCGAGCCAGCTCGAGGCGGAGGAGCTTCTCGATCTGGCCGTCGCGGCGCTCTTCCACGAGGCGATGAAGTTCCGTGAGAGCTTCTACCTGACCACCACGTACCAGCCTCGCCTCAAGCGCATGGCGTCCGAGGGCTCCGCGTCGAGCGCGCTTGCCGAGGCCTTTCGTCGGCTCTTCGAGGCGGGTCGCCGGCGCATGTTCGAGTCCGAGACCGAGCTGGCCAACCTCTTTCGCGAGACGCGCGACCAGCTTCTGATCGTGCTCCGGCAGATGCCACCCAGCGGTGCTGTCGCGCGTAGCCTGACCGAGGACCCCGCCCGTGTGCAGGCGGTGTTCGGGATGCCCCTCGAGGAGCTGCTCGATCACGTCTACGGGAGCGCGCGTAGCGGGCGGATGCTGGCCGTGCGCAGCCTGCTCGACAACGGCCACTTCGCGGAGGCCGAGGCCGTGCTCGCCGACGGGGAGGACACCGACGCCGCGGCGCGGAGCACGTGCAGCTACGCGGGGGGGATGGCGCGCTACTACGCGGGAGACGTTCAGGCCGCGCTCGAGGGTCTCGAGCGCTGGATCAGAGACGGCGCGGGCGGCTATCCCGAGTGGCGGGAGCGGGCGCGTAAGGTCCTGGAGTCGATCGGTGCGACGAGCGAGAGCGTCGACCCGCGGCTCGGCCGTCGCGCGCTCGACCTCGCCGAGACGCTCATGCAGCTGCCCCGGGGCTGACGCCGGGCCGCTGCACGCGGCGCCGCAGCCATTCGGCCAACCCGATCGCCAGGCAGAGCGAGGCGACGAGCTGAGCGTTGGTGAGTGGGCCGAGCGCGGGCGGGTTGGTACGAAGCAGCTCGATCCAAAGGCGACCCGTGCCAGCCAGGAAGAGGTACTCCCCGAAGAGGAAGGGTGAGCGCCCGCGTCTTCGCCACAGCCAGAGGGTGGCGGCCCCCAGCCAGAGCGTCTCGTAGACCATCGTGGGGTGCACGGAGAAGACGTGCCCCGCCTCGTCGATCGTGGGCGGGAGCCCGTTCGGAAAGGAGATGGCCCAGGGCAGATCGCTGGGTCGCCCGTAGTCGTCCCCGACGAGCAGGCAGCCGATGCGGCCGATCGCCTGTCCGGCCGCCAGCGTGGGTGCGGCGAGATCGACCAGCCTGGAGAGTCGGACCCCGTAGTGTCTTCCACCGAGCAGGCCCGCGATCGTCCCGCCGGCGAAGCCTCCATACCACGTCAGGCCGCTGCGGGAGAGCAGGAACTCCGTCCAGGGCACACCCGAGTTTCGCGCGGCCTGCTCGACCACGTACCAGAGCTTCGCGCCCAGGATTCCCCCGATCGCGCACCAGGTGACGAGCTGCCAGGCGATCTCGCGTCGCTCGCCCGCGCGTTCGAAGGAGCGTGCCGCCAGCTCGCCGCCGACCAGAAACGCGATGGCCATCATCACGCCGAACGTCGAGACCGAGAAATCGCCGATGCGAAAGAGCTCGGGGTACATCCTCAGTCCTCCCTCCGCCCCTCACGGAGCCATGCCCGCAGGCGCTCGCGTTGGTTCTCGTGGGGGTGCTCGAGCACGCGCCGTCGCAAACGCCGCAGCCAGCGTCCCACCTCGGGTCCTTCCCCGATCCCGAGCTCGTGCATGATCTCCTTTCCCCCGATGGCCAGCTTCGGCTCGGCAGGCTCATCGGCATCGAGTGCCCGGATGCGCCTCTCGACTTCGGACCACTCCGGGGGCGGACGTCCGTCGGGATCGCGTGCGGCCAGATCCGCGCGGCGCAGCTCGAGGAGCTCGGGCAGGATATCGCGCCCCACGCGGTGCAGCATCCTGCGCAGCGCCTTCTCGCTTTCGAGCCGCTCCGGAAACAGGAGATGGTGGCGCACGAGTGCGGCGATTCGGCTCCGGTCCCGTCGCGACAGGCGCAGCCGGTTGGCGCAGCGCTCCACGTGTCGAACGCCACGCTGCTCGTGTCGATGGAATGAGAAACGACCGTCTGCTCGCCGTCGCTTGGTCTCGGGCTTGCCGGCGTCGTGCAGCAGGGCCGCGAGCCGCAGGCGGGGAGCGGGCCGGAGCAGGTCGCACACGCGGAGCGTGTGCGCATACACATCCTCGCGGTGGGGTGCGCTCTGGGCCACGGCGACCTCGCGGAGCAGCTCGGGGAGCAGAGCTGCCAGAGCCCCGAGCTCGCGGAGCTGCTCGAGACCTCGCGAGGGCAAGGCGAGCTCCAGCATCCGGAGGAGCTCGTCTCGCCGGCGCTCTCCGGCCACCCCGGCCAGGCGCCAGGCCTCATGTTCCATGGCGTGGCCCGTGGGCGGATCCAGGCTCAGATCCAGCTCCAGCCCGAGGCGCACACCCCGTTGGATGCGCAGGGGGTCCGCGCGAAACGAGCGCGCGAGGTTGGCGGCACGCAGGCGCCGCGCTTCCAGGTCGTGGCGACCGCCCAGCGGATCGATCCAGCGGCCCTGCTGTAGATCGAACGCGATCGCGTTGAGCGTGAAGTCGCGCTCCCGAAGGTCGGCCTCGAGCGATTCGACCGGACCCCGCAGCGTCGTGATCTCGATTCGCGGCGCGTGGGCGTCCTCCCGCAGAAGCAGCACGGGGGTCGCAGCGTCGATCCGTGTCGCTTCGGGAAGCAGAGCCTGGAGCGCGTCGAGCGGCCGGCCGACGACCAGATCGATGTCGCGGATCGGCCGTCCGAGGAGCAGATCGCGTACGCCGCCTCCGACGAGAAACACGGGGACGTCCGCGGCGGCCAGGTGGGCCACCAGCTCGCGCACGCGTCCCGGCAGCCCCGAGCGCAGGTCCATGCCTCGAACGTACGGAACGCGGGCCGACTTGAGTAGTCGGTCTCAGGCGTCGACGAGGCCCCCGCCTCCCGCTGCCCGGAGTGGCGGCTCGTCCACGTCGTCGCGGGCTCGCAGCCGCTCCTCGATCGCCTCGAGCTGCAGCGGGAAGCTCTCCTTGGCCATGCGGATGAACTCAGGAATCCGGCGTGTCTCGAAGAAGTCCGGCTGAGAGTCGTGAAACTGCAGACGCAGGAGCGTGACGTCCGGACGGGCGGAGAGCAGCGCCACGTCGCGCTCGTGCATCGTCTGCATGCCCGCCGAGGCCACCGCCTGGAGCAGCCTCAGCTTGCCCATCCGTCCGGCGAACGAGCGGTACTGCGCCACGCCCCCCGTGAGCTTGACGTACAGAATCAGCAGCCGCCTCCGGCTTTCGGCCCCGGCCGCTCGATCTCGGTCCCACTTGAGCACGGGTGAGTACAGGGGTACGTCCTCGGTGGTCGAGCCATCGACGTAGGGAGTCTTCTCGCCGTCGCGCTCGATCGTGCGGGGCACGAAGAGCAAGGGAACCGTCGAGGAGGCGAGCGCGGCCTCCCGCGCATCGGTGTGGACGAGCAGATCCGCGAGATGCTCCGGCACCTCGACTGGCGTGAGCACCTCCGGCCGGCACTCGCGAAGGTTGAAAGCGATGCAGTAGAAGGGCCGTCGCGTGCGGAACGACGCACAGTACTGGTCGAGCATGCGGGACAGGCCCTGTGCGCAGTCGACGAAGCCGGCAGCGTCCGGACCGTCGGAGGGGATGATCGTGTCCCGGATCAGATGCCGAAGCAGCTGGAACTTGGTCGGACGGATCGCGAGATCGAAGCGTCCCGAGTAGAGATCGTAGCCACTCTGCTCGATCGCCTGCGGCGAAAGACCGTGGCTGTAGAGGAGGCCCACGACCGCGCCCGCGCTCGATCCCCAGATCTCGTCGATGTGCGGAGCGCAGTCGAGCATCTCGAGCAGGCGCAGCGCCGTCGCATGGGCGAAGAGCTTGACCCCTCCCGAGCCGAGCGAAAGCACAACGCGCGTGTCGGGGCTCATGAAGTGGCGTCGCAGCGCGCTGAAACGCTCCTGAATCTCGGGCCGCCGCACGAACGCCTCGCTCGGAATGACCTGCCAGACGTAGCTCCGTCCTCCGCCGGCGCAATCCTGCACGAAGCCGTCGGGCGGCACCGATCGGTTCCGTCCCAGGTAGCGCACGTGCACCTCGCTGCTGGCACGGTCCTCGGAGAGCAGCCGCGCGAGCACCGCGGTGCGCGCCTCGATCGGTGGAGGATCCGCCACTTCGGCCGGGCTGGCCTGGTGAAAGCGCACGGGGAGCGTCGCAACCGGAATGCGACGCACGATCTCGGACTCGATCCCGAGCGCGGCCAGTCGCGGGAGCTCGACCGCGTCGATGAAGTGGCTGCCGTCCGCGGCCTTGAACTGCAGCAGGGACTCGCGCAGTGCTGGCGCCTCGGCGCCGTCGGAGGCCTGCGGCCAAGAGGTCACCCGTAGCTGAACGATTTCGCCCACGTCGTTCCTGCCCCCCCGACCCGCTCATCGGCGGCGCCGCCGGTGCGGCTTAGATCCTCCTTCTCGAATCCTGAAATCACTGTCTAATCTAGGAGCTTACCAGGCTTCCTCCAGAGTCCATGCACAGGGACGATGGGCTCTGGAGCGCGAGCGGTCGCGCTGGCGGAGCCGGGCGCGACCGGCTCACCCTGTCGGCTGCGGATGCCGATAAGTTCCTCGTTGACACCTCTGGCTCGACGTATAGGCTTGTGGCACGGAACGGGGAGATCGCGCGATCTCCTGCGTGCCTGTGATTCCCCCGGTCGGCGGAGCGAGAGGTCCGCCGACGTCCGGCTCCGCGCACGGGGGGCGTGAGTGGTCGGGCATCCGCCGACCAGGAGTCCCGATGTCGAAGAGGAAGGAGTGGAGCGCGATACTCGCTGGGGCCCTCCTGCTGGTGTCGGGCTCCTCGCTGGAGAGTCGTCTCGATTCAGCCCTCCTCGCTGTCGAGGGTGGAGCGTCCGGCGCTCCCCGGTCCCCGGCACCTCCGCGGGATGAGATCGCCACGGTCCTGCTCGAGCGGAACCCGAGCCTCGGGTCGTACGCGGCTGAGCGGATCGCGGCCGCAGTGCTGCGCTGCTCAGCTGAGCAAGGGCTCTCGCCTGAGCTCGTGCTGCGTGTGATGGTCGCCGAGAGCGACCTGCGGCCCGAGGCGCGCAGCCCCAAGGGCGCCCTGGGGTTGATGCAGGTCATGCCTCACATGTTCGAGCAGCTCGACCTACCGGGGAATCCGCTCTTCATCGAGACCAACATCGAGGCGGGCTGCACGATCCTCGCTGACAACATTCGCAGGCTCGGCGAGGACGCGGGAATCCTCAGCTACTACTGGGGCAGTCGGATTCGTGGGGACGGCTACCTGCACCGCGTTCGCAGCATGCTCCCGGGGCTCGAGCTCTCGTCGTTGACCGCGTCGGAGCGGGAGAGCCATTGAGCTCCGAGGCGCGTCGAGGACGCCTCGAAGGGGCCGATGGCCTCCGCCTGCTGTGGCGCCACTGGCCCGTTCAAGATGCCCAGCGTGTTCTCGTGATCGTACACGGTCTCGGGGAGCACTCCGCGAGGTACGAGCGGGTGGCCCGCTGGCTCAACGCACGCGGATACGCCGTGCATGCCTACGATCATCGTGGCCATGGGGAGAGTGAGGGACCGCGCAACCATGCGCCGTCGTTCGACACGCTTCTCGACGATCTGGAACGCCTACTGGGGCTCGTGCGTCGAGCGCACCCATCGGGCACTCCGCTGATCCTCCTCGGGCACAGCATGGGCGGACTGATCGTCTCCGGTCTGCTGGCGCTTCGTGAGCCGCCCCTCGCCGCCGCGGTGCTCTCGGGTCCGGCCCTGCGGGCCGGCATGAGCGTCGGTCGCCTGCGTCGCCTGGCCGCGGCGGGGCTCGCGAGGATCTTTCCGCGCCTGCGCTTCGATGCGGGCTTCGAGCCTGAATGGCTCTCGCGCGATCCGGCTGTGGTGCAGGCCTACGTCGCGGACCCGCTGATCAGCACCGCCCTCAGCGTGCGCCTGGCGACCGAGCTGCTGCGAGCCGCCGAGCGGGTGCGTGCGCAGGCGGAGCGAATTCGCACGCCCCTGCTGATCGTTCACGGCGAGGACGACCGTGTCTGCTCGATCGAGGGCAGCCGTGAGCTCTACGCGGCGTTGGGTCCGGCCCTCTGCGAGCTGCGGGGCTATCCCGGGCTGCGCCACGAGGTCCTGAACGAGCCGGAGGCGGAGCGGGTGCTGGAAGACATCCACGCCTGGATCGAGAAGCGCGTCGGGACGGAACCCGCACAGTGAGCGCTCCCCGCTCCAGCCATCTGGACGAGCGGGGGCGCGCACGGATGGTGGACGTCGGGGCCAAGCCGAGCACGCGCCGTGAGGCCGTGGCGCGCGGCCGCGTGCGCATGTCGGCCGCTGCGCTGCGCTCCATCCGTGAGGGGGGTGCGGAGAAGGGAGACGTGCTCGGCGTGGCGCGCATCGCGGCGATCCAAGCCGCCAAGCGCACCTCGGAGTGGATTCCGCTCTGCCACCCCCTGGCTCTCGACGTGATCGAGGTCGAGTTCGACCTGCCGAAAGGCGCCACGGCGGTGGAGATCTCCGTGTGGGCCTGTGCGTCGTCGCGAACCGGCGTCGAGATGGAGGCCCTCGTGGCGGTGTCCGCGGCAGCGCTTACGATCTACGACATGTGCAAGTCGATCGATCGTGGCATGGTCGTGGAGGCGGTCCGGCTGGTGCGGAAGTCCGGGGGGAAGAGCGGCCTCTGGGAAGCCGAAGACCGCTGAGCTGCTCGCGGACGGGATGATGCGCGCGACGGCGGCTCTGCTCGTGTGCCTGCTGCTGGCCCCCGGCGTGCCGGCGACCGAACGGCGGGACGAGATCGACCTGGTTCCCGAGGAGCCGGCGAACTGGACGCCCGCCAACCTGCTCATCGCCTTCACGGCGCTGCTGGGGGGCTGGAGCTACTGGTACGGCGAGCGCTACCTCACGGTCGAGACCGTCCCCAGCGGGGCTCTCCTGCGTTGCTACTACATCCGCGCGAACTTCCAGAAACGCTTCGAGACCGGCACCGCTCCGGCGCGGCTGCGCCTGCCACAGCGCGCGCAGACGACGCGTCGCGATCACGTGACGATCCGGGTCTCGGCCGACGGCTACGCCTCCAAGGAGGTGACCGTCGGTGCACGACTTCGCGACTCGCGCCTGGTCATTCGACTGGACCCTCTTCCGAATGCACTCGTCTCATTGGGCCACGCGCACATCGCCAACCGCAGCACGCTCACGCTCGTGACGACCGAGGAGCCCGAGATCCGCGTGAGTCGTCTGCGAGCTTCGAACGGCTTCCTGCTGACTCTCACACGGACCGCCAGCAAGCTCGAGACCCCTCCCGCCTTCAGCGGGGGCCACGTGCGGACCGTGGAGGTGAGTCAGGTGGGCGAGGATCTCCTGCTGCGTGTCGCGACGTCGAGCGCTGGGCTCGAGCTGCGCTCGCGACAGAGCTACGACGCCGTGCGCAAGCGACACTTCTCGGTGCTGGACCTGGTGCCCGAGGGCGAGCTCGCCCCCACGCCCGAGGAGATCCGGCGGCGCATCGAGGTCGCCGGCGCTCGGCCTCCGGATCGCTGCTCCCTGGTCTTCGAAGACTCGCTCCGCGAGAAGCTCGATGCGGCGGGCACGGCCCGCCGCTACCGAACGGCTGCCACGCTGGCGACGCTCTACAGGTACGAGGCGATGCGGCAGCTCGGACACCGGGCACGCGGCCGCGTCGAGATGCTCGACGGCCGATCACTGCGCACCGGCAGCCCGCTCGAGCTCGAGCTCGCGTTGCAACGCTCCCTCGAGGTCAAGGGCTACCTGGCGCTGCTGGACGCGGTGTCCCGGCGTGAGCCGGAGCCGGAGCTCGTGCTCCGCTCGCTGGTCGCTCCGGCTCTCAGCGCGAGGATCTTCCACGCCGCGTACGTGGCGGCCGAGGCGGCGCGGCGCGCGTGTCTTCGCTGAACGCGGGCAGCCGATCTGCTAAGAACTCCCAGCGCCCCACCCCCCTCGCCCCGGAAGGGAAGCTCCTTGTCCTTCCAAACGCTTCGCGGCGAGGGGCCGCGCGAGCGGCTGCGCCGAGAGGGGGCGGAGGGGCTGGCGCTCGTGGAGCTGCTGGCCGTTCTGCTCCGGACGGGCCCCGCGGGAAGCTCCTCGCTGGATCTGGCCGCGCGTCTCGTGCACCGATTCGCCTCGCTCGATGGGCTGGCCGAGGCCGGAGATGCCGAGCTGCAGGCCGTGGCGGGCATGGGCCCCGCAAAGGTCGCCTGCCTCCGTGCCGCGCTGGAGCTGGGGTCGCGGCTCGCCCAGGCCCCCTTGCGCTCCGCCGAGCGGCTCCACTCCCCGGAGCAGGTTCACGCCTGCTTCGGGGCGCGCCTGCGACGTGCGCGTCAGGAGCTCTTCTTCGTACTGCTGCTCGACAGCCGGCACCGTCTGATCCGGGAGGTACAGGTCAGTCGAGGCAGCCTGAACCAGAGCCTGGTCCACCCGCGCGAGGTGTTCGCGCCCGCGCTGAGGGAGGCGGCCGCGGCGATCGTGGCGATTCACAACCATCCGAGTGGGGATCCGTCACCCAGCCACGAGGACCACGAGGTGACGCGGCGCCTGGCGCGTGCGGGCGAGATCCTCGGCATCCGGCTTCTGGACCACATCGTGGTCGGCCACGAGGGCTACCGGAGCTTCGCCCGCATGGGCTGGCTCCCGCCTCAAGCGGGTCGGGATGGGGGCCGATGAGGAGGCGAAGGTGGAGCCGCCCATGTCGAGAACCGAACGCCGCCAGGGGGCGCGAAAGCCGACCCGGATTCCCGTGGCCTACGGCACCGTGGATGCCTTCTTCCAGGAGTTCGCCTCCAACATCAACGAGGGTGGAATGTTCATCGAGACCGACGCCCCCGCGGAGCTCGACGAGCTCGTCCAGCTCGAGTTCAGCTTTCCCGGCATTGACGGCCCGATTCGGGTCGAGGCCCGTGTGGCGTGGGTGAGCGACGGCAAGGCCGAGCGACCTTCGGGCATGGGCGTCGAGTTCCTCGATCTCGATCCCACGACTCGCGCCGCGATCAACGCCGCCGTCCGCAAGCTGCGCGCCTGACCGCGCGCACAGACCTGCTCCCGCCGCGCGCGACCACTCCACCTCGTCGTCCCCCCCGCGAGGCCAAGCCCGCGAGGCGAGGCTCCGCCCGCCGATACCCGTTAGAACGGGATGTCGTCGCCTTCGGGAGCGGGAGGCGGACCGCCGGGATCCTCGCCCGTCGGAGCCGGCCCGGTCTGGTAGCCCGGGTCCCCGCGCGACCCGAGCATGAGGAAGCGCTCCGCGGTGATCTCGGTCGTGGAGCGCTTCTTGCCCTCCCGATCCTCCCACTCGCGTGTCTGAAGGCGTCCCTCGACGTAGACCTGCTTGCCCTTCGCGAGATACTCGTTGGCGATCTCCGCGAGCTTTCCCCACACGACGATCCGATGCCACTCGGTGCGCTCCTGCGCCTCGCCGTTCCGGTTCGTCCAGGTCTCGTTGGTCGCCAGCGTGAAGTTGGCTACCGCCTGGCCGTTCTGCGTGTAGCGAAGCTCGGGGTCGCGCCCGAGGTTTCCAATCAACATCACCTTGTTCAGGCCTCTCGAACCTGCCATGACGTTCTCCTTGCGGGACCACGGAGGAGGGCGGGGGACTGATCCGGAACACTAGCACGCTTCCGGACCCCGCGGCTTGCCTTTCCGCTCCTCGTTTCCGATCTTGAGACGCCCCTCTGATGGAAGCCAGCCGTTCGCACTGACCGCGTCCCGAAGGCGTCCCGACGGTGCCCTGCGAGCGGGGGGGTCTGCCGCGGATACGGCTCGCAGGAGGACGGGTGACACTGTCTCAGGCGCTCGGGCTCGGGGTCTTGCAGGGCGCGACGGAGTTCCTGCCCGTCTCCTCGTCGGGGCATCTCGCGCTCGCGCGGGCCTGCCTCCCGCAGGCCCAGAGCTCGGGCCTGCTCTTCGAAGTCATCGTCCACCTCGGGACCCTGGGTGCGATCGCGCTCGTGCTGCGCCGACGTCTGGCGGAGCTGCTGAGGGCACTCCCGAGCCTCGGGACGCGGCGGCCGCTCGCGCCTGAGCGGGCCCTGGCGCGCCGCTGGCTGCTTCTCATCGCGCTCGCGAGCGTTCCCACGGCGCTGATCGGTCTCTCGCTGCGCGGCGCGGTCGAGCGAATGCACGAGCAGCCCTCCCGTGTTGGGGTCGCCCTGCTGGCGACGGGGGGCATCCTCCTGGCGGCGGAACGCTTTGGCCGTCGTGAGCGTGGCCCTGGGGAGCTCGGCGTCGCCGATGCCCTCTCGATCGGCGTGGCCCAGGGCATCGGCGTTCTGCCGGGCATCTCGCGCTCGGGCTCCACGGTGGCGGCGGCCCTGTGGCGGGGGGCGCGTCCCGAGGTGGCCGTCGAGTTCTCGATCCTGCTCTCGGTTCCTGCGGTGCTCGGGGCGAACCTGCTGGAGATCACACGGGCGGGAGCCTCGGGAGTCCGTGGAGAGATCGTGCCGCTCGCGGTCGGCTTCGTGGCGGCCTTCGTGACGGGGACGCTCTCCCTGACCGCCCTGCGTTGGGTCGTGGTCCGACGGCGACTGATTCCCTTCGCGCTCTACTGCGCGACCGTGGGAGGAGGGGCCCTGCTCCTTGGCTAGGCGTCGCAACAGATCCCGCAAGCTGCGGCGCCGAAGCTCCCCGGAGCTTCGGCAGCCCGGTCGGCTCGAGGCCGAGGCGATCGCGCTCGCGCTCTTCGCCCTGGCGGGCTTCGTCGAGGTGGCGCTCGTCTCCTACGATCCGAGCGATCCCGTCTGGCGCTCCGGGGCGGCGGTCCGGAACCTCTGCGGTCCGGTCGGCGCCTTGCTCGCGGCGGGGCTCGCGGGTTCGCTGGGCTGGGCGGCCCACGTGCTGCCGCTGGCCGCGACGGTGGTGGCCGCCCGCTACCTGAGCGGGCTTCCCGTGCGGCCGCGCTGGATCCCGTTGGCCGCCTGGTCGGTCTTCTGGGTGACGCTCTCGGCGAGCTTCGAGGCGCTCCACCGTGCGTGGCCCGGTGGGCTCTCGGAGGATGCCGGTGGGCGCGTGGGAACGGCGGTCGTGAACGCTCTCGAGAGCGGCCTGTACCTGACCGGCAGCGCCCTGGTCCTCTCGATCGGCCTGGTCCTGAGCCTGCTCGTGGCCACAGGGGTCTCGGCGCGGGACGTGCTCGCGCACGCTCGGCGAGCGATGAGGACGTTGGGTCGAAGGCTCGCGCAGGCGCTGCTGGTGGGCTGGGCCCGGCTCGAGCGCCGCTGGAAACAGAGCTCGCCGCGGAGCCTGGCGAGCCGTCTCGCACGCAGTGAGCCGGTCCGCCGCGAGCGAGCGGGGAGCGCCGTGCCGAGCCGGCGCGCCCGCGCGCCCGACGAGCCCGAGGTCGTCGAGCATCGTGTGGAGCGTCCGCGTCCGGCGCGCCAGGAGAGCCTGCCGCTCGGGACGAGTGGAAGTTCCCGCCCGTACACGCTGCCGGAGCTCGAAATGCTGGCCCAGGGCGTGGACGCCGGCGATTCCGTGGATCGGGAACTCCTGATCAAGAACTCCCAGGTCGTCGAGCGGAAGCTCGCGGACTTCGGGGTGCGCGGCCGCGTCGTCAAGGTGCATCCCGGCCCGGTGATCACCATGTACGAGTTCGAGCCCGCACCCGGGATCAAGCTCTCGCGCATCGTGAACCTCGCCGACGATCTTGCCCTTGCGCTGCGGGCGCTCACCGTCCGCATCGTGGCTCCGATCCCGGGGAAGAACGTCGTGGGCATCGAGGTTCCGAACCTCGAGCGCGAGGTCGTCGTGCTTCGGGATCTGCTCAGCCATCCGAGCTTCGACGAGGCCGGTTCAAGGCTCACGCTGATGCTGGGCAAGGACATCTTCGGAAACCCCGTGGCCACGGACCTCGCGCGCATGCCTCACCTGCTGGTGGCGGGGGCCACGGGCACGGGAAAGTCCGTCTTCCTGAATGCGCTGCTCTGCACGCTCTTCTTCGAGGCCACACCCGACGAGGTCAAGCTGCTGCTCATCGACCCCAAGATGCTGGAGTTCTCGAGCTTCCGCGGTGTGCCCCATCTGATCGCCGACGTTGTGACCAATCCCAAGCGGGCGGCTGCGGCTCTGATTGGCATCGTGGCCAAGATGGAGGAGCGCTATCAGCTGATGGCCGCGGCCGGCGTCCGCAACATCGACCAGTACAACCGTCAGGTGGCCAAGCAGCTCGCGCAGTCTCCAGCGTCCGTGGGCGATGAGATTGTGCCCCGGCCGCTTCCCTACATCGTGGTCGTGATCGACGAGCTCGCGGACCTGATGATCGTCGCGCAGCGCGATGTGGAGGAGTCGCTCACACGCCTGGCCCAGATGGCGCGCGCCGCGGGGATCCACCTCGTGCTCGCCACGCAGCGGCCCTCGGTCGACGTGCTCACGGGGCTGATCAAGGCGAACTTTCCGGCGCGGATCTCGTTCCAGGTGAGCTCGCGGACCGACTCCCGCACGGTGCTCGATGCGAACGGTGCGGAGCGTCTGCTCGGCAACGGCGACATGCTCTTCCTACCGCCGGGAAGCTCGAAGCTGGAGCGCGTTCACGGCCCGTTCATCTCGGAGAAGGAGGTGACCGCGCTGACGGAGTTCCTGCGCTCGCAGGGCTCGCCCGAGTTCGACCCGGGGATCATCGCGCTCAAGGAGGAGAGTCGAAAGAAGGAGGAGCGGGGCGACGACTACGACGAGCTCTTCGACGCGGCCGTCGACATCGTGGCGACGTTCCGCATCGCCTCGATCTCCTTCATTCAGCGCAAGCTCAAGATCGGCTACAACCGCGCCGCCCGCCTCGTGGAGCAGATGGAGGCCGAGGGCATGGTCGGGCCCCAGGACGGCACCCGGGCGCGCGAGATCTTCCTGCGCCCCCCGGCAGATGACGATGCCTGAGCGACGGAGCCGTCGAAGCCTGGTCGGAGCCGCGCTCACGCTGCTGCTGCTCGCCGGAGCCGATGGCGATGCGGCTCGCGATGTTCTGGAAGCCGTGGAGCGCCACTACGAAGGCGTCACCGATCTCCAGGCGGCGTTCGTCCAGGACAGCCTCGTGGCGTCGCTGGGCAAGGAAGAGCGGACGCGTGGCACGGTCACCGTGCTGCGCCCCGGACGCATGCGCTGGGAGTACACGGCGCCCGAGCGGCGCGTGATCGTGATGGACGGCAAGACGCTGCGCATCTACAGCCCCGAGGATCGGCAGCTCCAGATCGCGTCCCTGACCCCCGATGCGATCTCGCCCACGGCTCTGCAGTTCCTGCTCGGCGGCGCGCGGCTGCAAACGCTCTTCGAGGCGAAGCCCGCGCACGAGTCCCGCCCCGACGCCCTCGGGCTCGAGCTCACGCCGCGCTCGGAGGCGGGCTTTGCGTCGTTGGAGATCTGGGTGGACCCCGAGACCTACGCGCTGCGCGAGTCCCTGGTCGTGGATCTCTTCGGAAACCGCACCCGAATCCGCTTCCAGGCGCTGCGGGAGAACACGGGGGTCGCGGAAGAGAAGTTCACAATCTCGGTGCCCAAGGACACCGAAGTGATCGATCTGCGCTGACTTGGAGTGGCAAGGTGCCGACGCACGCCGTCAAGCTTCCGACGTCACGAAGCGCGAAGATCCGCGCGCAGGGGGACCTCGCGCGGCCGCGCCTCGGAGCGCCAATCTACCGGGATTTCAAGGGGATTCCGCGTCCGCCCGCCCCCTGCGCGGTTGACAGTGCCGGGGCCTATGTTAGATTCGCTGGGCGTTGTAACTGGGCGTTTTTTCACGTGTTTCTCGGTATTTCGCGGCGGGCTGGGAGCCCGGTTGGGTCTCGTCGTCCCCCAGCGTGGCGCCCCGCCGGAGGTCTCCAGCCGCCGGCCCCCGGGGCCGCGCCGGTCGCCTCCCCGGCCAGACGATTTTTTTCCTACACTTTTCGAGTGGATAGCGTGCGGAGAGGCAGCCGACCTGCCGGGCCGCGAGGGTCGCGGCCGCGGGGTTGCGTGTGTGTCTCCCCATCGTCTCCCCCCGCTCTTGGGCATTGGTATGTCGATTGCACAACAACACTGGCTGTGGCGGAAGGTGTCGGGACTCCACGACGGCTTTCGCCGGCAGCAGCCGACGCAAGCGGCCGGAGGCGAGAACGGTAGATGAGCGAGTCGGGATCAGGATCTGGGCGACGAGGTTTCGTGCGGGACGTGATGAAGCGCATCTCGTCCCCGGGCACACGCGACGAGCCGCGGCCGGAGGGTGCGCGGGATCTCGATGATCTGGAGAGCTTGAGGGACGCGCTGCACTTCCTGGGGCCGGACGCGGGGGATCTCGTGCGCCGGGTCGAGCGTCTGCTCATGGAGTACGAGCTCCTGCGACAGAGGCACGAGCGCGCTCGGCAGCAGATCTACGACGCCGAGCGGCAGAACGAGAAGCTCGTCAACACTCTCCAGGATGCGAAGCAGCAGATCGACATGCTCAAGGAGGAAGTGGACAAGCTCTGTGCGCCGCCGAACACCTACGGGACGTTTGAGCGCGCGAACAAGGACGGAACGATCGAGATCAACGTCGATGGCAAGATGATGCGGGTCAACGTGCACCCCAGCGTCCGCATCGAGGATCTCATGGAGGGCCAGCTCCTGGTCCTGAACGAGGCCTTCAACGTGGTCGACGCCTGCGGCTTCGAGCCGCGCGGCGAGGTGGCGCAGGTCTCGGAGGTGCTCGACGATGGACGCGTGATCGTGCTCGGCCGCGCCGACGAAGAGCGCGTCGTGACGTTGAGCCAGCCGATGCGGCGAGAGCGTCTGAAGGCCGGGGACAACCTCCTGGTCAGCCCGCGCACGGGCTTCGGCGTCGAGAAGCTGCCCAAGTCCACGGTGGACCAGGTGGTGCTGGAAGAGGTGCCGAACGTCAATTATGAGGACATCGGCGGCCTCGGCGATCAGATCGAGGTGCTGCGCGATGCGATCGAGCTACCGTACCTGCACGCCGACGAGTTCCGGAAGTACGACCTGGCGCCGCCCAAGGGCATCCTTCTCTACGGTCCCCCGGGCTGCGGAAAGACGATGATCGGAAAGGCGGTTGCGAACAGCCTCGCGCAGCGGATCGCGGAGGTCCGTGGGGGAGAAGCCAAGAGCTACTTCCTGAACGTCAAAGGTCCGGAGCTGCTGAACAAGTACGTGGGCGAGACCGAGCACAAGATCCGCGAAGTCTTCAAGAACGCACGCGAGAAGGCCGAGGAGGACGTTCCCGTCGTGATCTTCTTCGACGAAATGGACTCGCTCTTCCGCATGCGTGGGTCGGGAATCTCCTCGGACATGGAGGCCACGGTGGTGGCCCAGTTCCTCTCGGAGATCGACGGCGTCGAGTCGCTTCGGAACGTGATCGTGATCGGCGCCTCGAACCGGCAGGACCTGATCGATCCCGCCGTGCTGCGGCCCGGCCGACTGGACCTGAAGGTCAAGGTGAACCGACCCGATGCGAAGGGGGCGCGGGAGATCTTCATCAAGTATCTCAAGACCGGTCTTCCGTACCACGCAGAGGCACGAGCGCGGTACGGGGACGAGCCTCAGAAGATCGTGCGCGGTATGGTGGACGCGGTCATCGAGAACATGTACGCGGAGACCGAGGAGAACAAGTTCCTGGAGGTCACCTACGCGAAGGGCGAGCGCGAGATTTTCTTCTTCAAGGACTTCGCCAGCGGGGCCATGATCCGCAACATCGTCGATCGCGCCAAGAAGAAGGGTGTGAAGCGCTCGATCGAGCACGGTGAGACGGGGATCAAGACCGACGATCTGCTGGACGCGGTACGGGAGGAATTCAAGGAGAACGAGGATCTGCCCAACACGACCAACCCCGATGACTGGGCGCGAATCTCCGGTCGCAAGGGAGAGCGCATCATCAACGTGCGCACGCTCATCAGTGGCATCAGCCGTACTGAACGCTCGATCGAGACGGTGGGGGGATCGGGTCAGTACCTCTAGGCCTGTGCCTGGAGCTGCTCAAACCGCGGAGGAAGCCGAGACCAAGACATGCCTCTCCCCAAGGTCATCGGGTCCGAGATCGAGTACGGAATCACGGTCCAGAACGATCGTGACTTCGATCCGATATCGAGCTGCGTCCTTCTGGTGAACGCCTACGAGGAGAACTGCGAGGCACAGATCCTGTGGGACTACGACCAGGAGAATCCGCTCGCTGACGCGCGCGGGTTCAACGTCGAAGGGGAGAAGTACACGCCGAACCAGCAGGAGAACATCGCGCGGAACAAGACGCTCGCCAACGGGGCACGTTTCTACGTGGACCACGCCCACCCTGAGTACTCGACACCCGAGATCACGAACGTCTGCGACCTGATCGCCTACGAGCGTGCGGGCGAACGCACGCTGGAGATCGCTCGTCGGGCCGCCTGTGCACTCCTGCCCCCGGGGAACGTGCTGCTGATCTACAAGAACAACAGTGACCGCAAGGGGAACTCCTACGGGAATCACGAGAACTACCTGATCGAGCGCCGAACCCCGTTCAAGGAGATCGTGGAGTACATGACGCCGTTTCTGGTCACGCGGCAGATCTTCTGTGGATCGGGAAAGGTCGGAAGCGAGAACCGTGCCTCCCCCTGCGACTACCAGATCAGCCAGCGTGCGGACTTCTTCGAGACCGAGGTGGCCCTCGACACGATGGTCAAGCGGCCCATCATCAATACGCGCGATGAGCCGCATGCGGACCGCGAGAAGTATCGACGTCTCCACGTGATCGTGGGCGATTCGAATCTCTGCGAGGTCTCGACCTATCTGCGGGTGGGCGTCACGTCCATCGTGCTCGCGATGATCGAGGACGGGGCTCTGAACCGGAGCCTCGCGATCACGGATCCCGTGCGGGTCATCAAGGAGATCTCACACGATCCGGATTGTCGACGCGAGTACGTGATGGAGCGCGGCGGGCGCCGCAGCGCGATCCAGATCCAGCAGGAGTTCCTGGAGGCCGCGCTGACGTACTTCAGCTCCCGCGAGATCGATCCCATCACCAAGGATGTCCTGGTCCGTTGGGAGTCGGTCCTGGAGCGACTCGCCGAGGATCCCATGCAGCTCGACCGTGAGGTCGACTGGGTCATCAAACGGAAGATCATCCAGGAGTACATCCACAAGAGGAACCTCGACTGGAAGCACCCGCAGGTGCAGATGCTCGATCTGCAGTACCACGACATCCGTCCCGAGAAGGGGCTCTACTTTCTGCTCGAGCGCCGCGGTGGGGTGGAGCGGATCGTCGAGGACGACGCGATCCAACGCGCGATCCGGCAGCCCCCGACGGACACGCGCGCCTATTTTCGTGGGGAGTGCATCCGAAGATTCTCGGATGCGATCTTCGGAGTGAACTGGGACTCGATCTCGTTTAACATGGGAGACGATCCGATCAAGCGAATCCTGATGAACGAGCCACTCAAGGGGACGAAGGCGCACGTGGAGGAACTCCTCGATGCGAGCCCGACCGTGGAGGATCTGGTTCGCAACTTGACGGCTTGAGGAGAGGACCATGAAGACCTATCGACACGCAGACGAGACGTTGACGCCGATCTGGGGCGCCGCGGATCAGACACAGAAGAAGAAGAGTGACGACGGTGCCGGGGGCGACGGGAAGACCGACGACTCCTCGGGGCAGAAGAAGATGGCCAAGCGCGGTGAGGAGCTGAAGGAGGAGATGGATTCCCTCATCGACGAGATCGACGAGGTGCTCGAAGAGAACGCCGAAGAGTTCGTGAAGAACTACGTCCAGAGGGGAGGCGAGTAGAGCGTGTTTCCAGGCCAGTCCTATCAGGGGTCGAGCTTCTTCGAGTATCTGCAGTCGGATTGTTCCGGCCTGGTCCCCGACTTCCGCAAGATTGACTGGTCGGTGATCCAGATGCCGCACGGCACCACGGTCCTGGCGCTGGTCTACGAGGATGGCGTGCTCATGGCGGGCGACCGTCTGGCGACCGAAGGCTATCAGGTGGCGACGCGTGACATCGAGAAGGTCTACAAGATCGATGAGAGCTGCGCGATCGCCATCGCGGGTGCGGCGGGGCCGGCGATCGAGATGACCCACATGTTTCGGCTCGAGCTCGAGCACTACGAGAAGCTCGAGGGGCAGGCGCTCACCTTCGAGGGGAAGGCGAATCGGCTATCGTTCCTTATTCGGCAGAATCTTCCCGCGGCCATGCAGGGACTGGTCGTCATGCCGCTCTTTGCCGGTTACGATCTCCAGAAGGGCCGGGGGAGGATCTACAAGTTCGACGTGACCGGAGGTCGCTACGCCGAGACCGACTACTACGCCACGGGTTCGGGGGGCAAGGACGCGCGTTCCAGCCTGAAGAAGTCCTGGCGTGCGTCGGGCCTCACCCGCAACATGGCCATCGAAGCGGGGGTCGAGGCGCTGGTGGATGCGGCGGATGAGGACCGCGGAACCGGGGGGTTCGACGTCCGACGCGAGATCTATCCGACCTTTCTGCTGATCACGCGAACCGGCGTTGATGAGGTCTCCGATCGGGAGCTGCTTCAGGCCTATGAACGCGTCACCGAGCGCGGGTCGACAGGTGGAGGAACATGACCGCACCGCTCTATGTCTCGCCGGAGCAGTGGTATCAGGACAAGGCCGAGTACGCCCGCAAGGGGATCGCTCGCGGCAAGCCGATCGTAGCCCTGGAGTACGCCGGTGGCATCATGCTGATGGGTGAGAACCGCAGTGCGAGCCTGCGCAAGATCTCCGAGATTTACGATCGCATCGCCTTTGCGGCCGTCGGGAAGTTCGATGAGTACGAGAACCTGCGCAAGGCTGGGATCCGCTACGCCGACCTGCGCGGGTACTCGTACTGCCGCGACGACGTCATGGCCAAGAGCCTGGCGAACGAGTACTCCACGGTTCTGGGAAGCATCTTCACGCGGGAAATGAAGCCCTTCGAGGTGGAGCTGCTCGTCGCCGAGGTGGGGGAGACCCAGAACGCGCTCTACCAGATTCTGTACGATGGGAGCGTGAACGATCACGAGCGCTATGCCTCGATCGGTGGGGACGCGGACAAGATCTGCGGCGTGCTGCGCGAAAGCTGGAGCGAGGAGATGAAGCTCGATGAAGCGGTCAAGCTCAGCCGCAAGTCTCTGCTGGCCGCCAACGGCGGTGTGGGCGAGCTGAACGAGCAGAGCCTCGAGGTGGCGGTGCTTGAGCGCGCCCGTGAAGGTCGGAAGTTCCGCAAGCTCGGAACGGACGAGATCCGGGAGCTGCTGAGCGGATAGCATCGTGCAGAAGCGGATCTACGGCCTGGAGACCGAGTACGGCATTATCTTCACTCCGGAGGGGCGCAAGACCCTCCCTGTGGAGAAGGCGATTCGGTTCCTGTTCGAGAAGCTGATCACCACCGAGCACTTCCTGAACGTATTCCTCGAGAACGGCGCACGCTTCTACCAGGACACCGGCTGCCACCCGGAGTATGCGACCCCGGAGTGCGCGAGCCCGCGGGACCTCGTGATCTTCGATCGCGCGGGGGAGCGGATCCTGGAGGACCTCCAGCTCTATGCCGAAGAGAAGATTCGAGAAGAGCGCGTGGCTGGAAAGCTCTCGATCTTCAAGAACAACACCGACTTCGTTGGCAACTCCTACGGCTGTCACGAGAACTACCTCGTCGATCGCGACGTGGACTTCTACTATCTCGCGGAGCAGCTGATCCCGTTCCTCGTCACGCGGCAGATCTTCACGGGCGCCGGAAAGGTCTTCCAGACCCAGGACGGCGTTCACTACTGCATCAGCCAGCGCGCCCAGCACATCTATCAGAAGATCTCGGGGACGACGACCAACGACCGGTCGATCATCAATACGCGCGACGAGCCGCACGCGGATCGTGAGAAGTATCGGCGACTGCACGTGATCGTCGGCGACTCCAACATGTCGGAGTACACGAACTTCGTCAAGATCGCGACGTGCGCGATCGTCCTTCAGATGATCGAGGACAACTTCATCAACAAGGACTTCACGCTCCGACATCCCGTGAAGGCCATCAAGGACATCTCGTACGATACGACGTGCAAGAAGAAGCTGCGCCTCGAGAGCGGACGCGAGTACTCGCCAATCGAGATCCAGCGTGACTACTGCGAGATGGCGCGACGCTACATGGAGCAGTACCCCGTCAGCGCCCAGCTTCGCCAGGGCATCGAGGAGTGGGAGCACATCCTCGACTGCCTCGAAGACGATCCGGAGCGGCTCGACCGCAAGATCGATTGGGTGATCAAGCGCAAGCTGATCCGTGAGTACGCCAGCCGACGGCAGATCGCGTGGCACGATCCGAGGATCTTCATGATCGACCTCCAGTACCACGACATCCGTACCGATCGGGGATTCTTCTATCTTCTGGAGCGATCGGATCGAGTGGACCGCGTCTTCAGCGACGCCGAGATCGAGAAGGCCAAGACGGAGCCGCCCCAGGATACGCGTGCGCGAATGCGAGGAGACTTCATCAAGCTGGCCCGGCAGAACAACATCCAGTACGACCTGGACTGGTCGAACATCCGGCTCGGAAACCTGCTCAATGTGCGCGTGATCTGCAACAACCCCTTCGAGACCGACACCGAGAAGGTGACGGAGCTGGTTCGCACCATTCAGAAGACGAATCTGCGCCGCACGTCCCTCTCGAAGCTCGTCATCCAGAGCTGAGCTTGTCGGTCCGGAGACTGAGAAGGATCTCCAGCGAGCGCGCGGAGGATCGGCCACCCGCGGAACCTTCGCCGCGGCCTCGCCGAGCCCCGCGTGTATCCTGGATGCTGGGCCTGGCCCTCGCGATCAGCCTGGCGTTGCTCGTCTGGGCGCGCCTGGAGCTGGGCGCTCGTGTGCGGGCGCTGGAGGCGGAGACGCGTGCGCTCGAGGAACGTCTCGCGCAGCGCGAGCTGCTGATTCGTGCCCAGCAGGGCCGACTGGAGGCGGTGCGTGACCGCGTCCGCGATCTCGGCGCCCTGCTCGACGAGCCGCTCCCCGAGAGCCCCTGAGACGTCAGCTCGGCTCAGGTTTCCCGCGCTTCTGCCGATGGAAGAGGGGTCCCCCTCCCCCATGGCGGAGCTCTTGCGATGGTATTCAGCTGGTTGGCGGGGCTGCTCTCGAACGACCTCGCGATCGATCTCGGTACGGCGAACACCCTCGTCTACGCGCGGGGTCGCGGAATCATCTGCAGCGAACCCTCGGTCGTCGCGCTGGCGGACTGCGCCAACGGCACGCGTCGTGTGCTCGCCGTGGGCACCGAAGCGAAGCAGATGGTCGGTCGTACGCCGGGCAGCATCCGGGCGATTCGTCCGATCAAGGATGGCGTCATCGCGGACTTCGAGGTCACCGAGGCGATGCTGCGCTACTTCATCCAGAAGGCCCACAACCGCACGCGGCTCGTCCGCCCACGCATCGTCATCTGCGTGCCGCCCTGCATCACCTCGGTGGAGAAGCGTGCCGTTCGTGAGTCGGCGATCTCGGCCGGGGCCCGCGAGGTTCACCTGATCGAGGAGCCCATGGCCGCCGCGCTCGGAGCGGGCCTGAACGTCATCGAGCCGCGCGGCAACATGGTGATCGACATAGGGGGCGGCACGACGGACGTCGCGGTGATCTCGCTGGCTCAGATCGTCACCTCCAGCTCCGTACGCGTGGGAGGCGACAAGCTCGACGACGCGATCATCAACTATGTGAAGCGCAAGCAGAACCTTCTAATCGGTGAACGAACTTCTGAGATCATCAAAATCACCATCGGTACGGTGCTCGGGAAGGGCAATACGAAGACGATGGAGATCAAGGGACGGGATCTGGTCGCCGGCGTGCCCAAGATGATTGTGATGACCAGCGATGAGGTTCGGGAGGCGCTCGCCGAGCCCATCCATCAGATCATCGACACCGTGCTCCAGACGCTCGAGCGAACCCCGCCCGAGCTCGCGGCCGACATCGTGGATCGCGGCATCGTCCTGGTCGGCGGTGGCGCCATGCTCCGCGACTTCGACCAGCTCCTGCGCGCCGAGACCAAGCTCCCGATCGTGAGGAGCGAGGATCCCTTCACCGCCGTCGCCACCGGGGCCGGCAAGGCTCTCGACTCCCTCGACCTGCTGCGCGAGGTCTCGATGCCCGACTGAGCACCGGCGCCTCGCCGGTGCTCAGCGGCTCCCCGCGCCTCTCCGTCGGCGGGCGCGGCCGAGTGCGGAACTCGCGCCTCAGTCCCCGCGCACCAGGGCGAGTGCCAGCCGCAGCGGGAGGTCGAGCTTCCCCTCGAGAGCGAGCTGGCCGGTGAGGAGCGCGGCCTGCGGCTCGAGCTGGCCGCTGATCAGCTCCTCCCAGGTCTCGGAGGAGAGCTGCAGCGTGGTGTCGGGCGGATCGGGGATCGGCCCCGGACCACAGTGCAGGCGGATGCTCCAGGGACGCGCTCCGCTGACGTCGAGGCGGATGCTGCCACGCAGCTCGCGCAGGGCCGCCACGGAGGCGGCGCTCAGGCCCGGCGTGGAGCCCCCGCCCAGCTCGGCGAGCCGTGCGAGGGCGGGCTTGCCGAGCTGCCCGAGAAGCTCCTCGAACGCGTCGACGTCGAGCACGAGCGTGACCAGAGGGTGGGCGGCCCTCTGTTCCACCGGCTGCATCTCGCCGTCGCGGACGCGCAGGTGGAAGTTCTGGCCGGCGCCGCTGCTCAGCTCGATCTCGAGCTCGAAGCTGAGATCGCGCAGCGTGGCTCTGCGCTCGTCGGACAGCGTGCTGAGCCTCGCGTTCCAGGCGCGGGGAAGGTGTTCCAAAAAGAAGAGCTCGGGTGTCATCGAGGGCTCCTGGGCCGGGATCCGCAGAGGGTCACGACGGGGCTTCGCTTCGCGGTCTTTTCTGGTAGCGCTCCACCGCGCGATTGTGCTCGCGGAGCGTTCGGGAGAACTCGTGTGTGCCGTCGTTGCGCGACACGAAGTAGAGGTACGGCACGTCCTCCGGCTCAAGCACGGCTCGGATCGACTCCATGGTCGGGTTGGCGATCGGCCCGGGTGGTAGGCCGGAGCGCGTGTAGGTGTTGTAGGGTGTATCCGTGCGGAGATCGCGCCGCCGGAGGTTTCCGTCGAACGTACCGCGCGTGAGCAGGAGACCGTAGATGACCGTGGGGTCCGACTGCAGGCGCATCCTCCGCGCAAGCCGGTTGCGGAAGACGGCGGCGATGAGGCGGCGTTCCTCGTCGACGGCGCTCTCCTTCTCGACGATCGAGGCGAGCGTGACGGCTTCGTGCAGGCTGAGGCCGCTGCGCGCGAGAATGGCTCGGTCCGCGGGGGTCCAGCGCGAGCGGAATTCCTCGACCATCTGGCGCAGCACATCGCGCGCGGGCGTGTTGCGGCGGAAGCGATAGGTCTCCGGGTAGAGGTACCCCTCGAGCGAGCTCGCCTCGATTCCGAGCGATCGGGTCAGTTCGGGGTCGCGGGACAGCTCGAGGAAGCGCTGTGCCTCGACGATGCCGGCCGATTCGAGGCGATGCGCGACCTCGTCCGTACGCAGCCCCTCCGGAAGCGTCACCGCATGCGTCTTGACCGATCCGCGCACCAGCTTCCGGAGGATCGCGACGGGTGTCTCACCGGGATCCACGTCGTATTCGCCGCTCTTGATCCCGCGCTCCAGACCCGCGAGCCGCCCGTAGACGACCAGCACGTTGGGCCCGAAGAAGGCACTCCGCGGCAGCAGTCCCTGCTCCGCGAGCCGTTGGGCCACCGTGGCGAGCGTGTCGCCCTCCCGGACCTGGAAGAGCTGGGGTGCCCGTCCCGCTCCTGCGGGAAGCCACAGCCCCCGCACCGCGAGGCTCACAGCCGCGAGCGCGGCGAGCATGGCCGCGGCGCCGCCGATCCAGAGCCCACGCCTCATCGGGCCGCGCACTCCAGGTAGGCGCGGAGCAGCAGAGCTGCCGCCACGCGGTCGGCCGGGCCGCGTTGCTGCTCCGCCCTCAGCCCCGCTTCCTGAAGGCTGCGCTGAGCCTCGATCGTCGTCCAGCGCTCGTCGAAGTAGGCGACCGGGAGAGCGGTGTGCTGCTCCAAGCTCCGACCGAAGCGGCGCACCTCTTCGGTCTCCACGCCGGCCTGTCCGTTCATGTGCAGGGGCAGGCCGAGCACGATGCGGCCGACCTCGTACTCCCGCACCAGCGCGGCGATGCGCTCGAGCGCCGGCACCGCTCCCGGGCGGCCGTGCTCGATCGTCTCCAGCGGCTGGGCCAGAATTCCGAGCGGATCCGTCACGGCGACCCCGATGCGGCGTCTCCCGTAATCCAGAGCCATCGTACGCATCGGCGGGACATTAGCAGCCTGCTTTGGGCGGGGTCAGGGGTCAGGTCCGCGGAAGAGCCGCCGATAGGAAGAAGCGATGGAGGACGCCAGGCTGAGAGAGCTTCTGCGTGGGGCTCTGGAGGATCCCGACGCCGGCGTGCGGAAGGCGGCGGCGCTGGCGCTCGATCGCTTCGAGGAGGAGAGGAGCCTCGACCGGTTGCTAGCGCGTCTCGTGGGTGAGGATCTGCGCGAGCGCGTACAGGCCGTCTACGGGCTGGGTCGACTGCGCCATGCGCGGGCACGTGAAGCCCTGCGCCGCGCCCTCGCAGATCCGATTGTGGACGTCCGCGCGGCGGCTGCCCGCACGCTCGCGGAGCTTCCCGATGTGCGCATGCTCGAGCCGCTGATCGAACGGCTCGAGGATCCGGAGCCGCTCGTCCGTCGGACCGCGATCGTCGCCCTGGGAAAGCACGGGGATCGGCGCGTTGTCCCGTTCCTGGAGACGACGCTCGACGACGAGGACGGAGCCGTGGTTCGCGAAGCGCTCCGGGCACTCGCGGAGATCGGTGGCGCAAACGCCGATCGCGTTGCGGTCTTCACCGACCACCTCGATCCTCCGATCCGTGCGGCCGCCCTCCGTGCGCTTGCGGAGTCCTGCTCCACGGACCCGGCGCCGCTCCCCAGCCCGCCGCCCGGCGCCTAGCCGACGACCCGAGCTCCCCTCCGGGCCGTTCTCGGTGCGCCGACCTCGCTGGTGTGCACGGCGAGGGAGTCTCCAGCCGCTCGGCCTTCCGCACGAGCCGAAGTCACTCGCGGCGGCCCCGTCAGGCCTCCGACTCCTCCTCGAGAACCCCGGCGATGTCGATGGCGCGGGCGGTGGGATCGACACGCGCCACGATTTGTCGAGCGGCCTCTGCGGGGTCGGCCAGCTCGACGCGTCGGCTGCGCGGGAGCAGCAGGCCGTCTCGGTCCATCACGAGCCGCACGACCGGCGCCGTGGCGTCGCGCGGGTTGGTGGCCACGACGACTGCGAGCTCTCCGGTCGCCAGCCGCACCAGCTCCCCGATGGGATAGGTCCCGAGCATCGCCAGGAACTTCTCGACGAGCTCGGGCGCATAGGCGGATCCGGCTCCCCTTCGGATGATGCGCATGGCCTCGCCTGGATGGCGGGCTCGTTGGTAGGGCCGCGTCGTCGTGAGGGCGTCGTAGCAGTCCGCGAGGCCGATGGCTTCCGAGAGCGGATGGATCTCGGTGCCGACCGGGAGTCGCGGATAGCCCTGTCGATCGAAACGGACGTGGTGCTGCAGGACCATGGTCATGGCGTCGTCGCGCATGTCCTTCATGCTCTGGAGGATTTCGACGCCGAGCTCGGGGTGCAGCCGCATCAAACGCATCTCCTGCTCATCGAGCGCGCCGGGCTTCTTGATGATCGCCTCGTCGGTGCGCACCTTGCCCATGTCGTGCAGCAGCCCGGCCAGCCCGAGCGCGCGGAACTCTTCCGGTGGGAGCTCCAGATGGGCGCCCAGCGAGAGGCAGAAGATCGACGTGTTCACGGAGTGGTTGAAGGTGTAGGCGTCGTAGGACTTCATCATCGCCATACCGAGCAGAGCGTTTCGGTCCTGAAGGACGATGTCCTGCATTCCATCGATGACGCGCACCGCCGCCGGTCCCGATGGCACCTTGCCCATGCGGATCTCGCTGAAGAGCTCCACGACGACGCCGAGCGACTCGTGGTAGGTCTGGTGCGCGCGGGCGCGGATGTCTTCGGCCTCGATCAGCTCGCGAAAGCTGGCGTGCACGATTCCGCGCGCCTTCCAGGCGGCCGCGAGATCGTCCGGGTCGCCGTCGCGAGGTCCACGCAGGATCTCGAGGATCCCCACCATTTCCTCGCTCGTGAAGCCCTCCATGAACGTGATCGACTCCAGCTTCCGGTTGCGCAGGGCTCGATAGAGCGGCCGCCACGTACCCTCGGTCTCGTAGAACGGGATCTCATCGAAGACCAGCACGTCGTCGACGATTCCGAGGACGACCGCATGACCGGCTTCGAGAAGCTTGCCGATGCCGCGCACGAAGTCGCGCAGCGGACCCTCGATGCCGGGATGACCGGAGGGGTAGAGCGTCGCCGCCTTGAGGGCGCTCTGCACGTGCTTCAAGCAAGTCTGCAGCAGCTTGCGGCTCATCGGGCTGTGCTGCTGGCCAGACGCTCGAGCGATTCGCGGCAGACCCGCGCGACCTCGGGGTCGCCGCTGCGAGCGTGCGCGCTCAGGACGAGGGTGGCCTCGTCGCCTCCAATCTTTCCGATCGCCTGGGCCGCCGCGACACGGAGCTCGCGATTCTTCCGGGCCCGGAAGAAGAGCAGCGAGCGACGCTCCAGAACCTGGCGAAGGACGGCGAGCGCGTGCGGGCTGCGCATCCGACCGAGGCTGCGGATCGCCGCGCGCTTGACGGCTGTTGGATAGCGCGCACGGCGATCCAGCATGCCGATCAGGGCTTGCAGAGCCGCCGGGCTGCGTGTGTCCCCCAGCGAGCTGGCGACCAGCTCCGCCAGATCCGGGCAGCGTCGGGCGGCCTCGACGAGTCCCTTGACGGCCCGACCGGTTCCGATGCGCGCGAGAGCGCGGGCCACCTCGCGCTGCATCTCCGGATCGTCGTCGAGCAGCCGATCGAGCAGACAGTCCACACCACGCGGGTTCTGGGTGCGGCCGAGCAGCCGGATCGTCCGCCGGACGCGATCCGGGATCGGAGACTCGAGCTCCTCCATGATGGCCGGGAGCGCGCTGTCCCCCATCGCGATCAGGATGGCCGTCACCTGACTCTGCTCGACGGCCGTGCCGTGCTCGCTGAGCTCCAGCAGGCGCGGGACCGCAGCGGCCCCGAGGGTGATCAGCACCTGAGTAGCCTGGACGCTCGAGAGCCCTTCGCCGCTGCACGCCAGACCCGTCACGAGGTTCAGCATGGCGCGATCTCCGAGCAGGGTGCGCAGCCGGGACTGGGCTTCGCGTCGGATCTCTGCGGGACGGCCGCTGCCCTCTCCCGCGTGGCGGCAGAAGACGCGCACCGCGCGGTAGGCGTCGAGCACGTGCTTGGCGAGCACCATGCGGCTGACCTGCTCATCGATTCGATTGCAGATGCGGTAGTAGTCCCCGGGCTCCTCGCAGCCTTCGAGCTCCTTGAGCATGGCGGTCAGCTCGCCGATCAGGTCGGCCCGGTGCGGCTCCGCCGCGTCCGCGTCCTCGTCCGCGGCGGCCGCGCGGACGACGTCCTCGATGAACTCGTGTGCAGCCCCGAACGCCAGTCCTTCGGGCGCGGCAGCGGGCGCGGGCTCGCGAACGTGCCGGAGGTGCTCGGCAAAATCCATCTCCGACGTGGTGATGTGTCGGGCCCCGGCGCGGGTCAGGAGCTGCTCCAGCCCACCGGCCTCCGCCAGCTCCTCGACGCTCATGGCCAGCGCGTCGATCAGGGCCAGGAGCTCTTCCGGCTCGAGGTCGCGATGAACGCGCAGGCGCCGGATGCCCCGCACGCGCAGCTCCGCAGCCACCTCGTCGATCCCGCTGCCCCGCACAGGCGTTCCGCAGGGGAGCACGAACGAGCCATTGCGAAGCTCGAGGTGGAGCTCCTGACCCTGCTGCATCCCCTGCCGCCAGATCGCGGTGGAGCGCTCCAGGGCCTCACGGAGCGCGGGGTGGGTTGGCGGATAGAAGCGGCGCGCGCGCAGGGCGCGTCCGAGCTCCGTCAAGAGGGGCGCGACGTCGTCGGGCCCCAGGGATGTCTCCCGCATGCGATTCCCATCCACGAGCGTGCAGGCTCTCCTCGAGACGAGAATCGGCGGCGATCCGAGCGGGCTTGAGGAGGCGCCTCGCGCGCCTGGCGCTGCTGTCGTCTTTCGATATGCTTTCGCCTCCTTGACACCCCCAGCGGTGCGGCTCTAGGATGCGATCTACAAGCGGAAGTGCTTGAAATCTAATGAGAAAACACGTTCTCCTCGTCGCCACCGGAGGGGGCTCCGGCTACGCCCCGTTTGCGCCCGGCACCGCCGGCGCTCTGGTGGGCTTGCTGCTCTGGCTGCCGCTGACCCGCCTCTCGCCTGCGGCGTATCTGCTGGCCGTCGCCGCCCTGTCCGGCCTGGGCGTCTGGGCGGCGGGCCGGGCCGAGGTGCTGCTCGGCCAGCCGGACGATGCGCGCATCACGATCGACGAGGTCGCGGGCATGCTCCTGGCCTTGGCGCTGCTTCCCGCGCGCCTCGACGTGGGGCTGGTGGGCTTCGCGCTCTTCCGCCTCTTCGACATCTGGAAGCCCTGGCCCGTGCGCGCGGCGGAGTCCCTGCGCGGGGGACTCGGCGTGATGGCCGACGATCTCGTGGCCGGGCTGATGGCCAACGGGCTCGGGCAGCTCCTCTGGCGTCTCGCGCTGCCGGAGGGCCTCGGATGAGCCGCGACGGTGCCTGGGTCGTGACGATCGGCGACGAGCTGTTGCGCGGGGAGATCGTCGACACGAACAAGGCCTTTCTCGCCGAGCGTCTGCTTCGACTGGACCTGGAGACCCGCCGTCAGCTGACAGTCGCGGACGAGCCGGAGCCGATCCACGAGGTCCTGCGCAGCGCGGCACGCTCGGCTCGTGTGGTGCTGGTCTCGGGTGGCCTCGGTCCGACGCGGGACGACATCACGACCGCGGTGGCGGCGCGGGCCTTCGGTCGGACGCTCGTCCAGGACCCGGTGGAGCTCGAGCGCATCCGCGGCTTCTTCCGCTCGCTCGGGCGCGAGATGAGCGAGAACAACGCCAAGCAGGCGGAGTTCCCGGACGGGGCCGAGATCCTTCCCAATCCGCTCGGTACGGCCCCCGGCTTCATGCTCGAGGCGGAAGGGGCCCTGCTCTTCTTCACGCCGGGGGTTCCCCGCGAGCTGCAGCGAATGGTGGACGAGCAGATCCTTCCACGCCTCGCGACACGGCTCGGCGACGGGGGGGTCGTGCGCTCGGGGCTGCTCCGAACCTTCGGCCTCGGAGAGTCCAACCTCGACCGCGAGCTTGGGGATCTGGCCCTCGACGACCCGGCGGTCACGATCGGCTTCCGGACCCAGTTCCCCGACAACCTCGTGCGGGTGGTGGTCCGCGCGCCGACGGAGGCGGAGGCCGAGCACAAGCTTCGCGACCTCCTGGGGCGGATCCAGGAGCGGCTGGGTGATCTGGTGCTGGGCGAGGGCGAGCGATCCCTCGAGGAGATCGTCGCGGAGCAGCTGCGGGCCCGAGGCCACACGCTGGCTCTGGCGGAGTCCTGCACCGGTGGGCTGCTCGCCAGCCGGCTCACGGACGTTCCGGGGAGCTCCGAGTTCCTGAGGCTCTCCGTCGTCGCCTATGCGAACACCGCCAAGCAGCGGGAGCTCGGTGTGACGGCGGCCGTGTTGGAGGCGCACGGTGCGGTGTCGGAGGCCGTGGCCCGACAGATGGCCGAGGGGATCCGTCAGCGCGCCGCCGCCGATCTGGCCGTGGCCACCACGGGCGTGGCCGGACCCGGAGGGGGCACGCCCGCCAAGCCCGTGGGCACGCTCTGGCTCGCGCTCGCGGATGCGCAGGGCAGCGTGGCCCGCCGTTACTCACTGATGCGTGAGCGGAGCCGGAACAAGTGGCTCGCGAGCCAGCTGGCGCTGGACTGGATCCGCCGCCGCCTGCTCGGGCTTGAGCTGCCCGAGCAGGGCTTCCCGCGTCTGGGCCGTCCTTCGGCGTCACCACAGGAGAGCCGACGATGAGCCGTGAGACGCTGCGCGCCTTTCTGGCGGTCACGTTGCCCAGCGAGCTGCGGCGGCTCGCGCTGGCCCGTGCGGCCCGCCTGCGGCTTCGGCTCGGATCGCAGGTGCGCTGGGTGCCGGAGGAGAACCTGCACCTCACGCTGAAGTTCCTCGGCGACATCGATCCGGAGCGCGTGCCCGTGCTGGTGCGGAACGCCCAGGCCAAGCTGGGGCGCCAGAAGCCCTTCTCCGTGGCCCTCGGCGGGCTCGGGAGCTTTCCAGACGCCCGGCGTGCCCGGATCATCTGGCTCGGCGTGTCCCGCGGCGCAGCCGAGCTGGCCCGCTTGGCGCGCCGGCTCGATGCGGCTGCGGCGCGGATCGGTGTCGAGCGCGAGCGCAGACCGTACCGCGCTCATCTGACCCTGGGCCGTCTGCGTCAGCCGTCGGCGATCCCGCTAGCCGAGCTCGCTCCGGCACCAGACGCCGAGCCGCCGTGCTTCGAGGTCAGCGAGGTCGTACTCTACGAGAGCCGGCTCTCCCCCTCCGGCGCGAGCCACGTCCCCCTGGCCCACCTCCTCCTCCAGGAGGTGGATGCCTCCCAGAGCGAATTCGCCCCCGAGAGCTAGCGGAGAGCTAGGAAAGGAAGCCAATGGCCAAGGAGCAAACAGACCCCCGGGTAGGCAGGAGCAAGGCGATCGAGCTTGCGGTGGCCTCGATCGAGAAGCAGTTCGGCAAGGGCGCCATCATGGTGATGGGCGCCGACGCCCTCGACCGCGAGATCGGAATGATTCCGACGGGCTCGCCCTCGCTCGACATCGCGCTGGGCGTGGGCGGGCTGCCGCGCGGCCGTGTGACGGAGATCTACGGGCCGGAGTCCTCCGGCAAGACGACGCTGGCGCTGCACGCGGTGGCCGAGTGCCAGAGAGCGGGCGGCGTGGCGGCCTTCATCGATGCGGAGCACGCGCTCGACGTCTCCTACGCCGCGAAGCTCGGTGTGACCGTTGACGAGCTGCTCGTCTCGCAGCCCGACACCGGTGAGCAGGCGCTCGAGATTGCGGACATGTTGATCCGCTCGGGCGCCGTGGAGCTGGTCGTCATCGACTCCGTGGCGGCTCTGGTGCCGCGGGCGGAGATCGAAGGGGAGATGGGCGACCAGCACGTGGGGCTGCAGGCGCGGCTGATGAGCCAGGCCTTGCGCAAGCTCACCGGGAACCTCGCGCGCTCGAACACGGCGATGATCTTCATCAATCAGGTGCGCATGAAGATCGGTGTGATGTTCGGAAACCCGGAGACGACCTCCGGAGGCAACGCACTCAAGTTCTACGCATCGATCCGGCTCGACGTCCGTCGCATCGGCCAGATCAAGGACGGCCAGGACTCCACGGGCAATCGCACGCGGGTCAAGGTCGTCAAGAACAAGTGTGCGCCGCCCTTCCGGCAGGCGGAGTTCGACATCATGTTCAACCAGGGCATCTCCCGGGAAGGGGACATTCTGGACCTGGCCGCCACGGCGGGGCTGCTCGAGAAGAGCGGGACCTGGTACAGCTTCGAGGGCACCCGCATCGGTCAGGGACGGGAGAACGCCAAGCGCTACCTCAGGGAGAACCCGGAGGTCTTCAACCGGCTCGCCGAGCAGGTCTACGCGCACGCGGGGATCAAGCGCAAGGTGCCGGTGGCCGCGCCGGACGCCGGGAAGGGGCCCGCGAAGAGCGCCGAGAAGGGCCCCGAGAGCGCCCAGGAGGGGCGCGAAGCGAAGGCGTAGGGCAGGGGCGTCAGCGCCCGCGTCTCAGCCGCTCAAGAACTCGGCAGGGCTCGTCGATCCAGCCGCAGGTACCCAGTGTGTGCACGGGTGCGATGGGGCGGCGATGCAGCTCAACGAGATCCTCCGAACCGCGGTCAAAGGCAACGCCTCGGACATCCATCTGAAGGCGGGCCTGCCGCCGGTCTTTCGTGTCGATGGGGCCCTGGTCCCGCTCAAGGGTGGGGAGCGGCTCAAGGCCGAGCAGCTCAACGAGATTCTCGACACGATCATGACGGCTGCTCAGAAGAAGCGGTTCGAGAAGTACCACGAGGTCGATCTGGCCTACTCGATCGCGGGGGTGGGCCGCTTTCGCGTGAACGCGTTCCGGCAGCGCGGCACGATCGGTACGGTTTTTCGAGTGATTCCTTTCGGCGTGAAGACCCTCGAGCAGCTCGAGCTGCCCAAGGTCGTGGAGCGGATCGCCATGGAGCCGCGCGGCCTGATCCTGGTGACCGGCACGACCGGATCCGGCAAGTCGACGACCCTCGCCGCGATGATCGATTACATCAATACGCACAAGACGTGTCACGTGATGACGATCGAGGATCCGATCGAGTTCCTGATCCGCGACAAGCGTTCGATCGTGAACCAACGCGAGATCGGGGTCGACACGGGAAGCTTCTCGAGTGCGCTGCGTGCGGCACTACGTCAGGATCCCGACGTCATACTCGTTGGGGAGATGCGCGATCTCGAGACCATCGAGACCGCGCTCACGGCGGCGGAGACGGGTCACCTCGTTCTCTCGACCCTGCACACGATCGATGCCACCGAGACCATCACCCGGATCGTCGCGGCCTTTCCGCCGCATCAGCAGGCGCAGATCCGCCTCCAGCTCTCCACGATCCTGCGGGGAATCCTCAGCCAGCGCCTCGTACCCCGCAAGGACGGCAAAGGGCGTGTTCCCGCGCTCGAGATCATGGTCTCCACGGGCCTCATCCGGGAGTGCATCGCCGACCCGGATCGCGGCAAGGAGATCTCCGATGCGATCTCGAAGGGCTTCACGACCTACGGCATGCAGACGTTCGACCAATCGCTGATGTCCCACGTCCGCAACGGGCTCGTGAGCTACGAGGAGGCCCTGCGTCACGTCTCGAATCCGGATGACTTCGCGCTGCGCTTCAAGGGCATCGCCTCCGCCTCGGACGGGACGTGGGAGGACTTCGACGAAGAGCCCGGAAGCCGCGAGATCGATCTCGTCGAGAAGGAGGACGACGACCTCAAGATCGAGAGGTTCTAGCCCCCCTTTCCCGCCCCAGACGGCTCTTCTATGCTACCCCGGCGATGACGGGAAGCGAGATTCGACGTGCATTCCTGAGCTACTTCGAGGCGCGCGGCCATCGCGTGGTGCCGTCGGCCTCCCTCGTGCCCGAGCGGGATCCCACGCTCATGTTCACCAACGCCGGCATGGTTCCATTCAAGCGCGTGTTCCTCGGTGAGGAAGTTCGCGAGTACAAGCGAGTCGCCTCGGTGCAGAAGTGCATGCGGGTATCGGGTAAGCACAACGACCTGGAGAACGTCGGACGTACGCCCCGCCATCACACCTTCTTCGAGATGCTGGGCAACTTCTCCTTCGGGGACTACTTCAAGGAGGAGGCCATCCGCTATGCCTGGGAGCTGCTGACGGACGCGCTGGGCTTGGCGCCCGAGCGCCTGGTGGTCTCGGTCTTTCGCGATGACGAAGAGGCCTGGGCGCTCTGGCGGGACACGATCGGCCTGGACGAGCGTCGCATCTTTCGCCTCGATGAGAAGGAGAACTTCTGGCAGATGGGGGACACCGGCCCCTGCGGACCCTGCTCCGAGATCCACCTGATCGTCGACGAAGCCGCCTTCCGGCGGGGTGCCGACCCCTCGAGCGAGGGCTTTTTGGAGCTCTGGAACCTGGTCTTCATGCAGTTCGATCAGGCGCCCGACGGCGAGCGGCGGCCGCTGCCCGCGCCGTCGATCGACACCGGAATGGGGCTGGAGCGACTCGCGGCCGTGCTGCAGGGCGTGGAGAGCACCTGGGAGACGGACCTCTTTCAGCCCCTGATCCAGCAGGCGGCGGGGCTCTCGGGCGTTCCCTTCGGACGCTCCGAGGAGAGCGACGTCTCCCTCAAGGTCGTGGCCGACCACGCCCGGGCCGTCGCCTTTCTGATCGGCGATGGGGTGCGGCCCACCAACGAGGGTCGCGGATACGTGCTGCGACGGGTGCTGCGGCGCGCAGCGCGCCACGGCGTTCTGCTGGGTCTCGAGGATCCCTTTCTTCACGCGCTCGCCGGTCGGGTCGTCGAGGAGATGGGCGAGGCCTACCCCGAGCTCGTGGATCGCAGAGCCTACATCGAGGAGACCGTGCTGCGCGAAGAGGAGCGCTTCGCGAAGACCCTGGGCCGCGGGCTCGAGCTGCTCGATCGGGAGATCGAGAAGGCCCGACGCGAGAGACGAGGGCGCCTCGGGGGTGAGGTCGTCTTCAAGCTCTATGACACCTACGGCTTTCCGGTGGACCTGACCGAGGACATCCTGGCCAGCCGGGAGCTCGGCTACGACCGCGAGGCCTTCGAGTCGTGCATGCGAGAGCAGAGCGAGCGCGCGAGGGCCGCCTGGAAGGGCTCGGGGCAGAGCGCCCCGTCCGAGGTGTACGGGGCCATCGCCTCGGTCGCGAGCCCGCGCTTCTGCGGCTACGAGAGGCTCGAGACCTCAAGCACCATCGCGGCGCTGCTGCGGGACGGGGCCGAGGTCCGGGAGGTGGTCGAGGGAGAGTCCGTCGAGATCGTCAGCGAGGAGACGCCGTTCTACGCCCAGAGCGGCGGTCAGGTGGGCGACCAGGGCGAGATCGAGGGTCCGGAGGGGCGGATCGAGGTGGAGGACACGCAGCGCCCCGTCGAAGGGCTGATCGTGCACCTCGGTCGGGTCACGCTCGGGCGCCTGCGCAAGGGAGAGCGCGTAGGGCTGCGGGTGGACCGGGAGCGGCGTGCCGCGACGGTCCGCAATCACTCCGGCACGCACCTGTTCCACTGGGCGCTGCGCGAAGTTCTCGGTCCGCAGGTCACGCAGGCCGGCTCGCTCGTCACGCCCGAGCGCTTGCGCTTCGACTTCAGCTTCGACCGGCCCCTCAGCGAGGAGGAGATCCGAACGATCGAGGACCGCGTCAACCGCCTCATTCTCGAGAACCTTCCCGGTGCCGTCGTGGAGAAGCCCTACCAGAAGGCACTCGAGGACGGCGCGATGGCGATCTTCGAGGAGAAGTACGGCGACCTCGTGCGCGTGGTGAGCTTCGGTCCCTCCACCGAGCTCTGCGGGGGGACCCATGTGCGGGCGACCGGTGACATCGGGGGCCTGCGGGTGATCTCGCAGTCCGCCGTGGGAGCCGGCGTGCGCCGCATCGAGGCGCTGACGGGTATTGCGGCGCTGGAGCACGCGCGGCGCGAGAGCACGCTGCTGCGGGAGGCAGCCGCGGCGCTGCGCACGGCGCCCGCGGAGCTCCCGGACCGCATCCACCGGCTTCTGGACCGTCAGCGGGAGCTCGAGCGTGAGGTCGAGAAGCTCCGCTCCCAGCTTCGGCGCGGTGTGCATGCCGATCCCATGCAGCAGGTCGAGGAGGTGGCGGGCCGGCGCGTGATCATGGCCGAGCTGCCTGACGCGAGCCCCAAGGAGCTGCGAAGCGCGATTGACGAGCTGAAGCAGCGCCTCGGCTCGGGCGTCGTGCTCCTGGTCGCGCGTCAGCCCAACGGCAAGGTCGCGCTCGCGATCGGGGTCACGGCGGATCTCACCGCCGAGCTCAGCGCCGGCGAGCTGGTCCGTGCTGTGGCCGAGGCTGTGGCCGGCACCGGAGGCGGCCGGGCCGACTTCGCGCAGGCGGGAGGCAGCCGCCCCGAGGGAATCCCCCAGGCCTTCGAGCGCCTGCGCGAGCGCCTGGCGGGCGCTCCGAGCTGAGCTCTCGGTCCGGACCGCTCAGCGGCCGCGATCGGACAGATCGTCGGCGCCCAGATTCACGTAGTGGGAATCCGGAGTCTCGCCGCGCTCCTCGGCAGCGCGGAGCTCAGAGACGCGTTGCAGGATCCGATCGGCCTCGTCGTGGCGGTCCATCCGTTGCAGCACGCGTGCGAGCTGCTCCAGCGTGTAGAGGCGGCGCGAGTGCTCGGGATACAGATCCAGAGCGCGTCGGTAGCGTCGAGCTGCGGCGTGATAGTCGCCGCGGCGGATGTAGAACTCCGCCACCTCCAGCTCGTGCTCCGCGAGCTGATCCACCGCCTCCTGCAGCTTCTCGTGGGCCTCCGCAGCGAGGGGCGACTCCGGATAGCGCTCGAGCAGCACGCGAAACTGCGCGATCGCCTCGTGGGTGGGCGTCTGGTCCTGATCCACACCGCGCATGCTTCGGAAGGAGCAGAGTCCGTTGCGGTAGATCGAGTAGGGAACCTGGGCATGGCGCGGGTGCAGCTCGACAAAGTCCTGGTAGTAGCTGGCGGCCTCCTCGTAGTTGTCCTGCTCGAAGTGGACATCGGCGATCTTGAGCTCGGCCAGGGTTGCAAACTCGCTGTAGGGGTAGTTGTCGATTACTTCCTGGAAGAGCTCGATGGCGTGCGGGTAGTCCACGTCGTGCAGGAAGAGGAGGACGCGGCGCCCCTGCAGCACCTCGAGCCCGCGCCGGTAGTAGGACTCGGCGGAGGGCACCTCCTCCACCGGCGGAGCGCTCGCGCAGCCCCAGAGCAGGACCACGGCGAGCGCCGCGGACGCGCCCGTGTACGCCTGGCGCCTGCCGGGGGTCTCTGACCACCCCATCACAAGCCTATAACCTTTTGATTTTTCAAGGTTTTTTCAGATTACCCCAGCCCCACGGGGCTGTCAACGCGAGCACGGCGCGTTAGAATCCCGAGCCGTGCACACGAGGCGGGAGGTGCAGCGTGCCGGAGCTCGGTGACAAGCGCTTGTTGGGCCGACGCATCCTGCGGGGGGAGCTCCGACGGGAGACCCACGCCAAGACGCTCGAGGATCTTCCGGATCTCTCCGACCGCGTGCGGACGGTTGACGACGAGGAGCTCGAGCGCCTGCGCGACGAGCTCGAGCGCGAGGCCACTGCGCGCGCCGAGCGAATCGAGCGCATGCGAGAGGAGCGCCGACACCCGCCGGCCCCGCCCCCCCTTCCGCAGATCGAGCCCGAGGACTGACCGGTGATCAAATCACGGGTCGGCGCCGACCTGGATCGCGTCGTTCTTGGCCTCCTGCCGTTCGTCTCGCGGATCCGCCTTCACCCGGACACGCTGACATCGCTCGGTGTCGCAGCCTCTCTGGTCTCGGGCGCTGCGTTCGCTCTCAACCGACCACTGACCGGCGGGCTGCTGCTGCTCCTGGCCGGGTTCTTCGATCTCATCGACGGCGTGGTGGCGCGCGAGCAGGGCCGCTGCACCCGCAGCGGTGCGTTCTACGACTCGTCGATGGACCGGCTCTCGGATCTGCTCGTCTACAGCGGAATCATCGTCGGCCTGGCCGCGCGCGGCCAGACCGGCGGGGTCGCGCTGGGCTGCTGGGCGCTCGGGAGCGCCGTGATGACCAGCTACCTGCGGGCGCGGGCCGAGTGCGAGCTGGCTCGCTTCAACCTGGGGCTGATGGAGCGGGGCGAGCGAAGCGCGGTGCTGATCCTCGGCGCGCTGATCGGGTGGGTCCAGCCTGCGCTCTGGGTCATCGCCATCGGAGCGAGCCTCACGAGCGTGCAGCGTCTCGTCGCCGCGCGTCGGCTGCTGCACGAGCTCGATGTGACGGGCCGCGATCCGACACGGCCCTCGGCGGAGCCCGACCGGGCCGAGGGGGAGGACGCGGTGGAGCGGCGCCGTGCCTCCTGAGGCGCGCGAGGGCAAGGGCTTTCAGATCGTCGACGAGGTGAGCGACGAGGCGGGAGCCGCGGCTCCGCAGTCCGGCAAAGCTGAGGCCCTGCCCCCGATCGGCTTCGGGACCTTCGTCCTGTCCCTCTCCACCTCGGCGCTCGTGCACATGGGCGCGGCGCCCGCCCCGGGCCGGTCGGAGCCCGGCGAGCCGAACCTTCCGCTCGCGGAGCAGACCATCGAGATTCTGGCCATGCTGCAGGAGAAGACGCGCGGAAACCTCGACGAGGACGAGGCGCGCCTGCTCGAGAGCCTGTTGCACGATCTCCGCATGCGCTTCGTGGAGGTGCGCGAGAGAGCGCGCTAGGCGCCGCAGCCGTCATGCTCCAGCTCCACGCGCCCGCCAAGCTGAATCTGGGCCTGCGGATCCTGGGGCGACGCCCCGACGGCTACCACGAGATCGAGACCGTCCTGGTGCCGCTCCGGCTCTTCGACCGCATCGAGATCGAGCGGGAGCCCGGGGCTGGGCTCGCCCTTCATCTGTCGGGGCCCGGCTCTGCGGAGCTGCCGCGAGACCGCTCGAACCTGGCCGTCCGCGCGGCCGAGCGGCTCTGCACCGAGCTCGGCCTGGCCCCAGAGCTGCGGCTGCGGCTGATGAAAGGCATCCCGGTGGCCGCGGGTCTCGGGGGGGGCTCCTCCGATGCCGCCGCCGTGCTGCTCGGGATCGAACAGCTGTCGGGAAAACGCCTCGACGCGCCAGCGCGTGCCGCCCTCGCGCTCGAGCTGGGAGCCGACGTTCCCTTCTTCCTCGATCCGCGGCCGAGCCTGGCGCGCGGGGTCGGAGACCGCCTCGAGCCCCTCGCCGGGGTCCCCGAGATGTGGTGGGTGCTCGTCGCCTTTCGCTTCGGCGTGGCCACCGCTGAGGCCTATCGCGCGGCCTCCACTGAATTGACGCTTCCGCGGCAGGGATCTAGTATCGCGGCGCTCCTGGGGGCTTCGGGATTGACCGTCTCTCCGCCCAATGACCTCGAAGCGGTCGTGGCGCGGCGCCATCCGCAGATCGGGGAGGCTCGGCGGCGGCTGGAGGAGGCGGGGGCGATCGCCACCGGAATGAGCGGCAGCGGGCCCACCGTCTTCGGGCGCTTCCCCGACAGAGGGGCGGCGGAGGCGGCCGCGGGGCGCGTGCGGCTGCCCGAGGGAGCGGTGACAATGACGGTGAGCTCCCCCGGAAGCGCTACCCGTGACTGGGGATGGGGCGTCGCCAAGTGGTAAGGCAACGGGCTTTGGACCCGTCATTCGCAGGTTCGAATCCTGCCGCCCCAGCCAGTCCGCAGACGGGCCGGGAGGCTCGGGCGGCGGGAGAATGGATCAGAGTCGGCCCATGACGAGAAGCATCCGAATCTTCACCGGCAACGCGAACCCCAGGCTGGCGCAGGCCATCTGCGACTACCTGGACATCGAGCTCGGTCGGGCCGAGGTCAAGAGCTTCAGCGACGGAGAGACCAGCGTGGAGCTGGGCGAGAACGTGCGGGGGATGGATGTCTTCGTCATCCAGCCCACGTGTGCGCCCGCCAACAGCCACCTGATGGAGCTGCTCATCCTGCTGGATACCATCCGGCGGGCTTCGGCGAAGCGCATCACGGGTGTGATCCCGTACTACGGCTACGCCCGGCAGGATCGCAAGGTCCGCCCGCGCTCCCCCATCACGGCCAAGCTCGTGGCCGATCTGATCACGGCCGCCGGGGCGAACCGCGTGCTCTCGTTGGACCTCCATGCGGGGCAGATCCAGGGCTTCTTCAACATCCCGGTCGACAACCTCTTCGCCATGCCCGTTCTGCTGGATCGGCTCCGGGATCTGGTGCCGCGGCGCGAAGAGACCACGGTGGTCTCGCCGGACGCCGGGGGGGTCGAGCGAGCCCGCGCCTTTGCCAAGCGTCTCGACGCCGATCTGGCGATCGCGGACAAGCGCCGCGAGAAGGCCAACGTCGCCGAGATCTTGCGCATCGTCGGTGAGGTCCGCGGCCGCACGGCCGTGATCGTCGATGACATCGTCGATACCGCGGGATCCCTCACGCAGACGGCACAGGCGGTCATGGACGCCGGGGCCCGACGCGTGCTGGCGATGATCACGCATCCGGTGCTCTCGGGGAACGCGGTCAAGGAGATCACCGAGTCCCCGCTCGAGAGCCTTGTGGTGACCGACTCCATCCCCCTCCGCCCCGAGGCGGAGGCCTGCGGGAAGGTCATCGTCACGTCGGTCGCGCCGCTTCTGGCGGAGTCGATTCGCAGAATCCACAACGAGGAGTCGGTCAGCTCCCTCTTCGTCTGAGGGTGGGACCGAGGGAGACGAGGGGTGCAGAGACTCGAGCTCGACGTCGACGTTCGTGAAGGGCGCGGCAAGGGGCCGGCCCGGCGGCTGCGCGCGCAGGGGGCGGTGCCGGCGATTCTCTACGGTGGGGGCGTGGACTCGCTGCCGCTCGCGATCGAGAGCCGCTCGCTCGAGCGCGTGCTCCGAAGCGGCACGAACGCACTGATCGACCTCAAGGGCGCGAAGCAGGTCAAGGGCAAGCTGGTGCTCGTGAAGGATGTGCAGCGGGATCCCGTCTCGCAGAAGCTGGTGCACTGCGACCTGTACGCGGTGGACACGGCCAAGAAGCTGCACGTGGAAATCCCCGTCCACGTCGAGGGACGGGCGCCCGGTGTCGAGCTGGGTGGGATCCTCAATCTGCTCGCGCGCGAGGTCGAGGTCTCGTGCCTGCCGCTCGCGATTCCCGACAATATCACGGTGGACGTCTCCGACCTGGGTGTCGGCGATACGTTGCGGCTCTCGGACGTCGAGCTTCCAGAGGGCGTCGAAGCGGTCGGCGAGGCGAACCTCGCGCTGGTCACCGTGACGGCGCCGCGCATCGAGGAAGAAGAGGTGGCGGTGGGTGAGGAGGCTGCCGAGGCCGAGGCGGCACCACCCGCCGAGGGGGCCGAGCCGGCGGGCGAGGCCGGGTCCTCCTCCGATGGGGGAGCGGAGAAGAGCGGGTAGGGCGCCCGCGTCGGGATGCGGCTGATCGTCGGCCTGGGCAATCCCGGGACCCGCTACCGGGACACGCCGCACAATGCGGGCTTCCTGGTCTGCGACCGCTTCGCCGAGCGCCATCACATCCGCAACGAGACCAAGAAGTTCCAGGGCCGGTTCCGTCGGGGCCGGGTCGGTCGTGAGGAGGTCGCACTCTTGAAGCCCGAGACCTACATGAACCTCTCGGGGCTCTCCGTGGCTGAGGCGGTCCGGTACCTCCCTCTGGGAGCGGAGGACCTGCTGCTGGTCTTCGACGACATGGACCTGCCGCGCGGACGGATCCGCGTTCGACCGGGCGGGGGATCGGGCGGGCACCACGGGCTCCAGTCCGTGATCGACCAGCTCGGAATGCGTGACTTCCCGCGCGTACGCGTGGGGGTGGGACGGCCGCGCGACGCGCGCGATCCCACGGCCCATCTGCTCAGCCGCATCCGCGAGGAGGAGCGGAGGATTTTTCTCGAGACGGTGGATCTGGCCGTGTGCGCGATCGAGACGATTCTGGAGGAGGGGGTCGAGGAGGCGATGAACCGCTACAACGGCATCTCACTCGTCGACGCACAAGAAGAGGAGGGGAAGGCGTGAATCAGGTCATCGTGGCGGTTGCAGGCTCGGGAGTTCTGGCGCTCCTCTTTGCCTACTGGCGCGCGCGCGTCGTTGAGCGCTCCGAGGTGGGTACGGAGCGCATGGCGGAGATCGCTGGCTACATCCAGGAGGGCGCGATGGCCTTCCTGCGCCGTGAGTATCGCGTGCTGGTCGTCTTCGTGGCGGCCGTCGCAATCCTGCTGGCCGGCGGGTACTACCAGCAGGGCACCTCGCTGATCGCCCTCTCCTTTGCGGTCGGCGCGGCGTGCTCGGGCCTGGCCGGCTACTTTGGAATGCGCGTCGCCACGCTCGCGAACGTGCGGACCAGCGCCGCCGCACGGCACTCCCTGATCAAAGCGCTCGATGTGGCCTTCGCCGGCGGCACGGTCATGGGGATGTGTGTCGTGGGCCTCGGCGTGCTCGGTCTTTCCGTCCTCTTCCTGCTCTACACGAAGATCTTCGGAGCCTCCGTCACCGAGGTTCGTCAGGATGTCCTCACGGTGCTGTCCGGCTTCAGCCTCGGGGCGAGCTCGATCGCGCTCTTCGCTCGCGTGGGCGGCGGGATCTACACCAAGGCGGCGGATGTCGGGGCGGACCTCGTGGGCAAAGTCGAGGCCGGGCTGCCCGAGGACGATCCGCGCAACCCCGCTGCGATCGCCGATTGCGTGGGCGACAACGTCGGCGACGTGGCGGGCATGGGAGCGGATCTCTTCGAGTCCTACGTGGGTGCGATCATCGGCGCGATGATTCTCGGCATCCCCTATGCCGTCTCGCTCGGCGTCTCCCCCGATCGCCAGCTCGACTACGTCGTGCTGCCGCTGGTGCTCGCGGGCCTCGGGATCGTCGTCTCCATCGTCTCGACGTTTCTGGTCCGAACCCGTGAGGACGGCAACCCCCAGCTCGCCCTCAACATGGGAATCTTCGGCTCGGTCATCATCATGGTTCCGGTCGCCTACGTGGCGATCGGGGCCGTCGTTCCCGAGGGGCGGCTCAACCTGCTCGGTGCGATGGTGCTCGGGCTCGTCGGCGGAGTGCTCATCGCCATGGCCACGGAGCATTACACGGCCACGGGTCGCAAGCCCGTGAACGACATCGCGAACGCCTCCACGACCGGTGAGGCGACGAACATCATCGCCGGGCTCGGCATCGGGATGCAGTCCACCGCGCTCCCGATCCTGATCATCGCGGCGGCTCTCGTGGGCGCCTCCCAGCTTGCGGGTCTCTACGGCATCGCGCTCGGCGGTCTCGGGATGCTCTGCACCGTCGGGGTCCAGCTCGCCGTCGACGCTTACGGGCCCATCGCGGACAACGCGGGCGGGATCTCGGAGATGAGCAATCTGCCTCCCGAAGTTCGCGAACGCACCGACAAGCTCGACGCCGTCGGCAACACGACCGCGGCGATCGGAAAGGGCTTCGCGATCGGCTCCGCTGCGCTCACGGCCCTCGCCCTCTTCAGTGCCTTCCGCACCCAGGCCCAGCTCGAGCAACTCAGCCTGCTTTCCCCGATCGTGATGGCCGGGGTCTTCGTGGGGGCCATGGTTCCCTTCCTGTTCAGCTCCATGGCCATGAAGGCCGTAGGCGACGCCGCCGGTGAGATGATCGAGGAGGTGCGCCGCCAATTCCGTGAGATCGACGGGCTCATGGAGGGCACAGCCAAGGCGGACTACGCGCGCTGCGTCGACATCTCCACGGCCGCGGCCATCAAGCGCATGATGGCGCCGGGTCTGATGGCGGTTCTGATCCCGGCCCTGACGGGGTTCATCGTGGGCAAGGAGGCGCTCGGGGGTCTGCTGGCGGGGGTGACGGTCTCGGGCGTGCTGCTCGCCCTGTTCATGGCCAACGCCGGGGGGGCCTGGGACAACGGCAAGAAGACGATCGAGAGCGGTGCGCACGGCGGCAAGGGCTCGGATGCGCACAAGGCCGCCGTCGTGGGCGATACGGTCGGGGACCCTTTCAAGGACACCGCCGGGCCCTCGCTCAACATCCTGATCAAGCTGATGGCCGTCGTCTCCGTCGTCATCGCGCCTCTCATCATCTAGTGTCCCGTCTCGGAAGTCCGGTCACCTTGCTCGCCGCCGATCCATCCCCGCGGACTGTGTTGCACTCCCTCGGAATATCTACGGATATTCCTCGCTCGTGCGCCTTGTCCGCTGCGCGTCTCGGCACCGAGAAAGGCAACGGGACTTCCGGGACGGAACACTAGGGATCTGACCCGAGACACCGTCTCGAGTCAGATCCCTGCCGTCCGGGCGCAGTATCGGCGCGCTGGGCTCGCCTGCGCGCCCGTCGGCCTCGCGGGCGGGCGGGAGAGCTGGTAGACTTCGCTCCTCATCCGCGTGCCTCGGTCCTCGCCACGGCGGGGGCCCTCACGACCAGGAGGGACGTCCATGCGCGAGTACGAGTTCATTTACGTCATCCAGCCGGATGCCACGCCCGAGCGCGAGAAGGAGATCCACGCCCGCGTCGACGATGTGCTCGCACGGGGTGGCGGCACCTACCTGATCCGTGATGACTGGGGCAAGCGAAAGCTCGCCTACGAGATTCGCAAGTTCCAGAAGGGCCACTACTTTCAGCTCGGTTTTCTGTCCGACGGCGCCCTGATCCCGGAGCTCGAGCGCCTGATGCGGCTGGACGTGGACGTGCTCCGATTCCTCACGGTGCTGGCGAACGAGCGCGTACGGGACGTCGAGGCGCGCATCGCCGAGGCCCGCGAGCAGGAGGCGGAGCAGCAACGCCGCCGCGAGGAGCGCGAGCGTCAGGAGGAGGAGCGCGCCCAGCAGGAGGCGGCGGCGAACGCAAAGGCCGCGGCCGAGCGGAGCCAGACGGAGGCGGCGGCAGCGGCGGAGGCCGCTCTGGAGCCGGAGACGGGCGGGGAGAAAGAGCCGGGCCCGAGCGAGCCAGAGGCCGAGCCGTCCGCGACCGAGAAGCCCGCGGAGCGGGCGGAGAGTTAGGAGGCGGGCATGGTCGAGCTCATCGTCAAGAGACCCCAAGGCCGCAAGCGGCGCCGCAGCGGTGGCCGCCGGATGTTCACGCGCCAGAAGGTCTGTCGCTTCTGCGCGGACTCCCAGCTCGTGATCGACTACAAGGATGCGCGCGTTCTGCGCACCTTCGTGACGGAGCGGCACAAGATCATTCCACGACGCATCAGCGGAAACTGCGCCCGGCACCAGCGGGCGCTCACCGTGGCGATCAAGCGCGCCCGGCACATCGCCCTGATGCCCTTCACGACCCAGCACGTCTAGGGGAGCTGGCGGATGGCCATCGATCTGATCCTGACCGAGGACATCGAGAAGCTCGGGCACGCCGGGGACGTGGTGCACGTGAAGCCCGGCTACGCACGCAACTACCTGCTCCCCCAGGGCAAGGCGATGCTGGCCACGAAGGGCCGGGTGCGCGAGCTGGAGCACAAGAAGCGCGTGATCGAGGAGAGGCTTCGGAAGCAGATCGCCAACCACGAGGCCATGGCCCGCCGCCTGGACGAGACGGAGCTGGAGTTCCGGGTCCGGGCGGGTGGGGAGGGCAAGCTCTTCGGATCCGTCACGAGCGCCGAGATTGCACGGCGCCTGGCGGAGCAGGGCGTTGAGATCGACCGACGCAGGATCGAGCTCGACGATCCGATCAAGCAGCTCGGTGAGTACGAGGTGGCGATCCGGCTGCACCGCGAGGTCACGGGACGCGTCCGCGTCCGCGTCATCGATGCCGCGGACACGGAGGGGAGCACGACGGACTAGGACGCCGGGGCGCCGCAGGCGCGTCGAGGGGGGGAGAGACTTGGCGAAGGGGGATGGAGCGACCCGCCGGAGCTCGTCACGCCCCGATCCGAGCCCGCGGGCGATCCCCGCGGATCACGAGGCCGAGCGGGCCGTGCTCGGTGCGATCCTCCTCGACCACGACTCCCTGTTCAAGATCGAGGACAAGGTCGCGGCGGACTCCTTCGATCTTCCCAGCCATCGACTCCTGTTCCAGGCCTGCCAGGAGCTGGCGGCCAAGCAGCAGGCGATCACGCTGATCACCCTTCGGAACTATCTGGAGGAGCAGGACCTGCTCGAGCAGGTCGGCGGGGTGCCGTACCTGAATGAGCTGGTGGACTCGACGCCCACGGCCGCCCACGTGGAGCACCACGCCGATCTCGTCCGCGACAAGGCGCTCGCGCGTCGTCTCATCCACAGCTGCGAGCGCGTCGCGGCGCAGGGCTACGAGGGCGGGATCCCCGTGCGGGAGCTCATCGACGAGGCCGAGCGCGAGATTCTGCGCATTGCCATGGGCAATGCACGCGTGGGGTTCTCGGGCGTCCGGCAGGAACTGCAAGGGGCCTTCGAGTACATCGAGCGCGTGCAGTCGGGGGACGTCACCGGCTGCCGCGTCGGCTTCGACGCGCTCGACCGGCACCTCGGGGGGATGCAGGGCGGCGACCTGATCATCATCGCGGCGCGTCCGAGCATGGGCAAGACGGCCCTGGCACTCAACTTCGCCAGCCATCACGCTCGCGATCAGAACGGCTGTGTGGCGATCTTCTCGCTCGAGATGACCAAGCGGCAGCTCATCGTGCGTCTGCTCATGAGCGAAGCGGAGGTGGACTTCTCCCGCTTCCGTGAGGGTGTGCTCGGCGAGCGCGACCTCCGCCAGCTGACCCGTGCGGCGAGCCACCTCGAGGAACGCCGGATCTTCATCGACGACAGCGCCGTCGTGACCGTCAGCGACATTTCGGCCAAGGCTCGCCGGCTCCATCGCGACGAGAATCTGACCATGGTCATCGTGGACTACATTCAGCTCATCCAGGGACGCGGACGCGACGAGCGCCGGGAGCAGGAGGTCGCCGAGATCAGCCGCTCCCTCAAGCTGCTTGCCAAGGAGCTCGACGTCCCCGTGATCGCCCTCTCCCAGCTCAACCGGGGTCCCGAGACCCGGCCCAACAAGCGCCCCATGCTCGCCGATCTGCGTGAGTCCGGTGCGATCGAGCAGGATGCTGACGTCGTGATGTTCATCTATCGGGACGAGGTCTACGATGAGAACAGCCCCGACCAGGGGATCGCCGAGGTGATCATCGCCAAGCAGCGGAACGGCCCGATCGGTACGGTCCGCCTCCAGTTCGAGGGACGCTACACGCGCTTCAACAACCTTTCCGAGCGCCAGCCACCCCCGGTGACCGCGGGCTTCGACGTCGACGAGCCTCCCTTCTGATGTCCGCGGGCCTGCCGTTGGTCCTCCCCCGTCCGCTGGAGAAGGGCTGCACCGTGGGGGTCTGTGCGCCCGCGGGACCCGTGGACGACGCGGCCCTCGACGCCGGTCTGGCCTGGCTCGAGGCCGCGGGGTATGCGCCGCGCTGCGCCCCGCACCTGCGCTCCCGTTCGGGCTTTCTGGCGGGCCGCGACGACGAGCGTGCTGCGGATCTGGTCCAGCTCCTGCGGGACCCGGAGGTCCGTGGCATCGTGCTCGCGCGCGGCGGCTACGGGCTCTCGCGAATCCTGGGCCGGCTCACGCCTCTCGAGCTCCGTACGGCGCGCAAGCTCATGGTGGGCTACAGCGACGCCACGGCCCTGCTCCTGCTGCTGCAGCGTCGTGCGGGTCTAGCGTCCGTGCACGGGCCGATGCTCGAGCGCCCGGAGCTGAGTGACGAGGCCCGTGCCCGCTGGCTCGCGGTCGTACGCGGTGAACCGGGTGCCTTCGAGCCCCTGAGAGGAAACGGCTTGCGCGAGGGACGCGTGCGGGGGCCGCTCGTGGGCGGCAACCTGACGGCTCTCGCCAGCAGCCTCGGCACTCCCTGGGAGCTCGATGCTCGCGGGGCCATTCTCTTTCTGGAAGAGGTCTGTGAGGAGCCCTACGCAATCGATCGCATGGTCGTGCAGCTCCGTGAAGCCGGGAAGCTCTGCGACGTGGCGGGGGTGGCGATCGGACAGCTCGTCTCCTGTTCGTCGACTCGCTACCCTGAGCCCACAGCGCGGGAGGTGCTCCGCGAGCTGCTGATGCGGGTGTTCGAGGGACCCATCGTCGAGGATCTCCCCTTCGGGCATGTACACGACCATCGTGCCCTCGGCTTCGGGGTTCGTGCGGAGCTCGACGGCTCGCGGGGAACGCTCACGATGCTGGATCCGGTCGTGGAGGTCGACGGTTGAAGCTGGCCGCGGTACGCAGGAAGCTCGAGCGGGTCGATCGTGCCGTCGCGAAGGCGATCGAGCGCGGGGAGCTGCCGGGCGCGGTCATCCAGGCTCGCATGGGGGAGGCGCTCGCGTACGAGGGGGTCTTTGGTGCTGCCGTGCTCAGTCCCGAGCGGCACGAGACCCGAGGGGACACGATCTACGACGTCGCCTCGCTCACGAAGGTCATGGCGACGACACCTGCGATTCTTCTGCTCGTGGCGGACGGGAAGCTCTCCCTGGACCAGCCGGCGGCGGAGCTGCTCCCGGGGTTTGCTGAGCACGGAAAATCCGAGATCACGATCCGTCATCTCCTGACCCACAGCTCGGGTCTTCGCCCCTGGCGAGCCTACTATGAGGATCTGCGCGAGCGGGAACGCAGGCGCGGGGACCGCTGGCTCGCCACGGAGGCGGGGCGTGCGGCGATCGTGAGTCGGATTCTGCGCAGCGCTCCCGTGCACGACGCGGGCGAGGCTTCGGTCTACGGGGATCTGGGGTTCATCGTGCTCGGCGAGATCGTTGCCGAGGCTGCGGGGGAGCCCCTGGACTCATTCTGCGAGCGGCGGATCTACCGGTCACTCGAGATGGTGGACACACACTTCAACCCGCTGCCGTTCTCGGGGGCCCGTGCTCGCTATGCGGCCACCGAGCAGTGCCCGTGGCGGGAGAAGGTGCTCTGGGGGGAGGTCCACGACGGGAACACCTGGGCCATGGGCGGGATCGCCGGGCACGCGGGTCTGTTCTCGACCGGGCCCGACGTGCTGCGTTTCGCCGAGGAGATGCTGCGCGCGGAGCGAGGGGAGAGCCGGCTCTTTCCGGCGGAGCTGAGCCGTGAGTTCTTCACGCGGCAGGAGCTCACACCGGAGAGCGACTGGGCGCTGGGCTGGGACACGCCCACGGCGGGCCAGTCCACCTCTGGGAGCCACTTCTTGCGCCGCTCCATCGGGCACACAGGCTTCACGGGAACGAGCCTCTGGATCGATCTCGAGCGCGGGATGATCGTGGTGCTGCTCTCGAACCGCGTCCACCTCGTCGCCAAACGCAGCCGCTTCGAGCTGCGGCCCCGTGTCCATGATCTGATCTGGGAGGCCTTCCTTGCCGCGTGAGCTTCCGGCCATCGAGTCGATTCGACACATCCACCTCGTCGCCGTGGCGGGGACGGGGATGGGCTCCCTCGCCTGCATGCTCGCCGATCGGGGCTTCCACATCACGGGAAGCGATCTCGACGCCTACCCCCCGATGAGCGAGCAGCTCCGCCAAGCCCGCATCTCGGTCGCGAAGGGCTTCGACTCCGATCACCTGCTGCGCGAGCCCCCGGATCTCGTCGTGATCGGCAATGCCGTGCGGCGTGAGAACCCGGAAGCGCAGGCGACGCTCGATGCGGGGCTCCCGTTTCTCAGCTTCTCGGATGCCGTTCACTTCTTCTTTCTCCGCGGAAAGCACAGCGTCGTGATTGCGGGCACGCACGGCAAGACGACCTGCACGAGCCTCGTGGGCTGGATCCTCACCCACGCGGGGCTGGACCCGAGCGTTCTCGTGGGCGGCGTCGCAGAGAACCTCGCCGGCGGCTTCCGGCTCGGTGAGGGTGAGCACTTCGTGATCGAGGGAGACGAGTACGACACGGCCTTCTTCGACAAGAAACCCAAGTTCCTCCACTACGACGCCCGCAGCGTGTTGCTGACCTCCTGCGAGTTCGACCACGCGGACATCTATGACTCTCTCGAGGAGATTCAGGAGTCCTTTCACGCTCTGCTGGAGCGGGTTCCCGGGGAGGGACGCATCGTCGCGGCCACCGACGTCGAGGCCGTACGGGAGGTGCTCCGCGGCTGTCCGGCGCCCGTGGAGGGCTACGGCTTCGGGGCCGAGGCACTCTGGCACCCCACCGACGTGAGCTTTGATCAGCAGGGAACGAGCTTCACCGTCTGGCGTGGGGAGCGGAGGCTCGGTCGACTGCGAGTGCCGATGCACGGCCGCCACAACGTCGAGAACGCGCTGGGCTCGGCGGCGCTCTGTCACGGCCTGGGCGTTTCTTTCGAGACCATCGCCGACGCCCTCGAGGGGTATCGCGGCGTTCGTCGTCGGCAGGAGGTCCGGGGCGAGGCGGCGGGGATGCTTGTCGTGGATGACTTCGCCCATCACCCGACCGCGGTTCGCGAGACCACGGCGGCCATGCGGGCCCGCTTCCCGGATCGTCGTCTCTGGGCGGTCTTCGAGCCCCGCACGAACAGCAGCCGCCGGCGAATCTTCGAGGCGGACTATGTCGAGGCGCTCTCCGGCGCTGATCGGGTCGTGGTCGCGGAGGTGCACCGCGCCGAGGCCGTGCCCGAGGCGGAGCGCATGCGCCCAGCCTGGGTCGTCGAGGAGCTGCGCGCGCGAGGCGTGGAGGCGGCCTTCGTCCCGCGCGTGGACGAGATCATCGAGCACCTGGTGCGTGGTCGCAGCGGACACGACGTGGCGCTGATCATGTCCAACGGAGGCTTCGGCGACATCTGGGAGCGTCTGCTCGCGCGCCTGAGACAGATCGAGGAGAGATGATGGCGGATATTCAGGCCACGGCGCTGCGGCGGGGGACGGCGATCCTCTACGAAGGGATCCCCTATCGCGTGCTCGAGTTCGAGCACCGCACGCCCGGCAACAAGCGAGGGTTCGTGCAGACGAAGCTGCGGAACCTGCTCGATGGCACGCAGCGGGCGGTCAAGTTCTCGGCTGCCGACTTCGTCGAGCGCGCCATCGTGGAGACGCGCGAGATGGACTACCTCTACGGCGAAGGGGAGACCGCCGTCTTCATGGACGCCGAGACCTACGATCAGATCCAGGTCGGGGGGGAGATCTTCGAGGAAGCGCGACCCTGGCTGCACGAGGGGCTGCGTGTGATGATCGAGCTGCTCGACGGCAAGCCGATCGGGATTCGCCTCCCCAAGACCGTGGAGATCACCGTGCGGGAGACCGAGCCCGTCCTGAAGGGTCAGACGGCGGCCAAGTCCAACAAGCCGGCCACGCTCGAGAACGGCGTGACCCTTCCGGTTCCCACGTTCATCAACCCGGGCGATCGCATCCGGGTCGACCCCGGAGAGCTGCGCTACGTCGAGCGAGCGAAGTAGAGGGACGTCACGGCCTCCACGACCCCGACCTACGCCAGCAGACCCTTGCCGGGGACGTGGTTGACCTCCAGACGAATCCCGTCGGGGTCCTCGAAGAGCAGCGAGTAATAGCCTGGAGCCCAGGGTCCCTCCTCGGGCTCGTGCACGATCCGGGCCCCGAGCTCCACGACGCGTCGGTGCACCGCGTCCACGTCCTCGCGTGTGCGCGCTCGAAAACAGAGATGATGAAGCCCCACCCGCTCCTGCACGAAGTGCTCCCGGCTGAGCTCTGGGGCGCAGGCGCGGATCCCCAACGCCGTTCGCCCGCCCACGCAGTAGTAGAAACCCTCGCCATCCAAGACGGGCTTCAGCCCCAGGAAGGGTAGCAGCGCAGCGTAGAACTCACGAGCGCGCGCGAAATCCGTCACCGTGAGCATCACGTGCGCGATTCCATTGATCTCCATGGCTTCATCCCTCGTCTTCTCGCCGTGCGTCCGTACGCCGTCGACTCTAACTCGTGTAGGTCTGCAGCAGAGTCCAGGCCCCGACCGCGATGAAGCCCACGCCCGCGAGCGTGGAGAGAACGCGCTCGCTCAGGTACTGGGCGACCACGGATCCCGCCAGCACACCGATCGCGGAGGTCAGGACGAGGGCCGCGGCGGCGGCGACGAACACGGTCAGCCGGGGGTTGCTCTTCTGCGAGGCGTAGAGCAGCGTGGCCAGCTGCGTCTTGTCGCCCAGCTCCGCAACGAAGATCGTCCCGAACACGGTTGCGAAGAGCTTCAGGTCCATCTCAGCGTTCCCCCTTCTGCCTCGCGAAGGTCAGGAGCTCCGCGGGATCGGCGCAGTATACCGCCGGGCCGACGCCGGCCCCATCGGGTGACCGCACTTGCGGGCGGATTGGACGTGGCTCGTGGGGCAAGCGAATGAGATGGGCTGGACAGCGGCAGTCCGAGGCCCCGAAGCGCGCCGCGGGCAATGTGGCGCTGCGCAGCCCGGCGAGAGCCGCGGCCCAGCGACACTCCATGCGATGTGTGCCGTACGAGAACCACACGCGCACGAGCTCGAGCTGCCGCCGCAGACGGTCGATGTGCCAGTGCACGGCGCCCGTGGCTCGGCAGTGACGCAGGACGCGCGCACGAACTCCACCCGGCCCCAGAGCGCTGCCCACGTAGAGGTAGAAGCCCGTCCCGGTCTTGAGGGAGCGCCCGCGGCCGTAGCGGACGGCCCGGCCCGGGCGCGCCTCACGGAGCACGAGCACGTAGCTTCCGGGCCGAGGCTCCAGCGGCGCGCGACTCAGTGGGTCAGCTCCGGCGCCTGCACGCGCCGCGTCCCGAGCAGGTTGAGCTTGTAGCGGCGGATCGTCTCGGGGCTCACGACCTCTCCGTCGGGGCTCTGGAAGAAGAGCGCATCGAAGGGACACTGCACGATGCAGGCGCCGCATTGGACGCAGCGTTCGGAGCGTGGCAGGCGCACGAGCTTCCGCGACGGCTCCATCTCGAAGACGTGGGTCGGACAGCTCTGCTCGCAGAACCCGGCGCCCTTGCAACGCGCCTCGTCCAGCGTGATGCGGAGCTGCCGGTCCTCGTGCAGCCCGCTCTTGTACAGCGGCGTGCTCCCGGTGAGGTCGAGTCCAAGGATCGCGAGCACGACGAACGAGGCCACCCCCCAGCGGACCGCGAATCCAGCGCTGTAGTCGTCGGAGAGCGCGCTGGTCAGGGCCAGTCCGGCCAGCAGCACGAGCCAGAGGAGCAGCACGATCCCGCGTTCCCCGAAATCGAAGAAGACGAAGCCGATGTGCTTCTTCTTCCCGCGCACGAGCGGCTCGTAGAGGGGGAAGGCCAGAAAGAGGAGGAGCGAGAGAGCCCACACGACCGCCATGAGCGGCGCCACGCCCCCGGGCCAGAAGGGGAGCAGCACGAGCGAGAGCAGGGAGATGGGGAAGGCCCAGGCCACGGCCATCTCGAGCCGCTCGCGCCAGGGAAAGCTGACGGTCCGCATCGCGACGGTCTTGCGGAGGCCGTTCCGGAGATACACGGGCAGGTCCTCGCATCGCACCGGGCCCCAGTGCACGCGCCAACCCGTCTTCTTGTGGACCTCTCCGCCCTCGATCCCCGTGGCCGCGAGCTGAGGCAGAATCAGCCGACGGTGCTTCACCCGCTCACCGACTCCGCTGGTCTTCAGAACCGAGATCACGTCGTGGTTGGTCAGCAGACCCCCTGTCGCGGCGCACCAGACGTTGACGCCCCGGCTGTTTGCGACGAGCAGAAAGGCGTCGAGTCCCCCGAGGGCGCGCTTCACGCGCTCCACGGTGAGCCAGAAGTTTCCCGTGAGAAGCACGGGCGAGTCGGGACCGGGACGACCGATCTCGACCAGACCGGTTCGGCACGGAAAGGGGAGCATCCGGAGCAGCGTCTGGACCCCCGCCAGAGCGAGCGAGCGCAGCCGGCTCATCCCGGCCCGGCTCCCGCCCTGCGCGCGACGATCTCGATGAAACCGCCGAGCGCGCTCGAGCGCTGCGACTCGATTCGGAGGCCGCTCTCCGCGATCCGCTCGGGGAGCCCCGAGACGGGATGGGTCGTCTGCTGGGTGATGAGGTAGGTGATCGCCACCAGCGGGGCGCGCAGCAATCTCTGCGCGGCCCGCGCCACGGGACCCGAAGGGCGAACCTCATCGGCGACCAGCAGCAGCCCATCCGCGCGCAGCAGACGTGCCACCTGCCGGAGCGCGTACCGCTGTTCGTCGGGGCTCAGCTCCGAGAAGCAGAGCCCGCTGACCACGACGTCGTAGCTCTCCCGCTCCTCCCGGTCGAGCTCGGCCACGCCCATCTCCACGAGCTCGACCCGGGCCTCGAGGCCCGCGGCCCGGACGCGCTCCCTCGCCCGTTCCAGCATCTCGGGGTTCACATCGATCCCCTTGACGCAGGCGCCGCGTCGGGCGGCGCGGAGCGTGAGCGCGCCGGTGCCGCAGCCGATGTCGATCACGCGCGCCCCCTCCGGGATCCGACTCACCAGCCGATCGTACGCGCGGCCCACGGCCCCGAGTGTGAGCAGACCGATGCCGGCGTCGTAGCGCTTGGGCGCCGACTCCAGGATCCGCATCAGGACGTAGGTGCTCATCCCGCCTCCCGCCTTGCGCTCGTGTACCCGGCGCGAGCTCCCAGGATACCACCGCCCTCGCCACCCCGGCTGGCCCGGGAACGGACCTCGCGGCATAGTCTGGACCGGCGTGGACGGGCTCGGACGCATGCTGATCGTCACGGGGGCGCTGCTGCTGGCGCTCGGTCTGCTGATCCATCTGAGCCCCTCGCTTCCTCTTCTGGGACGTCTGCCGGGAGACGTTCGCATCGAGCGCCCAGGCTTTCGCCTCTACGTTCCGATCACGAGCTGCGTGCTGATCAGCCTTCTCCTCTCCGGGCTGCTCCAGCTCTTCTCGCGGCTGCGCTGAGTCGATGCTGGCGGTGCCGGGTGGCCCGTCAGGTCGTCGCGCGGCGTAGCCAGCGCAGCGCCGTATCCAGGCGATCGCCGCCCCAGAAGATCTCGTTCCCGACCCGGAAGGTGGGCGCCCCGAAGATGCCGAGCTGCTGGGCCCGCTCGGTGTGGGTGCGCAGCTCGGCCTTCGTCCCCGGGTCCTCAGCGCGCTCCAGAGCGCTCCCCGCATCCAGGTCTCTCCTGGTCAGCAGCTCCCGCAGCACGTCGGGGTCGGAGATCTCGCGGTCTTCGGCGAAGTTCGCGCGGTAGACGTCGACCACGAGCTGCGGCAGCCAGGGCGCCTCCGCGTGGGCCGTGGCCACGCGGGCCGCGAGCAGGCCGTTGCGCGGAAACACCGAGGGCCGCCGGAAGGGGAGGCCGAGCTCGCTACAGATTCGCTCGAGGTCGCGCCACATGTAGCGCCCCTTGGCCGGGATCGCGTTGAAGGGCGAGTCCCCAAGGCCCTGCGCACGGAAGATCGGCCCGAGCAGAAATGGACGCCAGACGACGCGAAGGTCCTCTTCGTCGACGAGACGGGCGACACGAAAGGCGGCCGGGTAGGAGTAGCTGCTGCCAAACTCGAACCAGAACTCCAGAACCTCGCTCACGCCCGCCCCTCCGGATTCGCGGGTGGCTCCAGCGGGAGCGTCAGCAGGGAGGCGCCCGCACCCGAACGCGTGGCGTGAGCGATCGCGCGCTCGACATACGCCTTCGCCGCCACCACGGCCTCCCGCAGCGGCTCGCCGCGTGCGAGGCGCGCCGCGATGGCCGAGGAGAGAGCACAGCCCGTGCCGTGCACGGCCCCCGGCCCCCGCCGTGTCCCGGGCAGCCAGCTCGCCTCCCCCGTGCGGAGGACGAGAAGATCGTCGGGTGCGCCGCTCGCGTGTCCCCCCTTGATCAGGACCGCCTCTGCGCCCAGATCGAGAAACTGCCGCGCCGCGCGCTCGGGGTCTCGGCTCCCGGTGAGGGCCTCCGCCTCGTCGAGGTTCGGCGTGACGAGCCGCGCGCGGGCGACGATGCGATCCATCAGGCTCGCCCACGCTCGCCGCTCCAGCAGGTAGGTGCCGTCGCTGGCGCGCAGCACGGGATCCACGATCAGGGGAATCGGGTGCCGCTCGAGCAGCCGCGCGGCGAGCAGCACGAGATCGTCCGTCGCCAGCATTCCGAGCTTGATCACGTTCGGAGGCAGGTCCCCGAGCAGGGCGGCGAGCTGCTCCGAGAAGACGTTCGGGAAGACCGGCAGGACGCGCGAGACGGCTTTGGTAGTTTGAACCGTGAGGGCGGTGGGAACCGCCATGCCGTGAACGCAGTGACAGGCGAAGACACGAAGATCGAGCTGCAGCCCCGCGCCCCCGGTGGGATCCGAGCCCGCGATCGAGAGCGCCCGCGGAGGCGCGCTCGGTTCTCTCGCTCGGGTCCGTTCCTCGCCGTCCCGGCGCATCTCCGGCGAGCCGGGCCCACCTGTGCGTGTGTCGATCGACCCTCGAGTCGGCCTGCCCGATGGCTTTCTCTCGACCATCTGCGGGTCAGCTTAGCCCAGCTGCTGCGGGTCGTATCGGGCACGCTCCTGCTCGCGCTCGCCGCCCAGGCGGGGGAGCCGACGGTGATCCTGCTCTCCTGGGACGGCACGCGGCACGACTATCCGGACCGCGCGCGGCTTCCGGGTCTCGAGCGCATGGAGCGCGAGGGCGCTCGCGCCCGTGGCCTGCGCCCCATCTTTCCGGCCAACACGTTTCCGAACCACGCCGCGCTCGCGACCGGAGCCTATGCGGAGCGCCACGGCATCGTTGGAAACCGTTTTCGAGATCGGGAGCGCGGCGTCTACCGGAGGGAGAGCGACGCGAGCTGGCTGGAGGCCGAGCCCGTCTGGGTGACCGCCGAACGCCAGGGTGTACGGGCGGCGGTCTTCTACTGGGTCGGCTCCGAGACGGCGTGGCACGGCACGGCCGCGAGCTACGTCAAGGCTCCGTTCGACGGCAGCGTACCGGAGTCTGCCAAGGTCGAGCAGATCCTCGCCTGGCTGGATCTGCCCGAGGATGCGCGGCCGCGACTGATTCTCTCGTGGTGGCACGGGGCGGATGCGGTGGGACACCGCAAGGGCCCGGGAGATTCCGCCGTGGTCCGCCAGCTCGAGCGCCAGGACCGAGCCCTGCAGCGGCTCCTCGCCGGGCTCGACGCGCGCGGTCTCTGGACGGAGACGACCTTGATCGTGACCAGCGACCACGGCATGGCCCGCGCCGACGAGCGGCTCGATGTTCGCGGTGCGCTCGCGCGCGCGGGCCTGGGCGCGGAGCTCTACCCCGGCGGAGGCATGGCGTACGTCTGGCTGGATCAGCCGGAGCGTCGCAGCGAGGCACTGGCCGTGCTCGCCACGCTCGAGCCCGTCCGGGCTTGGCCGAGCGACCAGATACCCCGCGAGCTGCACGCCGTGCACCCGCTCCGCTCCGGAGACCTGACGCTGATGACCCGGCCCCCGTACTCGTTCTACCCGCCGAGCCTCACGAGTCGCCTGAGAGGTCTCGTCGGCGGCCACGGCTACGCACCGGACCTGCCCGAGATGTCCGCCATCTTCTACGCACTCGGCCGCGGGGTGAAGCCGGGTCACCGTCTGGGCGAGGTGCGGGCGGTGGATGTCGCGCCCACCGTGACACGCCTGCTGGGAATCAATCCGCCCCGCCACGTGCAAGGGAAGCCGCTCGCCGAGCTGACCCCGCCGCGGGAGCCCGCTCCCGAGGATGCGGAGGGCGAGGCCGCGCCGTCGGCCGACCGGCTCCCGCCGCAGCGGGATGCTACGCGGGCTCCGGCGGGGGCGCCATGAGCGTGAGCACGACGAGGCGCTGCTCGGAGGCGTTCGTCACGCCGTGCAGCTCGCCCGGCGCAGCTCGCACCGCTTCCCCCGGACCCAGGCTCCGCTCCTCGTCGCCGATGCGAAACCGGCCGACGCCCTCCTGGACCAGGTAGACCTTCTCGGACCCGGGATGCGTGTGAGGCCGTTGGCTCTGGCCGGGCTCGAGGCAGTAGAGATCCAGCAGGAAGCGGTCGCTCGCGAAAAGGCCCACCTTCTGGAGCTTCTCGCTCGAGAAGCGCTGCGCGCTGCGGTCCCAGCGGACGATCTTCATCCGGGGGTGTTCACCCACTCGATGTTGCTGTCGAGCACGGGGGGCTTCTCCGCGGCGAGCACGGCGAGCTTGCGGGCCACCTCGCCCGAGAGCTCCAAGAAGGCGCGGGCGGCGAGTGAGTCCGGCACGCCGAGCAGGGTCGGCGTCCCCCCGTCGCCGGCCACGACGACGTCCGGCTGGAGCGGGATGCGTGCCAGGACCGGCACCCCCAGCTCTTCTGCCGTTCGCTCCGCACCCCCATCGCCGAAGAGCGCATGACGCTCGCTGCAGCTCGGGCAGATGAAGAAGCTCATGTTCTCGACGATCCCGAGCACGGGGACCTGGACACGCTGGAACATCCGCAGCCCCTTGCGGGCATCGATGAGCGCCACCTCCTGGGGCGTGGACACGATGATCGCGCCCGCCAGCGGGGCGGTCTGCGTGAGCGTGAGCACGGCATCGCCGGTACCGGGCGGGAGATCGAGCACCAGATAGTCGAGCTCCCCCCAGAGCACGTCCGAGAGGAACTGCTTGATCACGCCGTGCACCATCGGTCCGCGCCAGATCACGGGGGCGCCTTCCTCCGCGAGGAAGCCGATCGACATCAGCTCGAGCCCGTGGCTCTGCTTGGGGACGATCTTGCGCTCGGGCGTGATCTGCGGCTGGCCCGAGACCCCGAGCATCAGCGGAACCGAGGGGCCGTAGATGTCACAGTCGAGCAGGCCGACGCGGGCCCCGAGCTGCTGCAGGCCGAGTGCGAGGTTCACCGCGACGGTGGACTTGCCCACGCCTCCCTTGCCGCTGGCCACGGCCACCACGTTCCGGACGCTGGGCAGGATCTCCGAGCTGGCCGAGCTCTGCGACGGGCGCGTGCTCGCGGTGAGCGAGACCTCGACCTCGTCGACCCCCGGGAGCTGGAGCACCGCGCGCCGCGCGGCCTCGCGGAACTGCTCCTTGACCGGGCACGCGGGAGTCGTGAGCTGGATGTCGAAGGCCACCCGCGAGCCCTCGATCTGCAGCTGCTTGATGAACCCGAGGTCGACGATGGAGCGACGGAAGTCGGGATCCTCGATCGGCCTCAAGGCCTCGAGGACGTCGCTCTCTTGGATCTTGCCCATCCACGGGTATCTAACAAACCGGACAAATCCGTCAAGTTTCGGTGGGGGCGCCCCGGGTGGCTTCAGCCCAGGAACCCATGGACGGCCCGCACGAACTCCTCGGGGCGCTCGAGCGGGAGCATGTGGCCGCAGTCGGGCAGGATCTCCAAGCGGGCGTCGGGGATCAGCCGTGCGAACTTCTCGCCGTAGACGGGGGGGACGACCCGATCCTTCTCGCCCCACAGGCAGAGCGTTCGGGCCCGCACGCGGGGAAGCAGCGACTCCAGGCGGGGGTCGTGCAGCAGGGGATTCCAGCCGATCTTCGCCGTCGCGGCAAAGGCGTTCATCACGTTCACGAGCACCTCGTCGGGAAGCTCGCTCATGGGGGAGCCGAAGAGCTGCGCGAGCGGAGCGTCGATGTCGTGAAAGAGAAGCTCACGAAGCCGCTCCGGGTGGCGCGAGTCGAGCGCGAAGAGGTCGGCGATCGGCCTCTCGCGGATCCAGATGCCCACCGAGCTCGTGAGCACGAGCCGCGAGACGCGCTCGGGGTACCGGGCCGCGATCTCGGCCCCGAGCCAGCCGCCGAGTGAGAGGCCGACGACGTCGACGGCGTCCCAGCCAAGCGCGTCGAAGAGCGCGAGATAGTGGAAGACGAGATCCTCGATGTTGCGGATCTGCTCGATCCCCTCGGAGCTCATGAAGCCGGGGTGGGCCGGGACGTGGAGCTCGTAGTGCTCGGCGAGCGCGCTCAGGTGGGGGAGCCAGACCGCCTCGCCCATCGCGCTGTGCAGGTAGAGCAGCGGGCGCCCCTGCCCGCCCCGCAGCTCGTGGATCTTTCGCCCCAAGACCTCGATCACGCCGGTTGTCTGCTCCACGGCTCAGCTCCGCTCGGGGAACGGCACGGGCGTGGGCGGGGGCTCGGCCGTGTCGGGGAGCGCCTTGTCGACGCGGGGCATCACGGCCTCGGCGTAGCGGCGGGCGTTCTCGCGGGCCTTCTCGGGGGGCATGTCCCCGAGCTGAAACAGACCGAGCAGGTTGCCACAGCCGATCTCCCGTGCGTGCTCCACGATCTTCTCCGCGACCGTCTCGGGGCTGCCCACGATCGCGAAGCAGCCCCGCTCGACGTCCTCCCAGGTCTCGCAGCTGTTGATGAAGGTCTTGCCGTCCCGGAGCGCGTGCAGGATGCGCAGCGCAGAACGCGTCGAGGTGTAGCCCGGTGGAGAGAGCGTGAGGCCCGGGATCAGCTTGCGCTGAAAGTACCAGAAGTGCTCCTCGAACTCTCGGCGCGCCTTCTCGTCGGTCTCGCCGACGTAGATCGGCATCAGCAGGCCCATCTGCTCGGGATGTGCGGAGTAGCCGACCTTCTCACAGGTCTCGCGAAAGATCGCGTAGTTCCTCTTGAAGAAGTCGATGTGGAAGTACGGGATGCCCATGTAGGCGTAGCGTCGCTTCGCGACGAACTCCATGGTCTCGAGCGATCCCGCGCCCGGAATCCAGATCGGGGGGTGGGGCTTCTGGAGAGGCCGCGGCCAACAGTTGACGTAGCGGAGCTTGTAGTGCTCGCCGTAGAACTCGAAGGGCCCGGGCTCCGTCCAGGCGCGCATGATGATCTCGTGCGCCTCGGCAAAGCGCGTGCGGGCCTCGGCGGGATTGATCGAGAAAGAGAAGTACTCCGGACCCCCGCCGATGACCTGACCGGAGATGATTCGACCGCCCGAGATCACGTCGAGCATCGCGATCTCCTCCGCCACGCGGGTCGGGGGATCGTAGAGCGGGAGGGCGTTGCCGACGACGGCGATGCGGATGCGCTGCGTCCGCATGACGAGCATGGCCGCGATGAGGTTGGGGGAGGGCATCAGGCCGTAGGCGTTCTGGTGGTGCTCGTTCACGCACACGCCGTGGAACCCGAGCGTCTCGGCCTCGGCGAGCTGGTCGATGTAGCTGCAGTAGTCGCGCTGGCCCCGCTCCGGATCGAAGAGCTCGTTGGGGACCCAGACCCATGCCGAGTCGTGGTGCTTCTCGAAGTCCGGAGGCAGCCCCCGGTAGGGCATGAGGTGGAAGAGGAAGTGCTTCATGCGCGCAGCAACCTTAGCACGGCGGCTGCGATGCGGTCGGGCTCCAGAGGCACGTCGGCGTCCCGAATCATCAGCACGCCGAGCCCCAGGGCGACGAGCATCGTCGCGAGCTCCGAGGGCTCCACGTCGCTGCGCAGCTTTCCCGACGCCTGGCCGCGCCGCGTGGCCCGTGTCACGCGTGCGAGGATCTCCGCGTGGAGCTCGAGAAAGCGCTCGCGAAGCTCGGGCGAGCGAGCGCTGGCTTGAAGGAGCTCGTCGATCACACGACCGGAGTGTGCCGGAAGCTGCCGTTGGGAGAGCGCACCGACGAAGCGATCGATGGTGTGCTCCAGGTCGTCCGCGTGCGCACCCTCCCCATCGATCAGATCCAGGAAAGAGCCGAGCACGTGCTCCAGCACCGCCAGGTTGAACGCGTCGCGGTCCTCGAAGTGGACGTAGAAAGCGCCCCGCGTGTAGCCGGCGCGAGCGCAGATGGCGTCCAGACTCGGTGTGGCCAGACCGTGCTCCACGAGCTCGGCCACCCCGGCCTCGAGCAGTGCTCGCCGCGTCGCGACCTTGCTCTCGGCCCGTGATCGGACGCCGCTCAAGCGAAGCCGCCTTCGCCCGCCACCTGCGCGTACCAGTGGGCCGAGTCCTTGAGAAGGCGCTGGCCCGTCGGAAAGTCGACCCAGATCAGGCCGAAGCGCTGGGCGTAGCCTTCGGACCACTCGAAGTTGTCCATCAGGCTCCAGGCGTGGTAGCCGCGCACGTCCGCACCCGCGGCGACGGCCCGTGCGAGCGCCTCGAGGTAGGAGCGGTGAAACTCGATGCGCCGCTCGTCTCGGACGCGCCCCTTATCGTCCGGGGCATCCCCGTAGGAGCAGCCGTTCTCGGTGATCTCGATCGCCGGCCGGCCGTAGTCCTTGGTGATGCGCAGCACGATGTCGTGGAGCGACTCGGGCCACACCTCCCAGCCGAAGTCGGTCTTGGGGCCCTCGTGGCCTCCCATGGCGCCGACGGGGCGGGCGCCGACGAGCGCATCGTCCGGGGCGTCCGCCACCAGCGTGCGCGTGTAGCAGTTGATGCCCACCACGTCGAGCGGGACGCGCAGCCGCTCCAGGTCCCCAGGCTGGATCCCCATCGTGGCCTCGGGCAGGCCGTGCGGAAACGCGTCCGGATAACGGCCGTTCAGCGCGGTCTCCAGGAACCAGGTGTTGATGAAGCGGTGGAAGCGCTCGGCGGCCTCCCGGTCCGCCGCCGAGTCCGTGGCCGGCTCGCAGGGCGACATGCTGAACGCCGTTCCGATTCTGGTGCTCGGGAGAATCGACTTCATCGCACGGTAGCCGTCGGCCTGAGCGAGGTTCGCCGTGTGTGTGGCGCGCAGGAACGCCGCACGGTCGCGAAGCCCCGGCGCATGGATTCCCGCCAGGTGTCCCATCACGGTGAAGATCATCGGCTCGTTCAGGAGCAGCCAGTCGGAGACGCGATCCCCGAACGCGCGGGCCACGCTCTCGGCGTAGTCGGCGAAGCGTCCCGCCGTGTCCCGATTGGGCCAGCCTCCATGGTCCTGGAGCGCCTGGGGAAGATCCCAGTGGTAGAGCGTCGGAAACGGCCGGATTCCCGCGGCCAGCAGGGCGTCGATCAGGCGGTCGTAGAACGCGACACCCCGTGGGTTCGCCGCGCCCCGGCCCAGCGGCTGGATGCGCGTCCAGGCGATCGAGAAGCGGTAGCTCGTCTGCTGCAGCCGCTGCATCAGGGCGACGTCCTCGCGGTATCGATGGTAGTGGTCGCACGCCACGTCGCCCGTGTCTCCGCCGCGGATCCGGCCCGGGCTGTGCGTGAAGCGGTCCCAGATGGACTCGCCCTTCCCATCTTCCCGCCCGGCTCCCTCGATCTGGTACGCGGCCGTGGCCGTCCCCCAGTGGAACCCCTTCGGAAAGCGAACCCCAGCCACGTGGATCGATCCTCCGTCCGGTCCGGCGTCATTCTAGCCCGAAACCCGCTCGGCCCTGCTGGGGGCTCGGAGCGGCAGGCTATACTGCCGGCGGCGACTCAGATCGACGGCGAGAAGTGGAGGTGGTCATGTCCTGGCTCTTTCTGCTGGTGAGCGTCTGGGGCGCGCTCTTCACCTACAACGTGTACCGTCCGCTGCACGGCGGGCCTTCCCGGGCCTTCGTGAGCTTTCTCGCGGGCTGGATCACCAGCGAGTTCGCGCTTCATCACATCGCCTGGCAGGCGCTCTTCACCCTGGGCTTCGTCTGGGCCGGCGCGCTCGAGGCCTGGCCGGGCCAGCTCGGCCTGGGGATCACGCTGCTCTCGTGGGCCGGACTCGTGGGCGCCTTCTGGCAGGCGCATGCGGCCGGACGCGTCATCGACACCGCCCTTCACGAGGCGCTCGCTGAGGATTTCGACGCGGTGCTGCGCCGCGATCCGCGCCCGCGTCGGGCGCTCCTCTTCGACTGGTCGTGGGTCGTGCAACCCTTTCCGCGCAGCCATCCCCGCGTCGAGGTGCAGCGCGACGTCATCTACGCACGCGCCCGCGGCCTCGACCTCAAGCTGAACGTCTACCGCCCGCGGAAGTCGGGCGAGCGCCGGCCGGGGCTGATGCAGATGCACGGCGGGGGCTGGGTGGTTGGCTCCAAGGACTGGGACGCGCAGCCGCTGCTCTTCCACATGGCCGAGCGCGGCTGGGTCTGCTTCAGCGTCAACTACCGGCTGAGCCCGCACGCGACCTTCCCGGAGCACATGATCGACCTCAAGCGGGCGCGCGTGTGGATCGAGGAGCATGCCGAGCGGTACGGCGCGGATCCCGAGTTCATCGTCGCCACGGGCGGATCCGCGGGCGGCCACCTCTCCGCCCACCTCGCGCTGACCGCGGGCGATCCGGAGTATCAGCCCGGCTTCGAGTCGGCCGACACGTCGGTGCGGGGCTGCGTTCCGTTCTACGGCATCTACGACTTCACGCCCGGCCGCGGCGGCTGGCGCAACCCGGGGATCTTCGAAGTGCTCGAGAAGCAGGTGCTCAAGGCCTCGTACGAGGAGGCGCCCGAGCTCTACCAGCGCTCCTCGCCGATCGAGCGCATCCATCCCGGTGCCCCGCCGTTCTTCGTGCTTCACGGCACCGCTGACTCCCTGGTGCCGGTCGAGCAGGCACGTCGCTTCGTGCAGGCATTTCGTGAGAAGGCTCATGCGCCGATCGCCTACGCGGAGATCCCGGGCGCCCAGCACGCATTCGACTTCTTCCACTCCCCCCGCACGGCCTACGTGCTCGATGGGATCGAGCGCTTTCTGACGGCCCTTCACCGCGCGTACCTCGAGGGGCGTGGCGGACCGGGGAAGCTCCTGACCGAGCTTCCCTGAGCGCGTGTTCTACGGCTGGAGGGTCGTCGCCGTCACCTTCGTGACCCACTTCGTGTCGGTGGGCTTCATCTTCTACTCCTACGGGGCATTCTTCAAAGCGCTGGCGGCTGAGTTCGGTGGCTCGCGATTGAGTGTCTCGGTCGGCCTCTCGATCATGCAGCTGGTCACGGGCCTGTTCGCGCCCTTTCTCGGGCGCATGCTCGACCGTGGCTCGATCCGACACATCATGACGCTCGGCGCGCTCCTGATGGGCTGCGGATTCGTTCTCTGCGCACGGATCGCCGAGCTCTGGCAGTTCTACGCGGTGCTGGGGACGTTGCTGGCGGTCGGGGCGGCGATGCTCGGGGGCCTTGCGGGATCGACGCTGGTGGCCAACTGGTTCATCGCACGGCGCGGCACCGCGCTGGGAGTCGCGACGATGGGGATTTCCCTCTCGGGCCTGATCATGGCCCCGCTCGCGACGCGGCTGATCGCCACGTACGGCTGGCGGCTGACCTTCGTGCTCTACGGCGTCGTGGTGCTCGTAGGTGTGCTGCCCCTTGCTTGGCTCGCGATCGTGAACCGGCCCGAGGACCTCGATCTTCTTCCGGACGGAAGCCCGGACCCAGCTCGGGTCGCCCCGCGCGATGCGCTTCCCGAGCCCGTCCTGCCGCTCGCCCCCGGTGATCAGATCATCGATCACCCCGCCCGGCTCGAGTGGTCCACGCTCGGTGCGCTCCGCGACGGGAACTTCTGGGCCATCGTCGTGGCCGCGGCGTTGAATTTCTGTGCGATGGGTGCGGTGCTCGTGCACATCATTCCCCACGCGACGGACATCGGGTTTTCCCCCGACCGTGCGGCCCTGGTGCTCTCGTGCATGGCGGGCGCCGGAGTGATCGGCAAGCTGCTCTTCGGCTGGCTCGCGGACCGGGCGAGCGTACGGCTCGGCTTCTCGCTCTCCAGCCTGCTCCAGGCCTTCGGCGTGTTCCTGCTTCTCGACGCCCGCGGCTTGGGAGCGCTGCTGCTCTCGGGCGCCATCTTCGGCCTGGGCATGGGGGGGCTCGTGCCGCTCTGGGGCGCGCTCGTGGGTGCGGCCTTCGGTCGCTTCGCGTTCGGGCGCGTCATGGGGCTGATGAGCCCGTGCATGCTTCCGATCCAGATGCTCGGGGTCCCCTTCGCGGGCTACGTCTACGATCTGCGCGGAAGCTACGACCTGGCGCTGTGGATCTTCATCGGTCTCTATGCCGCCTCGCTCCTCACGATCCTGCGGCTCCGGCTGCCGGACGTGCTGCCGGAGAGCTCAGCCTCCACAGGTGGCCAGACCGCCGTCTACCGAGAGGATCGTGCCGGTGACGTACGACCCGGCGCGTGATGAGAGGTAGATGGCCGCACCGGCCATGTCCTCTGGCTCACCGATCCGCTTGAGGGGGACGGCGTTCACAATGGCGTCGCCGAAGCGATGCAGGGTCTCGGCCATCATCTTGCTCTCGAAGGGGCCCGGAGCCAGCGCGTTCACCGTGATGTTCTTCGGCGAAAGACGCCGCGCGAGGTGGCGGGTCAGGTGGTGCAGTGCGGCCTTGCTGGCTCCGTAGGCATAGACCTCGAGGGCGGGCGGCCGGATCCCGTCGGCGGAGCCGATGTTGATGACCCGAGCGGGATCACCGGGTCGCGCCGCCTTCTCCAGCAGCGGCGTGAGGCGACGCGTCAGGAGGAAGACCGCCTTGACGTTGAGGTCGAGGACCTTGTCGAACGCGTGAGCGGGGTAATCCTCGAAAGGCGCTCCCCAGTTCGCTCCGGCGTTGTTGACCAGGATGTGCAGCTCGGGCTCGCGCTCCGAGAGCTCGGCGCCCAGCCGCTCGATCTCCTCCTCGCGCGAGAGGTCGGCGGGCAGCGCGACGCAGGTGCCGATCTTCGAGAGCTCTCCCGCCACCTCCGAGCAGACCTCCGCCTTGCGTGAGGAGATGTAGACACGGACCCCGGCCCCGACGAAGCCGCGCGCGATCATCTTTCCGATGCCGCGCGAGCCTCCGGTGACCAGGGCCACCTTCCCTTCGACCGAAAAAAGCTCACCCATGTCGGGGCTCCTCACCGCAGAACTTGTAAGCTCGGGGAGCATACCAGGAGAGGAGGAAGCCATGCCCGAGTTCTGTGTGGTCGAGCGCGATGGTCACCTGCTGACCGTCACGATCCAGCGACCGGAGGTGATGAACGCCCTGCACGGGCCCGCCAACGATGAGCTCTGCACGGTCTTCGACGAGTTCGAGAGCGATCCCGAGCTCTGGGTCGCGATCCTGACCGGCGCCGGGGAGCGGGCCTTCAGTGCGGGCAACGACCTGAAGGCCACGGTGGCAGGGGGTGGCCTTCCACTGCCCGAGAAGGGCTTCGGCGGGCTGACGGCGCGCTACGAGTGCTGGAAGCCGATCATCGCGGCCGTGAACGGCGTCGCGATGGGTGGGGGCTTCGAGCTCGCGCTCGCCTGCGATCTGATCATCGCCGCCCAGGAGGCGGTCTTCGCGCTTCCCGAGCCGCGGGTCGGGCTCGCGGCACTCGCGGGGGGTGTGCACCGCTTGCCCCGGCAGATACCGCTCAAGCACGCGATGGGAATCCTCCTGACGGGACGGCGCGTCCCCGCGGCCGAGGGCCTCGCGCTCGGCTTCGTCAACGAGGTCGTGCCGCGCGCGGAGCTCATGAACGCCGCCCGCCGCTGGGCCGGGATGATTCTCGAGTGCGCGCCGCTCTCGGTGCGCGGGAGCAAGGAGGCCGCCCTGCGGGGTCTCGACATCGCCTCGTTGCGGCAGGCCTACGAGACACGCTACGAGGGCTTCGCGCGCATGATCAAGAGCGAGGACTTCAGGGAGGGACCGCGCGCCTTCGTCGAGAAGCGCCCGCCGCGCTGGAAGGGGCGCTGAGGAGCTACTTGCTCTGGTAGACGAGGTCCTCGATCGAGGCGAGGCTGGCCGGATCGAGACGGGCCAGGGCGTCGGGGTTCCCGTTCAGCACCCCATCGAAGAAGCTGAGCGCGAGGAAGTTGATGATGTCGTGGGCGTGCCGCCAGGGGAGGTGGCGCGGCTCGCAGGCCTCATCGAAGCCGCCCAGGAAGCCGAGCAGCTCGCGCGGCACCTCGCAGAAGTCCGAGAACGTGAAGTGCCCCGCGTCGACGATGCGCGCCAGCCCCACCACGCTCGCTCCTGTGGGCAGATGGTCGAAGGGCCGCTGCTGGTGCTCGGGAAACGGCGTCGTCTCGTCCAGCGAGCCGCCGACGATCAGGATCGGCACGCTGATGCTCGGAAAGAAGCTGTCGGAGAAGGCGGAGGCGGCGGGTGCCTGCGGGAAGGCCGCCCCGATGCGCGAGTCGTGGAAGCTTCCCGGACCGGAGTCGCCCCCGACGAGGGCGAAGGTCGTGAAGCCCCCGAACGAGTGGCCCGACGCGCCGATGCGGCTCGCATCGATCGCGCCCTCGAAGAAATCCCCCGGCGTGGCGCTCGCCGCGAGCAGCGTGTCGATCAGGAAGCTCATGTCCAGCGGGCGGTTGACCGAGGAGATCGGATCCACGATCCCCACCAGCGAGTCGACGAAGGTGTTGCCGTGGTGATCGGGGGAGGCCACGACGAAGCCGTGGCTGGCCAGGTGGGCCGCGAAGAAGAACGACTGGATGCGGATGCCGTTGTTGCCGTGCGAGAAGACGATCAGCGGAAAGCTTCCCGGGGCGAGGGCGACGTCGCGGAACGCGGGCGTCTCGCCGAGCTCGAGGCCCAGCACCTGGATCGGATCGGGAGGCACGCCCTCGACCGCGGCCGTGGTTGAGGGGTAGTAGATCTCGACGGTGACGGGGCGCGGACCGGAACCGAAGACGTTCGTGCGCGACGGATCGGCGAGCTCCAGCGTCTGGACCCCCACCGGAAAGGGTCCGAAGTCTGCGGCGGGCCCGAGATCGTTGGGGGGAAAAACGAGCTGCGTGAAGTGGCGCGCCCGGTTGCGGATTCGCTCCGTGAGCTCGGCCACGCGCTCCTGCAGGCTGGACGCGCTCGGATCGAGCGGGGACAGGCCGAGCCCATCGAAGCTCGGACCACACGCCTTCAGGATGCTGCGGCGGGCGGCCTCCAGGGCCGCGTCGAGCTGCGCCGCACGCTGGGCCTTGGGACAGCTCTTGCCCCGAGCGCCTTTCACGAAGCAGCCGGGTCCCAGCCGCGCGATCAGCTTGTTGCGGAAGCGTTTCAGGATCCGCGCGACGCGTTCCTGACAGCTCCGCTCTGCGGCCGTGAGGCTCTGCACATCGGACCCGAAGCTGATGTCGAGCAGATCTTCGGCGAAGTCGACGCAGGCGTCGCCCGCTCGGAGCACGGCGTCGTCCACGCCGTTGTAGCCGAGCTGGCGGGTACTGGCGTCGCGGCAGATCCGGCGCACGGGCGGCTCGATCCGGTCACGCGTCGCATCGAGCGGTCCCTCGGCCACTCTCAGCGCGTCCTCGCAGGCGGGGTCCTGCGTCAGTCGGCACGCGGTGACGGCTTGGGTGTATCCCTTCAGGCAGCGAGTCGCCTGGACTCCGACCCGCTTCATGCACTGGGCGGCCGTCTCGGCGCGGAGGCTCGGGGCTCCCGCGAGACCGAGCAGCACGAGCAGGCCCGACGCGATCCAGAGCTTGCGCGACCGGCGCGCCTCCCCAGATCGATTCAGGTCGAAGTGCCGGGCTCCCATCGGTCCAGCTTACCTCAACCTGCCCTCCGCGGGGGGATGGAGCCCCAAGAGAGCTCGATCGGAGCCGCAGCCACCGCCTCTCCCGACGGACTGATCCCTTTCGGAGCCCTCCCTCGGACTCAGACCGAGGGAGGCGCCGGCGCTCCCGGAGTCTCCGAGCCCGTCCAGCGGTGTCCGCAGACGCCGCATCGGCGCTTGGAGAAGAGATTCGCGGGCAGCGGCAGGACCGTCCGCAGCAGGCTGCGCAGCAGGCGCCATGGCCAGGCGGGAGGCTGGAGCTGGACGTAGGAGGACTGGCAGATGAGGCAACGCTCCTCGCCGTCCGGCAGACGGCGCCCCTCCATGGACGGGCCGCCGGCCGTGGGCGGGGCCTCGTCCGCGGGTGCCGAGAGGATGGCCAAGGCGTCGTGCGCGGCGACGCTGGGCACCGAGAGCTCGACTTCGCCGGTGGAATGGTCGCGCTCCAGAAAAGCCGGGATGCCCTCGACGCGGAGGCGTGTGCGCGCGAGCTCCGCCTCGATGGCCGAGGTGAAGCGTCCGATCGTGACTCGATCACCGGCCACGTCCTAGGACTCCCGCCAGCGGTGGCCGCAGTCGAAGCAGCGCCGTCGCCGACGGTAGAAGAGCACCGGAAGGCCCACGAAGAGCAGCACGATCGGCTGAGCCAGCAGCAGGGCGGCCAGCGTGATGGCGATCGCGACACGGAACGAGGATCCGCTCTGGCCGCGGGTCTCCTCCGATCCACAGCGCGGGCAGAGCTCCTCGCCGTCGTCCTCGAAAACCTCCCGCAGCGCCACGCGTGCCCCGTCGGGGCTCTCGTGCAGAACCGCGATTGCACGCTCCTCATCGCTGCGGGGCACGAGCAGCTTCACGCCCCCCACGGCACCCGAGAGCAGCCAGTTGATGCGCACGAGGTGCCCATCGGCGATGAAAGCGTGCAGCCCCGCGGCTTCGAGCTTGGTCCGGGCCAGCTCCGCCTCGATGGACCGACTGAAGACCGCGACCGGAACGAGCGGCTCACCCATGCTCTCAGGCTAGCACTTCCACCGGCACCCAGAGGCGCGCGCACTCCGGCTGGCTCGTCGCACAGGATTCCAGTATTCAAGAGGCTTCCGATGAGGGAGGCGTACCGTGGCGATGAACGGGGCGGAGTGTCTGGTGCGCAGCGCGCAGCGGGTGGGCGTCGAGGTCTGCTTCGCGAACCCGGGTACGACCGAGATGCACCTGGTCGCGGCGCTGGATCGCGTGCCGGGGGTTCGCGCGGTGCTGGGGCTCTTCGAGGGCGTGTGCACGGGAGCGGCCGATGGCTACGCCCGCGTGAGCGGTCGCCCCGCACTGACAGTGCTTCATCTCGGTCCCGGCTTTGCCAACGGAATCGCGAACCTCCACAACGCCCGACGCGCTCGCACGCCGGTCGTGAACCTGATCGGCGATCACGCGAGCTGGCACCTCGCCTCCGACCCGCCGCTCGCGAGCGACATCGAGTCCTTGGCGCGTCCGGTGTCGGGCTGGCTTCACCGCGCCAAGCACGTGGAGGATCTCGGGGGTGACGTGACGCGGGCCATCGCTGCGGCCCTGCGTCCTCCCGGCCAGGTGGCCACGCTGATCGTGCCCGCCGATCTCGCCTGGTCTCCCGCTACGCAGGTCGCTGGCCCGCTGACGAGCGAGCCTGCCGCGCGCGTGCCTAACGAGCGGATCCTCGAGGTTGCGGGGGCGCTGCGCACGGGGGAGTCTGCGCTGCTCTTGATCGGCTCCCACGGCCTGCACGGGCGAGGGCTCCGAGCTTCGGGGCGCGTGGCCGCAGCATCGGGCTGCCGCGCATTTTGCGAGACGTTCCCCGCGCGCATGGAGCGTGGAGCGGGTCTGCCGGCTCTTGAGCGGCTGCCGTACTTTCCCGAGCAGATCCTCGAGCTGCTCGGAGGGATCCGGCATCTGATCCTGGCCGGCGCGACCGCCCCCGTCGCCTTCTTCGGCTACCCCGATCGTCCCAGCCGCTTGGTTCCCGAGAGCTGCCGCCTACACGAGCTCGCGTGGCCCGACGAGGACGTGGCCGCCGCACTCGAGGAACTCGCCGATGCGCTCGACGCTCCCACGGATGCACCCGGTGCCGAGTCTCACGCGACGCCCCTCCCCGACGGCGAGCTGACGCCGGTGAGCCTGGGTGCGGCGATCGCTGCCACGCAGCCCGAAGGCCTGATCGTCGTGGACGAGGCCGCGACCTCGGGCCTCCCCTACTTCTTGGGTGCAACGGGCTGCCCGCCGCACACGTACATGAGCTTGACCGGCGGCGCCATCGGACAGGGGCTTCCGTGCGCCACGGGTGCCGCGATCGCCGCACCCGACCGGCGCGTGCTCGCCTTTCAGGCCGACGGCAGCGGCATGTACACCCTCCAGGCGCTCTGGACCCAGGCCCGCGAGGGCCTCGACGTGACCACCGTGATCTGCGCCAACCGCAGCTACCGCATCCTGCGCATCGAGCTCGATCGCGCCGCGATCGGTGAGCCCGGGCCGCGCGCCCTCGACCTGACCGACCTCTCCCGCCCCACTCTCAACTGGGTCTCGCTCGGCCAGGGAATGGGTGTCCCCTCGGTGTGCGTCGAGACCACCGACGCCCTCGTCACCGAGCTCCGCCGCGCCTTCAGCGAGCCCGGACCGCGACTGATCGAGGCGGTGCTCTGAGGCGCTTCGCGGCTCGATCCGGGTCAGGCCCGTGGAGCCTGCGCGCGTGTCGACCGTCTCTCGGGTCGGTCCCCTAGCCGGACAGCCACAGCCCCCGGATCGCGGAGTAGAGCACGAAGGCGAGGATCAGGGGCACGGGGTAGCGCAGCAGGGTGCGCCAGAGGCGGAACCAGCGTACGCCGTGGGCGCCGCGTGCGGCCTCGCTCACGGGGTCGGCCATGATCCAGCCCACGAAGATGGAGAGCAGCAGACCTCCGAGGATGAGGAAGAGGTTGCCGGCGAGCTTGTCCATCCAGTCGAGCACGTCGAGGTGCAGCGCCGCCGGGAAGCCGAGCAGCGTGATCACGCCGCCGAAGATGATCGCGGCGCGTGCGCGTGTCCAGCCGAGGCTGTCCATGGCCGAGGCCGTGACGACCTCGAGCAGGGACACGGCGGAGGTGAAGGCCCCGACGACCAGGGCGGCGAAGAAGAGCACGCCGACCGTGCGTCCCGCCTCTCCCATCTGCGCGAAGGCGTGGGGGAGCGTGATGAAGAGCGCGCCCACGGTGCTCTCACCGACCTGTTCGGACAGACCGAGCGCGAAGATCAGAGGAAAGACCGCCAGGCCCACGATGAAGGCGACGGCGAAGTCCGCACCTCCGATCACCAGGGACTCGTTGGGCAGGTGCTGCTCCGGGGAGAGGTAGCTCGCGTACGTCATCATGGCGCCCATTCCCAGGCTCAGGCTGAAGAAGGCCTGACCGGCGGCCACGTTGATCACGTTCGGGTCGAGCAGCTTGCTGAAGTCCGCCTCGAGATAGAAGGCGTAGCCCTCGGCGGATCCCGGAAGTGTGTAGGCGTAGAGCGCGATGCCGCAGACCACGAAGAAGAGCGCCGGCATCAGCACCAGGGAGGTGCGCTCGATGCCCGCCTTCACGCCCGCGGCGACGACGGCGATCGTCGCGCTCATGAAGACGACATGCCAGAAGATCGCGAACGGTCCGGTGGCGATCTCTTGGAAGTGTGCTCCGGGGTCGGCTCCGAAGCCGCCGATCAGACCCTCGAGCGCGTAGCGTACGGTCCATCCCGCGATCACGCCGTAGTAGGAGAGGATCAGGAAGCCCGAGGCCACGAAGAGCAGGCCCAGCGGCTTCCAGCGCACGCCGCCGAAGTGAGCGAGCGCGCTGATCGGGCTGCGCTTCGCGCCGCGTCCCATCACGAGCTCCGCCAGCAGCACGGGCAGTCCGACCGAGGCGGTCAGGATCAGGTAGAGGATCACGAAGGCGGCGCCCCCGTTCTCGGCGGCGAGATACGAGAAGCGCCACATGTTGCCGAGCCCGACGGCCGAGCCGATCGCGGCCAGCAGGAATCCGATGCGACCACTCCACTGCTCGCGGGATGGCTCGCTCACACTTTCCCCTCCGTTGCGGGGGGTCGGGGCAGGATAGCCCGCGGGGGTCGCGGGGTCAGGCTGGAGCCGATAGGATGCGCGCGTGTCCGACGTCCGCTTCGATCACATCGCCGTCGCGCTCCGGAAGGTGAGCGACGTGCCCCCATTCCTGGTGGGCGGGCTCGGGGCCGAGCCGGCGGCCGGGGGACCGGGGCCCGGATACCGGGGCGGGCAGTGGACCTTCCCAGGGGATGCGCGGCTCGAGACGCTCGAGCCGGCGGGCGAGCCGGGTGGCTTCCTGCACCGCTTTCTCGAGCGGCACGGCGCGGGGATCCACCACGTCACGTTCAAGGTGCCGAGCCTGCGTGAGGGCTGCCGTCGGGCCGAGGCGGCCGGCTACGAGATCGTCGGCTACGACGACCACTCGCCGAGCTGGAAGGAAGCCTTCCTGCATCCGAAGCAGGCGCTGGGCATCGTGGTGCAGCTCGCCGAGTCCGACGACGAGGCCGAGGATGCCTGGCGCCCGGGCTGGATCGAACTCCCGCCGACGCCGGAGCCTCCGGCGCCCGCGCGTCTCGTCGGGCTGCGCATGACGGCGCCCGATGCGGCGCGAGCCCGACGCCAGTGGGGCGAGGTGCTGCGCGGGGAGATCGAGGAGCTCGACGGCGAGCTGATCTCTCGCTGGCCTGGCTCGCCGATGCGCATCGGGATCACGATCGATCCGAGCCTTCCCGCGCGGCCCGTGGCTCTGGAGCTCGAGGCTGACCGCCCGCTCGGTCTCAGCGGCGACCCCGACCCCGTGCTCGGAGCGCGCTTCGTTCAGCTCTGACCCGGACCGCGCCTCCCTGACGAAAGGGCCGCTCGCGCTTCGTCCCGCTCGGACCCCTCCCGCACGCCGCTAACGAAAGCGCGGCTCGCGCTTCTCGAGGAAGGCTCGGGTGCCCTCCTGCATCTCCTCTGTGCCGCAGAGCTCGGAGAAGAGTCGGGCCTCGACGTCGAGCCCGGCCTCCTGGGTCATCTCGAGACCCTCGCGGACGGCGGTCAGCGTCGCGGCGAGCGCGCGCGGTCCATTCGCGTCGATCTGCGCGAGCAGCTCGGTCGCGCGTGGAAGCAGCGCGTCGGGCTCGAGCACCTCGCTCACCAGGCCGATGCGCAGGGCCTCCTCGGCCGACAGGATCGCCCCGGAGAGGAGGATCTTGAGCGCATCGCCGCGCGAGACGAGTCGGGGGAGCCGCTGTGTGCCGCCGAAGCCGGGCAGGATGCCGAGCTTGACCTCGGGCTGCCCGAAGCGTGCCTTCGTCGAGGCCAAGCGGACGTGGCAGGCCATCGCCAGCTCGCAGCCGCCGCCGAGCGCGAAGCCGTTCACGGCGGCGATCACGGGGAGATCGAGTCGCTCGATGCGCGAGAAGAGCGTCTGACCGAGACGTGCGAAAGCCAGCCCCTGCTCACGATCGAGCTGCGCGATCTCCTCGATGTCGGCCCCGGCCACGAAGGCGCGGCCCGTCCCGGTGACGATCAGCCCCGAGATCGCGCTCTCCCGTTCGATCCGGTCGAGCACCCGGGAGAGCTCGCCGAGCAGCGACGAGGAGAGCGCGTTCAGGGCTTCCGGGCGGTTGAGGCGCAGCATGGCGAGGCCCTTCTCGATCGAGAGCTCGATCTCTCCCATTCGCTGTCTCCTACTCTTGGTGGCCGACGAGCTTGCGCAGCTCCTCAACGGGTGTGTCGTGGAGGAACGATTCCGCGGCGATCCCCTTTCGCTCGTGCTCCCGGATCGCGCGGAAGAGCCCCACCAGGACCGGGATCATCTCATGCTCGGGGACTCGCTCGTAGAGCACGCGACCGATCCGCGTGCCGCTGCGCGAGCCGCCGACCTGGATGATGTGATCGTTCTTGCCGTAGCCGATGATCCCGACCTCAGCCGACGGGGGTCGCGAGCACGAGTTCGGGCAGCCGGCCATGCGCAGCACGACGTCGGCATCGCCGAGCCCGGCCTCTTCGAGCGCGCGGATGTACTGCGGCAGCACGTGCTCGGCGTCGGTCATGGCCAGGCCGCAGGTCGGCTTGGCGGGACAGGCGAAGGACTGACGACGCACGTTGGAGACCTCGCGCGGAACGCCGTGCTCGGCGAGCACGCCCTCGACCCAGTCGCGGCGCTCCTCCGGAATATGCGTGAGCAGCAGGTCCTGATTTCCGGTGATGCGCACCCCCACCCCGTGCGGCCCGAGTTCCGACACGATCTTGCGTACGGCGGTCTTCTGGCACATGCCGTCGGCGTCTTGCAACCGACCGCTGAGCACGGGCAGGCCCAGGAAGCGCCGCGCCCCGGCCTCCGGGCGCGTGGCCTCACGATGCCAGCCGTGAAAGAAGCGCACCGGGGGGACGGGCTGCGGCTCGGCGTCCTCGAGGTGGAGGCCGAAGCGCTCGCGCAGCATCTGCTTCACCTGTGCGACGCCGAGCCGCCGGATCGTGTACTTCCAGCGCGCCTGGCGGCGGTTCTTGCGCTCGCCGTTCTCCTTCTGGAGGATCGCGATGGCCCGAGCGGTCTCGACCACCTGCTCGCGTGGGATCCTTCCCAGGTAAAGACCAAGCAGCGCCTGGGTCTGGGGGTTGTTGTGCGTCACGCCGAGGCCCCCGCCGCTGTAGAGCTCGTACCGGGCTGCCCGGCCGTTCTCGATGACGGGGACCAGCCCTACGTCCTGGGTGAGCACGTCCACGCTGTTGTCGTGCGGGTGCGCGATGCCGATCTTGAACTTCCGCGGCAGGTAGTGCCTGCCGTAGATCGGCTCCTCTGCGCTCATCGGTGCGACCAAGCGTCCCTCGTCGTCGGAGAGGAAGATCTGCACGTACGCCGAGCTGCGGGGTGCGAGCTCGCGGGCGATCTCGATGGCGAGCGCGCGCGAGTCGAGTGGCAGCTCGGGATCGAGGTCGTCGATCGGGCTGCACATGGTGTTGCGGTTGACGTCACCGCAGGCGCCCAGCGTCGAGAGCTGCGCGCTCGTCTCGTACTGCTGGGCGAGGTGGCGCACCAGCGCGCCGAGGTTCTTGCCCGAGACGTAGTGGAACTGGATTCCCTGCCGCGTCGTCAAGCGCAGGGTTCCGTTTCCGTAGCGCTCGGCCGCCTCGTTCAGGATCCCCCACTGCGCGGGCGAGAGCTCGCCCCCGGCCGGGAGCTTGAGGCGCACCATGAAGATGTAGTCGCCGCTCTTGCGACCCTCGATCCGCTCCTGCTGCTTGTAGATCCCGAAGTGCTTCGAGATCTCCTTGGCTTCGTTCGAGAGCGTCTGCGCCCGGCCCTCAGCCATGGCGTCGATCTCGGCCGCGAAGGGCTGCCTCTCGCGGCCGGCCACGAAGAACAGGCCCTCGCTCTCGACCTTGAGCTTCTCGACCTTCGACATCTGCGAGACGTCGGAGTTGAGAAGGGTCACGGCTTCGGCGGGGGGGCGCTCGGCCATAATTCTACGCTAGCAGACTCTGGTACGTCGCTCCATTACTCCGGTACAACACTCGGGAATCTACGCGAAGACTCCGAAGCGCCCGGAATCGCGAGGATCCCGCTCCCAGCCCTCGGTGTCGAGCACGCGCACGAGCCCCATCCAGGGGATGCGTCGCGTCTCGCCGGGGTGGTGGCCGACCACCAGGAGCAGGTCCTGCCCGTCCAGCTTGCCGAGCACGCTCTGGAGCTGCTCGGGTCGCAGCCGGCCGCGCGGGCAGAGCAGGGGGCGCACGCCGTAGAGCAGGGCCAGGCGCCGCCAGGTCTCCTCGTCGCGCGTCGGGGTCAGGATCGGTACACCGGGCCGCTGGCGGGAGAGCAGGCGCGCCGCCAGGCCTCCGCGCGACCAGGTCAGGATGGCGCGGGCTCCGACCTCGCGCGCCGTGCGCACCGCCGCGCGCGAGAAGATCGCCAGCTCCCGCAGCTCTGCCGCGATCCCTTCCACGTCGGGCTCGGGGAACTCCGGGTGGGCGGCCTGCGTCGCCTCGACGATCCTCGCCATGGTGCGGCACGCGCGCACGGGGTCCGCCCCCACGGCGGTCTCGTCAGAGAGCATCACGGCGTCCGTGCCGTCGAGCACCGCGTTGGCCACGTCCGTTGCCTCGGCGCGCGTGGGTCGCGAGGCCTGAACCATCGACTGGAGCATCTGCGTGGCCGTGATCACGGGCCGACCGGCTTGGATCGCGAGCCGGACGATGCGTTTCTGCTCCATGGGAACGCGCTCGTACGGAATCTCCAGGGACAGGTCCCCGCGCGCGATCATCACCGCGTCGGTCTTCGCCAGGATCCCCTCGAGGTTCTCGAGCGCGTGCGCGGTCTCGATCTTGGCCACGAGCGGCACCGGCCGGCCCAGGCTGCGCAGGCGTCGCCGCACGTCCAGGAGGTCCTGCGGGTCGCGCACGTAGGACACGCCGACGAGGTCCACACCGAGTTCGGTGCCGAGCTCGAGATCCGCCACGTCCTTGGCCTCGAGCAGGGGTCGCGCCGAGAGGCCTCCCGGGGCGTTGATCCCCTTGCCGCTCGAGAGCTCACCGCCCGATATCACACGAGCCCGGATCTCCGGACTCTCGACCGCCAGGACCTCGAGCTCCACGGCTCCGTCGCCGATCAGGATCGGGCCGCCGGGCTGGACCTCACGTGCGAGGTACGGGTCGGGGACCGGAAGCGCCGTCGGAGGGTCGCTCGTCGGCTGGGCGGAGCCGGTCTCGGTGGGCTCGGCGTCCCGCCCACAGATCAGCACGACCTCCGCGCCGCTCTCGAGGTGCACGCGGCCCTCTGCGAGCTTTCCCAGGCGCAGCTTGGGTCCGGCGAGATCCTGGAGGATCGCCACGGGCTCCCCCCGCCGCTGCGAGGCCGCGCGGATACGCCCCACGGTTTCACGGTGCTCCTCCACCGTGCCGTGCGCGAAGTTGAGCCGCGCCACGCTCATGCCCGCTTCGATCAGGCCTTCGAGCCGGTCGGGCTCGCGGCTGGCGGGCCCGATGGTGCAGACGATCTGTACGGCGCGGTGTCGCATGGCGTCCCATAGGTTAACGGCGTGCCTGCCGGTGCGCTGGAACGCCCGGCTGGTGCGCCGTACACTCCAACCGTCGAGGACGGCACCCCAGACGTAAGAGGAGGAAACGGCCATGACCACGAAGCGCGTAAAGGAGATTCTTTCCTGGTACTCCTCCGACAGCCCCGGGACGCTGGCCAACCTGGCTCGTATCCTCGGCCACGGGCGGTTGGGCGGGACCGGCAAGCTGGTCATTCTTCCCGTGGACCAGGGCTTTGAGCATGGGCCCGCGCGAAGCTTCGCAGCGAACCCTCCCGCCTACGATCCACGCTACCACTTCGAGCTGGCGATTGAGGCCGGCTGCAACGCCTACGCGGCGCCGCTCGGGTTTCTGGAATCCGGCGCGGCCGAGTTCGCCGGGGACATCCCCCTGATCCTCAAGCTGAACAGCTCCGACTCGCTCTCCGCCGGGGGCGACCCCTGTCCTGCCGTCACGGGCAGCGTGTCGGACGCGCTGCGGCTCGGCTGCTCGGCGATCGGCTTCACCATCTACCCGGGCTCCACGCTGCGCAACGACATGTACGAGGCGATCCGTGAGCTGGCTGAGGAGGCCAAGGCTGCGGGTCTGGCCGTCGTGATCTGGTCCTACCCGCGGGGCTCGGGCCTCTCGAAGGAGGGCGAGACCGCCATCGACGTCGTGGCCTACGCGGCGCAGATCGCCGCGCAGCTCGGCGCGCACCTGATCAAGGTCAAGCCGCCCACGGCGCACCTCGAGCAGGACGCCGCCCGCAAGGTCTACGAGAAGCAGGGCATCCCCATCGACACGCTGGCCGACCGCGTCCGCCACGTCGTGCAGAGCGCCTTCAACGGCCGCCGCATCGTCATCTTCTCGGGCGGCCCCGCCAAGGACCGCCCGGGCATCCTCGAGGAGATCCAGGCCATCGCCGACGGCGGCGGCTTCGGCTCGATCATTGGCCGCAACTCCTTCCAGCGCCCCAAGACCGAAGCCATCGACCTCCTCCACGAAGTCATGGACATCTACCGCAGCGGTGGGGACGTTGGTTGAGTTGTTGACGGCATAGACCGGTCGAGGGGGAGCAAAGCGGGCTGCCGGGATGGGGCGTTCGTCGAGCTCGGGTGAGGGGGCGCGGTGAGTGACCGGGGAGTTCGCTGAAGGCTCGTGGCGCCCTCGGAGCCGTCCTGGACCGGGGTCCCCTCCTGTATGATCGCTGGCGCGATGTCGTGGCTCGCGCTCGTACTCCTCCTCCTGCTCGCCCCGTCGGCACGGGCGGTGGACTGCCGGACGGTCGGGGCGGACTGCAGCTTGCGGGAGGCGGCGGCGCTGGTGGGGGTGCTTGTCGGAGCGGCGGCGGAGCCGGCGTGGATCGCGAGCGATCCCGAGTACGGGCCGGTGCTGGCGCGCGAGTTCAGCTCGCTCACGGCCGAGAACAAGATGAAGTGGCGCGACATCCATCCAGCGCCCGGGGTGTACGCGTTCGGGCCGGCCGACGCGCTCGTCGAATTTGCGGAGGCGCACGGGATGGCGGTGCGGGGTCACAACCTGATCTGGGAGCAGGAGCTCATCGACAGCACGCCGGAGTACGTCACTTCGATCACGGACCCGAACGCTCTGCGCGCCCTGATGACGGAGCACATAGAGACGGTGGTGGGACATTACCGGGGCCGCATCGATAGCTGGGACGTCGTGAACGAGCCGCTCACGCCGTTCAGTGGCACCGAGCTCTACCCAAATGTCTTCTACCGGCTTCTGGGACCCGGGTACATTGCGGAGGCGCTCGAGATCGCGCACGCGGCCGATCCAGACGCAAAGCTCTTCATCAATGAGGTCCTGATCGAGCGACAGGGCGCGCGCTTCGACGCTCTGCTCGCGCTGGTGCGGGATCTCCTAAATGCGGGAGCACCGCTGCACGGCGTGGGCATCCAAGGGCACTTCTTTGCGGCGCCCGACTCGGCGCAGCTCGAGTCGAACATCCGGGCGCTGGCGGGGCTGGGCTTGGCCGTGGAGATCACCGAGCTCGACGTGGTGCTCCGAGCCGGCGAGAGCCGCAGCGCGCAGCTCGAGCAGCAGCGCAGCGACTACTTCGATATCGTGCGTGCCTGCATGGCCGTGTCGGCGTGCCGGCGCGTGACGACCTGGGGCTTCACCGACCGCGACACCTGGATCGACGACTTCTTCGGCCCCGGCTTCGACCCGCTGCCTCTCGGGGAGAGCTACGAGCGCAAGCCCGCCTACTTCGGCTTTCGGGATGCCCTGCTCACGCGGGGGGTTCAACAGTCGGTCCCCCTGCTTCCGCCGGGCCTGCTCATGCTCGCCGCAGGGGCACTCGCCGCTGCGGGGGGATGGCTCAGCCGCCGCCCGAGGTCCCACCGACGCGACTGACCCGAGGCGGTCGTCCACCGCGCAGCCCCGACGGGGCCTCGCGACCCGGTGAGCGAAGCCGGCGTCAGAGTGTGGCCGCGGGACAGGTCTGCGGCAGGGGTGCGGCGCCGGTGAGGGCGACACGCACGGCCGCGAGGTCGACCGAGCCCTTGTCCAGAGAGGGAAGGGGCGCGCCGAGCTTGACGTGGCGTTCCAGGAGCACCCAGTCGAGGACGTCGACCTTTCCGTCGTCGCTTCCGTCGCCGCACTGGCAGGCGTCGCCGATCCCGTCCGCGAGCGTTGCCGGAGAGACCGCCCCGTGATCGGCCTGATCCGCGTTCGCGCGCAGCCGGCAGTTGTCACAGAGGTCGCCCCGCCCGTCGCCATCCGCATCGAGCTGGGCCGGATCGGGTGTGGCGGGGCAGAGGTCCCGGCCGTCCAGGGCGCCGTCCCGGTCTCGATCGACGCCCAGGCGCGCACCCGAGCCCGGCGGCGCGCAGGTGTAGGTGACCTGCTGGCCGGGAACCGCGGCGACGGCGCGCAGCTCGGCGTCGCTCACGTCGGGGCCGCCGTCGTCGGGGCGGAACAGGCCGCTCGCCAGCCGTTGGAAGCCCACGACGCGACCGTCCAGGGTCGCTGCCGCGACGAGGTCACACTCCGTCGCGCCGGCCCCGAGAATCTTCGAAGCGAAAGGGGTCGACGCACGCTGGATCAGCAGGTCGATGCGCTGCGAGACATCGCTGTCCGGTGGCTCGTCACGGCTCAGCGTCACCTGCTGCCCCACGATCGGCGCGAGGTCGCTGTCGAACGCGAGCATGAACTCGACCATGTCGCGCCGCTGGGGGTCGCCGCCATCGAAGCCCACGTCGCCGTTGTTCTGGAAGACCGTGGCCGAGAAGAAGCGGAAGAGAGTGTCGATGCTTCCATCGTGTAGGAACCCGAAGCCCCGAATTTGCGGTCCCTGGTGGCTGTGGTCCCCCGGAGTGCTGAACGAGACCTGCGCCATGCCGAACATTCCTGTCTTGGTGTAGAGGTTGCGCAGGTGGGCGACCTTCATGTTCTGGGGCTCGTTCTCGAAGCTCGTCCGTCCGTCGGTGCCGAAGAAGCCATTTGCGGGATCGAGCGTGTGGCAGCCGTTGCAGGTGAAGCCGCTGAGGCCGGGAACGATCGAGACGCCATCGGACAGACGCGGGCCCATGAAGAAGTCTCGGCCGGCCTGCTGCGCGGCGTTCAGGGAGCCGTCCAGAGCGCGCACGGGATTGGGAGGAAGGGTCAGCTCGAGCGCGAAGTCGGAGAACCTCTGCATGTCGGCTGGGTCGAGCAGCGCCTCTCGGCCCACGAGGCCCTGGAACGCGACCACGAAGTTCCGGAAGGAGAGGTCGGAGTCCGTGGCGTCGATCCCGAAGAAGCCGTTCGAGCGATCCCCCCGCCAGTGCATCGCTCCGTGGTTGACCAGCCCACGCAGCGTCTGCGTCGTCATCGGCCCCTTCATGGGGTGGAAACTCGGTGGGGGGAGCGGGAGCGTGGGCGGCATCGGGTTGGAGGAGGACGAGTCGTCGGGGTTGCCGAGGTCCCAGGCCAGGGCGTCGAGATCTCCGAAGATGTGGCAGCTCGAGCAGGACGCCTCACCGTTGGCGGAAGTCTGCGCGGCGTCGTAGAGGAAGGGGCGTCCCTCGACGACGTGGGGTGGCTCGGGGTTGAACAGCGGCCGGCTCTGCACGACGGCGCGGCTTGAGAGGTCCACCACCGAGACGCTGTTATCGAAGCGCGTCAGGACGTAAAGTCGCCCACGAGCTTCGTCGAGGACCAGCCCGGCCGGGCCGCCACCAACGGGGATGTGCGCCGTGCTGGCCGACACGGGATCGAAGCGGTCATCCTCGAGCGCTGCGGTCGAGAAGACTCCGATCTTGGCCGAGCCGAAGGCCGCCACGTAGAGCCACCGGCCGTCCTGCGAGACGACCATCTCGAGCGGCGTGGCGAGGCTGCTCTGCTTCTGGGACTTGTTGAAGGCGGGGTTCGGGCTGCCGTCGGGCAGGCTCGCTAGGGTCCCGTAGTCGAGGTGCTTGTTCAGATGACGGGGCCGGACGGCGTCCGGGTGCTCGAGCACGGTGATCCGGTACTCGGCCAGGTGTCCCTGTACGGTGCTGCCGCCGAAGACGCCCGGTCCCTCGAAGCGGACCGCATTGATCGACTCCGCGTTCGATACGTACACCTTGCCGCTGACGGGGTTGACGGCCATGTTGAACAGAACCGTCCCTACGTGCGCGAAGGCGCTCGCACCGCCCGCGTCGAGTGTCGTGGCGTCGATCGCGAAGACGTCGCGGTCCGGAAGGTCGAAGCGTACCGCCGCGCTCCAGTCCCGCCCGAGCTCGTCGCGCCACTCGCCCGAGGCCGGATCGAACTTGACAATGAGGCCCGTCTCCGGGGCCGGGTCGCCGGCGTGATTCGTCGGGGGGCCGGGGTTTCCGCCCGGGTAGATCACTCCACCGAGGACGCAAGGGTCCGGGCCGAACCCGTTGCAGACGACGCCTTCAGGTAGGGTGGTCGTCTGATTCCCCGACTGGAAGACTGCGACGTAGACCGTGGCGCCGTCTGGGCTCACCGCCAGGGCCCGCGGCGTGTCACCAAAGAGGGAGAGGATCGCGAGCGGTCTTCCCCCGATCGCCACGCCAGGCGCCGAGGCGTCATAGACCCAGACGTCCGCGCGTCCGATCCCGGGGGTCGTGAGCTGTGGATCGCCCGCACCCGGAACGCCCACGAGGGACGGATGCGTGCGGTGCTGGCCGCGGTGCGCCGTCGTGATGAACGCGCGGCTTCTGCCGGGTCCGGCGAAGACGATGTCGCGGGGCTCGTCTCCCACGAGCAGTGTTCGGATGACGCGGGCGGGGGCGGACCCGACGTCGACGACGCTCACGCTGTCCGAGAGGTGGTTGACGACCCAGACCTCGGTGTCCGTTCGCGCGGCCAGCGCGCACGGCTCAAGCCCCACGCGGACCGACTCCACCCAGGTCAGACCGTTCTGGCCGACGTCGAAGATCTCAAGTCGGCCGTCCGGTGTGTTGACCGCGAAGAGCCTCGTTCCGTCGGGGGAGAGGGCGAGGGGCCGAACGAGCCCCGTCTCGAAGGTGATGAAGTCGGTCTCCGCCGAGACGGGAGCGGCGGCAAGCAGAGCAGCAGCGAGCAGAGCAGAGATGGCAGCGAGCATTCGCCCGAGCTTACCCTACGCGGGCGGCTCGCTGGCAGACTTTTCTCCTGCGGGCAGACGCCGCGCCAGCGAGGCGGACCCGATCATCAGGACGGCCGCCAGCAGAAAAGGCGCAGACCCGCTCAGATCGTAGAGCACCCCACCCCCGATCGGGCCCAGGACCCGCGCCAGCGAGGCGCTCGACTGGAACGTACCCATGACGGACCCGCGAGTCTCGGGGCTCGCAGCGAGCGAGACCATGCTCAGCATCGCGGGATGGCTGATCGCTCGCCCCAGTGCGCAGCCGAGCAGGGGAAGCAGCAGCAACGTGACGCTCGCGGCCAGAGGCAGGGTCGCGAGCGCCACGGCCAGAAGGAACGTACCGCTCAACAGCAGCTTTCGTTCCCCGAAGCTGCGGGAGAGGTGCCGCATGGCGCCGCCCTGGATTCCGCCCATCACGATCGCCATCGCGACGAGCAGGGTGGCCACCTGGCGGGCTCCGTACCCGAAGCGGTCCAGCATCCAGAAGGCAAAGAGCGATTCGAGCTGCGTGACCGCGAGAGAGAAGAGGAAGTAGATCGTGCAGAGTCGGAGCACGATGGGGTTGCGCAGGGTCTCCCGTCGTGGGAGCCCCGACCCCTCCCCGCGTACGTGTCCCGGCGGCTCCCGCAGCGAGAGCGCGGCCCAGACCAGGTTCAGAGCCGCAAGAGCGGATGCAAAGAGCATGGGAATCCCGTAGCCGAAGGGCGAGAGGAGCTCGGCCGCGCGCCCACCGATCAGCGTGAAGCGCAGCCCCAGCTCGGTCGCCGTGGGCGAGAGCAGCCCGCCGATTGCGGGGCCGGCCACGAAGCCCACGGCGTAGCTCGCGCCGATCATTCCCATCCAGCGGGTTCGCTCCGACTCTTCGGTCACGTCGGTGACGTAGGCCGTGGCCACGCTGATGTTCGCGGCGAACACGCCGGCCAGGATTCGTGCAGCGAACAGATCCAGCATGGAGTCGGCCAGACCGAGCCAGAGCAGCGAGAGCCCGGTGCCCGCGATCGTGATGATCATGACGGGCCGCCGGCCGATGCGATCGGAGAGCCGGCCCCAGAACGGCGCACAGAGGAACTGGAACGCCGCAAAGCTCGTGAGCAGCGCGCCGAGCTCGAAGCCGCCAGCGCCGTAAGCACGCGCGTAGAAGGGCAGCACCGGGAGGACGATCCCGAAGCCGATCAGGTCGAGCACGACCACGCTGAACAGGACGGGCAGCGTTCCCTTCGTCGACTCTCTGGGCACGGACGCCTCCTCCTGGGCTCGACGGGGGATAGCACCGCCCGGGAGACGCGTCCAACCGCGCTAGGATCGGGCCGCGGGCCACAGGCACGACTCGGCGATCGCGAGGGGCCGGGAGAACCCCGCTCGCATGGCGCCTTGAGCAACGGGAGCGGCGCGGAGATACTATGTCCCCATGAACGAGCTGCTGGATCTCAGTCTCCTGGAGCTGACGAGGGAGCTGCACGAGCGGGGGGCCTCGGCCGTCGAGCTCATGGAGGCCGTGCTGGACCGAATCGACGAGGTCAATCCTGAGCTGAACGCGGTCGTGGCCCTCCACGAATCCGAGCGCCTGCTCGCCTCCGCACGCGAGGCAGACCGGCGCTTCCTCGAGGGGAGCGCGCGGCCCCTGGAGGGGGTTCCTCTCGGCGTCAAGGATCTTGAGGACGCCGAGGGGCTCGTCACGTCGCAGGGATCGCTTCCCTTCAAGGATCGGCTGGCGGAAGCGGACTCGACGCAGGTGGCCCGTCTGCGTGCGGCGGGAGCGATCGTGCTTGGAAAGACCAACGCGCCGGAGTTCGGCTACACCGCGATCACCAAGAATCTCGTCTATGGCGTGACGCGAAATCCCTGGAACCCCGAGCGGACGCCGGGTGGGTCGAGCGGGGGCTCGGCCGCGGCTCTGGTCTCCGGAATGCTGCCGCTCGTCACGGCGAGCGATGGAGGTGGCTCGATCCGCATCCCAGCGAGCTTCACCGGAGCCTTCGGTCTGAAGCCCTCGTTTGGGCGGGTTCCCCGCGGGCCCTCGCACCGCTGGAGCCACGACGACACCTCGGTCTACGGGCCGCTCACGCGAACGGTCGAGGATGCGGCGCTCGTCCTCGATCAGGTCGTGGGCTTTGCACCGAGCGATCCCAAGAGCCTGCCGCACCCGGGCTTCTCCTACCTCGAGTGTTTGGCGAGGGATCTCCCCGAGGGTCTGCGGATCGCCTACTCGCCCGATCTCGGACACGCGGTCGTGCAGTCCGACATCGCTGAGGCGGTGTACGACGCCGCACTCGTCTTCGAGAAGCTCGGTCATCGGGTCGAGCCGATCGAGGGAGGTCCTCCGCCCCTCGGTCAGGAGTGGGGCTTGCTGGGGGCCTTCGAGATGGCGGCGGAGCTCCACGGCATGCTTCCGGAGCACGAGGAGAGCTTCGGGCGTGGCTTCCTGCGGGGCGTGAAGATGGGCTGGGACATGACACCGGAGGCCTTCGGAGCCGCGGAGCGTGCCCGGATGCGCCTCTGCCGCTGGGTCGCCGACCTCTTCGAGTCCTACGACCTGCTCCTGACGCCCACCATGCCTTTCGACCCCCCCCCAGCCAAGGGACCGTTCCCGCGGGAGACCGAGGGACGCCCCCAGCCGGTCTGGGGCATCGCGGCCTTTACAATTCCGTTCAACCTCTCGTGGAATCCAGCCGCGAGTGTTCGCGTGGGTCTCTCGCGTGCGGGCCTACCGACCGGCATGCAGATCGTCGGTCCCTGGCACCGCGATGATCGTGTGCTGCAAGCGGCGCGTGCCTTCGAGCGTGAGCGACCCTGGCACCCGAACTGGCCGACGAGCGGATAGGCGGGCGGGCTGGAAAGGAAGCGATGCGAATCGCGATCGCCTCGGATCACGCGGGCCTGGCCTTCAAGCATCTTCTCGCTGATGAGCTCCGCAAGCTGGGTCACGAGGTCGAGGACTTCGGCACGCGTTCCGAGGACTCCTGCGACTACCCCGACTTCGCCACTCCCGCGGCGCGTAGCGTGGCCGAGGGCCGAAACGATCGGGCCATCCTGATCTGCAACAACGGGATTGGGATGAGCATGGTGGCCAACCGTGTCCCCGGCGTGCGGGGCGCGATGGTCTACAGC
>JBHHVJ010000004.1:0-103253 GCA_046754285.1 Myxococcota bacterium | reverse complement strand
CCGAACTGATCCGTCACCACCTGATCGGCCGGAAACGGCTCGGGGCACTTCACCTGCCAGCAGAGACGATCGCCCGGCGCCGGCAGGGCGCTCAGGGGCAGCGGCGTCACCGGCTGCTTCGCGCGATCCACCACGTCCACGTTGCTCTTCGTCGCGGGCGCGCAGAAGAACTTGGCCTTGGTGATCTTGCAGCCCGGCTCGAGCCCGACCTGCGGCGTCTCGAGGTCCACGAAGCCCTTGAGCTTCAGGTCACCCTTGATCTGGTAGCACTTGAGATGATCGTTCGTCTGGGCCAGAGCCGGGGCCGCCCCGATCCAGAGCTCATTCCGGGTACACATGTCTCCCTCCTTCGCTCCGGCCTGACCGGGCACCTATTGCCAGCAAGCTCGAGAGCTGCCGTCAGATTCCCACGGAGACGATCGTGCACCCCCGAGGGACCGGTGGGAAGCAGAAATGTGTAAGTGCGTGATGGGGCTCGGTTCCAGAAAGGAGGGTGGGCCGTACACCCGCAAGACCGGTGTGCTCCTGGCCCCCACCCGTGACCCTTGGAGACTCCGCATCAGTCCGCAACCACCGCACACGAGTACGGATCGAGGCGCGTACTCTCTCGGCGCTCGGGATCGGCGCTCACGCGATCTTGGCATCCCGCCGAGCGCTAGAATCGTCGAACTCGTTGCGCTTCGGAGGAGGAGAGCCTGGACGGAGCGACAGAACTGGCTGCGACGCTTGAACTACCTCGGGTCGGCGGTGGGGGGCACGAGGCATCTCGTGGGCCTCGACCCCGACGAGATGCTGGAGAGCGCGAAGGCCTCAACGGGGCACTCGGACCTCGGGGACGATGATTGGCGCGAGGCGTATGACGTTCTGTTGAGGTCGCTCACACGAGACGTCGATCTCACAACGATCGGCCGGCTGCTGACGCGGAGAGACGTGCTCCGGTCCCTGCGCAACCGGCTCCTCGTCGTGGACGCACTGAAGCGGCAGCCCAAGGTTCTCGAAGAGCGGGTCGTCGCTCCGGTGCTGATCATGGGTCAGGGCCGCTCCGGGACGACGATCCTGTTCGAGCTGCTGGATCAGGACCCGAGCGCCCGGGCGCCGCGGGGCTGGGAGGCCGCCAGCCCGGTCGCACCGCCCGAGCGGACGCTTGCGGACGGCATCACGCGCAGCGAGATCGGGCAGTGCGACAACGAGCTCTGGGATGATCTGCAGCCCGAGATGCTCGCCGCGCACGAGCACGGCTGGGACCTTCCGGTGGAGTGCATCCACTTCATGGCGATGGACTTCTCGTCGGACTACTGGACGGCGCTCTACAGCGCGAAGAGCTACATGGAGTGGAAGATCCGCCGCAACCCGACCAGCGCCTACGACTGGCACGAGAGGGTCCTGAAGCTGCTTCAGCACGGGAAGTCCCCCCGGCGCTGGGTGCTGAAGTCGGCGGCCCACACGCGCTGCCTGGACGTCAGGCTTCGGCACTACCCCGACCTGCGCATCATCCAGACGCACCGGGATCCGCTCAAGACGATCCCCTCGACCGTGAGCATCACCGGGTCTCTGCGCTGGTCACGCGCGAACGACGTGGACCTGATCGCTCTGGGACAGATGATCCACCTCTCCTACCGAGGCCTGCTGAGGAACATGATGAACGAACGCGCCGACGGCACGATCCCCTCCGGCCAGATCGCCGACCTGCACTTCCAGCAGCTCATGGCCGATCCGGTCTCCGCCATTCGCGGCGTGTATGAGAAGCTCGGGCTCGAGTTCAGCGACGGGTTTGCAGAGCGGATTCTCGCCTACCTCGCGGACAAGCCACGGGGCAAGCACGGTGCCCACCGCTACGCACCCGAGGACTACAGCCTCTCCGCGGAGCGGATCCGCAAGGACTTCGAGTTCTACACGGACCACTACGGCGTGGCGCTGGAGGAGTGAAGAGCCGGAGGGGGCGCCGATGGCGCGGTCCCCAGTGGCCGGGATGCTATGCTGCCAAGGGGAGTTCACTCGGAGGGGCTCCGATGTCATCCAGTGGCACCGAGCGTCGGCTGGCGGCGGTCCTGAGTGCGGACGCGGTCGCGTACAGCCGGCACATGGGCGAGGATGATCTGGGCACCGTCCAGGTGCTGACCGCCCACCGCGAGGCGATCGAGACTGCGGTCGACCGCTTCCACGGTCGCGTGGTCGACTCGCCCGGTGACAACCTCCTCGCGGAGTTCCCCAGCGCGAACGACGCACTCGCCTGTGCGCTCGCCACCCAAGCGGAGCTGGCGCGACGCAATGCAGAGATGCCGCACGACAAGCGACTCGAGTTCCGGATCGGCCTGCATCTGGGCGACCTGGTCATCGACGAGGGGCGGCTCTACGGGGAGGGGATCAACATCGCCGCACGGCTCGAGGGCCTGGCGGATCCGGGTGGGATCGCCTTGTCTGGGGATCTCTACCGCCAGGTTCGCAGCAAGCTGGGAAGGCTATGCGTGGACGAGGGCGAGATCCGGCTCAAGAACATCGCCGAGCCGGTGCGCGTGTACCGGATCGGTGCCGAAGCGCCCGTGCACGCTGGATCCCCGGCTGCCGGCGCGGCGCCGCCGGATCTCCTGTCACACCCCACGGTCGCCGTGCTGCCCTTTCGCAATCTGAGTGGGGACCTCGAGCAGGAGTACTTTGCGGACGGCATCACGGAGGACGTGATCACCGCGCTCTCGTATTGGCGCTGTTTTCCCGTGATCGCGCGCAATACGACGTATGCCTACAAGGGCAAGGCGATCGACGCCAAGACGATCCGGGAAGAGATCGGAGCTCGCTACCTGCTCGAGGGGAGCGTACGACGGGCCGGGACGCAGATCCGCATCACCGCCCAGCTCAGCGAGACGACGACGGGCCGCGAGCTCTGGGCTGATCGCTACGATCGTGCGCTGAGCGATGTCTTCGAGCTACAGGACGAGATCACACGGCGCATCATCGAGAGCCTGGAGCCGGAGCTGAGCCGCGCGGAGCAGCAGCGAAGTCGCGTAAGCGGCCCGAGTCGTACGATGCCTGGGACTGCTGCCTGCGCGCTCTCTGGCAGCTCCACAGCGGCGATCGGAGTGCCCCGCGGGAAGCCCTCCGGCTCGCAAAGCGGGCCGCCGAGCTGGACCCCCAATCCAGCTATGCGCTCTCGATTCTCGCCCTCTGCCAGTTCCACCAGGCTCTGCTGGGCTGGACCAAGAATCCGCCTCGAGCCTTCGCCAGCGTCTTCGCGTCCGCCAAGCGTGCCGTGGAGCTGGACGAGAGAGACTGGCTCGCACACGCCTTGCTGGGCATCGCGTGGCTCTGGACCCAGCGGGATCATGCGCGCGCGATCGCGGCGGAGGAGCAGGCGAGGTCCCTGAACCCGAGCGCAGCACTCTCCTACCAGTTCCTCGGCTGCGTCCTCGAGTTCGCGGGACAACCCGCAGAGGCGATCCCACATTTCGAGGCCGTGCTACGCCTCGACCCGCGCTTTCAGTCCCGTTCCGCGGTCCTGGCCGATCTGGCGTTGTCTCACCTCCTGATCGGCCACCACGAGGACGCGATCGACTTCGCACGCCGCGCGGTCGATGAGAGCCCCGAGAACGTGCGCGCGCACCAGCGGCTCGTCGCCGCGCCGGGCCACGCCGGCCGCGAAACCGAAGTCCACGTGGCGCTCGAGGAGCTCCTCCGCCGACAGTCCGACCTCTCGCGCGCCTATCTGGAATCGACCTACCCCTTTCGGCGCTGGAAGGACCTCGAGCTCTTCCTCGATGGACTGCAACGCGCGGGGTGGAAGGAGGGTGGCACGAGCCGGGCGGGCTCGCGGCGCCACGACTACGAGATCTGAGTCACAGGGCCCGACGCCGCTCAGAGGATCACCTCGAAGCCCTCGAAGCGCGGGTGGCCGAGGTAGGTTCCCTGGGGAGCGCGGGCCTGGGCGTGGGCCTTGCGAAAGCTCTCGGACTCGGTCCAGGCCTCGAAGGCCGCTCGCGAGTCCCAGACGGTGTGCGAGGCGTAGAGCGTGGACTCCTCGTCCGACGGACCGCGCAGCAGGTGGAACTCGCGAAATCCATCGAGGCCCTCGAGGTAGGACTCGCGCCTTTTCCAGAGCGCCTCGAAGTCCTGCTCGCGGCCAAGCGTAATCCGAAATCGATTCATCGCGATGAACACGGGCTCGCCTCCTCCTCCGAGCCGCTCGACGTCCGCCGGCGACTCACGCTTCGAGCTCGAAGACCGGATAGCTCCCCGCGAGCGCCGCAAAGGCCTCCGGGGGAGAGCCAGCCGGTATGGGAAAGTAGCGCTGCACGGTGGGCCGAAAGCGCTCGAGGTAGAGGGCGAGGAGCGGCGGCTTCTCGGCGTCCGGCAGCTCTCGCAACGCGTAGCGGCGGCGGGTCGGACCCTTCTTGAGCCGGACCTCTCCGCTCGCGCGCGCGTTCCGGACCCAATCGGTCCGACCCCGCGGCGCCACGAGATAGAGTCGTTCCCCATCCCGGAGCAGGTTCACCGGTGTGGAGCGAAGGCGGCCGCTCCGGCGACCTCGTACCTGGAGCAGGTAGTTGTGCCCCAGCCCCAGTCCCAGACCCACGAGGACGCCGAAGACCCGGTTGAAGATGCGCTCGACGGACGAGGGCGGATCGAAACGCGTCGTGGCTGAAGTCATTCGCTCTCCCTCCGTACGGCTCCGCTCGGGGGCCCAGACCTCTTGCAGCGACAGGCCCCATCTTAGAACATGACTCGAGGCTCCGGCAGCGTCGGGGTCGGAGCGGAGGTCCGAATGAGGGAGCCACGGGTCGCCGAGAGCGGGAGGGCGGCACGCCTCCTGGCGGTTGCGCTGACGATCCCGGGCTGCGCACTCTGGCCGAACGCGAGCGATCCCCTGCTGGAGAGCGCGATCGCCGGCGACTTGAAGGCGCAGAACCTGCTCTGTCATGCGTACCTGGTCGGGAAGGAACGCCAGAAGGACCCCGTCCGCGCGGTCGCGTGGTGTCGCCGGGCCGCGGACCACGGCGAGCCCAACTCCCAGACCTTGCTGGGGGAGATCTACCTCCGGGGTGCCGATGGAGTCGCTCAAGACTACGCCGAGGCGTTGCGCTGGTACAGCAAGGCCGCCGATGCCGAACATCCCCACGCGCAGTTCATGATCGGGTCGATCTACGCCGCGGGCCTCGGCGTCGAGCGCAACCTCGACCTCGCGACCGAGTGGTACGAGAAGGCCAGAAGGCAAGGCTACACCGAAGCCAGTATGGCTCTCATCGCGCTGGAGCCCCGCAAGCTCGCTCGGGACGAGCCGTGCCGCTACCAGGGGACCGTGCACCGACTTAAGCGCTGGGACATCGATCAGGCGCTGCAGCTTCACGAGATCAGCCGCAAGGAGTGGCTCTGCCAGACCCGAGCTCTCGAGGAGATGGACCGCTCCCTGGGCGAGGTCTGCGCGGAGCGACCCGCGGAGGTGGATTCCGTCTTCAAGGACCAGCGGGCGGCGTTCGGGAGGTGCCTCGAGCGATGAGGCAGAACGCCGCAGGACACGGCTAGTGTCCTCCCTTCTTAAAGCTAATCTCTGGGCCATGACTCACCAGGTGATCAACCAGCCTCCGCCTCTTGACAGCTACGACCTTTACCGGACCGACCGCGTCCTCATGGAGGGTCTGGCGCGCGAAGGGGCGGGCTTCGGCGAGGACCGGGTGGCTGCGTTCGGCGTCGAGATGGGCCGGAGCGAGACGCGAGAGCTCGGGCGACTCGCGAACCGAAACACACCGGAGCTGCGCACGCACGACCGTTTCGGACACCGCATCGACCAGGTCGAGTTCGATCCCGCATGGCATGAGGTGATGCGGACCGCCATGGCGCACGAGCTGCACTGTCTCCCGTGGCGTCACGCGGAGCCCGGAGCCCACGTGGCCCGCAACGCCATGACCTACATGCTGGCCCAGATCGAAGCCGGCTCGGGCTGCCCGATCACTATGGCCTTTGCCTGCGTACCGACGCTGCGTCAGCAACCGGACGTCGCGGCGGAGTGGGAGCCGCGCATACTCGAGACCGAGTACGATCCCCGCGATCGGCCCGCTCCGGAGAAGCGCTCGGTGCTGATCGGGATGGCGATGACCGAGAAGCAGGGCGGCAGCGACGTCCGGGCGAACACGACACGCGCCACGCCGCTGGGCCGACCTGGTTCCGGGCAGGCCTACACGCTCGTCGGTCACAAGTGGTTCTGCTCTGCGCCCTTCTGCGATGCGTTTCTCACGCTCGCCAAGACCGAGGAGGATCGACTGAGCTGCTTCCTCGTCCCGCGCTGGCGCCCCGATGGAACCCGCAACCCCATCCACCTGCAGCGCCTCAAGGACAAGCTCGGAAACCGCTCGAACGCCTCAGCCGAGATCGAGTACCCGGGGACCTGGGCCGTCCTGATCGGCGAGGAAGGTCGGGGGGTCCGGACGATCATCGAGATGGTCCACCACACTCGGCTCGACTGTGTGGCGGGGAGCGCCGGGCTGATGCGCCAGGCGATCGCGCAGGCTGCGTACCACGCGCGGTTTCGTACGGCCTTCGGTCACAAGCTCCAGGATCAACCCTTGATGCAGAACGTTCTGACAGACCTCGCGCTCGAGTCGGAGGCGGCCACGACGCTGATGCTGCGTCTATCCCGCTCCTACGACGAGCGTCCCCACGACGCAGCGCAAAACGCCTTCGCCCGGATCGCCACGGCGGTCGCCAAGTACTGGGTGTGCAAGCGGGCGCCCCACATGGTGTACGAGGCGATGGAGTGCCTGGGCGGGAACGGCTACGTAGAGGAGTCGATCCTGCCGCGGATCTTCCGCGAGGCTCCCGTCAATGCGATCTGGGAGGGCTCGGGGAACGTGATCTGCCTGGACGTGCTGCGGGCCATGGTCCGCGAGCCGGAGACGCTGCCGGCCTTTCTCGACGAGCTGCGCCTGGCCCGGGGAGGGGACGCTCGCCTGGACGCGGGTGTGGCGGAGCTGGAGAAGGAGCTCGCCGACCCGGCCGATGCGGAGCTGCGCGCTCGGCGTGTCGTGGAGCACATGGCCGTGCTGCTCCAGGCCTCGCTGCTCGTGCGGCACGCGCCGTCGTCCGTGGCTGAGGCGTTCTCTGCCTCCCGACTGGCGCGGGATGCTGGGCTCTGCTTCGGAACCCTCCCCGCGGGCACGCCTCTCCGCGAGCTGATCGAGCGCGCCACACCCGTCCCTGCCTGAGCCATCGGCACGATGGGAAGTTCCGCGCGTCGCGGGCTAAGCTCTGCTCTCCCGGACGGCGCCGCAGGAGGGGGGGAGGCCGTAGTTGCTCGCGGAGCTGCGCTGGCTCGACGCGCTCGACATCGCTCTCATCACGGGTCTCGTCTATGCGGTGATCGTCTGGCTGAGGCGGTCTCGCGCCCTGCCCCTCGCGCTCGGCTTCCTGATGCTGGGCCTGCTCTATCTGGCCGCCCGGCTGCTCGACCTGGAGCTGACGACGCGCGTCTTCCAAGCGCTCTTCGCCGTCTCCGTCCTCGTGGCGGTGGTCGTGTTCCAAGAGGAGCTGCGCCAGGCGTTCGAGGAGCTCGCGAGCTGGGTGCTGCGCCGGGGTCACGAGACCCAGCCGCGCCTGGACACACGCGACATCCTGGTCGAGTGGCTCTTCGAGCTGGCGGCTCAGCGGCGCGGTGCGCTGGTGGTGCTGCCGGGACGCCGGCTCCTCGATCGCTACGTCCGTGGAGGCATCGAGCTGGACGGCAAGCTGAGTGGTGCGCTGCTCCAGAGCCTCTTCGATCCGCACTCCGATGGGCACGATGGGGCCGCCCTCGTGGCCAATCGGCGCATCGAGCGCTTCGGGGTTCATCTTCCGCTCTCACGCCGCGGCGCGGAACTCGATGGCGCGCGCGGGACCCGGCACAGCGCCGCACTCGGGCTCGCCGAGCGGACGGACGCGCTCTGCCTGGTCGTCTCCGAGGAGCGCGGCACCCTCGCCGCGGCACAGGACGGTGAGCTGCTCAAGGTGACGAGCCGCGAGCAGCTCGGCCGAATCATCGACCGCTTCTACCGCAGCCGCCACCCGCTTTTCCAGAGCCGACCGGGCGTGCTGCAGATCCTCTCGCAGGATCGCGCGGCCAAGCTCATCTCGGTGGCGACGGCGACGCTGCTCTGGGCCCTGCTGGTCCCGGGATCTCACCCGGCGGAGATCACCCTTCCGATCCCCGTAGAGGTCCGCGGTCTACCCGAAGAACTCGAGCTCGAGGAGGTCGAGCCGGCCGAGATTCGAGCCACACTGCGAGGCCGACGGCGCGACCTTCTCCTGCTCGACGACGAGAGCCTGCGGCTGCGCGTCGACGCGTCACTCGCCGCCCTCGGCCGGCGCACCTTCGAGATCTCGGCCCACGATGTCCAGCTCCCCTCCGGCATGGCCGTGCAGGCCCTGCAGCCGAAACGCGTGCGGATCTCTCTCAGGTGAGCAGCTCGAGAACCTTGTCGGCCGGGCGTGCGATCAGCGCGCGAGGCCCTCGAACAACGACGGGACGCTGCATCAGCGCCGGGTGCTCCAGAAGCAGATCCAGCACCGCCTCGCGCGTCTCCGTGCGGTCCGCACCGATCCCTAGCTCTTTGAAGAGGTGATCCCGGCGCACGAGCCCCTGGGCGGGATCGGGGATGCGATCGAGCAGGCCCTCGAGCGCCGCGCGGTCGAGGGGGCTGTTCAGATACTCGATGACGTCGAACTCGACGCCGCGCTCGCGCAGGATCTCCAGCACGCCGCGCGACTTACCTCAGCCGGGGTTGTGATAGACGAGCAGCTTCTCCATGGCCCCAAGCTTAATCGAGGTGAGGCTCAACGACCAGGCGGCCGGCACCCGCAGCACGACCCTCCCGGATTCGCAGCTCAGTCCGCGCGCTAGAGACGGTTCACGCCGTCGAGGGCGGCGATGCGGTAGGCCTCGGAGAGCGTCGGATAGTTGTAGACCGCCGCCAGGATGTCCTCGAGCGTGCCACCGAGCTGCAAGAGGGTCAGGCCCGTGTGCACGAGCTCACTCGAGTTCTGGCCGATCAGGTGCACGCCCAGGATCCGACGATCCTCTCGGCGGAAGACGAGCTTGAGCAGCCCGTCCTCATCGCCCAGGATCTGTCCTCGTGGCGTCTCCGCGTAGCGGGCGTAGCCCACCTCGTACCCGATGCCCTCTGCGCGGCACTCCTCCTCCGACCGCCCCACGGAGGAGATCTCGGGAATCGTGTAGAGCGCCAGCGGCAAGGGCGACGCGGGTGGGAGCGGCCACCCGGCCGCGTGCAGCACGGCGAGGCGGCCCTGATGCATGCTGGTCGAGGCGAGCGCCGGAAAGCCGATCACATCACCGACGGCATAGACGCCCGGCACCTCGGTGCGGTGGTGCTCGTCCACCTTGATCTCCCCCGACGGGGCGCAGGCGATGCCGATCCGTTCGAGGTCGAGCGCCGCCGTACAGGACTCTCGGCCGGCCGCCACGAGCAGGCGATCGCCCCGCGCCCGTCGGCCTCCAGAGAGCGTCAGACACGCCGCGGGTCCCCGCCCCCCGGACTCGATGCAGATCTCGGCGAGCTCCTCTCCGAGCATCAGGCGGATCCCGCTCCGTCGCATGCTCTGCTTGAGCGTATCGACGAGATCCTGATCCACGAAGCGCAGCAGCTCGCGGCGTCGATCGATGAGGGTGACCCGCGATCCGAGCGCCGCGAACATGCAAGCGTACTCGCAGCCGATCACTCCCCCGCCCAGGACCAGGAATCTGCGGGGGATGGCATCGAGACCGAGGAGCGAGTCGCTGTCGCAGACAGCCCGATCGTCGAAGGGAATGGCTTCGGGCCGCCGCGGGCGGCTTCCCGTGGCGATGATCACGTTCCGGGCCTCGATCTCGCGCTCGGCGTCCGCGCTCGCGACCCTGACCCGATCCGGGCGGACGAACGAGGCCGAGCCCGCCAGCACCTCGACGCCGTTTCGCTCGAAGAACGCACGGATCGTCCGCTCGTGAGCCTCGACGACGGCCTCGCTGGGTCCCATGAGGTCCTGAATCGTGAGGGGTCGAAGCGAGCGCGTGTGGAGCCCCACCCGTGCGACGCGATGGGCCGCCACGAGCTCCAGAATCGTGTGGCGCAGGGTCTTGCTCGGGAGCGTCCCGGTGTGGACGCACGCGCCACCGAAGCGCGAGTCTTTCTCGATGACGCCCACGTGCAGGCCCAGCTTCGCCGCCTGAAGCGCCGCCGCCCAGCCCGCCGGGCCGGCACCCAGGACGAGCACGTCGTAGACCATCCTTCGCTCCCTCCCGAAGGGCGAATCGGATCTGGGCGCCAGCGCCTTTAAGAGACCAGCCTCAGGGACGGTAGACGACGGGCAGCGCCTCGAGGCCCACGATGAAGTTCGAGGGCCGGCGCGGAGGCGGCTCGTCGCTGGCGAGCTCGAGCGCGGGGAGCGCCGGCAGGAGCTCCTCGAAGACGACGCGGAGCTCCAGGCGGGCCAGGCTCGCCCCCAGGCAGAAGTGCGTGCCATAGCCTCCGAAGGCCACGTGGGGGTTGGGGCTGCGGCCGATCTCGAAGACCTCCGGACGCTCGAAAACGCGCTCGTCGCGATCGGCCGACGGGTAGAGCAGCAGCAGCGTGTCTCCCTCGCTCAGCTTCGTGCCGCGCAGCTCGACGTCGCGCGTCAGGTGGCGCGCCATGTTCTGGATCGGCGTCACCCAGCGCAGCATCTCCTCGATCGCGACCGGCAGACCCGCCGGCTCACGGAGCAGCCGACGCTTCTGGTCGGGATGGCGCAGCAGGGCCTCGAGGCCCCCGGAGATCACGTGGCGCGTGGTCTCGTCCCCGCCGACCAAGATCAGCAGGCTCTCCTGCAGCAGCTCCTCGTCGCTCAGTCTCTCGCCGTCGATCTCCGCGTGCACGAGCACGCTGATCAGGTCCTCACCCGGACGACGGCGGCGCCCCTCGACGACACGGGCGTGGTAGGCCGCATACTCCCGGAAGGCCCGCGCTGCGGCTTCGGCGCGCTCCGGCGTCGCACTGGACGAGGTACCCAGGATCATCTCGTCGGACCAGCGCAGCAGGAGCTCTCGGTCCTCCGGGGCCACACCGAGCATCTCGCCGATCACGATCATGGGCAGCGGTGCCGCGACCTCGCGCACGAAATCGAAGCGCCCGCGCTCCAGAGCCTGGCCGATGCGCTCACGGCAGACACGCCGAATCAACGGCTCGAGCTGCTGGACCTGGCGGGGTGTGAAGCCCCGGTTCACCAGGTTCCGGCGTCGTTTGTGCGCGGGATCGTCGAGGTTGATCATGGAGGGGATCGGGGGCGAGTCGGGCCGCGACCCGGCGGCGCTCGAGAAGAGGCTGGGCCGCTTCGAGATCCACATGATGTCGGCGTGCCGCGCGATCCCCCAGCAGCTCCCGGCCTCGTCCCGGTAGACCGGAGCGTGGTCGCGCATCCAGCGGAACGCGGGGTGTGGGTCCTCCGCGTAGAAGAAGCCATCGAGCAAGGAGATCTGGGGAGGGGCGGGATCAGGGAGCACGGGTTGGCCTCGCCGGAAGCGCCTCCGGCCCGGCCAGTCTACCCGCGCAGCGGCGCCCCCGACCACCCCACGGGCTGCGCCATGTGGTATGAATAGCCTCGGCCCGTGGGGCCTCAGAGGGGAGGACGAAGCCATGATCTCCGTCGGCGAGCGGGCGCCCGAGTTCGCGCTCGATGATCACCTGGGTCGCAAGGTCACGCGGTCCGAGTTCAACGGACGGCGTCACCTGATGCTTCTCTACTACCCACTGGACTGGACCCCCACCTGAAGCCAGGAGATTCCGGCTGCGGAGGCGCTGCTGCCTCGCTTCCGCGCCGCACACACCCAGGTTCTGGGTGTCAGCATCGACAGCGTCTACTGCCACGCCAGCTGGGGTGCGGATCTCGGTGGGGTCAGCTTCCCGTTGCTCGCGGATTTCCATCCGAAGGGGGAGATGGCGCGGGGCTTCGGGGTCTACCTGGACGGGGCGGGAATCACGGACCGCGCCACGATCATCATCGACTCGGAGGGCATCGTGCAGTACGCGGTCTCGGTCGGACCCGGCGGCCAACGCGATCTCTCGGAGCTGGCCGCCGAGTGCGAGCGGGTCGATCGCGAGAGCAAGGGAGAAGTCCAGGACTTCACCACGCCCGCGGGGGTTCCAGCGGGGGCGATCCTCTACGTGAAGAGCAGCTGCGGCTTCTCTCGCGCGGCGCAGCTGGCGCGGCGCAACCTGCACCTGGAGAGTCAGATCGAGCTGCGCAACGTGTCCGAGGACGCGGCGGCCCGCGAGCAGCTGACGCAGAAGGGCGGCAAGGATCAGGCCCCATGCCTGGTCCTCGGCAGCGAGGCGATCTACGAGTCCAAGGACATCATCCAGCGCATGGTGAAGGCCGTCGCAGCTCTCTGATCCTCAGGCTCGCCCCAGCCGGTCGAGCATCTGGCGCAAGCGGGCGTCGAGGCTGTGGCGCGCGCGCACGGCCTCCAGGCCACGCGCGGCGATGGCGCGGGCGCGCTCGGCGTGCTCGAGGTAGTAGCGCGCCTTGTCCTGGAGCTCCTCGAGGCTCGTGAAGCTCTCGAGCTCGACGCCGGGCCGGAAGAGCTCCTCGAGATCGTCGGTCCGCTCGGCGATCAGGAAGCCGCCGCAGGCCAGAACCTCGAAGACGCGCAGGGGGACGTCTGAGGGGTCGATGCCCGCGATCTCGACGTTGATGGCTGCCGCGTGGAAGATGCAACGTCGCTCACGCAGGCTGCGCACCTCACTCCGCCAGCGGACCCCGTGGGCCTCGAGGGCTCGCCAGCTCTCCTCACCCCAGACGTGCAGGCCGAGGCGGCCGAGCGAGGCGAGGTGGCTGTGCAGCTTGGCGATGTTCGCCACCTCAGTGAGGAGTGCGATGGGATCGTCGCGTAGGCCGCGCTCGCGCAGTTCTCGCACGAAGCTCCCGAAGCGATCCAGGACGAGCTCGGGAATCCGGTGCCGCTTGGGATCCAGGCACTGGGCCTCGAGGATCTCGTCCAGGACCCGCTCGTACTCCGAGAGCGCGGCCTCGCCCTTCGGATGCCAGCCGCAGAAGAGCTCGAGGAAGCGGCGCCGATGGGCCGCAGCGCTGGAGGCACCCCGCGTGGGGACGACGGCGATGGGCACTCCGTAGCGCAGGCGCTCCGCGGAGCTCAGGCTCACGGGGGCGTACGCCTGCGTGTCCGCACCGATCGGGAGGTGCTCGACGTGGCGGAACCCCAGGGCCTGATAGACGGGGAGCTGCGCGCGTCGGTAGCTGAACAGGTAGGTGCTCTCGGTGGGGACGTGCGGCGCAGCCACCCGGTCGGTCGGCGTCTCGACCTCCCAGCAGAGCAGGCGGCGCCCCTGTTCCTGGCAGAACTCCGCGAGCCCGTGGAGGTACCCGACCGAGACGACCAGCTCAGGGTCGAGCCGTGCGAGCGCACGGCTGATCTCCTCGCGGGCCCAGCCGCCCAGATCCACCGGCAGCACGCTGAAGCCCTCCACACGCAACGCCGCAGCCAGCCCCGCACAGAGCGGACCGCCGCTGCCCAGGGCCACCCGGCGTGGACCCACGCCCAACTCGAGCAGCTGCCACTCGTCGTCGTAGACGGAGCGGAGCACGGGATGGACGATCCGTACACGATCGGGATCCAGCGGCAGCTCATCGAGAAGATCCACGCCAAGCCGCAGGACCAGTCTCCGCTCACGGATCGCGCCCGAGAGGTCCCGCGCGCCCAGGGCCAGGCGCACGAGCCAGGGATCGCGCTCCCAGACGATCAGCCGCGCGCGCGGACCCGAGGCGAGCTGGCACTCGACGGGCTCCCCGAGCCCAAGGCCGAAGACGAAGGTCTCGCCATCCGGGACGTGGGTCTCGAGCATCCGCTCGAGCTCAGCGGCCGGAACCTCGAGCGGCACGCCCTGGCGGCGCACGACTCCGTCCGCACCGCGGCACACGTGGCTGCCGCGCACCGGCAGCGTGAGTCGCTCCGCGAGCTCTGCGTCGACCGCAGCCAGTGCGCGCAGGTTGCGCGCGAGCCGCTCCGGGATGCGCCCGCTCTCGGCCGGCTCTCCCCCCATGCCCGGGACTTTAGCCCGCTCGTTTGACTTCGGCCCGCTGTCGGTGATGAGATTCCGACGCGCCGCCGGGAGCGGGAGGCGGAGGAGAGGCGATTGAACCTACGTGATCGGGCCGCGATCGTCGGGATCGGCGAGACCGCCTACGTTCGGGGCGCCGAGGCCTCCCCCGTCGAGCTCATGCTCGAGGCGGCGCGCGCGGCGCTCGAGGACGCGGGCCTGACGGGTCGGGACCTCGACGGCCTCGTGCCGCCTCCCATCCACATGACCGCCGAGGAGCTCGCCGCAAATCTGGGGATCGAGGACCTGCGCTACGCGGCAACCGTGGCCATGGGGGGAGCGAGCCCCGTCGCGGCACTCCAGAGTGCGGCGCTCGCCGTCGCTTCGGGCGTGGCCCGTCACGTGCTCGTCACGATCGGCTGGCACGGCTACTCCGCCATGCGGCCGCGGCCGGGCGTGCGGCGGAGCACGCGCTTCGCCACGAACCCGATGGCCCGCACGGTGCGCGACTTCTACCTGCCCTTCGGTGCGGTGATGCCGGTGCAGATGTACGGGTGGATCGCGAAGCGCTTCGCGCTCCTGCACGGCATCGGCCCCGAGACACCGGCCGCCATCGCGCTCGCGTGCCGGAAGCACGCTCAGCTCAACGAGCGCGCGCTGATGCGGGGCAAGCCGCTCGACTTCGAGCAGTACCTCGCCGCGCGCTGGGTCTCCGAGCCCTTCCGGCTCTTCGACTGCTGTCTGGAATCCGACGGCGCAGCCGCGGTGATCGTCGCCGCCGCCGAGCGCGCGCCCGACCTGCGCCGCGCCCCCGTCTACATCCTGGGGGTGGCCGAGGGGCACCCCTACCCCGCGGACGACATCGCCGGGCGACCGGATCCGTTCCGGATCGGCCTCTCGGGCGCCGCACCGCGAGCGCTCGAGATGGCGGGCATCGCGGCGCGCGACGTGGACTTTCTGGAGATCTACGACTGCTTCACCTGGGTCGTGCTGCTCCAGCTCGTCGCCCTCGGGCTCTGCGAGCCCGATGAGCTCGCCACCTTCGTGAGCGGTGGAAACATCGAGCTCGGCGGTCGTTACCCACTCAACACCCACGGCGGCCTGCTCTCCCAGGCGCACGTCTGGGGCATGAACCACGTCGTCGAGGCGGTCCGCCAGCTTCGCGGCGAGGCGGGCCCGGCCCAGGTCGAGGGCGCGGAGCTCGGGCTCGTCACCGGCTGGGGTGACATGGGCGACAGCAGCCTCGCGATCCTGAGGCGATAGGATGAGCCGACCTCTCCCGCAGCCGCAGGACGAGTACAGCGCCGAGTTTTGGGATCGCTGTGCCAGGGAGGAGCTCTGCTTCCAGCGCTGCACCGCATGCGGTCGCTGGCGTCACCTCCCGCGCGCGATGTGCGCGGCCTGCGGATCCGCGGAGTGGGAGTGGGCACAGTCCAGTGGTCGCGGCCGGCTCTTCTCCTGGATCGTCACGCACCAGCCGCTCCTCCCCCCCTTCGCGGATCAGGTCCCCTACGCCGTGATCATCGTCGAGCTCGAAGAGGGCGTCCGCATGGTCAGCGGCGTCCGCGACCTCCCTCTCGAGGAACTCACCCTGGACCTCCCGCTCGAGGTCGTCTTCGAGCACTTCGGCGACGTGGCCCTTCCCTTCTTCCGACGGCGCAGGGATACACACCCGCGCTAGGAATCGGAGCCAAGACTTCGTCCTGGCTCCGCTCCTCGCCGTCCTGGCACGGTATCGGCGAGCTCAGCTCTCCTGCGCGCGCGTCCCGGAGCCCCGCGGGCGCGCTACTGGACGGAGTGGACCCTGCGTCGCGCCCGGACGAGCTGCTGTGCGGCCATCGGGTGGCGGGGATCGAGCTCGAGCGCACGCTCCAGGTGCGGGATCGCCTCGCGCACGCGGCCGGAGATCAGCAGGGCGTTGCCCAGGTTGTAGTGGCCGTTCGCGTAGCGAGGGTCGATGCGCAGCGCCTCTCGGAAGTGCGCCAGGGCCTCGTCGGGCTGGCCCTTCGCGACCAGCAGGATGGCCAGGTTGCTGTGCGCGTCGACGAGGCGGGGATCGAGCTCGAGCGCCCGTCGGTAGCGCTCGATGGCCTCATCGGTGCGGCCCTGCGCCTGGAGGATCTCTCCCAGGTTGTAGTGCGCCAGCGCGTAGCCGGGGTCGGCGCGCAGCGAGGTCTCGAGGGCGCGAATCGCGGCGTCGATGCGGCCGAGCCGGCGCTGCGCGGTGCCGAGATTGTTCCACGCCATCGCGTAGTCCGGCTCGATCGCGATGGCCGCCTCGAGGTGCCGGATGGCGGCCTGCGGAGAGCCGCGCGCCGTGAGCTGGTTGCCGAGCACCACGTGCGCGAGCGCGTTTCGCTCCGTCACGGCCAGGGCGTGCTCGAAGAGGGTCGTCGTGTCCTTCCAGTAGCCGAGCTGGCGCCAAGTGAGCGGCACGCAGGCGACGACCGCCGCCACGGCAAGGGCGCTGCGCCCCCGACGGGCCGAGCCCTCGCGCGGACCGAGCTCGGCGGCGCCCCACGCGAGCGCCAGGAAGAGCCCGATCGAGGGCAGGTACGTGTAGCGATCGGCCATGGCCTGGGGACCCACTTGGACGAGACCGATCACGGGAACCAGCATGCCGAGGTACCAGAGCCATCCGACGAGCAGGTAGGGCCCCGTCCCGCGCAGCCGTAGCACGCCCGCGCTGATCCCCAAGAGCACCACGGCGGCCCCGGTCGCCTTCCAGAACGGGACCGACTCCGGATGCGGGTAGTGCACGGCGAGGCCGAGCGGCCAGAGCGTCTTGCCGAGATACGCCAGGTACGCGACGAGCGCGTTGGCGATCCGCACATCGAGGGGGAAGGTCTCGAAGTCCGGCAGCGTTCCCGAGCTGCGATGCGCCTGGATCGTGATCAAGCAGGAGAGGCCGGAGAGCACGAGCAGCGAGAGCTTCCCACGTAAGAGCCACCGGCTCCGCCGTCGCAGCGGCCAGACGTCGAGCAGCATCATCACGAACGGAAGCGTCACCAGCATGGGCTTGGCCATCAGACCGAGGGCGAAGCTCACGGCGACGGCCGTGGCGCTCTTGCGGCTCGGGTGCCGAGCGTGACTCACGTAGAGATGCAGCGTGATCAGGCCGAAGGCGGCGCTGAGGACGTCCTTGCGCTCGGAGATCCAGGCGACCGACTCGACGTGAAGCGGATGGAGCGCGAAGAGCCCCGCGACCAGCGCGCTCCGGCCGCGCATCCCCGTCATCCGCAGCAGGAGAGCGAAGAGCAGCACGGTGCTCAGGGCGTGGAGCGCCAGATTCGTCGCATGCGGCCCGGCGGGGCCGGGACCGAAGAGCTCCACGTCGAGCATGTGCGAGATCCAGGTCAGCGGATGCCAGTTGCTCGCGTGCGTCGTCGTGAAGGCCCAGACGAGGTTTGGGAGCGAGAGCCCGTCCAGAACGTGCGCGTTCGCGGTGACGTAGCGATTGTCGTCGAACTGGACGAAGTCGTGCTGCCGGACCGGCGCGTAGACTGCCACGGTCGCAAGCAGCAGGGCTGCCGCGATAAGAAAGGAGTTGCGGCCCCCGCCCACGGCCTCCCGACCTTTGCCGCTCCGAGGGGGCACGGCCGGCGCGGGCCTCAGTCCCCGGCTCCGAAGGCCCCCGCCGCTTCGAGCGCCGCGATCCGCTGCTCGTCGTAGCCGAGCACGCGCTCGAGAACCTCGCGGCTGTGCTCGCCGGCGCGCGGCGCACGGGTTGGTGCGGGGAGCTCCTCGGAGACGAACTGGATCGGGATCGGGAGCAGGTCCGCACCGTGCCGCTCGGCGGGGTACCACGGGAAGCGATGCTGGAACTGCGGATCGTTCACGATGGTCTTCGGGCTGTTCACGGGGGCGATCGGCGTGTTCTGGGTCAGACCGAACTCGATCCACTCGCGCGAGCTGCGCGACCGAAAGATCTCACGGAGCTCGCGCTGGAGCTCCCGGTTTCCGCGCGCGTGGTCCGCCACCTCGGCACCGGGCCAGCACTCGAAGAGATCCTCGCGGCCCACCCCCTTGCAGAAGCTCTTCCAGAACGCCCGCTCGGAGGCCATGAAGAGCACGTGGCCGTCGGAGGTCTCGTAGATCTGGTAGCGCACGCCCTCACGCATGCCCGCCGTTCCGGGTGCGCGCCGTTCGTAGCCGTCCGTGGCGTTTCCGGTGACCTCGTCCTCGGGCCGCTCGTAGGCCTTCCACGTCTCGCTGCGGTACCAGTCCATGTAGGCGGCTGCGTCGGCCTGCCCCAGCTCGAGCTCACATCCGCGACCGCTCTGGCGCGCGCGAACCACACCGGCCAGCACGCCGAGCGCTGCGAAAAGCGGGCCGGCGTGCATCCCCATGGAGGGATGCTCGGGGATGTAGCAGAAGCCCTCGTCGTCGTAGGCGGGCTCGACCAGGCCGGCCCAGGTGTCGAACGCGATGCCGTGTGCCGGCAGGTCGCGGTAGGGACCCGAGCTCCCATAGCCCGAGAGGTTGCAGAAGACGACGCGTGGATTGAGCTCGCGGAGCTGCTCGTAGCCGAGGCCGCGGCGCGCCAGCGAGCCCGGGCGCATCGCCTCCACGACCGCATCGGCGTCCCGCACCAGATCCCGGAAGACGTCGGCCCCCGCCGGGTTGCGAAGGTCGAGGGTCAGGCTCTTCTTGCCCCGGTTGATGTGCAGGTGCATCAGCGAGACGCCCTCGACGATCGGCCAGGTCATGCGCCGCACGTAGTCGCCGCCGGGTGGCTCCACCTTGATGACCTCGGCTCCCAGATCCGCGAGGTGCATCGTGGCCGCCGCCGGCCCCAGCAGCGAGACCTCGATCACCCGCAGCCCCTCGAGCGGAGCCGGTCGACGATGCTCCATCGGCTTCTCTCCCTCCGTGGTCCTGCCGGTCTGCGGGCAAGAGAGCCTCAGGATCGGTCCCACTGTCAAATCCCGCCACGGCCCCACCCCGCGCCGGTCCGTCCCGATTCGGGTATTCTCGGGGCTCTTGGACGCGGAGCAGCGCCGCAGCCCAGCCGTGGAGGACGCTTGAGTTCCTGGAGCTCGTACCGTGCGATCGGGTCGGGGGACCGGGTCGGGAGCCGCGCCTCGCGTGTCTCGACTCCGCTCCCACGTCGGGCGGCGGCCCGGCCGGCTCGGAGCGCGGCGCGGCTGCGGTTCCTCGTCGCGGCGCTGGCGATCCTGCTGCTGGCCGGCTGCGTGAGCGTGGGTCGCTTCTTTCCCGTCGATGCCGTGACGCAGCTCCGGGACGGCGAGACCACGCGCGAGCGCTGCCTCAGGCTCTTCGGACCCCCGCTGCACACGGGCGTGACGGATGGCCTGCGCCACTGGACCTACCGTCACCGCAGCTTCGCCCTCTGGCGCCTGCCCTGGGAACGCGAGCTCGTGCTCCACTTCGACGAGAACGGCGTCCTCCGCTCCTACGAGTTCGAGTCCTCCTTCCCCGACGACCAGGGCCTCTGATCCCGCGGTGACGCTCCCCGACTGGCTGATCCTCGGGGCCTTCGTCGTCTACGCCATCTTTGCCGGCCTGCGCACACGCCGGCTCGCGCGGCGCAGCCTCGACGATTACTTCCTGGCGGGGCGGAGTCTGCGCGGCTGGCAAGCCGGGATCAGCATGGCCGCAACGCAGTTCGCCGCCGACACTCCCCTGCTCGTGACGGGGATGATCGCCCTGGGGGGGGTCTTCTCGCTCTGGCGCCTCTGGATCTACGCGCTGGCCTTTCTGCTGCTCGGCTTCGTGCTCGGACCGTGCTGGCGCCGCGCCGGTGTTCTCACCGATGCCGCGCTGGTCGAGCAGCGCTACAGCGGACGTCCGGCCAGCGCCCTGAGAGCGGTCAAGGCCGTGTACTTCGGAACCGTCTTCAACTGCACGGTGCTCGCGATGGTGCTCTTCGCGGCCCGGGAGATCGCCGAGCCTTTCCTGCACTGGAGCCGGCTGCTCCCCCCCACCCTCTTCGAGCCGCTTCGTGGCGGTATCGAGACGCTCGGGCTGGTCTTCGCCCGTGAGCTCGGCGGCGATGCGGTCGATCTTTGGACCCGCTCGACCGAGAACCTGATCTCGATCGGCGCGATCGCGCTGCTCACGATGCTCTACTCGGCCACCGGCGGACTGCGCGCCGTCGTGCGCACCGATCTCGTGCAGCTCGCCATCATGCTGGTCGGTACCGCGGGCTACGCCCTCTGGGTGCTCCACGAGGTCGGAGGAACGGTCGCCCTCAGCGCCCAGATCACGGCGCTCTACTCGCACGGCGGTCCAGGCGGAATCCTTCCCAGCCAGATCCTCGCGTTCACGCCCGATCGGGCTCGCGATCTCTCCTACGCGCTCGTCGGCGTGCTCGCGCTCCAGTGGCTGGTGCAGATGAACGCCGATGGCACGGGCTACCTGGCCCAGCGCACGATGGCCTGCCGCAGCGATCGAGACGCCAAGCAGGCCGCGGTGGTCTTCACTGGCGTGCAGATCTTGCTGCGCAGCCTGCTCTGGCTGCCGATCGGTGTCGGTCTGCTCGTGCTCTTCCCGGTTGATCCCGCCGCCGACGTGACGGGTCTCTGGGCCGAGCGCGAGGCCAGCTTCGTGCGCGGTATCGCGGAGCTTCTGCCCGCCGGCCTACGCGGCCTGATGCTCACGGCCATGCTGGCCGCGCTGGCCTCGACGGTGGATACGCACCTGAACTGGGGAGCGTCCTACTGGACGCACGATCTCTACGACCGCTTCCTGTGTCGGGGCTGGCTCGGCCGCGAGCCCTCGGAGCGCTCCCTGGTGCGCGTCGCACGCCTCTCGAACCTGGGGATCCTCGCCCTCTCCCTCGTCGTCATGATCCGGCTCTCCTCGATTCAGCTCGCCTGGCAGCTCAGCCTGCTGCTCGGCGCGGGGATGGGCGTGCCCCTCGTCCTGCGCTGGCTCTGGTGGCGGCTGAACGCCTGGGGAGAGCTCGGCGCCATCCTGGCCTCCCTGGCCCTGGCACCCGTCCTGCTGGTCGGAATGGCCGAGAGCCCCGAGGCGCTGCGGCTGCTGCTGATGGCCTGCGGAGCGACGCTCGTCGGCGTGGCCGCCTCCCTCGTCACCGCCCCCGTCCCCGACCCGGCCCTGCGCGCGTTCTATGCCCGCGTGCGTCCTCCCGGGTTCTGGGGCCCCGTGGCCCGTGCGCTGGGCCGGGAGCCGGCTGCAGACCGCCGGATCCTGGCTCGGGGCCTGGCCGCCACGGGCCTGGCGGCGCTCTCGGTCTTCGCCCTGCTGACCGCCGCAGGCTCGTGGTTGATCGGCAGCCCCGCTCCCGTGGTCCTCGACTCGCGTCCGCTCTGGATCGGGAGCTGTGCCGTCCTGGGGATCGGTCTGATTCCGGTCTGGTGGCGTCTTGGGCTCAGCGAGGCCGCCGAGCCGACCCACGGCCGCCGCTCGGAGAGGGACTGAGGCGGCTCGCATGCGGCGCAGGCCGACTGTGATAATCTTGGGGTTCGAGGCCTGCGGCCTCAGGCGCCGGAAGGTAGAGTTCTTCGCAGCCGGCTCTCTCCGAGAGATCTCCACAGACTCCCTCCGGCGTACGGACCGCCCCGCGGCGGCGCGCCGCGGGAAGCTTCTGTCCCTCACGCCGGGAAGGTGGCTATGGCACGACGCAGCAAGATGGCGGTTCTCAAGCGGCAGCGAGAGCTGAAGAAGGCCGAGAAGGCGGCCCTCAAGCGGGAGAAGCGCGAGGCACGGGCCGGCACGGGTCCCAAGACCCTGGACGATCAGGTCGCCAGCAAGGAGGACCTGGCCGACTACGGCTTCCCGTCCGAGGAGGACGCGGAGGAAACCGACAGCCCGGACTGAGCCGGGAGCCGCCGCCCTAGGACTCCTGGGGCAGGAAGGGCTCGAAGCGCGCCTTCTCGGTGGCCTTCATGTAGGCGTCGTGGGGGCGGATCTCCCCGGCCTCGACCAGCTCGAAGAGCGCGTCGTCCATGGACTGCATCCCCTCGCTCCGCCCCGATTGGATCAGGGAGTGGATCATCGGGGTGTTGCCCTCACGGATCACGTTCGGAAGCGCCTGGCTGTGGAGCAGGATCTCCACGACCGCGCGGCGACCCTTGCCGTCCGCCGTGGGGAGCAGGAGCTGGGAGACGATGCCCGCGATCGAGTCCGACAGGCTCAAGCGGGCCTGGTCCTGCTCCTCGCTGGGAAAGGAGTCGATGATGCGGTCGACCGTCTTGGGGGCGTTGTTGGTGTGCAGAGTGCCGAAGACCAGGAGTCCCATCTCCGCGGCGGTGATGGCCAGCGAGATCGTCTCGTAGTCGCGCATCTCACCGACCAGGATCACGTCGGCGTCCTGACGGATGGCCGCGCGCAGACCTTCGGCGAATCCCCCGGTGTGGGTACCGATCTCCCGGTGGGAGAAGACCGACTCCTTGTTCGCGTGCACGAACTCCACGGGATCCTCGAGCGTGACGATGTGGCGCCGGTAGGTCCGGTTGATCTTGTCGATGATCGCGGCCAGGGTCGTCGACTTGCCCGAGCCCGTGGGTCCCGTGACGAGGACCAGCCCGTGCTCCAGGTGAACGAAGCGCTCGATGGCCTTGGGCAGGAGCAGGTCCTCGAGCGGGATGATCCGTTCGGGGATCATGCGGAAGACCGCACCGGCGCCACGCTCCTGCACGAAGTAGTTGGCGCGGAAGCGCGCGACCCCCTCGAGCCCGTAGGCGAAGTCGAGGTCCGAGCAGCTCTCGAAGCGGGCCCACTGGGCGGGACTGGCGAGCGGTCGGATCAGCTCCCGGAGACCTCCGTCGTCGAGCACGGACCATCCCTCGACGGACTCCAGCTCGCCGTGGATGCGGATCCGCGGCTCCATACCCGCCGTCAGGTGCAGGTCCGATCCCCCGCAGTCCTTGAGCTTGGAGAGAAGCTCGTCGATCCTGGCCATCCTCACGATCCTCCCGGGATGCGCTTCGGATCGTCGCAGTGCCGAAGCGCCTCCTCCCGTGTGACGACCCCGGTGCGGACGAGCTCGGCGAGGGAGGCATCCAGCAGACACATGCCGTGCGACGCTCCCGTCTGGAGCGTGGACCGCATCTGAACCGTCTTGTTCTCCCGGATCATGTTCGCCACCGCGCGGTTGACGACCAGGATCTCGAGTGCGGCCGCGAGGCCCTGCTCGTCGGCGGTGGGGACCAGCCGCTGGGAGATCACGGCCTTGAGCGACTCGGAGAGCATGGCCCGCACCTGCTCCTGCTGGTCTGGTGGAAAGGCGCCCACCAGGCGTCGGATCGTCCGGACGCTGTTGTCGGTGTGGAGCGTCGCAAGCACGAAGTGGCCGGTCTCCGCGGCGGAGAGGGCGAGCGCGATGGTCTCGCGGTCTCGAAGCTCACCGATCACGATGACGTCCGGATCCTCACGGAGGCCGGCGCGCAGGGCACGCGAGAAAGACTCCGTATGGCGTTTCACCGAGCGCTGGTTCACGAGGCAGCGCTTGGAGCGGTGCAGATGCTCGATAGGATCCTCGATGGTCAGAATGTGCTGGCGGCGCTCCTCGTTGATCAGATCCACGAGCGCGGCGAGCGTCGAGGACTTGCCGCAGCCCGTGGGACCCGTCACCAGGAGCATACCCTGATGGAACGAGGTGAAGCGAGCGAGTGTCGAGGGGAGACCCAGGGCTTCCAGCGTCGGCGGCTCCGGCGGAATGTACCGAAACACCCCATCCGTTCCGCGGAGCTGACGATAGAGGTTGGCCCGAAAGCGTCCCAGCCCCGGCACCTCGTGGCAGAGATCGATCTCCCCGTGCTCCTCGAAGTGGCGGCGATTCTCGGCGCTGAGTGGCGCCAGCAGGAGCTCGGTGGCGCGCTCCGCTCCGATCGGGAGCGACCCGCGGTCGAAGAAGCGACCCCGAACACGCATCCGGATGGGCGCACCGCTGTGCACGTGGAGATCACTCGCCTCGGCCTGCACGGCCTCGCGCAGCAGCGTCTCGAGCGTGAGGGGACCCTTCTCGTCCCGGGGGTCCGGCTCGGGCGCCGGGGACTCGGAGCGCTGGGGTGAGTCTCCGTCCGCCCCCGCCACGACGGTGCGGCGTTCGGACTGACGGGCGCGGGCGCGCTCGATCACCTGCCGCTGGAGCTCGACGACCCGCGTCAGGTCGTCGGGCGAGAGATGGCCCATCTCGACCAGGATGGCACCGAGGTGGCTCTCCCCTCCCCGGCGGCCGTGCTCCCGGACGGCTTCGTTGAGCTGCTCGAGCGTGATCAGCCGCGCGGCGACCGCCACGCGTCCGAGCAGCGTCTGGTTCCGCTCACTCATCGTCCCGGAGCGTATCGGTCACCTCTCGCCCGCGGTTGACGCAGTCGGTCCACCCCTCAGCTCCACGCAGGTCCTGCGCAGGTCCTGCGCAGGTCCGGAGGCCAGACCGCTGCGACGGGGCGGCGGGGCCCGGCTGGCGGCGCCTTCCCGGCGCCAGGGCACCGGAGCGAGTCACAGGAAGCTCGTGACGAAGCGGGCCACGGCTCGCGTGAAATCGTCATCCGTCCAGTACCGCGAGTGCGATCGGGGGTTCCAGCTCGAGCCGAGGCCCCCGACGTTGATCGCGATGTCGCGGTGGACGACGCGGCGGTACGCGGCGTTGATGGGCCGGAGCGGGTAGCCGAGCACGTCGTCGGGATCGTAGAAGTTGAGCCAGCGTGCCTTGCGCCTGAGACGGGCGGGGAGGTTCTGCGGCGGAAACACGATGGGGACGATCTCGTCGTAGGCGAGCACGTGGAGTGGGATCGTGCTTCCGAAGCTCACGATCCCGCTCAGGGTCTCGAGCCGCTCGAACGCGTTCCCGCCCGCACGGCTCGGCGCGTGCTGCACGTCCCAGATGTAGTTGGACACGATGTAGGACCCCAGGGAGTGCGCCAGGAAGATGAGCGGAGCCGCACGGCGCCCGAGCGGCTGCTCGTAGACCTCAGCCAGCGCCTCGCGGATCCGGGCGTGAATGCGTTCGTACGTGGACGCGTGGCGAGTCGGGTTTCTGTGGTACGCCGCGGCATCCCCGAGGCCCTCGATCACGAAGCGACGCAGGCGCAGATAGTCCAGTTCGGCACTGCGGCGTGCGGCGTCCAGGTAGGCCCTCTGCCGGAACTCGAGAACGTCGGACCAGTGGATCGTCTTCCAGACGATTGCACCTGCGTCGTGGCCGGATCCCGCTACGCGTGAATCGATCTCCTCGATCATCTCGTCGGCAAAGCCGGGATCGGGCGACCCGATGCCGTGAATCACGCAGATGGCGAGCTTGCGCTCCATGGGTCTCAGGGACCCTCCGTTTCGGTCTCGAGGAAGTAGTTGAAGTCCTCGGCCTCCTCGCCGTGCAGAATCTCCGCGGCATGCGCCGGGCTGCGCGCGCTGAAGAGCCGCTGCTGGATGCCCGAGTCCACGCTGAGCGTACGTGCGAGGGCCGCGAGGACCTCGAGATGCCGATCGCGTTCTCCACGCGGGGTGGCCAGGAGCACGATGCAGTGGACTGGACGGCCGTCGGGCGTGTCGAAGTGCAGACCGCGGCGGCTGATGCCCATCACACCCACCATCGGCATCCCCTCCGGAAGCTCACCGTGGGGAACCGCGAGACCTCCTCCGATGCAGGTCGAGACCTGGGCCTCCCGATCGGAGATGGACCGGAGCAGCGCCTCGCGGTCGACGCCGTGGAGCTGATGAGAGGAGATCAGCAGATCCGTGAGCTGCTCGGTCGCGTTCTCGAAGCTGGGAGCCGCCAGATCCGTCGTGATGTTCTCCTCCTGGAGAAAGTCCACCAGCCGCGGCCGGTCGCGTCCCATCTCTCCGCTGCTCGCCAGCGCTTGCCGGGTGGCGATTGGACCCACGATCTCGTTCACCGTGACCGAGATCAGCACGACTGCGACGAAGAGATCGACCAGGGAAGCAAAGGCGGGATCCTCCTCGATCAGGATCACCAGTCCGATCGCGACCCCCGCCTGGGGGATCAGCGCCATGCGAAGGCTGCTCTGCACACGGCGGGTCGCCCCGGCGACTCGCATCGCCACGTCCGAGGCCAGGAGCTTTCCGGCTGAGCGGGCCAGCACGAAGAGCCCGGCGAGCAGACCCGCTTCCCGAACCCCGTCCAGGCTCAGGTGCATGCCGGCCAGGGTGAAGAAGATGCACAGGATCACGGGCTCGAAGCTCGAGAAGACGGCATCCACCAGACGATCACGCTCGGGGTTGAGGTTCGTCTGCACCGCGCCGAGGGCCAGGCACGCGAGCAGGGGGGAGACGGACGCGCTGGAGGCCAGCCCGTAGGTCAGCAGAATCGAGATCGCCGAGATCGTGGCGAGGCTCTCACCGTGGAGCCGCCGACGGCTGAGCGCGTTGGCCAGCAAGGCCACGACGGATCCGATCAAAGCCGCGATGGCCACCCGGGAGGTCGAGGCCAGCAACACGCTGAGGACGTCCCGGCTCAGGACGCCCTCCCGTGGCAGCCCTTCGAGGAGGCCGATGGCGGCCGCCGTGTGCGCGATCTCGAAGAGCACGATGCAGGCCATGTTGTCGAGCGCAACCGCCGCGATCAGCGTCTTGACGAACACGCCGCGCGCACGCGCCTCGCGCACCAGAGCGACGATCGTCGCCGGTGCCGTGGAGATGGCGAGCGTGCCGAGCAGGACCGCGATCGTGAGAGGGGCTCCCGCGATCAGCAGAACGCCCACGACGAGCAGTGGCGTGAGAACCGCCTCGGCGACCAGAAGGATGGACAGCCGCCGCACCGCGTTGCGCAGTCGCTGGAGGTTCAGGTGCGCCCCCACCGTGACACCGATCAGCGCCAGGGCGAAATGGGTCAGCGGCTGCAGGCGCTCGATCGTACCGCCTTCGAAGATGGGGAGACCCAGATGAGCCAGCACGAAGCCCGCCACGATCTGCCCCGTGATCACCGGCAGGCGCGCACGTTGCGCGATCAGGCCCAGGCCGGTTCCCGCCGCAAGAATCACGGCCAGGAGCAGAAGTGGGCTCGTAGTATTGAGTGCGGGCATGGAGCGAGCATACAGAAATCGTCCGCGGGGCCGTGCCGGGCGCGGACTTCGGCTCACGGCCTCTCCCGCGGTATGATGGCGCGTCGTTCACCCGCTCACGAAGAAGGAAGGTAAGCATGCCCCTCGATCCCCAGGCGCGGGACATCCTCGCGAAGCTCGGCCTCGACCGGAACGTGGACCTCGACGCGCCCGATCCCGATACGCTGCGACACGGCTACGAGGCCCTGGCCGCACTGCAACCCGTGGAGCCCATCGCGGCGTGTGAGGACCTCAAGATCGCGGGACCGGGTGGCGAGCTTCCGCTGCGCATCTACCGACCCGAGCCCAACGCGCGGAGGCCCGCCGTGCTGTACTTCCACGGGGGCGGCTGGGTGACCGGGAGCATCGCGACCCACGACGGCACCTGCCGCAAGCTGGCCAACGCGACGGGATGTACGGTGGTCTCGGTGGGCTACCGCCTGGCACCGGAGGCACGCTTTCCCGCGGCTCCAGAGGACTGCTACGCGGCGTTGTGTTGGGTGGCTGCGCAGGGAGACTCGCTGGGGATCGACCCCACACGCCTGGCGGTCGCCGGAGACAGCGCCGGCGGCAATCTGGCGGCGGTCGTTCCCCTGATCGCACGGGAGCGGGGCGGGCCGATACTCCGGCACCAGCTCTTGATCTACCCGATCACGGATCACGACTTCGAGACCCCCTCGTACCGTGAGAACGCGTCCGGCTTCCTGCTCTCCCGCGAGCTGATGATCTGGTTCTGGGATCGGTACCTCACCGAGCCGGCTCAGGCGACGCACCCCTGGGCGTCCCCTCTCCGGGAGCGGGATCTGGCGGGGCTTCCGCGCGCCACGGTGATCACCGCGGAGCTCGACCCCTTGCGCGACGAGGGAGAGACGTACGCCTCCCGGCTGCAACGTGCCGGCGTGCCCACGCAGCAGACGCGCTACGACGGGATGTTCCACGGCTTCTTCTCCATGAGCGACGGGCTCGACGCGGGTCGGCGGGCCCTGGCCGAGGCGAGCGATCGCCTGCGTCGGGACCTGGAGAGCTGAGCGGCATGGGCGTGCGCGTCGAGACCCAGCACGGCGCTCTGGAGGGCGTCGAGGAGCGGGGCGTTCGTGTGTTTCGCGGGATCCCGTACGCCGCGCCCCCGGTGGGCACGCACCGCCTGCGGCCCCCACGGCCCGCTCCGGCGTGGGCGGGCGTGCGGGACGCCACGCGTTTCGGCCCTTCGGCGCCGCAGGACGAGCAGCGCAGCATGGCCTTCGCCCGCATGGGGGTGGGACCACAGAGTGAGGACTGCCTCTACCTGAACGTCTACGCCCCCGCCGATGCCGGAGCGCCGCGGCCCGTGCTCGTCTGGCTGCACGGCGGCGCTTTTCTGAACGGCTCGGGATCTCAGGCGATGTACCGCGGCCACGCACTCGTGCGCCGAGGGGACGTCGTCGTCGTCACGCTCAACTACCGACTCGGTGCGCTCGGCTTCCTGCACCTGGCCGAGCTGAGCGAGGATCCCCGGCTCGCCGACGCGGGGAGCTGCGGTCTGCTGGATCAGATCGCTGCTCTGCGCTGGGTGCGTGAGAACATCGCGGCCTTTGGCGGGAACGCCGCGAAGGTTACGATCTTCGGCGAGTCGGCAGGCGGCATGAGCGTGGGCACGCTGCTCGGCACGCCGGCGGCCCGCGGTCTCTTCCAGCGAGCGATCGCGCAGAGTGGGGCCGCTCTGCACGTTCACCACGCGAGCGCGGCGACGCGCGTGGCGCGCGTCCTTCTGGAGGAGGCTGGGCTCTCACATCCCAGCGCGGCCGAGCTGCAGGCGCTGCCGCTCGCACAGATCCAGCGAGCGCAGGCTCGGACCCTCGAACGCCTGGCCAACGCCTCGACTGCCCTGACCTTCCAGCCCGTCATCGATGGCCGGACGCTTCCACAAAGCCCCCTCTCCGCCGTCAACGCCGGAGCTGCAGCGGGGATTCCCCTGCTGATCGGGACCACCCGCGACGAGTGGAGCTTCTGGGCTGTCGGCGATCCGAGGCTGGTGCAGCTCGACGAGAGCGGGCTGCTCCAGCGCGTGCGGGCCCGGGTGCCCCGAAGCCTTCCGGAGAGCGAGCGCGCGCCCGCCGCGCGAGACCTCATCGAGCTCTATCGCAGCCGGCTCGCGGGTCGCTGCGCCTCCCCGCGCGACATCTTCGTGGCTTTGCAGACGGATCGTGTCTTCGGGATCCCCGCCCGACAGCTCGCCGAGGCCCAGTCCCGGCACGAGCCTCGCACCTGGGCGTACCGAATCACCTGGGAGTCCCCCGCGGCCGGTGGGGCCCTGGGCGCCTGTCACGGAATCGACATCCCCTTCGTCTTCGGGATGATCGGGTCCAAGGGTGTGGATCTCTTTGCGGGCGATGGACCCGACGCGGAGCGGCTGCAAGGGCAGATCATGGACGCCTGGCTCCGCTTCGCACGGTCGGGCGGTCCCCGTCACGACGGCCTGCCGGAGTGGCCCGCCTTTGAGCCCAATCGGGCTGCGACCATGCTGCTCGGCGCGAAGTGCGAGCTCGTCCTGGAGCCGGAGCGCCGTCCCGGCTGACCGATCTTCCGGCCTCAGCTCCAGGCCGCCGTATAGACGCGGTGTGTGCCTGAGAGGCCCTTGAGCGTCAGGTCGCGTCCGGCGTCAAAGACGTAGCTCTCCTGCGACCTGACGTGATCGCGGAGCACCGACGAGACGAGAATCTCACCCGCGCGAGCCTGCTCGGCGATGCGCGCGGCCAGGATGACCGTACGCCCGAAGAGCTTGTTCGCATCCTGCAGCGCCTCGCCGGTGTGAAGACCGATGCGGACACGAATGGGCTGATCGGGGTGCTCGGCTCCGTAGCGTGCGAAGGACCGTTGGATCGCGATCGCACAGGCGAGCGCCGGCGCCGCTCGCGAGAAGGCCAGCAGGAAGCCGTCCCCCCGCAGCTCGACCTCGTAGCCACCGTGCGCCGCAAGCGCTCGCCGAACGATCGCATTGTGCGCGCGGGTGACCTCGAGCGCCGCCGCATCGCCGAGCCGCTCGGTCATGGTGCTGAAGCCCTCCATGTCGCTGAACATGAGCGTCACGGTGGCTTCGGATCCCTCGGGCCCGGCGAGCTCCCGAGCCGCCGCATCGAGACCGGCCGACGAGCCCTCCAGGGAGCCGTCCGGCGTGAGCCCCGGTCGGATCCCCTGGAGCTGGAGCTTGAGAGCGAGGCTCTTCTCGACGAGCCCCCTCATGCCGACCTCGCGCGCCAGCTCGAGCGCGTCGTTCACCTGGCTCAGGGCACGTTCGCGATCCCCGGGGTCGTCCCGAGCCAGACAGAGCTGGGCGTAGTCGTACGCCGCATAGGCCACGAACGGAGCTGCGCCGCACTGCCGGTTCGCACGCAGTGCGGCCTGGAGATGGCGCTCGGCCAGCTCCCAGCGCCCCAGAAGTGTGGCCAGCAGACCGAGGTAGCCCTGAACCGATCCCAGGAAGAGAAAGAAGAACGCGTGCGCGAAACGATCACCGTGATCCTGAAGCCGGGTGTAGAGCTCCTCGGCCACGCGCACGTCACCGAGCCGCACGCAGGCGCGGGCCATCAGACACTCGTTGAAGAAGCCCGCGATCCGCGCGCCCTCGCGACGCTCCTCCTCCCGCGTGCGTGCAAGCTCTCGACGGGCCTCATCGTCGCGACTCGCCTCTGCGAGCAGCAGCGCCAGCACCACACCGGGGCGCGCGAGCGGATCCACGGCGAGCAGCTTCTCCAGCCCTTGAATACCGGCCTCGGGATCTCCGCGCAGGAGGTGCAGGATGGCCTCCTGCAACGCCGAGAACCGCTCGACGGTAGCGGCATCGATGCGCCCCATGAGCTCGCCGCTCTGGGCCAGGAGCTGATCCGCTCGCGTGAGCTCGCCACGCGCGAGTGCGGCTGCGGCACGGATGCGCGTGGCGCTGATCTCCCGGATCGGCTGACGCAGCACGGTGACGAGGGCGTCCAGCGCGTCGGCCTCCCGCACGACCGCATCGAGATCGCCGATCTCGAACAGATCCACGATCAAATGGACGCGGCCCGCGAAGTGGAGCTCGGCATCGCCGATCGACTGCGCCACCGCGATCATCTCCCGCGGCACCTCGAGTCGCGTGTGTGGGTCCTGGAGCGGATCCGAGAGTATGTGGAGCACGTCGAGCTCGTGCCCGAGCGTGCGGGGATCGTTCACGCGACGGGCCATGGCAACAGCCCGTGAGGCGAGCTCTTCGGCACGCTCCCTTCCCTCCGTCCAGCGCAACGTGAGCCCGAGCAGCCCCAGCAGCCGGGCACAGGCCGCGCTCTCACGACCTTCGAGAGCCCCGAGCGCCTCCTTGAGCAGGGCCACGGCGCGGGCATCTCCGGAGCCGAACGGGATCGTCCGGGCGTAGCCGATCGCGGCCTCGGCCAGCGCATCCGTCGCGCCGAGACGGCCCGCGAGCTCGGCGGCCTGGGCAAAGCTCTCACGACCGGCGGGATGCAGGCCCGCGGCTCGCCGGGCCTCCCCGAGGGCCAGGAGCAGCTCCAGGCGACGCGCCTCGTCGGGTGGATCCTGGAACTCGATGGCTTGCAGGGCATGATCGTAATGGGTGATCGCCTCTTGGAAGGCGCGTTGACGCACGGCGTGCTCCGCAGCGGCCACCGCATAGCCCACGGCCTTCTCCACCTGCCCGGCCTGGATGGACTGGAAGAAGTGATGGGCCATCTCGGCGAGTCGACGTTCCCGGGTCTCGGTCGGGAGACGCTCGAGCACCTCGCCCACACGCTGGTGCAATCGAACACGGCGCGGTGTCGAGAGCTCCTCGTAGAGCGTCTCCCGAACGAGCGCATGTGCGAAGCGATAGCGGCCCAGCACCCCGGCTCCCTCAGCGAGCACGCGGGCGGCACGAGCCTCCTCGAGCGCCTCGAGAAGCACCGCACGCTCGATCCCGCTCACGCCCTCGAGCAGCGTCAGGTCGAACTCCCGTCCGATCACCGAGGCCACGCCGAGAAGCTCGTTGGACTCCGAGGAGAGCTGGTCGAGCCGGCGGCCGATCACCTCGCGCACCCCCTCCGGGATCGCCAGCTTCCACTCTCCCTCCTCGTGCCTCGCATCGAGCCGACCCTCGCTGACGAGTAGCCGAACCACCTCCTGAACGAAGAAGGGGTTCCCCTCGGTCTCCGCGTGAATGGCCGCCGCGAGACCGGCTGGCGGGGGGCCGCAGAGCGCCATCTCGAGATAGCGGGAGACGTCGGAATGGGAGAGTCCGCGAAGCACGATGCGTCGGCTGATGCCCTCGCGGGCGAGCGTGGCCAACGTCTGGCTGAGGGGGTGGCCCCGCTTCAGCTCGACGTCGCGATAGGTTCCGAGCAGGAGCACGCGCGCTTTCCGGATCTCGCGAGCGAGAAAGCGCAGCAGGAGGAGCGAGGACTCGTCCGCCCAGTGGAGATCGTCGATCACGATCACCCGCGGGCGATCTCGCGCCAGGCTGAGCAGGAAGCGGGCGACGGCGTCGAAGAGGCGGAAGCGCGCCGCTTCGGCATCGAGCTCGGGCGCGGGCGGTATATCGGGCAGCCGCGAGTGCAGCTCCGGAAGGATCTCCACGAGGTCCGAGGCCCCAGCGCCCAAGCGGTCTCGGAGGCCCTCGTCGTCGTCCTCGCCGAGCGACTCGCGCAGGATCTGCACCCAGGGCCAGAAGGCGGGCGCGCCCTCTCCCTCGTAGCAGCGTCCCCAGAGCACGTCGGCGCCACGAAGCCGCGCGTACGTGACCAGCTCCTCGGCGGTGCGCGTCTTGCCGATCCCGGGCTCCCCCACCAGCAGCAGCATTCCTCCCCGACCCGCGAGGCTCTCGTCGAGCCCCTGGCGAAGCCGTCGAACCTCCTCATCCCGGCCGACGAAGATGCCGGCAGCGAGGCGATCGAGCGGATGGCCGCCCGCGGCCTCGGCGCACGGCTGCGGCGGCACCGCGGCCGTACGCATCGCGTGCAGGATCTCGGCCACCTCCTGGGCAGAGGCGGGGCGGCGTGCGGGATCCTTCTCGAGCAGGGAGAGGATCAGCTTCGCGAGCGGAACGGGAATCGCCGGCTCGAGCAGCCCGGGGTCAACGGGGGTGGAGTTGACGTGCTGCGAGATGATCGCCAGCACCCCGTCCCCCGAGAAGACTGGACGGCCCGTGATCATCTCGTACAGCACGGCCCCGAGGGCATAGAGATCGCTGCGCGCTTCGGCGCCACGCCCGAGCGCCTGCTCCGGCGCCATGTAGGCCACCGTCCCGATGATCAGACCCTCCTGACTCAGGCGCGTCTGCTCGACGGAGATCGCCAGGCCGAAGTCCCCGAGCCGTGCGGTCCCGTCTTCGGCCAGCCAGATGTTCCCGGGCTTGAGATCCCGGTGGATGATTCCGTGACCGTGCGCATGGGCCAGCGCACGGGCGGTCTCCTCGGCGATGCGCATGGCGCGCGGGGGCGTCAGGCGGTGCGCGTCGGCGTTCGCGAGCAACGTCTCGAGGCTGCCCCCGGGCAGGTACTCGCTCACGATGTAGAGCTGCCCGTTCTCCTCCCCGATGTCGTGGATCGTGACGATGTTCGGATGGTCTCCGAGCTCCCCCATGGCACGAACCTCGCGTCGCACCCGCGCGAGCCCATCCCGGCCAAGCCCCTCTTCCTTGATCAGCGCAAGAGCGATGTCTCGTTCGAGCGCGGTGTCGCGCGCCAGGAAGACGCGCTTCCGCGAGCCCTCTCCGATCAGGTGATCCACGACATAGCGCCCCTCGCCCAGGGTCACGGGTCCCACCCCGGCGGCGAGCGCGCTTCCGCAGTAGGCACAGAAGCGCGCTCCGGCTGGGCTCTCCCTGCCGCAGTCCGGGCAGATCATGTGCGAGTTCCTCGGGTGCAGCGTGCGATCACCCCATCGGATACGGGATCTCCCGTGCGACGGCGTCGCAGGCCGCCAGCACGTCGTCGGAGAGCGTCCGCTCGGCCGCCGCCAGGGAGTCCGTGAGCTGGGCCGCAGACGTCGCACCGACGAGGGTCGAGCCGACGTAGTCGCGGCTCAGGGTCCAGGCCACGGCCAGCGTCGCCGGACGCAGCCCGGCCTCTTGGGCCACACGCAGGAGGCGCTCGGTGGACGCCAGCGTGCGCTCGTTCACGAAGCGCCGTGTCATGGCGCGCGAACGCGGCGTCCCGGACTCGTAGCGGGAGAAGCGCGCGCCCTCCGGCCGGGCGCCTTCCAGATACTTGCCCGTCAAAACACCACCGGCGATCGGGCTGTAGGGCAGCAAGGAGACTCGCTCACGGCGACAGACCTCGGCCAGGGCATCCTCGAAGCGCCGGTTCAGCAAGCTGTAGGGATTCTGAATCGTCTCGAAGCGTGGCAGACCGTGAAGCTCGGCCATCCAGAGGCTGCGTGTCAGGCCGTAGGCCGTCTCGTTGCTGCAGCCGATGACGCGGACCTTACCAGCCTCGACAACCCGCTCCAGCCCCTCGAGCGTCACCTCGATGGGAAGGTCGGGATCGGGCCAGTGGACCTGATAGAGGTCCACGTAATCGGTTCCCAACCTCCGCAGACTCGCCTCGACGGCTCGCTCGATCGAGTGCCGGTCGAGAGCGGAGCGACCGCTGCGTACCGGAACCCGAAACCATCCCCCGCCCGGGCCCGAGATCTTCGTGGCGATGAAGACCGAGTCCCGAGGATGCCCGGAGAGCCACTTGCCCAGGATCTCCTCGCTTCGTCCGGCGTAGCGGGCTTCGGGGGGGACGGGGTACATCTCCGCCGTATCAAAGAAGTCGACCCCGGCCTCGAGCGCCCGATCGAGGATTGCGAGGCTCGCCGTCTCGTCGCACATGCTCCCGAAGGTCATCGTTCCCAAACCGATCTCGGAGACCCTCAGACCGGTTCGGCCCAGGCGGCACCGCTTCATCCTGCCCTCCTTTCAGCTCGCGAGCTCCCCGCGATTCGAGAAGTACTCCAGAGCTTCGGGGTTTGCGAGCGCTTCACGGTTGCGGATCTCACGCCCGTGAATCACGTCGCGTACGGCCAGCTCGACCTTCTTGCCGCTCCGCGTGTAGGGAATGTCTGGTACCGCGGCGATCACCGCCGGGACGTGACGGGGGGTGGTCCGTTCCCGGATCCGGCGCCGGATCTTGTCGACGAGCGCTTCGTGCAGCTCAACGCCCGGGTCGAGCTTGACGAAGAGGACCACGCGGACGTCGCCTTCCCACTCCTGACCCACCACGATCGAGTCGGCGATCTCTGGAAGCGTCTCCACCTGCCGGTAGATCTCTGCGGTTCCGATGCGTACGCCACCGGGATTGAGCGTCGCGTCCGAGCGTCCGTAGACGATCACTCCGCCACGTGGCGTGATCTCGACGTAGTCGCCGTGGTGCCAGACGCCCGGAAAGCGTTCGAAGTAGGCCTCGCGGTAGCGCCGGCCGTCCGGATCGTTCCAGAAGGCCACCGGCATGCTGGGAAAGGCGCGCGTGCATACGAGCTCCCCGCGCTCACCCACGAGCGACCGGCCGTTCTCGTCCCACGCCTCCACGGCCATGCCGAGCCCGCGGCATTGGAGCTCACCCGCATAGACAGGACCGATCGGATTGCCCAGGGCGAAGCAGGAGAGGATGTCCGTACCGCCCGAGATCGACGACAGGCAGACGTCCTCCTTGATGTCGCGGTAGACGTAATCAAACCCCTCCACGGAGAGGGGCGAGCCAGTGCTCAGGACCGTGCGCAGCGCGGACAGATCGTGGGTCTCCCTCGGTCGGAACCCGGCCTTGGCTGCGGCAGAGAGAAACTTTGCGCTGGTACCGAAGACCGTCACACGCTCGCTCTCCGCCAGGTCGAAGAGTGCGCTCGGTGTGGGGTGGAACGGCGACCCTTCGTAGAGGATCACGGTGGCTCCGGTGGCCAATGCGCTGACCAGCCAGTTCCACATCATCCAGCCGGTCGTCGTGAAGTAGACGATGCGGTCCTCGCGGCCGAGATCCGTATGCAGCACGTGCTCTTTCAGATGCTGCAGGAGCGTCCCTCCCGCTCCATGCACGATGCACTTCGGCACACCGGTGGTGCCCGACGAGTAGAGGATGTAGAGCGGGTGGTCGAACGGTAGGGGCTCGAAGCTCAGCTCGGGACTGTCATCGGGGCCCAGGAACTCCTCGAAGAGGATCGCGCCGGGCAGTCGACCCAGATCGGGGAACGGATCCAGATACGGCACGACCACGATCGTTTCCAGAGAGGGCAGCGCGCTGCGGATCTTCTGCACGATGCCGAGCGAGTCGTACGGCTTGCCGCCGTAGCGGTAGCCGTCGGCGGTAAAGACCACACGCGGGTCGATCTGACCGAAGCGGTCCAGCACGCCGCTGACTCCGAAATCGGGCGAGCACGACGTCCAGACCGCCCCGAGGCTCGCCGTGGCCAGCATGGCGACCACGGCTTCCGGAAGGTTGGGCAGAAAGCCGGCGACCCGGTTCCCGGGCTCCACACCGGAGGCCCGAAGCGCGCGGGCCAGACGCGCCACGCGAGCCCAGAGATCCGAGTAGCGCATCCGCACAGGAGGTCGATCCTCACCCTTGAAGACCAGGGCCTCCCGCTCGTCGTGATGGCGCAGGAGATTCTCCGCGAAGTTGAGCCGCGCACCCCTGAACCAGCGGGCGCCGGGCATGCGCTCGGGGTCGTCGACGACCTGATCGTACTCCTGAACGAAGCGAACCTCGCAGAAGTCCCAGACGTCCGCCCAGAACTCTGGGAGGTGATGGATCGACCAGTCGTGGAGCGAAGCATAGTCGGACGCCTCGATCCCGTGGCGCCGACGCACGAGCTCGAGGAAGCGCAGGAGCTGCGTCCTCCGCACGCGCTCGGGTGACGGCTCCCAGAGTCGCTCGGCCACACTCTCCATCCTCGGGCGCCGATGCTACCATTTTACCCTCCGCTGAGCGCTGAGCCGTCAGGGGGCGGTGAGAGCTGCAAGGCGAGGCGGAAGCCCGGAGACGAAAGGGGGGACGATGTCCACACGCAGCGGGCGGCTTGCCGCTTCATCACTGATCAGTCTGGCACTCGCCTGCCAGCCCACCAATGGGGCCGAGCCTGACATCAGCCTGGCCAACGAGGACGAGAAGACAATCTACGCGATCGGCCTGGCACTGGCCCGGAACCTCTCACCGCTCGATCTCAGCGAGCGCGAGCTCGGCTACCTCGAGCTCGGCATGCGGGACGGCGTTCTGGATCGGGAGCCCAGGGTGGAGATCGGCGAGTACCAGGGGCGCATCCGCGAGCTTCAGGCCACGCGCATGGCGAAGAACAGCGAGGTAGAGAAGCAGGCCTCCGCGGCATTCCTGGATCAGGAGGCCGCCAAGCCCGGCGCCGTGCGCACGGACTCAGGGCTGGTCTTCATCGAGCAGCAGCCTGGCGAGGGCGATCACCCGGAACCGAGCGACACCGTGAAGGTTCACTACCACGGCACACTGCGCGACGGAACCGTCTTCGACAGCTCCGTGAACCGAGGCGCGCCCTTCGTGACCCCGCTCTCCGGAGTGATCCCGTGCTGGACCGAGGGCGTGCAGAGGATGCGGCCGGGCGGCAAGGCCCGTCTCGTCTGCCCCTCAGAGCTCGCCTATCGAGACCGGGGTGCGCCCCCGTACATCAAACCGGGGGCGGCGATCGCCTTCGACGTGGAGCTGATCGAGATCGTGAAGTGACGACGGCCGCCAGCAGGCTGAGCCCCAGCGCGGCGGCGAGCGCCCCGGTCGCGCGCGAGCCGAGCAGAAGCTCGCCGCTGCCCAGCAGCAGGCTGTAGGTCCCCAGGGTTCCGGCCGCCACACCGAGCCAGACGCGGCTCCCCAAGCGACGCGGCGGGTCGCCGAGCTGCGCCGCAACGGGTCCCCACCAGCCACGCGGCCGCACCCGCACGTGGAAGCGGGCGAGGCGCTCCGCCGACTCGGGCGGGGTGAGCAGTGTGGTGGCGAGCGAGACCGGAACGGCCACCGCGACCACGATGGCCAGCGAGAACGGAAACGGGATCTCGGTGAAGAGGAGCAGACCGTTCGCGGCGAACAGTGAGGCCGCCATAACGCTGATCTCGCTCCAGGCGTTGATGCGCCACCAGAGCCAGCGCAGCAGCACGATCAGGCCCGTCCCCGCCGTGATCGAGGCGAGAAACTTCCAGGCACCCGCAATCGAGGGCATCCCCAGCGTCGCGCAGACCCCGAGCGCCGCCAGCCCGACGACGCTGGCGCGGGCGGTCCGCACCAGCTCACGCTCGCTCGCATCGGGCCGAAAGAAGCGTCGATAGAGATCGTGTGTGAGGTAGGACGCTCCCCAGTTGAGCTGCGTGTCCACCGTCGACATGAACGCGGCGAGCAGGCTGGCGAGGAGCAGCCCGCGCACACCGGCCGGAAGCAGATCCAGCATCACCCGGACGTAGCCGGTCTCGGGATCCGGCAGCTCCGGGTAGCGAACGAGCGCGAAGAGACCCACGAGGATCCAGGGCCAGGGGCGGAGCACGAAGTTGGCCACCGCGTACCAGAGTGCCGCGAGGCGGGCGTGGCGCTCGTCTCGCGTGGCCAGCAGCCGCTGAGCGATGTAGCCGCTGCCCTCGGTGTTGCCGCTCGACCAGCTCTTGACCGCGACGTAGATCACGAAGGCCCAGAGATCCTCGCCCCCCTGCGGCAGAAGTGAGAGCGTTCGAGCCGCACCCTCTGAGCCCTTCAGCAGCACGAGCGACTCCACAAGACCGGCGGGGCCCCCGGCGGAGCGCAGCGCCAGGACCGCGAGAAGCAACGAGCCTCCCAGCGCGAGCACGAATTGCAAGAGGTCCGTGAGCACGACCCCCACCAGGCCCGAGAGCAGCGTGTAGCCGAGCGTGAGCCCGAAGAGACCGGCGAGAACCCACCGCCCCTGCTCCGGCTCCAGCCCCAGCGCGAGCTCCAGGACCTTCAGCATGGCCAGGTTCACCCATCCGATCACGATGGCGTTGCGCAGCACGCCCCAGTAGAGCGCTCGAAAGGCGCGCAGGCCGGCGGCCGGTCGACCGCCGTAGCGGAGCTCGATCAGCTCGTTGTCCGTCAGCACACCGCTGCGTCGCCAGAGGTGCGCAATCAGCAGGGCTCCGATCATGGCGGGGAGGACATCCGCCCACCAGAACCAGTTCGCTGCCAACCCTCCCGTCGCGACCAGACCTGCAATCGCCAGCGGCGTATCCACCGCGAAGGTCGTGGCGACGATGGACGTGCCGGCCAGCCACCAGGGGAGCCGGCGGCCCGCCGCAAAGAACTCCTCGCTGCTGCGGCCTGCTCGTCGAGCGTGTCGCGCGCCCCAGGCCAGCGTCCCCGTCAAGAAGACGGCGACCACCACATAGTCGGCGCCGCTCAGACCGACCCCGCTCTCTCAGCCCTTGTAGGCGCGCACCCGAACGATGCGTCCTTCCTCGTCGAGCTCAATCACGTCCACGACACGCAGGGGCGCTCCGGATCGGTCGAACTCGATCTCGAGCTCGGCGAAGACGCAGCGATCCCGACTCGCCCAATCCAGGACTTTGAGGTCGATCTTCTCCACCGCATCGAAGATTCCCTCGTTGGCGCGGAGTACCGCGTCGCGGCCGCGAGCACGGATCTCCCAATCGCGGAGCTCGACGCCCGGGGCCAGCAGCTCTCCGAGCGCTTCGAGGTCTCGCGCCGCGAAGGCGCGGAAGTAACGCGTGCAGCGATCGATTGGAAGCTCGTCCATCTCTCATCCTCCCCGCCGCAATGTAGCGCAGACTTCCGGTCCAGGGCCTCTGCTCCAGCGGGCGCGTACACGCACGAGCGTCCACTTCGGGCCGTCCCTGTCAGCCGCTCGCTCGGGGCGGCTTTACAGCGGCCCGTGCACTCGGAAGACTGGCCGGTTCACCGCTCCCCCGGGGGGACGATCCCGCGATGCAGGTCCTGGAGAAGCCCTGGGGAATGGAGGAGATCCTCGAGCAGAACGGGCTCTACGTGCTCAAGCGGCTGACCATGTACGGCGAACACCGCTGCAGCCTCCAGTACCACCGACGGAAGCGAGAGACGATCTACGTCCTGTCGGGCCAGCTGCGTATCTACCTGGGCCCGACGGCTGACCAGCTTCAGGAGCGGGCTTACGGACCCAACGAGAGCGTGACGATCGAGCCGGGCTGGGTCCATCGGATGGAGGCGATCGAGGACACGGTCTATCTCGAGGCCTCGACCCCCGAGCTCAATGACGTCGTACGCCTCGCGGACGACTACGCGAGGCTGGACGCATGAGCTACCGCGTCTGCATTCCAACCGCAGGGCTGGGATCCCGGCTCGGTGCCGTAGCGGAGCGACGGAACAAGAGTCTCGTCTCCGTGGCGAACAAGCCGGTGCTGGCACACGTGGTAGAGCAGTTTCCGGAGACCGCCCGCTTCGTGATCGCGCTGGGCTTCGGTGGCGAGCTCGTGCGCGAGTTCCTCGAGATCGCCTACCCCGAACGCGCCTTCGACTTCGTCGAGATCGATCGCTACGAAGGGCCGGGGGCGGGTCTGGGATACACGATTCTCTGCTGCCGACCCTTGCTGGAGGAGCCATTCGTCTTCTGCTCCTGCGACACAATCACGACCGACCCGATTCCCGTGCCGGATCAGAACTGGATGGCCTATACGAAGGTGGAGGATCTCGGAGCCTATCGGACGCTGCGCATCCGCGGTGGGAGGGTCGAGGAGATCTGCGAAAAGGGCGTCACGGGGGATGACCTCCGGGCCTACATCGGTCTGGCCGGGATCTCCGATCACGAGGCCTTCTGGAAGGCGATGGAGGACGGCCGACGGTCCGGATCCATCGAGGTCGGTGAGAGTCACGGAATGAGGGCCCTGCTTGAACTCGGCGTCCACTCCTTCGAGTTTCGCTGGTTCGACACCGGCAATCCCGAGGCGTTGGCCGAGACGCGGGCTTCCCTCAGCCCGGCACGCGGACCGAACCTTCTGGAAAAACCGGCGGAATCCATCTGGTTCGTCGGTGGCAACGTGATCAAGTACGCCGAGGATACGGCCTTCATCGCAAACCGCGTCGAGCGTGCGCGCCTGTTGGAAGGCTTCTGCCCCACCGTCGAGGCCTCGACACGGCACATGTACCGCTACCGATGGGTCGAGGGGAAAGTGCTCTCGGAGCTCGTCACGCTACCGATCTTCGAAGAGCTGCTCCGCCACTCCACGAAGTTCTGGCGGTCGATCGAGCTCGACGGAGACGGAATGCGCCGCTTCCACGAGGCCTGTCTCGCATTTTACCGCGACAAGACACGCCAGCGTGTGCAGCTCTTTCTCGATCGGTTCGGACGGACCGATCGAGAGGAGCAGATCAACGGGATCCGGACCCCCGCCGTGCGCGAGCTCCTCCAGAGCCTGGACTGGGAGTGGCTCGTGGACGGGAAGCCCGTTCGCTTTCATGGCGACTACCACTTCGAGAACATCCTGCTCGGCGACGATGGACGATTGCACTTTCTGGACTGGAGACAGGAGTTCGGCGGCTCCCTGTCCGTCGGCGACCTCTACTACGACCTGGCCAAGCTCAAGCACGGGCTGCTCGTCTCACACGAGCTCGTGCTCGCGCGCCAGTTCTCCGTCCAGGACGGCCCTGAGGGTGTCCGCTTCGAGCTCCTGCGGCGACAGATCCTGGTCGAGTGCGAACGGCGCCTCGAGAGGTTTCTGGTCGAGTCCGGGCTCGACGCAGCCAAGGTCGACGTGCTGACCGCGCTCGTGTTTCTCAACATCGCGGCCCTCCACGATCACCCCTACTGCCAGCTCCTGTTTCACCTGGGCCGGAGCCTGCTCTTCGAGGCTACGGAGTGCCGCGGCGCTTCTCGGCTCGCCTCCCAGGAAGCCGGCTGCCTCAGACCCGCTGCACCGCCGCCCGAGCCGCGGCCCGCGTACGGGGCGCGAGCTGTGGGCGAGCTCGCGTGAGGCCGAACGCATCGAGATAGCGCTCGATCGCCCTCCGGATGCTCGCGCGGAGCACCGCATCGACGTCCACGCTCCACCGCAGAAGGCTTCGAGAAGCCCGGGCCTTGAGCTCGCGAAACTCCGATGCCGCGAACACGTAGTGCCCGGCCAGGATCGCGCGGCCCGCGGCGTCGAGACGGGAGGCCGGCTTGAGCCACTTGCGCCAGCAGCCCGAGTCGTATGCGAGCTCGAGGAAGCGTTCCGCAAGAGCGCCGAGAGAATGACAGCGGAGGAGCCGCAGAAAGGCGCGCGTCTCCACGACACCGAGCTCGGGTGCGATGTTGACCGCATCGATTCCCACCCTCGGGTGACCGCGCAGGGCGGAGCGGGGCAGATAATCCGCGTTGTGCTCCTTGAGCCAGATCCGGTGCGCGCGGCAAAGCTCGAGTAGACGCCGCAGCCGCGGAAAGGTCGAGACCCTGAGACCGCCCACGTTCTCGGTCTCGAGTACCCGAGTTCCGGTCTGCACCACCACGAAGGTCGGACGCGGCAGAGACTCGGAGGCGCAGAACCTGTTGACGGATGTGAGGACGTACTCCAGCTCGCCGGGATCCTGGAATTCAGCGCTCTGCTCGTCCGTACCGACCTCGAAGAGCAGCTCACGGCCCTGTCGGCGTGCGGTGGCGTGACAGAACTCGTAGAGCTCGAAAACACGATCCAGGAGCTGATCGACGCTGGCGCTTCCCGACGGGTCGTGGCTCGCATCGATGTGCACGAGATCGAAGCCAGCCTCGATGTCCGCCGCGTACGACGTCTTGGCCCGCCGCATCGCCTCGTCCAGCTCCATGCCCAGGGCCCGTTCGGCTGCGTGCTGCCAGGGGCCGCCGTGATCGCGCGCAAGCAGCACCGGGCTCGGTGCGAGGCTCCGCACGTGGCTCACGAAGCTCTCGGTCGTCCATCCCTCCACGTAGCCGCCGCCGAGCTCTGCGCACTCGATCTGTTGGCGACTCGCGATCAGCATGAGAGGGAGGTGCCGCTCGCGAGACAGCTCGAGGGTGACATCCACGCAGTTTCGGCTCATCGGGCCCACACCGAGCAGCGTGCAACGGCGGCCCACGCGGAAGCGCTGCAGGCGGCTCACGCGACCCGCTCCCGTTCGGCCGCTGGCGTCGGCTCTCCCGGCCGGGCCGGGTCGTAGGGAACGAAGAACTTCTCGAGCAGGTGCAGGCACGCCTCGGCGACGGCACGCTGTCCGCCGCTCCGCCTCGTGACGTAATCGGCGGCGGCTTGGGCGTTTGCATCCGAGGTCGCGGTGGCGATCCCGTACCCCACCGCGCGCAGCGGGGCGTGGTCGAAGATTCCATCGCCCATGTAGATCACCTGGTCGAGCGGGTAGCGTTCCGCGATCCAAGAGGTCCGTTCGAGCGAGGGAACCAGATCGAGGCGACAGCCCATGTCCTGCACGATTCGACGGTGCGTGATGGGGAAGCCGCGACGGTCCGCGGTGACGAAACGGATCTCGAGGAACGGAGCGAGGAGGCCGAGGGCATCCGCATCGTCCGGTCCGAAGATCTTCATCTCCTTCCCGTCGCGCGTGTACAGAAACTGTCCTGTGGTCATGACTCCGTCCACGTCCAGAACGAAGGCACGTGGCCGACTCTGGTCTGCCCGCACGTGTCTCTCCCTCGACTTCGGGGACCCGCTCTCTTCGGCAGCTCCCGCGCAGAAACCATCGACGAGTGGTCGAATTCTCTGAAGCCAGGGGCGGCTGGGGGAGGCCCAGGCGATCCGCGATCGGAGCCGCGAGGGAGCCGGCGAGTCGGCCGACGACATTCACGCCAGACGCGCCATCAACGACGGATGCGGGATCGCTCGCGAGTCGGAAGGAAACGTTTCAAGTCCTGGGGCACGGGGCCGATTTCCCTCTCCGGGACCCTGGCTCTTCCCCGGAAAGCAAATGTCCGAGCGCACGCCTCTGCGGATACTGGAATCCCCCGCCTCCGCGGCCGAGCCTCGTCTCGATCTGGAGACTCTCCGCAGGGGTCTGGGTCGCGACCTGAACGTTCTCCGTCCCGGCGCAGCCCCCTGCTCGGACCCCCCGTCCGGCTTCGTGCTCCTGCTGCCCCCACAGGCCGAACCCGACGTACGGGGTCTGGCCCATGGGCTCGAGACGCTGGAGCGTCGTGCGGAGCTCGCCGGCCTCGCTCAGCTCAGCGCGACCGACGGGGATCGCTCGCTTCCCTTCGAGCTGCTTCTGCGACCCGAGACCGTGGGCGCGCTTCTGATGCGCTGGGAGGTGGCCCGCGCTTGCGACGTGGAGCTCCCGGGAACCGGCACGCTCGCTCGGGCCTGGGCCTTGCTCCGCATTCTGTGCAGCTTCGAGATCCAGCGGGCGCCCCGAGCGCTCAGCCTTCCGCACGCCTGCTCGAGCCCGACCCCTGACGAGCGGACATGCTTCGGCCGTACCGCCCTCGGCGCGTTCGCGATCGAGGAGCTCCGTCCCGAGCTGCGAGCCCCCGGCGCGAACCGAGAGGCCTACGTGAACGGCTTGCTCGAGTGCGCCAGCGAGCTGCTCGCGGCCGGCCGACTCGCCGAGGGCTTCCGGCTCGGCGTACGGGCGCAGGAGCTCGCGGACGCCCACGCGACAGCCCGGCGGCTCCCGCACGATCCGGATCCCGCACCCCCGGCGGCGGACGTCGCAGGCGGCCTGCTGCGCGAGGGGGTCGCCGACCCAGAAGTCTCACTGATCGTTCCGACCTACGGGCGTCCCACGATGCTCGCGCGTGCGCTCGAGAGCATCGGGGAGCAGGAGCTCGCGGACCTCGAGGTCATCATCGTCAACGATGGAGGTCCCTCGCCCGAAGGCGTGGTCACCCTCCATCGTCAGCGCATCGGGGGCGGAGGCCGGATCACACTCGTGAACCACGACCGGAACCGAGGACTGGCCGCCGCTCGAAACACGGGCCTGCGCCTCGCGCGAGGTCGCTTCGTCGGCTTCCTGGACGACGACGATCTGCTGCTTCCTCACCACCTGTCCGCGCTGCTGCCGCGGCTTCGTCTCGGAGCCGGCGTCGCACACGCCGACGTACGGTCGGTGATCGAGTCCCCCGAGCGTTCCGCACCCCGCAGCCTCGATCTCGCGCTCCGCTACCAGTTCGACTACGACCCACAGCTGCATCGAATCGACAATACGTTTCCGGTGCAATCCTTCCTCGTCGAACGGAAGCTCCTGGAAGAGGCCGGAGCCTTCGACGAGACGCTTCCCGTACTCGAAGACTGGGATCTCTGGCTTCGGGTGTGGGAGCGCGCGCAACCGGTGCACGTTCGAAGGGTCACCAGCGAGATCCACGTGAGAAGCGACGGCTCGAACATGACGGGTCGATCGCACGAGATCTGGCTCGAGATCCTGGCGTGGATCTACGGCAAGACGCTCCGATTCGAGCATGAGAGCCCGTCGCTTCGGGCCGATCGGGTGCGCTACCTGCTGGAGCTCAGTGCGAACAGGTCACTTCCCTTCCCGCGGGAGGCGCGCGTCTGGCTATCGGGGGACGCGGAGCTTCTCGCGATCGACCCCGAAGCGCCGGGCGCGTTTCTGGCCGCGAGCTTCCGGGTGCCGGAAGCACCTCGACACGATGTCCGGACGGCCAATCCGCGCTGCGCGATCGTGATTCCCGTCTGGAATCGACTGGACCTCACGGAGCAATGTCTCAAACATCTCTTCGAGGTCAGGACGAACACGAGCTTCGAGCTGATCGTCGTGGACAACGGCTCCTCCGATGGCACGACGCAGTTTCTGCGCTCTCTCGGGCCGCGCCTGCGAATAATCCGGAACGAGAGAAATCTGGGATTCGCTCGCGCCTGTAATCAGGGAGCTGCCGTCGCGAAAGCTCCGTACCTGCTCTTTCTGAACAACGATACGATTCCGCTCCCGGGCTGGCTCGAACCACTGCTGGCGATCGTCGAGCGGGAGCCCACGGTGTCGGTCGTCGGCAGCAAGCTGCTCTTTCCGGATGGATCGATTCAGCACGCGGGCGTCGCAATGTCCAGACTCCATCGGACGCCCTACCACATCTACCGGAGCGTACCCGGCTCCAGCTCGATCGTGAATCGTCGGCGCGATCTGCACGCCGTGACCGGAGCCTGCATGCTGGTCCGGGCCACGGCGTTCCGGGAAGTCGGTGGATTCGACGAAGGCTACGTGAACAGCTTCGAGGACGTGGATCTCTGCTTTCGGCTGGTCCAGCGTGGACACCACGTGGTGTACGAGCCCCAAAGCACGCTCTATCATCTGGAGAGTCAGACGCCGACGCGCAGGGACCACGACCGGCGCAACATCGAGCGCTTCCTGGCCCGCTGGCCCGAGCCATGGTGGATCGACGAGGAGGGAATCTTCGCCGAGGACGGCTACGTCGTGGTGCGTGAACCGGGCGGAGGGCTCCGTTGCTTCGCCTCGGAGCGGGAGCGGGCGAGCTGGCTACGTGTCGCCGAGGTGCAGCGACGTGCGGCCCGCGAAGGCGTGCCGGCGCTTCGGTCTCTGCTCGAGGATCCCACGCTCTGGCCGACCGAGCGGGAGATCCTGCTCTGGGGGGAGAACCTCTGCATCCACGGCGGCTTGCCCGAGCTCGCCCCGCGCTTCCGTGCCGTCCGCGCTGCGCTGCGGGGGTCGCAGACCATGGCCTCTCAAGCCGAAGCCTGAGCCCTCGAGCGCGCACGACCGGAGGGCAGCCGCGAGACCTCGCCGTCGGCCGAGTCATTCGTCCCCAGCGCCTCGTGGAGCACCTGCTCGACGCCCCGGCGCCAGGGCTCGAAGGCGAAGCGTCGCCGCGCCTCGTCGCGCGCACACCGCGCGAGCCGGACCCGTCCGACGGGATCACGCCAGAGCTCGAGAAGCTTGGCCGCGAGCTTTGCGGCGTACGTGTGATCCACCTGGAACATGGGCCCGTAGTCGTCGCGCAGCCAACCCGTATCGGGGTCGACGGAGTAGATCCGCTCCCGACGACCGGGGACCCGAAAGCCCGTGACACCGTCCTCGATCAGTTCCTCGTAGCCCGGAGCATCCGAGGCCAGACAGACCACCCCACAGTGGAGGGCGCGCAGGACGGACAGGGAGTGCAATCCGGCGCCGGGAACTGCAAAGACGTCGGCCCGGCAGAGCCGCTCGAAGAGCTCCTCGTCCGAGATCGGGTGCTCGAGCACCGTGATCGACTCATCGGTGCGAATCCTCTCCAGGACGGACGCACCGAGACCATCGGGCAGGGCCGTGCGAAGCACCAGACGAAGCTCCGCACCGGCGTGGCGGGCGAGCCAGAACGCCTCGAGCAGCTCGGCCCCCCCACGCAGAAAGAAGCTCATCGGGTCCTGGTGCCACGAGTTCGTGAAAAGGACCTCGACGTGAGACGTTCCGGACCTCCGCTCGAGTGCCGCATCGATGCGATCGGGAGCATCGGGTGGAAGGCGTGCGCCGAGCGCGACGTACCGCAGCTTCGCGGAGATCACGGCGCTGTCGAAGATGCGAGCCAGATCGCGCGAGGTACCCTCGAGATGGGTGAAAATCGCGCGGCAGCTCGGATGCTCGAGCAGGGAACGCACGAGCCAGAACACCGGCGTGTGACGAAGCGAGGTCGTACCGACTTGGCCGTGCCTGAGGAAGGGTAGAAAGAGTGGTGTGACGCTCTCGATGTGCAGGATCCACGGTCGCTCTCCGAAGCCGAGCGGGGTCGTGTGATGGAAGACCAGGTCGGTTTCCGGGGGCGTGGCCAGCAGCAGGTGAAGATCGCGACTCGCGACGAAGGCCTGGACGTCCTCGGGCCTCACCACGGGATGGGCGTGAAACCGACTGGTGAGCTCCACGCTCAGCCCAGAGAGGACCGAGGAGGCCCGCCGCAGTGCGTTCTCGCTGACCGGGGCGGGTTCGGGTCCGACGAACTCGAGACCCGGGATCGCGCGCTCAACCAGGGGCGTGAGAAGGGGGTGCTCCCCGTTGCAGCTCCGGTAGCCGGGGAGCGACCAGGGCACGAAGATCCGCCGCGGCGCAGCCCCTGAGAGCCGACACTCGAGCACCGGTTCCGGGCCGGGTGCGTCCGCACCTGCGCGGGCCCAGTGCAGGTTTTGATGGTAGAGGGCGACGTCAGCATCGAGCGAGATCGCGCGGCCGATCAGCTCCGTACCGAGCTCACGACTTCCGGTCTGCACGGCGAGGACGCCGAGCAGATGCAGCGCGTCGGGATCGTTCGGCTGGGCCTCGAGCACCCGACGGTAGGCCTCCATCGCTTCCTGCCAGCGGCCCGCGCGATGATGGGCGAGCCCGAGCTCGAGCTCCGCATGCGGCGGGATCAACGGCCCGGCCCCACAGCCCACGCGCGGGCCCACTCGAGACCCTCCATCCGGCGCAGCCCCTCGACGAGCGGCGTCTGGATCCGCTCGCCGATCAGATCCACGAGCCGGCAGGTGCAGGCCACGAGGCTGCGCGGCTCGTGCGAACGGGCGGGAAGCTCACCGAAGCGAAGCCAAGCTTCGCCCTCGAGCTCGCGAGCGATCTCCAGCACAAAGTCCCGCAGCCTGCGCGGCTCGCCGGAGCCGAGGTTCACGGTGAGCACGGGCTCCGGGAGGCGTGCCCGGAGCAACGAGACGAGGCTGTGGGCGACGTCCTCGACGTAGCTGTAATCGCGCACCACCTCGCAGAGTGTGAGCGCCAGGGGCTTCCTCTCGCGGCAGGCCGCCAGAACCTGGGGCACGAGACGATGGAGCCCCTCCCCGGGACCCCACAGGGCGAAGGGTCGGACGGCGACCAGCGAGAGGCCGAAGTGGAGCGCACGCTCCCGCATCACGATCGTCGCAGCCGCCTTGCTCGCGCCGTAGGAGCCTGTGGGGACCAGCGCGCCATCCTCGCAGATCCGACCGAGTCGACCCGCGTACTCGAAGCAGCTTCCGATGTGCAAGAAGCGCTCGACCCCGCGACGGGCCGCCGCCTCGATCAGCCGAAGGGAGCCGTGGAGATTCACATCGAGCTCCAGCGCAGCGTCCCGGTATCGAGGATCAACGCCGGCGGCCGCGCAGTGGATCACGTGAAGCGGCCGTTCTTCGGCGAAGACAGACTCGATGCTCGCCGAGTCGCGCACGTCGAGGCGCCGCGGTCGCGCGGAAACGCCCTCGAGACGCCAGGCGTTCGTCACGTCCCGACACGTCGGCAGCGCCCGCCCACCTGCGGCCTCGACGGCTCGGACGACCCACGCACCGAGGAAGCCCGCCGCGCCCGTCACCAGGACCGTCTCGCCGTCGAGCATCGCTCCGCTCAGCCCTTCCACTCGACGATGGCGTCTCGGATACACTCCACCATGTAGTCGATCTGAGCCTCGTGGAGGCCGGGGTAGACGCCGAGCCAGAAGCAGCCCCGAAGGATCCGATCGGCGCACGAGAGCTCACCCACCACACGATACCGCTGCCCCCGCATGAAGGGCTGCCGGACGAGGTTTCCGGCGAAGAGCGGTCGCGTGGCAACGCCACACTCGTCGAGGCGGCGGACCAGATCATCGCGTCCGAAGGAGGTTCCCTCGCGCACCGTCAGTGGGAAGCCGAACCAGGCCGGTCGTGAGTCGGGCGTGGCCCGGGGCAGGATCAGATGCTCCTGCAGCTCGGAGAGACCGGCCTCGAGGCGAGCAAAGTTGAGCCGACGCCTTTCCACGAACTCCTCGAGGCGCCCGAGCTGGGCCACCCCGAGCGCCGCCTGCAGATCGGTGAGCTTGAGGTTGTAGCCTGCATGCCGGTAGGTGTACTTGTGGTCGTAGCCCCTGGGCAGATCTCCGAGCTGCCAGCCGAAGCGACGGCCGCAGGTCCCGTCCCGTCCCGGCTCACACCAGCAGTCCCGTCCCCAGTCCCGCAGCGACTCGACGATGCGACGAAGCTTCCCCGAGCTCGTGATCACCGCGCCCCCCTCGCCGGTGGTGATGTGGTGCGCCGGGTAGAAGCTGAGTGTGCCCAGATCCCCGAAGCCCCCCACCGGGCGCTCCCGGTACGTCGAGCCGAGGGCGTCGCAGCAGTCCTCGATCAGCCACAGCCCGTGGCGGCGTGCGATGGCGTGGATCTCCTCGGCCGCAAAGGGGTTCCCGAGCGTGTGGGCCAGCACGATGGCCCGGGTGCGTGGGCCGACGGCGGCCTCGATCGCCGATGCCGAGACGTTGTAGGTGGGGATCTCGACGTCGACGAAGACCGGCACGAGCCCGTACTGAAGCAACGGCGTGATCGTCGTGGGAAAGCCGACGGCCGAGGTAATGACCTCGTCGCCGGGATGCAGGGCACGCGTTCCCAGGATGGACGAGGTCAGCGCCGAGCAGGCCAGAAGGCTCGCCGACGATCCAGAGTTCGTGGTCAGCACGTGTCGAATCTCGAGGCGAGTGGCCAGCCGCTGCTCGAACTCGCGGTTGAAGCGACCCGCGGTGAGCCAGCCATCGAGCGCAGCCTCGACGAGAGCGCGCAGCTCTGCCGGACCCAGCACGCGGCCCGAGACCGCAACGGCCGTCTTCCCGGGCACGAAAGGCTCGGGGGGCCAGGCGGCTCGCGCATACTCCTCGGCCAGCTCCAGAATCCTGGTCCGACGCGAATCCGTCGGGAGCTCGGCGCGGTCCGACGGCCCGACGCTCACGACGGTACCGTTTCCAGCGCGACGCCGGCCGGGCGCGACCGGTCCCGACGCTCCGCCTGGTAGGCCTCGATCTGCTCCCGGACCAGGGCCTCCAGATCGCGGTCGGCCTGCCAGGCACGGTACCAGGCCACGGTTCTCGCCAGCGTGCGGTCGATCGACCAGCCGGGAGTCCAGCCGAGCTCCCTTCGCGAGCGACCCGCGTCCAAGGAAAGGAAGGAGGCCTCCCGCGGGGCGGGAGCGTCCTGCCTCGCTCGCTCCCAGCTCGCGTGCGGACCCCAGAGCTCGACGATGCGATCGGCGATCTCGCCGACGCTCCGCTCGGAGTCTGGCGCGGGTCCAAAGTTCCAGGCGCGGGCAAAGCGCTCCCCATCGGACGCGAGGCGTTCGGCGAGCGTGAGGTAGCCGTGGAGTGGCTCGAGCACGTGCTGCCAAGGACGCACGGCCTCGGGACTGCGGACGCGGGCCGGGCGACCGTCGACGAGCGCCCGGATCAGATCCGGAACGAGCCGATCCGCCGCCCAGTCTCCCCCTCCGATCACGTTCCCGGCCCGCCCCGTGGCGAGTGCGATTCCCTCGGAGCGGAGGAACGAGCGCCGGTAGGCCGCCGCCACGATCTCGGCGCAGGCCTTGCTGGCCGAGTATGGATCGTCGCCCCCGAGAGGGTCGTCCTCCCGAAAGGAACGCCGCTCGCCGCGGTTCTCGTAGCACTTGTCGCTGGTGACCACGACGATGCTGCAGGGACGTCCCCTCTCACGCACGGCCTCGAGGAGATTCACTACGCCCATCACGTTGGTCGCGAAGGTCTCTTCGGGCACGGCATAGGAGCGACGCACGAGCGGCTGCGCGGCCAGATGCAGAACCACCTCGGGTCTGGCGAGTGCGATGATCCCGCGGAGCGTCTGGAGATCGCGAACGTCCGCGCGGAGATCGCGGAGCCGCGAGGCCAGCCGTACGGACTCGAAGAGACTAGGCGACGTAGGAACATCGAGGGCCACACCGGTGACGCGAGCACCCAGCCCGACCAGCCAGCTGCACAGCCAGCTTCCCTTGAAGCCGGTGTGGCCCGTCACCAGGACGCGGCGTCCGTCCCAGTACTCCGGGGTCACGGGCTCGTCATCCAGGGTGGCTTGGCTTGGCGCGCCAGCCGGTCGAGGTGCTGCCGATCGCGGGGCGTGTCGAGCGGGTGCCAGAAGCCCTCGTGGCGGTACGCCGCAAGCTGGCCGTCCCGGGCGAGCGCCTCGAGCGGCGCAGCCTCCCAGGGAGTACGGTCATCGTCGACGTAGCGCAGGGCCTCCGGCGAGAGGACGAAGAATCCGCCGTTGATCCAGCCTCCGTCGCCAGGCGGCTTCTCCTCGAACCGTCGCACCCGATCCCCTTCGAGGCTCAACCCGCCAAATCGGCCCGGGGCCCGGACGGCAGTGACCGTGGCGAGCTTGCCGTGCGTCCGATGGAACGCCAGGGTCGCGCCGATGTCGATGTTGCCGACGCCGTCCCCATAGGTGCAGCAGAACTCGGCGTCATCGATGTAGCGCAGCGCCTGCCGCAGGCGTCCCCCCGTCTGGGTCTCGTGGCCGGTCTCCGCGAGCGTGATGCGCCAGGGCTCCACCTGCGAATCGTGCACCTCCATCGAGCTCTGGGCGAGATCGATCGTGACGTCGGAGGTGTGCAGGAGGTAGTTCTTGAAGTAGTCCTTGATGACGTAGCCCTTGTAGCCCAGGCAGATGACGAAGTCGTGAATACCGTGCGCAGCGTAGATCTTCAGGACGTGCCAGAGAATGGGCCGCCCGCCCAGCTCGACCATGGGCTTGGGCTTCGACGCGGTCTCTTCTGCGAGCCGGGTGCCGAGGCCGCCCGCCAGTATCACCGCCTTCATTCCGCATCTCCTCCGCCGGACGGTGCGCGCCGTCTTCAGCGACGAAGTTCTCCAGCGGGGATCCAAGGGGGCCCTGGGGGCGGAGCCTCGAGTGCCTCGAGGGTTCTGTAGGACGCCCTTGGTGCACGGTCAAGTCGGCAGAATCTTCCCGGTGTGGGATTCGTCAGACGCGGAAGATCCCCTCGGGTCGATTCACGAGCCCGAGACAGCTCTCGGCAAGCGAGCGTCGAGCCAGCGCGGCGTGAAAGAGCGTATTCAAGCGACTCGAGTAGCTCGGCCAGCCGAGCAAGGCGTCGAGCTTGGCCAGGGAGCTCCACATCTGCTCATCGATGTCCACGTTCTCGACGAAGATCCTCTGGGCCAGTGCGTTGTACACATGGTAGTGAAACGGCCAGTCCTGATCGCTCATCATGCGAAAGAACGTGGGCTTGACCGGGGTCGGGATGCGCCCTTCCTCGAAGAGGCGCAGCGTAGCCCGCATGCAGTTCAGCCAGCCATCGACCCACAAGCCCTCTGCGTCCCAGCGCGCCCGGTAGATCTCGCCCTGCTCTGGGGTCATCTTGGGCACCAGGAAGCCGGTGCCGGGGAGGAAGACCGCCTTGCGATCCGCGAAGGAGTGCGCGAGCAGAAACACGTGGGGAAAGCGCGTCTGGAGCGGCAGATAGATCTCGAGCCCGCTGAGTTCCGCCCTCCGGAACACGGCGTGTCCAATGCCACCGAGGATGCCGAAGAGCCCGAACTCGCCCAGGAAGTCACGAAGCGGTGCGGAGACGCCCGAGCGGATCCCAAATCGCGCCGCCAGGTTCGACGTCTCGGCTTCGCCCGCTCGGCGGTCGGGCACGATGAAGAGATCGGCCAGGCGACGGCCCAGGAACCCGACGAGCTCCGGCAAAAACCCGTCGGCGACCTCATCGTCGTCGCCCATGAGCCAGAGATACTCTCCCCGCGCTGCGCCCAGCAAGACGCGAATGTTTCCCTCGAATCCAAGGTTCGTCGCGTTCCTGAGGTACCGGATCGAGCCGGCCGCAGCCATGCGCGTGCCGAGCACCTCCGTACCATCTCGGGAGGCGTTGTCGGCCACGATCACCTCGATCCGACTCGCGTCCAAGCTTGCACGCTGTCGCTCAAGGCCCTCGAGCAGCCGCACGAGAGACTCTCGGCGCTCGAACGTCGGGATGCCAATCGTGAGCAGCGGCGTACTCGGCTCCATCTCTCCCCCCGTTCGTCCAGTCGTATCTTGCAGCACTCCCGGAAGCACCGCCAGCGCGACGACCCCGCTCAGCGTGGAAGCCACAGACGAGAAGACGCGGGTGTAGACGCGGTGCACACGGTGGGCAGAGTTGACGCGTGGTGGCGAGGCGGGGCTGGCGGAGTCGAAGCAGGCTGGCGAACTTCCTGATGCGCAGACGAATATAAACACATTAAGGTGTGGTCCTCCAGCATGGATGTCTTTCAGCTCATCGAGGGGCTCGAGCGCCTTCCACGAGAACTGGAAGATCGGGAGCGAGAGATCACACTCCTGCGCCAGCTCGATCTGCCCCAGATGTCCCCGGACAAGCTCCGGAATGCGCTCGCACCCAGCGTCCGCCGTCAGCGGGTTCACCCCCCCGCGCTCGACGCCTTCTACGCCTCCGGTCTCCTCGACATCTATCCACACACCGAACGAACGAACTACGCACGGGATGCCATCGTGCACATGGTGGTTCAGGGTGCGACGTACCGGCTCTGGCCGTGGGCGCTCCACGAGCCGCGCGAGATCTTCGTGCAGGTGGGGGGCCTCGGCGACCTCGGCTTCGTGTGCGCAGGAATCCGGAATCCAAGGAGCCCCTCGTGGCTGGTGCCCTGGGCACCCATTCCCGAAGGCTCCAGTGACGAGCGGAGCCTGGAGCGGATCGCGAAGCTGGTCGAGATTCACCACGGCCCCCGGAGCTCGATCACCAAGCAGCCCCTGGCGCGGCCGGAGCTCCGTCACCCGATCGGCGTTCTCGTGCTCGCGGACCCGCCCTCTCTCGAGGCCGTGCGGGAGCTCCTCCACGAGCTCCGCGAGCACCTGAGCGGCGATCTCGATCTGGTCGTCTACGGCGAGCCCGCCCTCGTGCGCGATCTTGCGCCGATCCTCGAGCTCGACGAGCCCGCGCTCGACTCTGCACTGGTGAGCACGCTCTCGGTCTCCTCCGTCGGACACGAGGAGGAGGAGCTCGTCCTGGTGCGGCGTCATCGCAGCGCCGAGACACGTGTCCGCCGGGCCCGGCGAGACCTGCCCATCGTTCGCCTCGGCGAGGAGCTTCACGGCCGGGATCACGTACTCGAAGTCACCCCCGCACGCCGCGAGCCGAGCCGGCGTCCTCTGCTCATCGGGCGGCAGCCTTCGGCTCCAGCCGATCGGGCCTTCCTTCGCGAGCACGCGTTCCTGATCGCCGACTCGCTGCCGCTGCCCGCCGCGGAGTACGCGGTCCTCCACGATTGCACGGTGGGTGGCCACGGCATGATCGTGGACCGCAGCGGCCACTGGATCGAGGACACGGCGACCCCCTACCACCGTGCGCAGATCCGGGCGCTGCGCGCTCGTGAGACCTCCCCGGTCCAAGAAATCGAGCTTCCGGGTCTCTCGAGCGTCCTGGCCTCCGGCGGCTCGGCCCACACGCACTGGCTCGTCGAGGGTCTGATGCGGCTCTGGGTCTTCCCCGAGCTCGGCCTGCGGCCCCGTCTCCTGCTGCCCACGCCGCTGCGCAGCTACCAGCGACGATTCTTCGAGCTGCTCGGCTACCGCAAGGAGGATCTGCTCGAGACGCGGCCCGATCTCGTCTACCGCTGCGAGAAGCTCGTGAGCTGGATCTTCGGTGTCGGACACCAGCGAGAGGTCCTCCGCCTGGTGGGGTCCCTGAGCGACGCGGTCGGCGACGGCGGCCGGGCTCGACCGGAGCGCATCTTCGTTCCGCGCTCCGACGTCGAGGGCTACCGCGAGTGTCTCAACGAAGAGCTTCTCTTCCAGGGGCTGGCCCGGCGCGGCTTCGAGCTCGTTCTGCCCAGTCGCCTCTCTGCGGAGGAGGAGATCCGCGTCTTCCGAGCCGCACGCACGATCATCGGGCCCCTGGGTGCCGGGCTCAACAACGTCCTGTTCAGCCGCCCGGGTGCGAGGATCCTGGCCTACACGGCTCGAAGCTACATGGAGCCCCATCTACACGTGATCGCGCACCTGCTCGAGCACGAGCTGGCCTATTGGTTCTGTGACGAGCTCGAGAGCCGCGACGCGGATCCGGAGTCCGGGACGAGGAACTCGAGCTACGTCCTGGACGTTCCCGCCTTCCTGGAGTGGATCGACGCGACGCTTCCCCCCGTCTGAGCCCCACGCGAAGTGAGTCGCCTCCACGAGCGTGGCCATGTGCGAGAATACGGTGCGCGGGTCAATCAGGAGACGTCATGATCACTCTTTACACCGCCCACACACCCAACGGATGGAAGGCCTCCATCACGCTCGAGGAGCTGGGACTGCCGTATCGCGTGCGTCCGATCCAGCTCGATCGCGGGGAGCAGCGCGAGCCATGGTTCCTCGCTCTCAACCCCAACGGACGCATTCCGGTGATCCAGGACGGGGAGGCCGAGGACTTCACCGTCTTCGAGTCCGGAGCGATCCTGATCTATCTGGCCGAAAAGGCGGGTCGACTGCTGCCCGCGGAGCCCCGAGCCCGCTCCGAGGTGCTGCAGTGGCTGATGTTTCAGATGGGCGGGGTCGGCCCGATGCAGGGCCAGGCGCACGTGTTCTTCCGCTACGCTCGGGAGCGGATCGAGTACGCGATCGATCGCTACCATAAGGAGACGGCGCGCCTCTACGGAGTGCTGGACAAGCGACTCGCCGACCGCGAGTTCCTGGCGGGCGAGTACTCGATCGCGGACATTGCGACCTGGCCCTGGGTGCGTCTCCACGGCTGGGCGGGCGTCTCGATCGACGAGCTGCCGCACCTCCAGCGCTGGCTCGAGACCGTCGAGAAGCGCCCCGCTGTTCAGACGGGCAAGGAGATTCCGGGAGGCGACGAGGAGTCGCGGCGTCGCTGGCTCGAGCGCTTCCAGGCCGGCGAGAGCTGATCGGACCTCAGGATGCCAGCGCGACCCGCTTCGCGTCTGTGCCGAGGTCCTGCTCGACATCCCCGGTGGCACCGCTCTCGTACTCCAGCTTCCCGAGCTCAGCGGGCGCGGTCTCCCTCCGGTCGTCGCATGCGGAGCACGAGGGCACGGGCACGCGCCGAGGGGGGAGCGGTCAGCCAGCTCACCGCCAGCGTGACCGCAAAGTTGATCAGCATGCCGACCGATCCGATGCCCTCCGGGCTGATCCCCAGCAGCCAGCTCTCCGCACCGGCCTGCGGCGCAATCCACTTGAAGTAGACGATGTAGCCGGCCGTAAAGCCGATGCCGCTGAGCATTCCGGCGATCGCTCCCGCGCGGCTGGTGCGCTGGCTGAAGACGCCCAGCACGAGCACGGGAAAGAAGCTCGAGGCGGCCAGACCGAATGCGAAGGCCACCACCTGCGCCACGAAGCCAGGCGGGTGGATCCCGAAGTAGCCCGCGACCACGACGGCGATCCCGGCCGAGACGCGAGCCAGCAGAAGCTCTCCGCGTTCGTTCAGGTCCCGCACCAGAATCGACTTGAACAGATCGTGCGAGATCGACGCGGAGATCACGAGCAGCAGGCCTGCGGCGGTGGAGAGCGCAGCCGCCAGCCCACCGGCAGCCACCAGCGCAACGACCCAGGCCGGCAGGCGCGCGATCTCGGGGTTGGCCAGCACCATGATGTCGCGATCCACACGAAGCTCGTTGCGTTGCAGGTCCCCGCTGTAGGTGATGACCCCATCGCCGTCGCGGTCCTCGAACGCGATCAGGCCCGTCTTCTCCCAGCTCCGGAACCACTCCGGGGCCTCGTCGTAGGGGATGCCGTGCAGGGTCTGGATCATGTTGACGCGCGCAAAGGCGGCAACGGCGGGGGCGGTGGTGTAGAGCAAGCCGATGAACACGAGCGCCCACAGGGCGCTCCAGCGTGCCGCTCGGGCGCTCGGCACGGTGAAGAAGCGGATCAACACGTGCGGCAGCCCGGCCGTACCGACCATCAGCGCGGTCGTGATGGCGGCCACGTCGATCATGCTCTTCTTGCCGGCGACGAATGCCGCGGTGTACTCCGGGAGGCCCAGATCGCGATGGATCCGGTCGATCACCTCCAGGAGGTAGAGGCCGGCGTCGGGGCCTTCGATCACCTTGGAGCCAAAGCCGAGCTGCGGGATCGGGTTCCCAGTTAGCTTGAGCGAGATCGCGACAGCGGGAATCAGGTACGCAAGGATCAGAACCGTGTACTGCGCCACCTGGGTGTAGGTGATCCCGCGCATCCCTCCGAGCGTGGCATAGATGAAGACCAGCGCGACGCCGATCATGACACCCGTGTCGATGTCCACCTCGAGGAAGCGCGAGAAGACCACGCCCACACCCCTCATCTGTCCCGTGATGTAGACGAAAGAGATGAAGATCGCACAGACCAAGGCCACGATGCGGGCTGCTTGGGACTCGTAGCGGTCGCCCACGAATTCCGGCACGGTGAAGCGGCCGAAGCGCCGCAAGTAGGGCGCCAGGAGCAGGGCCAGGAGCACGTAGCCGCCGGTCCAGCCCATCAGGTAGATGGCCCCCGTGTATCCCATGAACGAGATCAGGCCGGCCATCGAGATGAACGACGCCGCGCTCATCCAGTCCGCTCCCGTGGCCATGCCGTTCGCAACAGCGGAAACACCGCGGCCCGCGACGTAGAACCCGGAGGTCGTGCGCACGCGACTCCAGACCGCAATCCCGATGTAGACCGCGAAGCTCGCGCCCACGATCAGGTAGGTCCAGGTCTGGATGCTCACGCAGCAGGCCTAACGTTCTTGGTAGTGCGCCTCGACGCGGTCGATCCAGAGCGCATACACGAGGATCAGCACGACGAAGACGTAGATCGAGCCCTGCTGCGCGAACCAGAAGCCGAGGGGGAAGCCCGCGAGATGGTAGCGGTTGAGCGGCTCCACCCAGACGATGCCCAGCCCGACGGAGACCAGCAGCCAGATGGGGAGCAGGAACCCCAGGATCCGCAGATTCTGGCGCCAGTAGCTCCGGTCATCCCGCTGCGGAGGCGTCACGCGGCGGTTTTACGCGAGGCCCCCGGGGGAGTCAACCGACGGGCGGCAGCCACGTCGGGAATGCGCTATCCCCCGGCCGCGATGTGGCAGACCGGAAGCAAGCTGGTACACCCCTTCAACCCCGAGCTGGGCATCGGCGTCGTACGCGCGGTGGAGGGACGCTACCTCAAGGTCTACTTCCCGGAGGCCGAGCGTGAGCTGACCCTCGCCGCCGAGGGCTCGGGCCTGGAGCCGCTGGTTCTCGAGCCGGGTGCGCGCGCGCGTCTGCTCTCGAGCGGCGAGAAGGTGGAGGTCGCCGAGGCTCACCCGGCAGGCTATCGGCTGCGGGACGGCCGCGTGGTGGAGGACGCGGACCTTTGGCCGCTGGACCGCTCCGACTCACCGATCGATCGCATCGCGGCCCTGGACATCGACCCCGCCGAGGCGTTTCTCAATCGGCTCGAGGGGCTGGAGCTGCAGGCGCTGCGCGAAGCAGGGGGCCTGGGCAGCTTTCTCGGCGGCCGCATCGAGCTCTTCCCCCACCAGCTCCACACGGCCCTCATAGCCGTCGCACGGGATCCCGTGCGCTGGCTGCTGGCCGACGAGGTGGGACTCGGGAAGACGATCGAGGCGTGTCTGATCAGCTCTGCGCTGCTCCGGACCGACCGTGCCAGGGGGGCGTTGATTCTGGCACCAGCCACACTCACGGTGCAGTGGCTCGGAGAGCTCTACCGCAAGTTCCATCAGGTCTTCGTGCTGCTCGACTCCGAGCGGATCGAGAGCGTCGAGCGCGATTACGGAACCGGTGTGAATCCCTTCGAGGTGCACCCCTTTGCGGTCCTCGCGCTCGAGCCACTCGCCACCGACCGGAGTCTGCTCGCGCGGGCCCTGGAGGCACCGCCCGACCTCCTCGTGGTCGATGAGGCGCACCGGCTGGCGCGGGGACGTGTCGAGGCCGTGCTCGGCGATCTGGTCCGGCGCGCCCGTCACGCGCTGCTGCTCACCGCGACTCCGCTGCAGGCGGACCGCCGCGGCTTCTTCGACCTGCTCAACCTGCTCCATCCGGAGCCTCACGCATCGTTCGAAGCGTTCGAGCGCTCGATCGAGCGCGGCGAGGCGGCCGTCTCCTGCACGAGCGCCGTCCGTCGGGCTGATCTGGACGGCCTGCCCCGGCGTGTGCCGCGGGCCGTGGACCTTTCCGCGGCCGGGGTCCCGGAGCACCCGGCGGCACGCGACGCGCTGGCCCGGGACCCACGCGCCCGCTGGATCGCAGCTCGTGTACGGCACTGGCTGGAGGCCCGCGAGAAGGTGCTCGTCTTCGTGGGCGCTCACGAAACACTCGAGGCGCTGCAGCGGTTTCTGGAGTCCACCACGCGTACGCGCATCAGGGTCTTCCACGAGGACCTGTCACCCGCGGGCCGCGACATCGAGGTCGCCAGCTTCCGCGACACGAGGGCGCCCGTCCTGCTCTGCACCGACGCCGCAGCGGAGGGACGCAATTTCCAGTTCTGCGACCGCATGATCCACTACGATCTTCCGTACGACCCGGTGCTGCTCGAGCAACGCATCGGACGGCTCGACCGGATCGGCCGCCAGGGCGACGTGGAGATCCTCTACTTCCGCGAGCCCGGTGGCCGCCCGGACGTCGCGGGCCTCTACGAGCGCCTCGACCTCTTCGCCCGCTCCTCGGCCGGCCTCGATGACGTGCTCTCAGGGGTTCGACCGGCCCTCGAGGCAGCGGCGTCCGGCGATGGGGAGCTCGACATCGAGCGCATCGCCCGGGAGGTCGCACGCGCGCGCACGCGTCGCATCCGCGACGTGCCGCGTGGGCTTTACCGAGACGCCTACGACCCCTCGCAAGATGTCGACATCTTGGCGCGAGTGCCGCCCGATCTCGAGGTGCGGATGCGTCGCTTCTGTCTCGAGGCTGCGGCGCAGCTCGGTCTCAAGATCGTCGAGAAAGGTGAGGAGGCCGTCTACTACCTGGAGCTCGGGGATCGCGCCACGGTCGAGGGCCTGCCCGGGGTTCCAGACGGCAGCCGCTACCTGGGAAGCTTCTCGCGCGAGGAGGCCGTCCGGCGGGACGAGATCGACTTCTTCGCGAGCGGCCATCCGCTCGTCGAAGGGCTTCTGCTCGAGCTCGAGGACGGGCCGCGGGGCCGGGCCGCCGCCGTCGCCCTCGAGGGCACGCGCCTGGAGGGCCACGCCCTGCTCTGTCTCTACCGCGACGCCGCGGCGTGGTTTCCGATCCTCGTAAACGACGCCGGTGAGCTCACGCCCGAGCAGATCCAGAACTGCCTGCACGCGCTTCGCCGGGCTCGCCCCCTCACTCCAGAATCCCTCCGCGACCTCCCGGACTGGCCGGGCCTCGTCCGGAAGCTGGCGGAGATGGCCACGGCCTCTGCCGCCCGACGGGTGGGCCCCACGCTCGCGGCTCGACCTCTGGCGGCCGCAGTTCTGCGCCTCAGCTGAGCCGCTCGAGCTGGCGCAGCCGCTCCGTGGCGAGAGCCGCCACCGCGGCCTGCAGGTTGTAGGAGGGAATGAAGCCGACCATCGGGATACGGACCAGCGCGTCGCAGCGTGACAGCAGCTCCGATGCGATGCCTCGCGTCTCTCCGCCCACGACGAGAAGCACGCGGCCGATCAGATTCGTCGTCCAAGGGGCCTGCTGTCCGACGTCTTCGATCCCGATGATGCGCCGCCCGTGCCGCCGGGCGGCCTCCAGGGCGACCCGAGCATCCTCCCAGAGGACCGGCATGTACCAGTCGCTGCGGACCGAGACGCGCAAAGCGAAGCGTCGCTCCCGTCGACCGAATCCGGCCTCGACGATGATGCCGCTCGCTCCGGAGACCTCGGCCGTCCGGATCGCCATTCCGACGTTGCCGGGATAGGCCACACCCGCCAGCAGCCAGACCGCACCGGGACCGGCGAGCAGCTCGTCCAGGGTCGCCTGCGGTCGCCGTCCGACGAGCGCGAGCACCTCGGCGGGTGGATCGGTCCGGCTCATGCGTCGAAGAACCTCCGCGCTCACGGTGCGGACGCGGACGCCCGTGGACCGTGCGCGGGCGATCAGTGCGCCGAGCTCGGGGGCCGTGCAGCCGGAGCCGACCAGCAGAAGCTCGACGGCCGCGCCACGATCGAGCGCAGCGTCGATCTCGTCGACTCCCGAGAGCTGCCGGACCGGTGGATCCCGCTCCTCCATTCGCCTCAGAGTAGCGCGGGTGTGCAGTGCTGGACGGCCGACGAGGAAAGTCCGGCGAGGGTGCGGCGTAGCACCACGGCGTCGAGAAGATCGCAGGCAGGGGGGTCCTCGGCTCCCGCCAGATCACACTCCGAGGGCGCGGCGGGCGGGGTCTGGGGATCGGCCAGAAAGCCGCGCAGGGCCGTGACATCCGATGCGGTCACGCGCCCATTCGCGTCGAGGTCGCCGCACTGGCAGACGTCTCCGACTCCGTTCCCGTCCTCATCCGCTTGCGGGGGGTTCCAGACGAGGGGACAGGTGTCGATCGCGTCCTCCACCCCGTCTTGATCCACATCGCCCCCGGCGGCCGGAAGGCTTCCGGCCAGCCGGGCCCGCATCAGGACCCCGTCTGGACCGTGGGTGAGCCAGAGCACCTCGCTTCCCTCCAGGCCGCTCGCCCCACCCGCGTGGAGGAGCATCGGCCCGGGGCAGCACTCCCGGCCAAAGATGCCGGACGGTGCCGTCGCCGCCACGGTTCGCGCCTCCCCGAATCGGGAGGGCAGCAGCGGATGCGGTCGGTCGAGAAAGCGCGGGTCGAACGCCACCAATGCCAGCCCTCCGTCGTTGAAGGACGTGGCGGCGAGGAAGTCCCCCGACGCCGCAAAGCGGACCTCGACGATGAAGCCGGCCGTTCCAGCGGCTCCCGGTGGCGGCGGTAGCAGGATCGGATTGGCGAAGTCGCGGATCACCCGCCTGCGCAGGCAAGGCAGCCCGCCTGCCTCGTCCGCGCTCGTCTCGTTGCAGGAGGGTCGCTGCCGGGTCGGATCGAGGGTCGGCCGGGAGAGCCCATCGAGGTCGCGAAGGTCCACCGCGACGAGCGCCCGAAGCGTGTGTGAGCTGACCACGGCGACGGAGCCGCTCGGGTCGATCGCGAGGTTGCGGCCTCCGGGGTTTCCGGCCCCGAGCGGGATCGAGCCGAGCAGGGTTGCGGCCGCGGGATCGAGGATGTCGAGGCTACCCGTGCCGGTCACGAGCGGTGGAAACGCCGCATCGAGCAGGCCGGTGTTCGTCACCGCCACGAGACCCCCCGGCAGCGGAGTGAGCGCCGTGGGGTTGGGATCCGAGGTGACCAGGAAAGGGGGTGAGGCTGGATCCACGCGAGTCACCGGGCCCGAGTCATCGATGTCGAAGAGCAGTACGGTCCCCGGATACAGCTCCGGATTGCTGCCCGCGAGCTTGAAGTTCGAGGTGGCCACGAGCAGCCGATCCCCGACCCGCAGCACGTCGCTCGTGAGATTCGTTCCGAAGCCCGTGACGGTGGGACCCCGACCGTCTCGGGTGTAGGTCGTGTACGGGCCCGTGATGCAGAGCTTGGTCGGGACCGAGAGGCGCGGCTCCCCTCGATACCGCACGGGCCAGCCCGGGGAGCTCAGGTCCGCATCGAACGGAACGACCAGCTCGCAGAGCGAGGTCGTCAGCCAGCCCCGGAGTCGACCCCCGGGTAGTGGATCGAGGAAGAGGTTGCCGACCGCTCCAAAGCTCGCCGACCCGGGAGCCCCGCAGCCCGCGAGCGACTCGCTGCAGTCCAGCCCGCCCACGTTCCCCGGGAGAAAATAGTCGACACCATCGAAGGCCAGCGGCTGATCGGAGGCGATGCGGAGCGATGAGGCCCCGGGAACCTCCGTGCTGCACGCCACGAAGGCGCGGTTCGGGTCGAAGGGGTCACGCTCGAGCGCCGGCGGCGCCACACCGCATCCGATGGGGAGGAGATCATCGGGCTCGCGGCCCGGCTGGAGCGTCACCTCGGCCTGCGCAGGAGCGGCGATCAGAAGCGTGAGGAGGAAGAGCACACGGCCCATCAGCGGGGAGCCAGACGGACGCGCAGCAGCCAGAGGCGCTGCTCGGGAAGGGGAAGACCGAGCGAGTCGACCCGGCGCTCCTCGGTCACGTTCGCCAGCTCCGCGCTCAGCGTCAGTCCCCGAGGGAGCCAGCCGAGAAGAGGCAGCCGGTCGGGCTCGATCGTCACCCCGACATCGATCTGGGTGGCCGCGTCCGCACGCCGCCGGCCGCCCTCGTTCAGGAAGAGCTCGCCCTCGTAGCTGAGTTCGGCCCAACCTCGCACGGACGCGATCCGCAGGGCCGCTCGCCCGAAGAAGCGACGCTCCGGCGCATGGGGCAGCGGTGCGCCGGTGCTGCGGATCTCCGTCTTGAGGGCCGAGTACCTCGCGATCAGATCCAGGCGGCCCCCGAGCGTCAGGGACCCGCTCAGCTCCCAGCCGCGCGCTCGTGCGGGGCCCGTGTTGAGGGGCGTGACGCTGGTGTTCACCAGAACCCACTCGATCGACTCGTCGATCTCTCGCTGAAAGAACACCGCCTCCACGCGCAGGTCGCCCAGCGGTCCCCAACCGTCCTCGGCGAACTCCAGCCCCACGTCGAAATCCCGGCTGCGCTCGGGCTCGAGCGTGGGGTTTCCGCGAATGAAACCGTAGTCCTCCTGGAAGAGCTCTGAGAAGTCAGGCCGCCGGTAGGCCCGGCGGAGGTTCGACTTGAGGCGCAGCCCCGGGCGCAGCTGCACGATCAGACCGAGCTGCGGAAGCCAGGCCGGCTCGTCGTCGACGTCCACCTCGATCAGCTGGTCGAAGCCCGCCGCGCGGGCACTCCCGGCGCTCGTGCGAGCGAGCTCCAGACCGAGCGCGGGCACGAGGCGCAGGCGACCCCCGAGCACGCGGATCTCCTGCTGCGCGAAGAGGCTTCCGACCCAACGCCGCCGCGTGTCCCCGTCTTCCCCCGAGAGTCGCTCCAAGCGGAGCGCCGTGGCGGAGCGGTGCGAGACGTAGAAGGGACCAATCCTCTGGCGCAGTCCCACGTAGGCCAGGTCGATCCCCGTCTGAGTTTCGCGCGTCTCCGCACTCGTGCGTCCATCGGAAAAGACCAGTGCCGGAAAGTAGCCACAGGCACCCGCACGGTCGCGGAGCTTGCTTCGCTCGTAGCGGTGCGAGGCGGCCAGCTCCAGTGAGCCGCCGCGAAACGCCTGCTCGCGCCAGGCGGCACGCAGCACGGCGCGTCGGTACCGCTCCTCACCATGCGGGCAGCTGAGCTGCTCATCGCTCACATCGACGGTGGGCCGACCGAGCAGGCTACCGGGCTGACCCGCGTCCTTGCGATGGAGGTGAAGCACCAGGGAGGCCTCGGAGGTCGCGCCGGTCGTCATCGCGACCGAGAGCGCGCTGTCGTCGCGGACGAAGTCCGCACCCAGGCGCCGATGCCTCCCTCCGTCGAGTGCTCCCTGGCGACACTTGCGACCGCAGCTCCGCAGATCCCCGGGATCCTCCGGCGCGAGCTCAAACTCGAACTCGTTCTCGCTGCGCAGCCGGCTGTACCCAAAGGCGCCGCGCACCCGGTCCCCCACGTGCGAGAGCGCCAGATCGGCGCCGAGCGTCCTCAGCTCCCCCGCGCTCACACCCAGCTCGACCCCGCTGTCCTGGGCGCGTCGGCTGGTGATCGAGATCACGCCCCCCATCGCACCGCTGCCGTGACGTGCGGAGCCTCCCCCGCGGAGCACCTCGATGCGCTCGATGTTCTCCAGGGAGAGCGTGGAGAGATCCACGCTTCCGCGCTGCGCCGAGCTGATCCGCACGCCGTCGAGCAGCACGACGAGCTGCTCGGCCTTCGAGCCACGAATCGATGCCGTGCTGTAGCTGCCGAGACCCCCGTAGCGCCGCACCCGGATCCCCGCCTGGTGCTGGAGAACGTCCTCGACCGTCACGAAGCGATCGCGAAACTCCTCGGCCTCGATCACCGTGACGAAGGCGGAGGGATCGTCTGCGGATTCGGGCAGCTCGGCGGCCCTCACGGCCCCAGCCCCGACCCACACGGCCCCGCTGAGCAGCAGCCGCAGGCACGGATCGGGCCGCGCCAGCCGCCTCGTCATTGCGAACTCCCTCCTCGGAGAGCGGACCTCCGTCCTGAACCCCCGGCAGGTCTCCTGGCTCTGGGGTCTGGCGCCTCGATCCCGGCCTTCCCCGACCCGAGGTCGAGTGGCTCGTCCGGTGAGGCTCCCCCATCACAGTGGCGGGACCGCGGCCGATTCTCACGGCCTTCCCTTTTCAGTCCGTACGGACACCGGGTACTTGAAACCGCTACCAGGCCGGACCCGTGTCTGTCAACCGCTTGACTTCAAGCTGCGCCGCGGGGTAACAGCAGACGGAGATCTGTGGTGGAAGGTGTCCCTCGTTCCCCGCCGGTTGGTGGAGAGCGAGGGCAGTCGCCCGATGGGCGGCTGCGGGAAGCCGGTGAGAGTCCGGCGCGAGCCCGTCGCTGTAACCGGGGACGAACGTCGAGGGTAGCCACTGGCCGCCTCAGCGCGGCTGGGAAGGTTCGGCGTTCGGAGGATCCGGAAGCCAGAAGACCGGCCTTCTACCCGTTGCGCGTCTCCGGGGACGAGAAAGGCGAACCATGACACCCCTGCTCCCTTGCAGGCCCGCCCGCATCGGGATGGCCGTGGCTCTTCTGACCCTCCTCGTGGGCCAACGGGCGCTCGCGCTGCCCTTTGCCGTCGATGTCCGGAGCTACGTCGAGGGCCGCGACACCGGGCCCGCGTTTCGCGACCCGAACGCGGCGCTCGGCGCCCCCGCACAGGAGACCGGCTTCGGCGACGTCACGCCCTTCAACGCACCCTTCACCGGCGCCGCGCTCGTGCAGATCGGGCCGGGAGGGGAGCTGGTGGTGCACTTCGACCATCGGATCGAGGACGATCCCCGCAACCCGTTCGGAATCGATCTCCTCGTCTTCGGCAATGCGTTCTTCTTCAATCCGGACTTCACCGGTCCCGTGCTGGCTCTCGACGTCTTCGCCGAGGCCGGGGACATCAGCGTGAGCCAGACCGGACAGGCCTGGATCCCCATCCCGGGCGTCTCGGCCGACGGACTCTTTCCCACACAGGGCTACACCGACAGCTCCGGCCCGTTCACCGATGACGGCCGAACGCCTGCGGACTTCACGCGGCCCGTCGATCCGGCCCTCGACTGGCTGGGCCGCAGCTTCGACGAGATCGTCGCGCTCTACGCGGGAGCAGGAGGCGGAACGGGAATCGACCTGGCCGTGACGGGCCTCCCTTGGATCCAGCTCGTACGGATCTCCCTGCCTTCCGATGCGCCCGGGCCCGTCGAGATCGACGCCTTCGCCGACGTCGCGGCTCCCGAACCCGCATCGGTGCTGCTCAGCGTCGGTCTCGCCGCGCTCGCCCTCAGACGATTCCGTCTGCGCGAAGCTCGGCGATCTGCTCGCCACTGAGGCCCAGCTCTTCGAGAATCTCGTCGGTGTGCGCACCGAGCGCTGGCGCGGCCGTGCGGACACACGTCGGCGTTCGCGAGAGCTTCGCCGCCGGGCCGGTGATCGGGACGACGTGCCCGTTCTCCTGCTCGATGGGCTGCAGCATGTCTCGCGCTCGCACGTGTGGATCCGCCGCCGCCTCGGCATAGCTCCGAACCACGGCCGCGGGGAGGCCCTCGCCCGTGAGCCGCTCAGCCGCGTCGCTGGCGGTGAGGGGAGCCAGCCAGTCGGCGAGCAGGGCATTGGCCTCGTCCCGGCGCCCGACGCGTGCGCTCGCCTCGGCCCAGCCCGGATCGTCCGCGAGCTCGGGCCGTCCGATCAAGCGGACCAGCCTTCTCCAGTGCGCATCCAGCAGCACGCCGGCCAGAACGTGACCATCCCGGCAGCGGTACACGCCGGCGGGCGCGGCGATGAGGAACTGACCCCCCATGCGCTGGAGCGGCACGTCCATCGCCGCCAACGTGAGGAAGCCGTTGGACTGGAAGAGGAGCGCATCGAGCAGGGAGACATCGACGTGCTGCCCCTCGCCGGTGCGGTCGCGATGGCGGATCGCCGCGAGCGCGGCCACGGCCGCATGCATGCCGGCCAGATCGTCCGCGAGAAAGGTGGGGGACTTGGCGGGCTCACCGTCCGGCTCTCCGTTCAGCGAGACCCAGCCGCTCTCCGCCTGGGCGACCGGATCGTAGGCCACGCGATCGTGGCCGGGTCCCCACTGACCGAAGCCGCTGATCGACACGTAGACGAGATCCGGCCGCAACGCACGGAGCTCGGCATAGCCCAGGCCCCAGCTCGACATCCGGCCGGGGCGAAAGTTCTCGACCACCAGGTCCACACGCCGCACCAGCTCCCGAAAGATCCGTTGTGCCGGCGCTTCGCGCAGGTCGAGGGTCAGGCTGCGCTTGTTGCGGTTCACGGTGACGTGCATGAAGGAGAGCGGCGCATCGCGGCCGGGCAGAAGCGGAGGAACGTGGCGAGCCACCTCCCCGCAGGGGATCTCGACCTTGATGACCTCGGCCCCCAGGTCCGCGAGCACGCAGCCGCAGAGCGGACCCGCCCACGTCGTCGTCGCCTCGAGAACCCGCAACCCCGTCAGAGGTCCGGCGAGATCGCTGCGCGCGTCCCTGAAGAACTCCGTCTTGTCCATCGTGCGCGGTCGGGTGGCCGACTCCGGCTAGTCGATCCCGCCCAGGATGATCGGGAGGCCCTCCTTGCCGCTTCCGATCACGACGACCTTCGCGTTGGTGCTCTCGGCGAGAGCCTGCGTGGCCTCGATCCCCTTCCAGCGCAGCAGCGCGTCACTGATCCCCGCCGAGACGATCTTCTGGAAGTCGGCGATGCCCTTCGCCTCGATGCGCTTGCGCTCCGCCTCCTGCCGCTCGCGGTCGAGCGTGTAGCGCATCTTCTCCGCGCGCTGCTCCTCCTCGAGCTTCTCCGAGATGGCGCGCTTGATCTTCTCGGGAAGATCGAGGTTCCGGATCAGCACGGCGTCCACGAGAACGTGACGGCCTTCGAGGGCCTGCTTGACCGCGGTCTCGATCGCGTCCGCGAGCTCCTTGCGCTTGCTGGAGTAGATCTCCTCCGGCTTGTAGCGGGCCACGACCTCCCGGGACTGGCTGCGGACCACGGGCTGGATGAGCTTGCTGTAGTAGCCCGGGCCGATCTGCTGGTGGAGGGCGGGCAGCTGCTCAGTCATAACGCGGTAGCGAATCGACATCTCCATCCCGACCGAGAGCCCGTTGCTGGCGAGCATGTGCAGGGCTTCAACCTGGTCCTGGGTGCGGGTGTCATAGATGTACATCCGGTTCCAGGGGGGCAGGAAATGGATTCCTTCGCCATACACGGTTTCCTGGGTACCGCTGCTCCAGGTCCACTTAACGCCCGCCAGCCCGGAGTCGATCCGAACACAGCCGAGCCCTCCCGCGGCCACGACCAGCGCGAGCAGGAGCCCGCGCCGCTTCAGAGTTCTCTGTCGATCCATGGCGCCTCCCCATCGGTGTCTTCAGGCTGCGGCGAGTTTAGGTCTCCTCGGCCCTCGGCGCCCATGCGAGGCCGTCTGCGGTCAGGTCGGCGCGGAACCCGGCCGATGTTCCTGACGATGGAGAGAGATCCGGAGACTCGCCCGCCTGGCGGAAGCTCTCGGCCCGCGTCGGCCGCTTCGGGGTCTCGCACGTTGCTGGCAGCCGACTGGCGGGCATCCCTGGGCATGCTGATCCCGTGCGTGGCGCACGAGATCAACAACCCGATCACCTACGTGCTCGCCAATCTGAGCGAGCTCCAAAAGCTGGCGGCGGCGATGCGCGAGGCCCTGCTCAGCTATCGGGCCGAGCTGGAGCGGCGGCTGGGAGCCGAGGCCACAGACAGGATCGCGAGCATCGAGACCAAGCTTCAGCGCGCCGGAGGCCTGGAGGCACTCGACGAGGTGCATGCCGATGCCCAGGAGGGCGCCCTGCGGATCCGCGATGTCGTGCGCGACCTGCTCACGGTCAGCCGGAGCTCCGAGCACACCAGCGCACCCCTCGACATCCACGCCACGCTCGAGTCCTCGCTCCGTCTGGTGGGGCGGCGGCTGGAGGTCCGAGCGCGCCTCGTCTCGGACTTCCGGGCCACCAAGACGATCGAAGGCGATCCGGCTCGGCTCGCCCAGGTCTTCCTGAACCTGATCATCAACGCGATACACGCTTGCGAGCCCCCGGATCCCGAGCGCCGATGCGTGTCGGTCCGCACGCAGGACTCCGAGAGCGGCATCCTCGTGGAGATCGCGGACACCGGGACCGGAATCGCGCCCGAGATCGCCGATCGGATCTTCGAGCCGTTCTTCACGACAAAGGAGAACGGCATGGGGACCGGCCTGGGTCTTTACATCAGCCGGAGGATCATCGAAGATCACGGTGGGACGATCTCGTTCCACCCCAACCATCCCGAGGGAACGATCTTCCGGATTCATCTTCCCCAGGGCCCCCCCTCAGACGAGCGCTAGATGTCCACTCGAGAGACCGAGCTGCCCGGCGTCGGCACCAAGTTCTCGATCGATCTCGAGAGCGGTGCACAGGTCGTCGTCGTCGAGCATCGAAGCGGCCGCTGGGAGCTCGCGCGCATCGACGCAGACGGTCGCACGGCTCCGCTCGTACTGCTGCAGCCCAAGGAGGCCGCGGAGCTGGGTCGCATCCTCTCCCACGGCGAGATCATTCAGGAGGACCCCCGCAAACAGATGCTCTTCGCGCACATCGGAATCGAGTGGGCAGAGCTCGGGGAGAGCTCGCCGCTCGTGGGGCAGACGCTGGCGAGCTCGGGGATTCGCGAGCGCTCGGGGGCCAACGTGATCGCGGTGCTCCGGGGCGGGGAAGCGCTTCCCAGCCCGCGCCCCGATACCGTCTTCCAGGCGGGCGACACGCTCGTGCTGATCGGGCAGCGCGAGCAGCTCGACCGCTTCCTCGAAGACTTCGGTTCTCATACCTCCGGAAGCTGAGCCTCCGTGGGAGGCCACCTCTTTCAGTTTGCGATCCTGCTCGGCGTCCTGGGTCTGGCGGCCGTGCTCTCGATCTCTCTCCGGCTGCCCGTCGTACCGTTCTACATCGGCGCCGGCCTGGTGCTGGGACGCTGGATCGGACCCGACGAGGTCGTCCACTTCCTGGGATCTCTCGGTGTCGTCTTCCTGCTCTTCTTCATGGGCCTGGAGTTCTCCAGGGGCTCGCTCACGCGCTCGCCCCGCCGCTTTCTGAGCAGCGGCGGCATCGATCTGCTGATCTGCTTTCCGCTCGGGCTCGTGCTGGGTCGGATCGTCGGCTGGTCCTGGGTCGAGTCCTACTGCCTGGCCGGCGTGCTCTACATGAGCTCGAGCGCCGTGGTCTCGAAGTGCATCGTGGACTTCGGCCGAGCGGCGCGGCCCGAGACGGAGACGATCCTCTCGATCCTGGTTTTCGAGGATCTCGTGATCGCCGGGTACCTCATTCTCCTGAATGCGCTGATGGCAGGCGGACCCGAGCTGAACACCGGTGCGATGGCTCTCGAGCTCGTCCGTGCGGCGGGCTTCGTGGCTCTGCTGATCCTGCTCGCCCGACGCTTCGGCGATCCGCTCGAGCGCCTGCTGAGCCACCGCACCGAGGAGGCCTTCACGCTGGTGCTCTTCGCCTTCGTGCTGCTGATCGCCTCGTCCGCGATCGCGGTCGGTGTCTCCGAGGCGGTGGGGGCCTTCCTGGCCGGCCTGGTCGTTGGATCGACGGGGCTGCGCGAGCGGGCTGCGGGCACCCTGCTGCCCTTCCAGACGCTCTTCGCGGCGCTGTTCTTCGTCTCGTTCGGAATGGGCGTGGAGCTGGAAGCGATCTCCGGCGTTCTCGGCCCCGCGCTCGGCCTGATCGCGATCGGCATCGTGAGCAAGATCGCGGCGGGCTTCCTGGCCGGCCGAGCGCTCCAGCATCCACCTTACCAGGCCGCAGTGATCGGGCTTTCCCTGGTCCCGAAGGGAGAGTTCTCGATCCTGATCGCCGCCATGGCCGGCGAGGTGGCCCGGGGGGACTCGAGCCTCGAGCTGCTCACCGCGCTCTACGTGGTTGGGCTCTCGATTCTGGGTCCACTCGGCATGCGCGAGGCCGACCGACTTTGGGAGCTGGTGCGCCCGCGCGAGACGTGACCGCGGAGCGGGAGGGGGTCAGCCGGCGACCTGGCGCCACTCCTCGGGTGTGAGAGCGCGGATGGAAACTGCGTGAATCGCGGCTCCCAGCTCCTCACGCAGAGCATCGTACACCATGCGGTGACGATCCAGCCGCGATCGTCCCGCAAAGCTCGGGGACACGAGAGTGAGCCGGAAGTGGCTTCCCCCCCCGGCCGCACCCGGATGCCCCCGATGCCGATGGCTCTCGTCCTCGAGCTCGAGCCACTCTGGCTCCAGGACGCGGCGCAGGGCCGCCTCGATCCGCGCCACGCGCGTGGGATCCTCGCTCACCCCAGCAAGCGGCGCAGCACGTAGGGCAAGATGCCGCCGTGCCGGTAGTACTCGAGCTCGTCGGGCGTGTCGATCCTCGCCCGCACGGGGATCTCCCGGGACGCACCCGTCTCGGGCTGCACGCGCAAGCTGAGCTCGGCTGCCGGCTTGAGCGCCATCTCGACGCCTTCCACGTCGTAGCGCTCGTCACCGCTGAGGCCGAGGCTCTCCGCGCTCTCCCCGTCCGGGAACTGGAGCGGCAGCACACCCATTCCGATCAGGTTGCTGCGGTGGATGCGCTCGAAGCTCGTCGCCAGCACAGCCCGCACGCCGAGCAGCCGCGTCCCCTTGGCCGCCCAGTCGCGCGAGGATCCGGTCCCGTACTCCTTGCCCGCGATGACCAGAAGAGGAACCCCCTCCGCAGCGTAGTGGCGTGCCGCGTCGAATATCGGTACGACGTCGTTCCCGGGGAGCAGCCTCGTATACCCTCCCTCGGTTCCGGGCACCAGGCGATTGCGCAGACGGATGTTCCCGAACGTACCGCGCACCATGACCTCGTGGTTCCCACGACGGGAGCCGAAGGAGTTGAAGTCCACGGGTGCCACACCCCGCTCCCTCAGATAGCGCCCCGCCGGACTGTCGGGCGGGATCGCCCCGGCCGGCGAGACGTGATCGGTGGTAACGGAGTCCCCGAGCAGCGCGAGCACACGGGCTCCGCGGATGTCCTCGAGGTCCGGCGCATCGCGGGTCATCCCGTCGAAGAACGGCGGCCTCAGAATGTAGGTCGAGTCCTCTGCCCAGGGGTAGCGTTCGCCCTTTGGAACCGGAATCGCCTGCCACTCCGGGCTGCCCTCGAAGACGCGGCCATAGCACTCCCGGAACAGCGCACGATCCACGCACGCGGCCACCGTGCGCTCGATCTCTTCGGCGGCCGGCCAGATCTCCCGCAGGAAGACCGGGTGACCGTTGCGGTCGTGGCCGAGTGGCTCGTTGTAGAGGTCGATATCCATGCGACCGGCCAGCGCGTAGGCCACAACGAGAGGGGGGGAGGCCAGATAGTTGGCGCGCACCAGGGCGTTGATCCGGCCTTCGAAGTTGCGGTTGCCCGAGAGGACCGCGGTCACGACGAGGTCACCCTCGCGCACGGCCTTGGCGATCGGGTCGGGCAACGGCCCGCTATTTCCGATGCAGGTCGTGCATCCGAACCCTACCACGTAGAAGCGCAGCCGCTCGAGAGGCTCCAGAAGCCCTGCACGCGCCAAGTAGTCGGGCACGACGCGCGAGCCGGGCGCCAGGCTGGTCTTGACCCACGGCGGAACCTCGAGCCCACGCTCCACCGCCCGCTTGGCGAGCAGGCCGGCGGCCACCAGCACGGAGGGATTGGAGGTGTTCGTACAGCTCGTGATCGCAGCGATCACGAGGCTGCCGTGACGCAGCTCGAACTCCTCCGTGCCCAGACGCACGGGGACCTCAGAGGCCAGGCGCTCTTCCGAAACCTCTCCCTTCTTGTCGAGCAGAGTGCCGAGAGCCTCGGCGAAGGACGCCTTCGCGTGGCGGAGCGAGATGCGATCCTGCGGTCGCGCAGGGCCGGCCAGGCTCGGCTCGACCCCTGCGAGGTCCAGCTCCACGAGCGAGCTGTACTCGGGCTCTGGATCCGCGGCCTCGAAGAAGAGCCCCTGGCTGCGCAGATAAGCCTCCACGCACTCGATCTGCTCCTCTTCGCGTCCGGTCAGGCGCAGGTACTCGAGGGTCTTCTCATCGACGGGGAAGAAGCCGATCGTGGCCCCGTACTCGGGGACCATGTTCGCCACGGTGGCGCGATCCGCCAGCGAGAGCGCAGCGAGGCCCGGACCGAAGAACTCCACGAACTTGCCGACCACCCCGTGCTCGCGCAGCCGCTGGGTGACCGTGAGCACGAGGTCGGTGGCGGTCGCGCCCTCCGGAAGCGTACCGTGCAGACGGCATCCGACGACGTCGGGAATCAGCATCGAGATGGGCTGACCGAGCAGGCAGGCCTCCGCCTCAATCCCGCCGACGCCCCAACCCAGCACCCCCAGAGCGTTGACCATCGTGCTGTGGGAATCGGTTCCGACGAGCGTGTCGGGAAAGGCGATCCAGTCCTCGCCCTCGCGCTCGCAGAAGACGACCTGGGCCAGACACTCGATGTTCACCTGGTGCACGATGCCGGTCGAGGGCGGCACCACGCGGAGTCCCTCGAAGGCCGTCTGTCCCCAGCGCAGGAACGCGTAGCGCTCGCCGTTGCGCGCGAACTCGAGCTCGGTGTTTCGCGCGAGCGCCTGCGCGTCCCCGAAGCGATCCACCTGCACGGAGTGGTCCACGACCAGATCGGCCGGGCGCAGCGGGTTGATGCGCTGCGGGCTCCCACCGAGCTCGGCCATGGCATCCCGCATGGCGGCCAGATCCACGATCGACGGAACGCCAGTGAAATCCTGCAGCAGGACGCGCGCCGGGCGAAAGGCGATCTCCCGCGTGCTGCTCACGTCGGCGCGCCAGGAGGCGAGCGCTGCGATGTCCTCGCGCGTCACGGTCGCGCCATCCTCGTGACGCAGCAGGTTCTCGAGCAGCACGCGGATCGAGCGGGGCAGACGGGACAGCCGGCCCAGCCCCGCCTCCTCGAGCACGGCCAGGCGCTGGATCCGGTAATGCCGCCCGGAGATCTCCATCGAGCTGCGACTCCACTCACCTGCCATGCTCGCCTCCCGGCCTGCAAACGTAGCGGATGGCAGAGGAGCGGGGTAACAGCGAGCGGGCATCGAGACCGGAGCCGGTCGGCTCTCACCGGCACGGAGCCGGCGCTGCAGGAGAAGATCGGGAGTGCCATCCGGCTCCGGTCTCCGCCCGACTCACTGTCGATGCCCCCCCGCCGTGCAGGATGCGTACCCACCGCCGATGGCGGTGCGGAGCGCGGCTGGAGCCGGAGGCTTGCCCGGCTCCCCTGCCGATGGCTCGCCGGTCACAGCCAGGGCGGCCTGGGAAGAGAAGTTCCCATTCCTTCTGCGCCACGGCAGCGGTCGCGGTGACGGCTGCCCTCCCAGCCTGCCCAGGACGCTCGGGGAGCGATGGGTTGAGCGGCCAGGCGGAAGAGCCGATCCTCTCTCTCGCGGCCCCTCCCCGACGGCGACCGGGACCGACCAGTCGGAAGAGGGAGAGGTTCGGGGGACCCCCGGCCGGCATGTCCTGCATGACCGTCACCGACCCCCCGAAGTCGGACCGAGCGAGCCCGCAGGGCTCTCACGGGCTCCGGCCCTCTCACCAGAAGCGCGTCCGACAGGCGCGGGGGAGGGGCCGTATCTCTCGACGGGGTTGAGCTTAGAGGCCCAGCTCCCGATCGAGCTCCTCCTCGAGCTTGGTGTCGTCCTCGGGACTCGGGGTCGTGGGCCGGCGGGAGAGCCGGCGTAGCGCGGTCATCACGGCCGCCCCCCCGAGCGCCAAGATCACCCCCGGAAGCACCCAGCCCAGGACGCTGCGCGGGACGCCCAGAATCATGTCCCCGAAGCGGGCCTCGAGGCGCTCGCGGATGGTCCGCTCGTCCACGCCCTGGTCCACGAGCTCACGAATCTCCTCGCGCAGCGCCGCCGCGCTCGGGCTCGGGCAGTCCGCCAAGGTGCGACCCGGGCAGTACGGGCTCATGACATCGCGTGCGATCGCGTGGGCGCGCCGGGCGTTCTCAGAGCTGGCCGGCTCCGCCCCCACGTTTCCCACAGCGCAGAGCAGACCCAGCAGTGCCAGGACGAGGGCTCGATCGAGCTTCATGCGCGCACCTCGGCGGGAGTGTAACGCACGCCCAGAGGGGCCGTCCGTCAAGGCGCTCTCGCGGCCGGCCGATACCGTGCATGAGGCGGAGGGGAGCATGGATCTCACGACGATCGCAGGGATATTGGTGGGGGTCTCCTGCATCGTGCTCGGCCAGCTCATGGAGGGCGGCAACGTCGCCTCGCTGGCCGTGGGCGCGGCGGCCGTGATCGTGCTGGGCGGCACGGCTGGGGCGGTGCTGATCAGCTTCCCGGCCTCGGACCTCCGGCGTGCGTTGCGCCAGATCCGCAACGTCATCGCGATTCGAAACGAGCCGACGGGGCCACTCATTCCCCGCATCGTCGGCATCGCCCGCAAGTGCCGACGCGAGGGGCTGCTGGTTCTCGAGGCGGAGGCGAAGCAAACCCGCGATCCGTTCCTGCGACAGGCGCTGCTGGCGCTCGTGGACGGCAACGACGTCGAGGCGATGCGTGCGCTCCTCAACCAGGTGATCGATCAGCAGGAGCAGTTCCAGGAGCCGGGCGTGCTGCTCTTCGAGACGGCCGGAGCCTTCGCTCCGACGATCGGCATCCTCGGGGCGGTGATCGGTCTGATTCAGGTGATGGAGAATCTCGCCGACCCGTCCAGCCTGGGGTCCGGAATCGCCGTGGCGTTCGTGGCGACCGTGTACGGCGTCGGCTCGGCCAACCTGCTTTTCCTGCCCTCCGCCAGCAAGCTCCGCCTGAAGATCCAGGAGGAGCGACGGCGGCGCGAGATGATCGTAGAGGGGCTCTGCTCGATCCAGGAGGGGCTGAATCCCCACCACATCGAGAAGCGCCTGCAGATCTTCCTCGAGGACCATGGCGAAGCCGCCTAGGCGAACGACGCTGCTTCGGGTGACGCTGAACCACGACCGTTGGCTGGTGTCGTATGCCGACTTCATCACGCTGCTCTTTGCATTCTTCACCACGTTGTATGCGATCTCCGTCGTCGACCAGGAGAAGGGGCAGCGGCTCGTCCACTCGATCCGCGAGTCCTTCGGCACACGACTGCTGCAGCTCGGTCGAGAGGAGCCCGGCCTGGTGCGCTTCGATCCGCACGACCCGGTCCCTCTGGGCGATGAGGCGGGGGCGGCGGCCTCGCGGCGCGAGGCCGCCCAGATGGCGATGCTCAAAGAGCGCGTCGAGAACCTGAGCGAGTCCCGATTGCTCGAGCAGGGCGTGCAGGCGCGCCAGACCCAGGAGGGCCTCGTGATCAGCCTCGCGGCCACACAGTTCTTTCCGACGGGGACGTCCGAGCTCTCCGACGCTGCACGCGAGACGATTCACACGCTGGCGAGGCTGATCGACGATCTTCCCAACTACATCCGGGTCGAGGGGCACACGGACGACCGCCCCGTCTCGAGCGCCGCCGTCCCGTCCAACTGGCACCTCTCTGCGTACCGTGCCGTGACCGTGGTGCGCGAGCTCGAGAAAGCGGGGATCCCGAGCTACCGGCTCTCCGCCGCGGGCTTTGCGGACCAGCGGCCGCTGCTCTCGAACCGGACGCCCGAGGGGCGGGCACGGAATCGTCGTGTCGATCTCGTCATCCTCAGAACTCAGCTGGGCCGTCCCCGACGCTAGAGCCCCTGCGGAGAGCCCCGTGGGCGCCACCCGGCCAAGCGCCGATAGCCCGCACCGTAACGCTGCGTTAGGGTCTTCGGGTCATGGTCGATCGTCCCTGGATCTTCCGCACGTACTCGGGCCACTCGAGTGCGGAGGCTTCGAACCGCCTCTACCGGACCAACCTGGCCAAGGGCCAGACCGGTCTCTCGATCGCCTTTGATCTCCCCACCCAGACCGGCTACGACAGCGACCACCCCCTGGCCGCGGGCGAGGTCGGCAAGGTGGGCGTGCCGATCGGCTCGATCGAGGACATGGAGCAGCTTCTCGACGGGATCCCGCTGGACCGGATGAACACCTCCATGACCATCAACGCCACCGCCCCCTGGCTGCTGGCTCTCTACGTGGCGGTGGCCGAGCGTCGCGGGATCTCGCGCAAGGCTCTGCGGGGCACGACCCAGAACGACATCATCAAGGAGTACCTCTCCCGGGGTACCTACATCTTTCCCCCGGCGGCCTCCCTCCAGCTCACGCGGAACCTCATCGAGTTCAGCGTCGACGCGGTGCCGCACTGGAACCCGATCAACATCTGTTCCTACCACCTCCAGGAGGTGGGAGCGACGCCGGTGCAGGAGATCGCGTTCACCCTCGCCAACGCGATCTCGGTGCTGGACGCCGTCGAGGTTCCCAAGGAGAAGCTCCCTTCCGTCTTCGGTCGCATCTCGTTCTTCTGCAACTCGGGTCTTCGCTTTATCGAGGAGATGTGCAAGATGCGCGTCTTCACGAGAATGTGGGACAGGATCGGGCGCGAACGATACGGCGTCGAGGAACCGCGGCTGCGCCGCTTTCGCTACGGCGTTCAGGTGAACTCGCTGGGCCTGACCGAGGTCCAGCCCGAGAACAACATCCAGCGCATCGCGTTCTCAATGCTCGGCGTGACGCTCTCGCGCGACGCACGGGCGCGGGCGATTCAGCTTCCAGCGTGGAACGAAGCGCTGGGTCTGCCGCGTCCCTGGGATCAGCAGTGGGCGCTGCGCATCCAGCAGGTGCTCGCCTACGAGACGGACCTGCTGGAGTACGGCGACCTCTTCGCCGGCTCCCCCGTGATCGAGCGGAAGGTCGGCGAGATGGAGGAGGCTGCCTGGGCGGAGGTGGAGCGCATCCAGGAGATGGGGGGCGCCGTGGCAGCGGTCGAGTCGGGCTACATGAAGCGCGCGCTCGTGGAATCGAACGCGCGACGTCTGGAAGCCATCGAGTCGGGGGAGCACGTCGTCGTCGGGGTGAATCGATTCCAGGAGAGCGAGCCCTCGCCGCTCACCCGCGACGGAGCGGGGGGCATCCTCACGCCGGATCCGGAGGCGGAGCGGCGGCAGCTCGAACGCCTCCGAGTGCATCGCCAGCAGCGCGATGCAGACGAGGTCCGGTCCGCACTCGCCGGGCTTCGCGAGGCCGCCCGCGCAGGCTCGAACGTGATGGCCCCCTCGATCCGCTGTGCCCATGCCGGCGTCACCACCGGCGAGTGGGCGGGCACGCTGCGGGAGATCCTGGGCCAGTACCGCGCACCGACCGGCATCGACACGCCGCTGGAGCTCCGTTCGGGGGACGAGACGGTCACCGAGCTGCGCCGCCGAGTCAGCGAAGTCTCGAGGCGCACGGGACGGCGACTCAAGGTTCTGATCGCCAAGCCGGGCCTCGACGGCCACTCGAGCGGCGCCGAGCAGATCGCCCTATTCGCGCGCGATGCGGGCCTCGAGGTCGTCTACCAGGGCATCCGGCTGACGCCGGACGAGATCGTGCGATCCGCCGAGCAGGAGGGCGTGCACCTGATCGGTCTGTCCATCCTGTCTGGCTCCCACCTGACCCTGGTCCCCGAGATCGTGCGTCGCGTGAGCATCCCGGTCGTCGTGGGTGGGATCATTCCCGAGGAGGATGCGGTCCGGCTGCGTAAGCTGGGGGTCGCCGCGGTCTACACGCCGCGGGATTACGACGTCCATCGGATCATCCGCGAGATGGTCGAGATCGCAGACCGGACAAATGGGTAGCACGGGACTGGAGGAGCTCGTCGAAGGCACGCTCGCGGGCGAGAGCGCGAGCGTCGCCGAGGCGCTGGCGCAGGTCGAGGACGTGCGACCCGAGGCGCTGACGCGGCAACGCAGGCTGCTCGCGCGGCTCCGGGACAAGACGCCGTCCGAGCACGCAGTCATCGGCTTGACGGGGCCACCGGGCGTCGGAAAGTCGACGCTCGCTGCAGCGCTGATCCGTCGCTGGCTCGACGAGGGCCTGCGCGTCGGGATGATCGCCGTCGATCCCAGCAGCCGCATCTCCGGCGGCGCCCTGCTCGGTGACCGCGCGCGGCTGCGCTTCGACGCCGAGGAGCGCGTCTTCATCCGGTCGATGGCCGCGGCCGGGGAGCTCGGGGGCCTGGCGCCGGCCACCCGTGCGGCGGTCGCCGTCCTGCGCGGCGGATTCGATCGAACGCTGGTGGAGACCGTTGGCGTGGGCCAGTCTGAGGTCGAGATCGCCAGCGTGGCGGAGACCGTCGTGCTCGTGCTCCAGCCGGACTCCGGCGACAGCCTCCAGTTCATGAAGGCGGGCATCCTCGAGATTCCGGATGTGCTCGTGGTCCACAAGTGGGATCTGGGCACTGCGGCCGTGCGGACGCTCGCGGATCTCGAGGCGATCCTCAGGGCGGGTCCGCGCCGCGGCAACGGCTGGCACCCTCCGCTGCTCGGCGTGAGCGCCCAGCGAGGAGACGGGGTGGAGGAGCTCGCCCAGGCTCTCACGGCCCATCGCGAATCCCTGGTCGCGAGCGGAGAGCTGGCACGCCGCCGGGAGGCCGGTCGGATCCGCTGGGCCCTCGAGCTCTTCACGCGTCGCTACGGAACGCTGGGTCTCGAGCGACTCGGTGGCGCAGACGCCGTGCGTGAGCTCTGCGCGCAGCTCGCAGGCACCGCGCTCGACGTCTTCGCGGAGCTGGCCCTACGCGCCGCGCTCGAGTGAGCCGGCGCCCGTGGTCCTCGCTCAGCGCTCCCGCCCGACCCAGGGCGTCTCGACGACGCCGGCCCGTCGGTTCTCCGCGCGCGCCATCACGAAGAGCAGATCGGAGAGCCGATTCAGGTAGCGGACCAGCCGCGGCGCCACACTCTCACAGGCCGCAAGCGACACGACGCGTCGCTCGGCGCGCCGGCAGACGGTGCGAGCGTGGTGCAGCAACGCGGCGACCCGCGCGCCACCGGGAAGCACGAAGGTTCGCAGCGGTTCCAACTCCGTCTCGAGCGCGTCGATCCAGTGCTCGAGCTCCGTGACCACTGCGTCGTCGATCCGCGCAAGCGGCGCCCCCTTGCGCTCCCGCTCCTCGACATCCGAGGACGCCAGCTCCCCACCCACATCGAAGAGCGCGGCTTGGATCCGGCCCAGACGCTCGCACAGGTCCGGGCTCTGGGCGTCGGCCCGCACGAGCCCGAGCAGAGCGTTCAGCTCATCCACCGCACCGTAGGCTTCGATACGCCGAGCGTCCTTGCGGGTGCGTCGTCCCCCGAGGAGCGAGGTCTCACCTCCATCTCCCTGACGCGTGTAAACCTTCATCGCAGCAAGTATAACCTAGGGCCGTGGGAGTCCGTTTTCGAAGCACCGCGCAGGGGTTCGTGCTCGAGAACGCGCAGCTCGAGGTCGTCGCGCGGCTGCCGGAGCTGGGCTTCGACGTCCGCGCGCCGCAGCACGGGATCCGGCTGCACGGCGCACGCCCCCGGGTCTTCCTCGACAGGAGGGCCGCAGCCGCCAGCGCTTGGTGCCTGGTCGAGGAGGAGACGCTTCCAGCTCCGGAGGGTGGGGGGTGCCGAGTGAGCCTGCGCGGTCGGGTCACGTGGGCGCTCACGCTGAGGCTCACGCTGGAGCTCACGCCGGGCGCCTCGGGAATCGTGATCGGAAGCGCGCTCGAGAACACGGGCCGCGAGCCGCTCACGGCTTCCTGCCTCGAGCCGTTCGGAATCGACCGGCCCAGCGGGGGGATCGAGCTACCCGGCGAGCGTGGTGCGCTGCGCTTCTTTCGCATGGGCTATCAGTCCTGGAGCCCTTCCGCGCACCTCCCGCTGCGCGGTGTCGACCGCCGCCCTCGCCTTCCGCTGGCCCGGCACGTTCACTTCGGGCCGTTCACACCGCGGCCCCGTCGCGGGCTTCACGTCTCCGACTTCGTGACCAGCCTGCGGGCGTCGGGACACGCGGGCCTCACACTCGGCTTCCTGTCCCATGAGCGTCTTCTCTCATGGGTGTCACTCAGCCACCGGTACGCTGTGGCGACGGGTCTCCGGGCGCAGCTCGCTCTCGAGACCATCCCCCTGGCTCCTGGGGAGCTGCGGGAGGGTGAGGTCCTCTGGCTCGGCATCGACGCACCCGGAGAGGATGGCCTCGCGCGCTGGGCCGAGCTCGCGGGCGAACGGCAGCAGGCTCGTGTGCAGCGCCCGAGCGGATCGGGCTGGTGCTCGTGGTACGAGTTCTACACCGGGGTGACGGCCGAGGACATCCAGCGCAGCACACGCCTCCTGGCTTCCCGGGCGCCCTGGCTCGACACGGTGCAGATCGACGACGGCTACGCTCCGGCGCTCGGCGACTGGCTCGAGCCATCGGCCGGCTTCCCGGAGGGCCTCGCGCCGTTGGCGCGCGAGATTCGCGGCGTGGGCTTTCGCGCGGGGGTCTGGCTGGCCCCGTTTCTCGTCTCGCGAAGCTCGAAGATCGCTCGACGGGAGCCGGGCTGGCTGCTGCGCGATCGCAGGGGCCGACCGCGCTGGGCCGCCTTCGGTCCGGCCTGGAAGGGCCGGATCGGCTACGCGCTCGACCCCACGCATCCCGAGGTCCTGGCGTGGCTCCAAGAGCTCTCTGAGACGATGCGTGGCCTCGGGTTCGAGTATCAGAAGCTCGACTTCCTGTACGCGGGCGCTCTCCGCGGCCGCCGACACGCGGAGCGGATCCCCTCGGCAGCGGCCTACCGCCAGGGGATCGCCGCGCTGCGCCGCGGCGCCGGTGCGCAGAGCCATCTGCTGGGCTGCGGCGCGCCGCTCGGTCCTTCCATCGGCCTCTTCGAGTCAATGCGGGTTGGACCCGATGTGGCGCCACGCTGGCGCAGCCCCCTGTCCGACGCGCTTCTGGGGGTCCCCGCGGCTCCCGCGGCGCGAAACGCCTTGCGCTCGGTCGTGGCCCGCGCAGCGCTTCACGGCCGTCTCTGGCAGAATGATCCGGACTGCGTGTTGCTTCGTGATCGGGATACCCACCTCGATACCGCGGAGGCACGCTCACTGGCCAGCGCGGCGGCGCTCTCGGGCGGCCCGGCCGTGCTCTCCGACGCCCCCGAGAAGCTCAGCCCCGAGCGCTGGCGTTGGCTGATGCGGATGCACCCCGGAATGGGACACCGGCCCGAGACACTGCCGCTGCGGGGCCAGACCCCGGAGGGTCTTCGGGCGGTTCTTCCCGATGGGAGCCTCTGGCTGCTCTACCTCAATCTGGAGTCGCGAGCGTACCGACCGCGCTGCGAGCTGTCGGAGCTGGGTCTCCGCGGACCGGTCCACGTCTTCGACATCTGGCGCGAGTGCGATCTGGGCCTCCACGAGAGCACTGTTCCGCTCGGCCGCCTCAAACCGGGGGAGTGCCACCTGCTGCGCCTCACGCCCGCGGGGACCGGCCCCCGCGTCATCGGATCCACGCTGCACCTGAGCGGCGGAGGCGCCGAGCTCCTGCAGCTCGGCGACCCGTGTCGCGAGCTCCACCTCCACCTGCCGGGCGACCGTGAGGGCCGCCTTCTGATCGCCAGCGGGGACGGGCCGCCCGTCTGGGTTCCGGTTCGCTTCCGCGACGAGCTGCGCATCGATCTCAGCGCTGGGCTCGCGGCCCTTGTGGAGCGCGAGGGAATGCCCGATGCATTGGAGGGATGAGTGGACCGGACCGACACACCGCACCCGTGAGCGGAAGCTGTCCGCGCTGCGAGTGCGCGCTGGGCTACATCGCCTGCGCCCGCGATGGAGTGTGGTACTGCTGCGGAGACTGCATGGGAAGCGACCGCTGCAGCTGCGGCTGCAAGCCGGAGCTCACGCGCCCCAAGTCGAGCGACGCCTGGATTCCCACCCGGCGCATGTTCGCGGCGCGCCATCCGGACGGCCTGAAGCTCCGGCCGGATGGCCGTTCCGATCCCCGGGCCTTCCCCTTCGCCGACGCTCAGCGAGGTCGCTGATCCCGCTCCAGCATCGAGCGCGTGGCCGGGGCGCTCAGGTCGCCTGAGGAATCACGTACACCAGCACCGCGGCGAAGTGGAACGCGCTGCCACCCATCACGTGCAGGTGCCACACGGCGTGGTTGTACGGCAGCCGTCGCCAGGAATAGAAGAGCACCCCGATGCTGTAGCTGAGGCCTCCGAGCACGAGGAGCAGGAGGCCCACCGGCTCCAGCGAGCGCGCCAGCGGCCCGAGCGCCACGACGATCAGCCATCCGAGCCCCAGGTAGAGCGTGAGCGACAGACCCTCGCGCCGCCGGGCCCCGCCGAGCTCGAGCGCCACCCCGAGACCGGCGATCGGCCATACGAGCCCGAGCAGCGTCCAGCCCCAGCCGCCTTGCAGGCTTACCAGGGAGAACGGGGTGTAGGTACCCGCGATCAGCAAGTAGATCGCCGCACGATCGAGACGTTGCAGAAGGCGCTTGCTCCGGGCAGCGGGAATGCCGTGGTAGAGGGTGGAGGCCGCGTAGAGCAGGACGAGGGTCGAGCCGAACACGCCGCATCCCAGCCGGTGCCACGTCCCGCCCCGCTCGAAGGCGGCATAGAGCAGCACCGCGAGACCCACGAGGCTGAGCAGCAGCCCGAAGCCGTGTGTGATCGTGTGGACGACCTCCTCGCGCTTCGAGTACCCGTGAGCCGCTCCAGTCTGCTTCACCCCTTCCTCTCCGCTCTCGACGCAGTCCGCATGCGGACACGACGGCTTGGCCCCTGACACCCCACCCGGAACCCTAGGCCAGACGCCCGGTCCCTGGAGGGTCTGAGGGGAGGTTTGACCGAAGTTTTGCGGTGCGCCCGCGGCGCACGTCAGATCCGCTTGTCGAGGTGATCGGCCACGAGCTGCAGGAGACTCGCCGCGCGAATCGGCTTGGTCGCGTGGTCATCGGCCCCGCACGCGAGCGAGCGATCCCGGTCGCCCGTCATCGCGTGCGCCGTGAGCGCCACGATGGGCGTGGTGCAGCCCGAGGATCGCAGCTCGCGGATCGCCTCGTAGCCGTCCATCTCCGGCATCTGCACGTCCATGAGGATCAGGTCGTAGGGCGCGCCACCTTGGAAGGCCTCCGCCACACGTTGGCAGGCCACGCGGCCGTCCTCCGCGAGATCCACCGCGAGACCCGCACGGGCGAGAATCATCGAGATCAGGCGCCGGTTGTCCGGCCCATCCTCGGCCAGCAGCACGCGGCCGTGCAGGGGTCCCGGAAGCTCGCGCGCCGTGGAGACGACCGGCGGCTCGTCCCCCCTGATCTCGCTCGGCGCCACCCGGCGGACCCCTTCCAGCGCACCGGTCGCCACACGCAGCGTGAAGCGGCTGCCCTCTCTCGGTTTGCTCTCGACCCGCAGGTCTCCCGAGAGCGCTCGCGCCAGATGCCGCGAGATCGCCAGTCCCAGGCCGGAGCCACCGAAACGTCGGCTGGTGGAGCTGTCTCCTTGGCGGAAGGCCTCGAAGACCATCGCGAGCTGCTCGGGGCCCATGCCGACTCCGCTGTCCACGACGACGATCTCGAGCTGGCGCGCCGGCTCGTCCAGGCGCGCGCTCAGACGAATCCAGCCGCGCTCGGTGAACTTGATCGCGTTCCCGATCAGGTTGATGAGGATCTGTCGGATCCGGGTGGCGTCGCTCAGGATCGTCTCTGGGAGCGGGCGATCCAGGATCAGCTCGAGCTCCAGCCCGGCCTCCTCTGCGCGGGGCCGCAGCAGCGTCACGACATCGCTGAGCAGTGCGAGCACGTCGCAGCGCTCCTGCACGATCTCCAGCCGTCCGGCCTCGATGCGGGAGAGATCGAGGATGTCGTCGATGATGGTCAGCAGGTGCTTGGCGTTTCGATGCACCGTGCCGAGGTGATCGATGAGCTCGCTCGGCTCCAGACCCGCGGGAACTCGGCGGATCAGCTCCTCGGTGAAGCCGAGGATTGCGGTCATCGGCGTCCGGATCTCGTGGCTCGTGTTCGCGAGAAACTCGGACTTGAGGCGGGCGGACTCGAGCGCGGCCTCTCGTGCCGCTTCCAGGGCCTCCTCTGTGCGCTTCTGCTGAATCAGGATCCCCGCCACGTCGGCCGACGTCCGCATCAGCTCGAGCTCCTCGGGCGTGGGCCCCCGCGGCTCCCGGTAGTAGAGGGCGAAGGTCCCCAACACCTGCTTGTCGACCGAGAGAATCGGCTCGCTCCAGCAGGCCCGGATTCCGACCTGGCGAGCGAGCTCGCGAAACGGCTCCCAGGAGGGGTGCGTCATCACATCGGCGACGATCACACGCCGCCCCATGTGGGCTGCGGCCCCACAGGAGCCCACCTCGGGCCCGATCATCAGCCCTTCGATCGCCTCGTTGTAGAAGTCGGGGAGGCTCGGGGCAACTCCCTCGATCAGACGGCCGCTCTCGCGATCGAGCAGCAGCACCGAGCAGACCATGCTCCGATGAACCTCCTCGATCGACTCCACCAGCGTGCGAAGGACCTCCGAAAGAGCGGCCCCCGTCGTCAGCTTCGCCAGCACCCGGTTGCGGCCCTTCAGGACCGCCGCTTGGCGCACCCGGGCACTGAGGTCGCGGACCGACGCGCACACGAGCTCCTCACCGCCGACCCGAGCCCAGCGCAGATGGATCTCCACCGGGAAGGTCCGAGCCTCTCTGGCGTGGTGCTGGGACTTGAGCGCACGAACGGCCGACGAGCCCGGCAGGGGCCAGCTCGCAGGGTCGAAGGCCAGATCGATGGCGGCGGCCGGTTGCGCGAGAAGCGCCTCGCGGTCGCGATCGAGAAACCGACAGGCGGCCTCGTTCGCGTACAGGAGGCGCCCGTCGCGCCGGATCAGATAGGCCGGATCGGGCAACGCGTCCAGGGCGCCGCAGCTCGCAGCGAGGTCGGGCTCTGTGCGCTCGCGCTCTTCCACATCGTCGCGCATCGGCCGAGGGCGGACCGGAGTGTAGCGGCGCGCGGGCTCAGAATCTGGCCGGCCCGCGGGTTCCCGCCCCATCCCGCACGTTGAATCATCCCTGCGAGCACGAAGCTCGCGCTGAGCAGACCGATCACGGCGGCCGCGACGGCGACGCGTCCTGCACGACGGTGCGCCGCGAGACGCTTCGGGTTCACCGTTTTGGGGGAGACGCCGCGGAGCAGCCCGAGGCGCCAGGCCAGCCCCCCGGCCCGGAGGCCGGCGAGGAGCATCACGAGGACGCAGAGCTCGTGAAAGCGCAGCACGGAGACATGGAAGACGCCCCAGAGCTCGAGCTCCTCGCTTCCCAGCAGGAGCAGCTTGACCGGATAGGAGAGGAGGAAGAGCGCCACGAGGGTCGCAAAGAAGAGCATGTGGCGGCGGTGGGCCACGATCTCGCCCCGCCGCGCGAGCTGGACACCGCGCAGCGCGCTGCTGACTGCGACGGCCATGTTCAGCCAGGCACAGACCCAGTAGGCAAGCTTCGGGTCCACAGGTCACTCCCATCCCCGCGGCGCACCGCTCGACGCTGTGCCCGAAGCGAGCGCACGTCGCGGGCGAGGCGGTCGGGCGCTGGATCATAGCGGCTGCCACGCCAGGGGGAACATCGGAGCGGTGCGGGGGAAGCGCTAAGATGCCCGCTCTGCGGAGCGGTCGACGTGCGAACGTCGGCCTGGCGTCCCGGCAGCACGACGCGGAGGTCCCCCTGCCCTCTCGATCGCAAAGAAACCGTCTCGCCCGGCTCGGGGTTTCGCTGCTCGGGCTCCTCTCCGTTCTGGTCGCGGGTGCCTGCCGTGTGGATCCAGCGGGTCGGGAGGCGGGCGGGAACGGAACGCTGGTCGTTCTGGCCGCGGCTTCCATGGCGGACCCGTTGCGTGAGCTCGGCACCGCCCACGCTCGGACCCACCCGAACGCCCGACCGATCTTCAGCTTCGCAGGGTCGCAGGTGCTCGCCGCGCAGCTCCGCGCGGGCGTGCAGGCCGATGTGATCGCCACGGCCAACCCTGCGATCATGGGTGCGCTGGCCCGGGAGGGCCGCGTCATCGATCCCGTGGTCTTTGCGACCAACCGAATGGTGTGGATCGTGCGCAGAGACCCCCGGCTGCGTGCGGTGCCGAGGGACCTCGACACGCTCGTCCGCTCCGACCTCCGCCTCGTGCTGGCGGCCCCCGAGGTTCCCGCCGGCCGCTACGCCCGGCGCTCGCTGGCGCGGCTGGGCCTTCTGCGCGCGGTCGAGTCGCGCCTCGTTTCGCAGGAACTCGACGTGAAAGGCGTGGTGGCGAAGGTGCGCCTGGCCGGGGCGGATGCAGGGGCCGTCTACGCCACCGACGTCCGGCCGAGCTGGCATGAGGAGCTCGCCGTGCTCGAGCTCCCCGACGCGGGGCAGGTAGAGGTGCGGTATGTGATTGCGGGGGTCCGCGACAGCCGCCGTCCTGCGGAGGCGGCGGGCTTCGTGGCCTGGGTACGCTCCGGGCCCGGGCACGCCGTGCTCCGCCGTCACGGCTTCGGAACGCCATGAGCTCGAGCCTGCTCGAGAGCAAGCTCGGTCCCTTGCCGGGACTCCGGGGCGGTGGGATCCCCGGGCTGCGCTCGCTCCGGGGCCCCGCCGGCTCAAGCTCGACAGCCCCGCCCGAACGCACTCCGCACGCACGCCGCTGTGGGTTCGGGGGCGTCTGAAATGGGCTCGAGGCTCCGCTCGCAGCTCGCGACCTTGGCGCTGGTCGGTGCCGGTCTTGCGGGCTTCGTGCTCGTGGTGCTTCCGCTGCTGGGCCTGGCCGCGCGTGCCCCATGGCCCGACGCCCCCCGCCTGCTGTCCACGCCTGCGGTCCAGCATGCTCTCTGGCTCTCGCTCCGGGTCTCGATCTCTGCGGCGCTGCTCTCGCTGCTGCTGGGCTTCCCCCTGGCGTGGGTTCTGGCCCGGGTTCCGTTTCCGGGCAAGGGCCTGATCCGGACCGTGGTCACGCTTCCGATGGTGCTGCCGCCCGTGGTCGCAGGCGTCGGCCTGCTCGCGGCCTTCGGACGCTGGGGACTGCTCGGAGGTGTGCTGGCGGGCTGGGGGATCACGCTGCCGTTCACCACGCTTGGCGCGGTTCTCGCCGCGAGCTTCGTGGCGGCGCCCTTTCTGATCACGACCCTCGAGGCCGCCCTGCACCAGACGGAGCGCCGCATGGAGGAGGTCGCAACGACGCTGGGCGCCTCGCGCTGGCGTGTGATCTGGACGGTCCTGATCCCCTCGATCCGGCCCGCCCTCACGGCCGGCCTGGCGCTGTGCTGGGCCCGAGCTCTGGGAGAGTTCGGCGCCACGATCACGTTCGCCGGGAATCTCGAGGGTCGGACCCAGACCGTACCGCTGGCCATCTACCAGCTGCTGCAGACCGAGCCGGATCAGGCGTTTCTGCTGGGAGCGGTGCTGCTCGCAGTGGCCATCCTGGTGCTGGCAGGGCTGCGGGGCCGGAGGCCCGCACTTTGAGCCTCGAGGCGCAGATCCAGCTCTCTCGGGGCGATCTTCGCTTGGACGTCGAGCTGTCTGGGGCGGAGGGCGAGACGTTGGTCCTGCTGGGCCCCAACGGCTCGGGAAAGTCGACTCTCGTGGACGCGCTCGCCGGACTGATCCCGCTCGAGGCGGGGGAGGTGCAGCTGGATGATCGCATCCTCGAGTCCACCGCGCGGGGAGTCCGGGAGCCTGCCCGGCGCCGCCCGATCGGCGTCATGTTCCAGGGGATCTGGCTCTTTCCCCATCTCTCCGTAGCGGACAACGTGGCCTACGGACTGCGCGCACGAGGTCTGGGCCGGGCCCGCGCGAGGGAGCGGATCGCACCCTGGCTGGAGAGGCTCGAGCTGACCGCGCTCGCCACGCGCCTGCCGCGCCAGCTCTCCGGCGGCGAGGCCCAGCGGGTCGCCCTCGCGCGGGCCCTCGCCACCGAGCCCCGCCTGCTGCTTCTCGACGAGCCGCTCTCGGCGCTCGACCTCGAGAGCCGGCCGCGAACCCGGGCGCTGCTCCAGCGGCTGCTCTGCGGCTTTGCAGGCGTGCGGATCGTGATCACCCACGATCCCATCGAGGCGCTGCTGCTGGCCGACCGCCTCGCGATCCTCGAGGAAGGCCGAATCGTGCAGGTCGACCCCCCGGAGCGGGTCCGCATGCGACCCCGCTCCCCCTATGCCGCGGCCTTTGCGGGGGTGAATCTGCTCTCCGGCGTGCTCGTACGGGAGGCCGGCCGCGTGATCTTCCGCAACGGCTCGCTCGAGCTTCCGGTGCGGGAGCCTGCCGGCGTGGCCTCCGGTGCGGACGCGGTGGCGGTCCACGCGACGCTCCGCCCGGGCGATGTCACGCTCGAGCCGGCTGGAGAGGGTGCGGCTCGACCCGGTACGGTGGAGGGCGCGATCGAGTCGATCGAGCTGCTCGGAGACCGCGTGCGCGTCAAGCTCCGGTCGGATCCACCCCTCTTCGCCGACGTGACACCCGAGACACTGCGGGCGCGCGCCCTCGAGCACGGCTCCCGTGTCCGGGCCGTGGTCGATGGCCGGGCCCTCGCGCTGTACCCGAGGGGCTGAGGCCCTATCATGCGGGACGAGCCAATGAGTGTCGAAGCCTCCGCTGCGGAGTCCGAGCGACCCCTGCTGGTCGCCAGCAACCGGCTTCCCGTGACACTCCAGCGCGGGTCTGCGGGGCTCGAGCTGCGCCCATCCGCCGGGGGTCTGGTGAGCGCCCTCGAGCCGGTGCTGCGGCGGCGCGGGGGCACCTGGATCGGCTGGCCGGGCATGAAGCTCCGCAAGGGAGAGACGATCCCGGAGCGGGACCATCCCTACCGCATTCGGGCAGTTGAGCTGAGCGACACGGAGGTCACTCGCTACTACCACGGCTTCTCCAACCGCACCCTCTGGCCGCTCTTCCACTGCTTTCCCGAGCGCACTCGCTTCGACCGGAGGGACTGGGAGACGTACGACGAAGTGAACCGGCGCTTCGCCGAGATGACGGTGACGGAGAACCGCGGCTCGGATCTGGTCTGGGTCCACGACTACCACCTGATGCGCACGCCGATCCACCTGCGCCACCGGGATCCGGGAGTGCGCATCGCCTTCTTCATGCACATTCCGTTTCCGCCCTACGACATCTTCCGACTGATCCCCTGGCACCGAGAGCTGCTCAACGGGCTGCTCGCGGCAGACCTGATCGGCTTCCATGTGCCCGGCTACGCGCGCAGCTTTCTCGACTGCGTGGAGCGCCTGCTGCCTGCGCGGGTCGACACGCGCTCGGGTCTCGTCGAGCACGGTGAGCGCACAGTCCAGGTCGGCGCATTCCCGCTGGGGATCGACTTCGAGTACTTCGAGGCCCAGGCCTCCCGCATCCCTGCGCGTCCGGCGGGCGGTGAAAAGATCGTCCTCGGTGTGGATCGCCTCGACTACACCAAGGGGATTCCCGAGCGCATGCGTGCGTTCGAGCGGCTGCTGGAGCTTCATCCCGAGCATCGCGAGAAGGTCATCCTCCTGCAGCTCGCCGTGCCCAGCCGCTTCCAGGTGACCGAGTACCAGGAGCTCAAACGCGAGATCGACGAGCTGGTTGGGCGCGTGAACGGGCGCTTCGCCACGGAGACCTGGTCCCCCATCCGCTACCTGTACCGCTCCGTTCCTCGCGAGCGGCTCGCCGCCCTGTACCGGGATGCGGACGTCGCGCTGGTGACACCCCTGCGCGACGGAATGAACCTGGTGGCCAAGGAGTATGTGGCGTCGCAGGTGGGCGACCCGGGCGTGCTCATCCTCTCCCGCCTGGCGGGCGCGGCGGAGACCATGCACGAGGCGATCCACGTCAACCCCTACAACCTCGACGGTACCGCCGAGGCGCTGCACCGAGCGCTCACGATGGAAGAGCCCGAACGCCGCTCGCGAATGGTCGCCCTGCGCGGCCGAGAACGGCGGAACGATCTGGGGACCTGGCTCGACGGCTTCCTCTCCGCCGCGGCCCAGCGAAGCCTCAAGATCGAGCCGGTGACCGCAAGCGACTTCGAGGCCTGGCTCGGCCGCTACCTCGCCGGTCACGAGCTCGCGCTCTTCCTCGACTACGACGGAACCCTCACCCCGCTGCGGCGCCATCCCAACGAGGCGACGCTCAGCCCCGCGATGCGGCGCGCGCTCCAGACCTGCGCGAAGCGCGATGATCTCGACGTGACCGTCGTCAGCGGCCGCAGCCTCGACGACATCATGAAGATCGTCGGGATCGCGGATCTGACCTTCGCGGGGAACCACGGCCTGGAGATCGCCGGCCCGGGACTCGAGACCTTCCGTCACCCCGACATCCACCACTACCAGGAGCGGCTGCGGGAGCTGGCCGCCGCTCTGGCGGAGCTCTGCCCACCGGGCGCGTGGGTCGAAGAGAAGCAGGCTTCATTGACCTTCCACTACCGCGAGGCGGACGCGTCCTTCCACGAGATGGCCGCAGAGACGGTGCGTGCGCGGATCCAGGCCGCGGGCTTCCAGGCCCGAAACGCCCATTGTGCGATCGAGGCCCGCCCTCCGATTGGCTGGGACAAGGGCCACGCGGTTCTGCACACGCTGCGGATGCGCTACGGCCCGAGCTGGTCCGAGCACATCCGCACGATCTACGTAGGCGACGACGAGACCGACGAGGATGCCTTCCGCGTGCTGAGCGGGCTGGGCATCACGTTCCGCGTCGGCAGCGCGGGCCTGCCCACCCGCGCGACCCGCCAGCTTCCCAACGTCGATGCCGTCCGCACGCTGCTGGACTGGCTCGCGCACCGCTCGACCGATCGCAACGCCTGAGGTCACCGGGGGCCCGTCAGTGGGCGACAAACTGCGGGCATCGGCCCGCATTCCGAGCACGGCTCGGCACCCACGGATTGACAAGCGGGAGTCGCTTGCAGTCGAATACGCGCCAGAGCCTCGCGGGGGGGCTCAGCCAAAGGAGAGGGGGCCTCATGGAGATCTTCAGCACCGAAGGGATTCTTTTTCTGCTGCGCTGGATCCATTTTCTCGCCGGGATCACCTGGATCGGGGTGCTCTACTACTTCAACTTCATTCAAACCCCCTTCTTCGCGTCGGCTGATCCGGCCGTCCGCAGCGGGATGATCCGGGGGCTCGTTCCCAATGCCCTGTGGTGGTTTCGCTGGGGTGCCATGTTCACCTTCCTCTCCGGCTGGATCCTCGTCCTCGTGAAGATGCACCTCGGCGGCATCACCGCGCAGGCGGGCTACCTCACGCTGATCCTCACCGGGGGGCTCATGGGCACGCTGATGTGGGCCAACGTGTGGTTCGTGATCTGGCCCGCCCAGCAGGTCGTGATCGCCTCCGCGGAGCAGGTCGCGGCGGGGGGTGAGGCGATTCCCGAGGCTGCGGCGCGCGGTCAGCGAGCCGGCCTCGCGTCGCGGACGAACACGCTCTTCTCGATCCCCATGCTCTTCTTCATGGGCTCGGCGAGCCACTTCCAGAGCCTTCTCTCGGCCATCCCGAGCTGGGGCCCGTACTGGCTGATCGCCCTCGTCCTGATCCTCGCGGTCGAGGCCAACGCGCTGGTCGGCCCGGGGCTTCCGAGCCAGAAGCCGCTCGCGTCGGTCGGCGGGACGATCCACGGCGGTGTGGCCCTGACGGTGGTGCTCTACCTCGTGGCGACGCTCACTCTCTAGCGCGCTCACCCGAGCTCTGCGCGGCCGCCTCGAGGTAGGCGGCCAGCGCATCGATCTGGGGGGCGAGCACGGGAAGCGGCGGCATCAATCGGGTCGGACGCTTGGGTCCGTAGCCGGGTGGGTACTCGCCGCGCAGGACGCGTGCCTCGATCAGCTCGCGCGAGCTTCCCGCCACGGCCGGACCCACGCTGCCTTCGAGCGTGGGATCGGGATTGTGGCAGGCGGTGCAGCTCGCCTGGTACACGCGCCGGCCCTGCTCCGCGACATCGGCCGACGGCCCACAGGCGAGGAGCGTCAGCAGCACGAGCGAGGCGATCCGGACGGACGGCGCACGAGGTCTCCGGGTCGCGCGGCCCAATCGCGAGGCAGCGCGCGCGGATTCGGATCCCCGATGGCCACCGAGATCCGCCCCGGCTATGCTGGCCGCATGAACGAGCTCGAAGAGGGTCGCGCACTCCAGCTCGACTTCGCAAAGCTGCGAAAGGTGGCGGGCACCGGTCAGGAAGTCCTTCCCGTCGTGCTGCAGAACGTCGACACCGCCGAGGTGCTCTTCATCGGGTACGCGAACGAGCGGGCGCTGGACGAGAGCCTGCGGACGCGGACCGCCGTGCTGTGGTCGACCTCGCGCAACGAGCTCTGGGCCAAGGGGGCCAGCTCGGGCGACGTGCTCGACCTGCTGGAGATCCGCGTGAACTGCGAGCAGAACTCCCTGCTCTACTGCGTGCGTCCGCGCGGGGGGGTCTGCCACACGCGAACGGCCGACGGCCGGACCCGACCGGGCTGCTATTACCGGCGGCTCACGGAGCGTGGCGACGCCCTCGAGCCCGTCTGAGCCCAACGCCGAGTGCTCAGCGGGACGTGGGCAGCACGCCCGGAAACACACGCCCGAAGGCGAGGAAGCAGAGCGCGAAGGCGCCCACGAAGCCCGCGCCCACCCCCAGCTCGATCCAGCCGAACGGCGTCACGGGTGCCCCGGCCGTCACCGCTGCGGGGGAGACGAGCGATGGCGTGACGAGGATGTATCGCTCCAGCCAGAAGCCGACCAACAGACCAAAGGCCACGGGACCGAGGATGGCCGGTGTCTTCTTGGGACGCTGACCGAGCAGCACCCAGAAGGGCACGACCCAGCACAGGATCCACGCGCTCAAGGTGAGCCGGGCGTACGGCTCGGCGATCCGCTCCCAGAAGCCCGTCAGGTACCAGGTGTCCTGGATGAACTGCGAGCCGAGCCTCGCGACGACGAAGCTCGTCTCCTCGGGAACGTTCCCGTACCAGATCACCAGGTACTGCGACCAGAACAGGTACATCCAGAAAATGGAGAACGCGAAGATCATCTTGCCCATGTCGTGCCGACGGCTCGCGGTGATCTCCCCCACCAGACCGTCTGAGCGGCTTAACACGAGGCAGAGCAGGGCGGTCATCGCAACCGCCGAGAGCCACCCGCCCCACGCGAAGTAGGCCGGGAACATGGTGCTCACCCAGTGTGGGGCGAGCGACATGATCATGTCCACGCCGATGAGCGAGTAACACAGCGCGTACGACAGGCAGATGACCGCCGCCAGCTTGCGGAGCCGGCGCTCTGCGAGGTCGCGCTCCTCTGCTTCCCCCCGCCAGCCTGCCGTCCAACGCTGGTACAGGCCCCCGCGCCATCCGCTCGACGTCTCCCGGGCCGCCGCGAGCATCGGGCGCACCGAGAGGTAGAGGTAGAGGAGCGTGAGCGCGGTCATCCAGAGGAGTACACCGAGATCGCGTGCGAAGACGAAGCCCTCCTCGTACCACCACTCCTTGCCGTGTACGGGCTCCTCGATCCACGCAAAAAGCTCGTGTCGTCCCATGTAGATCACCGCGAAGAGCAGCAGTGAGACCGGGACGAACGCGCCCATGGAATCGACGACCCGCCGCACGGGTCCCATCCACGTCGCGTTGGTGAGCCGGAAGGTGCTCGAGAGAACGATCGCCGCCTGTGAAAGCGCGGCCCAGAGCAGCCAGTTGTGCAGAAAGACGCGATACGTACGGCCTGAATCAACGCCGAGACCGACGAGGAAGCTGATCAGGCCGATCGCGGTGAGAGCGGCGAAGACGGCTGTCGGGGCTCCCGGCAGTGACCGCGGTGTTGCCCTGTCCTGGCTCACTGGTTCAGCCCCCCTGGATCAGGCTGCGCAGATAATTGACGAGGTGCCAGCGATCTTCCGGCGGAATCTGCGGGTACCCCGGCATCTGCGGCTTGCCGTAGCGAATCTTGGTGAACAGGAACCCGTCGGTATAGGCCGGCACGGCCTTCAGAGGGGGAGGCGCCATGCCGTGCTTCGCCAGCCTGAACGCGGCCGGCAGCTCCGCGGCATCGATCTCGGCCGCGCTGCCATCCGCCCCGCGTCCCGCCATGCCGTCGTCGCCGTGGCAGATGGCGCAGTAGGTATCGTAGACCTGCTTCCCACGCGCGCGCGAGGCGTCCGTGGCCGCGATCGGGTTCTGCAGCGCCATCGCCTCGGGCATGAAGGCCGGGACCGGCGAGTCGATGCGTGGCTCGATGCCCCCGACCGGAATGGTGCCGTCGGGCGGCATCAAGGGCTGCGTTCCCTCGAGCGCCTGGACGGCGGGCTGCTCCTTCATCTGCGCGAACCAGCTCTTCGAAACCTGCTCCCAGCAGCCCAGGCTGGAAGTCAGAATCCCTGCCAACGCAAGACCGAGACTAACCCTCGACAACGCGCACCTCCGTGGACCCCGCTCCGTCGAGAAGCTCGCGCACGCGCGGAATCTGGTCGCGGTGGCAGCGGACGAGACACGCAAACTCGTCGACCGAGAAGCTCGGTCGGTAGGCCGGGTGCTTGCGCGCCGTCAGCGCCAGCCCGTGAGCGATCATGCCCAGGACCGTGAGGATGCCTCCTATGAGGATGGTCAGCTCGAAGGCGATGATCGTGTAGGCGGGAATCGAAGCAAAGGGCTTGCCGCCGATCACGAGCGGCCAGTCGTAGGCCATCCAGACAGTCATCAGGTAACCCACCGTCACGCCGGTGAGGCCGCCGATGAGGGTCCAGAGGCGAACGCGGCTCGGACCGCGGCCAACTGCGTGCTCGATCTCGTGGCTCGGCACCGGCGAGTAGACCTCGACCTCTGCAAAGCCCGCGCCCTTGAGGGCCTCGAGCGCATCCACCGTCCGTTCGGGATTGGGGAGGACTCCGAGAACGTCGGCCATCAGTGCACCTCCCCCTTACGATCCTCGTAGTAGAGCTCCTTGACCTCCTGGATCGCGATGACCGGGAAGAGGCGCAGGAAGATCAGGAACCACATCAGGAACCAGCCAAAGCTGGCCAGCAGGATGGTCAGCTCGACCCACGAAGGACGGTAGTAGCCCCATGCGGCGGGGTTGAACTCGTGGGAGAGCCCCGTCGTGATGATCACGTAGCGCTCGAACCACATCCCGATGTTGATGAAGATCGAGATCACCCAGACCGTCGGGACATGGAGCCGGACCTTCTTGATCCAGAGCGGCAGCGGAATGAAGACGTTGCAGGTGATCATGATCCATGTAGCCCACCAGTAGTCGCCGAACGCTCGGTGCCAGAAGGAGCCCTGCTCGAAGGGATTCGCGCTGTACCAAGCCATGAAGAACTCGACCGCGTATGCGTAGCCGACGATACTCGACGTCAGGATGATGAACTTTCCCATGTTGTCGAAGTGCTCTGCGCGGATGTGGCGCTCGAGCCCGAAGGCCTTCCTCACCGGAACCATGATCGAGATGACCATCGCCATGCCCGAGAAGATCGCTCCCGCAACGAAATAGGGTGCGAAGATCGTCGTGTGCCAGCCCGGAACCAGGGCCATGGCGAAGTCCCACGACACAACGCTGTGCACCGAGAGCACGAGGGGGGTCGCCAGACCCGAGAGGTGCAGGACGGCGCGCGAATGGTGGCGCCACTGCTCGGCCGTTCCGCGCCATCCCAGGGCGAGGATGTTGTAGAGGTGACGTCGCCAGTCCGTACAACGATCGCGCGCCGCCGCGATGTCGGGAATGAGGCCGACGTAGAAGAACAAAATCGAGATGGTCATGTACGTGTTGACCGCGAACACGTCCCACTCGAGTGGTGACTTGAAGTTCACCCACAGCCCTCGCTGATTCGGGTACGGAAGCATGAAATAGAACTTCCAGAGCCGCCCGATATGGATCAGCGGAAAGAGGGCCGCGGTGATCACCGCGAAGACCGTCATCGCCTCCGCGGAACGATTGATCGCGTTCCGCCAGGAAGCCCGGAAGAGGTAGAGGATCGCCGAGATCAGCGTCCCCGCGTGTGCGATTCCCACCCAGAAGACGAAGGTCGTGATGTACACACCCCACATCACCGGATGGTTCAACCCCGTGACACCGAACCCGGCCCAGGTCTGGTAGGCCAGCGCTCCGATACCAGCTCCGACGAGCCCCATGAGGAGGAGCACCGCGATCACGTAGAGCGGCGTCGGCGGCTTGAGAACCGCGAGGATCTCGTCGTTGATCTGCTCGGCGCTTGCCGGAACGTGCTCGGTAACCGCGGCCATGCTGATTCCCTATGTCTCGGAGGATTCGCGCCGAACCGATCTGAGATACGAGACGGCGGGACGCGTGTAGAGGAACTCGAGGGCTCGGTAGGCGCGAGGATCGCTGCGCAGCTTGCGGACGTGGCTGCCCGGCTCCCGAAGGTTTCCAAAGACGATGGCCTGAGACGGGCAAGTCTGCACACAGGCAGGCACGACCTCGCCTTCGACAACGTCGCGTCCCTCTGCAATCGCGTGGTCCTTGGCCGCACTGATGCGCTGCACACAGAAGGTGCATTTTTCCATCACACCCTTGCCACGGACCGTCACATCGGGGTTGAGAGCAAGACCCTCGATCGGCGTCAGTGACTGGTCGTACGGAAAGTGGTTGAAGCGCCGGACCTTGTAGGAGCAGTTGTTGCTGCAGTACCGCGTGCCGATGCAGCGGTTCGGCACCATCACGTTCAGGCCTTCATCGTTGTGGTAGGTCGCCAGGACCGGGCAGACGTTCTCACAGGGCGCGGCGCCACAGTGCTGGCAGAGCATGGGTACGTGACGGACCTCGATCTCATCGCCGTGAAGCTCGACGTAACGCTCGATGCGAATCCAGTGCATCTCTCGGCCGATCAGAACGTTGTCCTCACCCACGACGGAGATGTTGTTCTCCTGCTGGCAGGCACTCGTGCAGGCACCGCAGCCGGTGCAGGCATCCAGGTCGATTGACATTCCCCAGCGGTAGGGGCTGTCGGGGTGCGCATCTCGCGCCGGATCGTACTCGGGAACGAACACCTCGAGGTGCGAGGGATCCGCCAGCTTTCCGTGTCCGTCCAGCTCCGCGTGGCTCTCGCCGGCGTGGCCGTGCGCAGCGCCCACCGCGGCCAGCGTCGTGGCCCGCGCGAAGCCGCGCCCCTCCTGGTCGAAGCTGTTCTGCACCACCGCCACCGGCCTACGCTGCCCGGTGGCCTCGAGACGAACCTTCGAGGACAGGAAGGCAAGCCCGCCGGAGCCTGCGTCCTGCCTTCCGGGAAGCAGCTCGAGCACATTGACGCCAACCCTCCGGCGTCGGCCCTGCCAGTCTGGCGCGGGGGCCTCGGGAGCGACGGGCTGCTGCCCGAGCCCGATCGCCACGGCCACGACGTCCGGCCGCACGGTCTCGCTGGGAAATACGGGCAGCTCGATCGAGCCGGCCTCCGTGCTCAGACGCACGACGTCCCCGCGCTCGAGCCGTCGCTCGCGGGCCGTCCGTGGATGGATCTCGGCGAAGCTTCCCCAGGTGGTCTTGAGCACCGGATCGGGAAGCTCCTGCAGGACCGCGAGGCGTGCGCTCCGGCCGTCGTAGAAGTGCAGCGAGGGATAGGCGACCAGCGTCAGGTCTCCCTCGCCTCCGATCTGGGCGGGCTCGAAGTCGAACTCAGCCACCCGGTTCTCGTCGAGGGTCACGCTTCGTGGCTGCGCCGGCTCGAAACGACCTCCCGCCGCGAGCGCCGTCGTGAAGTGGGCACCCCAGCGTGCCTGGATTCGCTCGCGCATCTGCTGGCTACCGAGTGCATCGGCCTTGTCCAGCCGCGCGGCCACATCGACCAGCACATCGCCGAGGGCACGGGTGTCCCGGAGCGGGCGGACCGTCGGCTGCTGCAAGCGCCGCACGCCACGCACGGGCTCGGCGTCTCCCCAGCTCTCGTAGGGCGTGTGGTCCGGGAGCACAAGGTCGGCGAGGGCGGTCGTCTCGTCGATCGCGCTCGAGAAGCTCACCTTGAAGATGCCCGGACGCGCCATCGCGTCGGCGAAGCCTACCTGGGGAACCCCGTACACGGGATTGACCTGGTGGATCATGAGCACGGCGACCTCTCCACCGCGCATCTTGCCCGCCAGCTCCTTCATGTCGCGGAAGCGCGCGAGCTTTCCCAGGTTCTGGTCGGGTCCGAAGATCACGGTCTTCCCGATCGCGCCACTGACGTGGTTGAGGATCTGCACCGCCGCCGCAAAGCTCGTTCCGTTGGTGCCGATCAGCTCGGTGCCCGGAGGAAGCGCGAGCGGCGCACTCGCCTTCGCGATCTGCTCCGCCAGGCGATTGACCAGCGCGGCTTCGACACCGGTCCGGGACGCCGTCTTCTCGGCGCTGTAGCTCTCCAGCTTGGCGGCGAGCGTACGGCCCTTGCGCCGCGCCACGCCGTGCGCGAGCGCGAGCGCCACCAGGACCCCGGTCCCCGGGCGAGGACGGATCCACTGGTCGGTGTTGCTCCCGGACAGACTCAGGCGCGGCCCGATGAAGGCCGCAAACCCATGACCGTTCCGACGTGCGGCGGCATAGCCCACCTGATTGTGGAGGGGGTTCAGCCAGCTCTCCAGAAAATCCGTGCCGAAGGCCACCAGGACATCCGCCCGCTCGAGGCTGAAGCTCGGGACGGCATCCCGGCCGAAGAGCTTCTCGTTGGCGCTGCGCAGGGCTTCGTAGCCGAAGAGCTCGAAGCGCACGCGACGCGAAGCCCCGATGGCCTTCAGGAAATCGTCGATCAGGGCATCGAGGGTGCCCGTCTCGAGCCCGCCGACGAACGCGACCTTTCCTGCAGCGGCCGCGGGGGCCAGCGCATCCGCCAACATCCCCAGCCCCTCATCCCAGGAGATCGGAACGAGGCGGTCGCCGTCGCGCTTCATGGGACCGGCGAAGCGATGAGGATCGTAGGTGCGGTGGAGACTCGCCTGCCCACGCACACAGAGGGACCCACGGCTGGCCGGGTCGTTCGGATTGCCCTCGATCTTGATGGCGCGGCCTTCGCGCGTCTTCACCTCGAGGCTGCAGGCAGCGGGGCACTCACGACAGGTGCTGTAGTAGTACGTCGGGATCCCCGGAACGATCTCCTCGGGCTGGTTCAGGTACGGAATGACCTTCTCGACCGGCTCCTTGCACGCCGTTGCCGCCATGGCTCCCGCACCGACGCCAACGACCTTGAGAAACTCTCGCCTTTTGAGCTCGGGCATGGGGTCCTTCCGTCCGCGCCTCGCCTAGTAGTGGCAGGCCGCGCAGTCCTTCGAGGCCCCACGCTTCTCGTGACAGTCCATGCACCAGCCCATCTCGAGCTTGGCCGCCGGAAGCCACAGGCTGTGGGGTCGGAGCTTGGTATCCGGAGTCATATAGACCCGATTCATGGTCTCGACGGGGCCGTGGCACGTCTGGCAGGCGACACCCGCGCGCACGTGGCGGTGGTGCTTGAACTGCACGTACTCCGGAACGCCGTGCACCCGAATCCACGGGATCGACTTGCCACGCTGGTAGTAGTCGTGGATCTTCGCGATTTCTTCGGCGCTACCCTCGGAGGGCCCGGTGCGAACCCACTGGTGGCACCCCATGCAGATCGACACCGCGGGGACGGTGGCATGCTGACTCCGGGTCGCCGCCGTGTGGCAGTACAGGCATGGGATCGTCAGATCCGTGGCGTGCACCTTGTGGCTGAAGGCGATCGGCTGCTCCGGCCCGGCGAGCTCCGCGTCCGTGTACTCGTAGAGTCCGGGAGCCGCCACCGCACCCAGCAGCAAGGCGGAGACCAGGCATGCGGACAGAGTGATACGGGCGGGCGACCTCATCGCGCGCGCAGAGTTAGCTCGCCCTCGGGGGGGCGTCAAGGTTTCAGACGTTCGACCAACGGGCCGAATCGCAGCATGGGCAAGGCGCTGCGCTCGGGGCTCTCCTTCCAGGTCAGGAGACGAACCCCCCCGCAGTGATCGAAGCCGAAGGGAACTCGATCCCGCGGCTCCAGAGCCAGCAGGAGCTGGAGCAGGTAGTTGAGCAGACCGCCGTGCGAGACGATCAGCACGTTGGGCTCGCTCTTCAGGTGCTCGAGGACGATCCCCCGCGCCGCATTCGCGCGCCTCAGAAACTCGGCCCGCGTCTCGCCTCCGGGGGCCGTTCGGCCGCTCACCGCGATCCGGCCCACGACGCTCGAGCTGCGCTGGAAGAGCTCGGGAAACTTCTCGCGGGCCTCCGACGCCGTCAAGCCGTCGAGCTTACCGAGCGCCCCTTCGGCGAGGCTGGGCTCCGGCCGCAGCGGGATCGCACGGTCCGCAAGCAGAATCCGGGCCGTCTCGACGGCACGGCGCAGCGGAGAACAGAGGCAGAGCGAGATCTCGGTCTGCGACAGGGCTCGGCCCTGGGCCCGCGCCTGCTCGACCCCGCGAGGGGTGAGTCCCTCATCGCCGAAGCGCCCTTCTGCAGCGGCCCGGTCCTCAGCGTGCCGCACCAGGAGAACCGCCACGCCGGCTCAACGATCGCGCGGGCGGCGGCGGCGGCGCAGCGGCGGGGGTGAGCCGTCGTGATCCAGCGCGTAGGTCATCAGGTTCTTTACGTCGTAGCAGATCTGACGGATGTCGAGGCCCATCGTGAGATCCATATGGCTGTTGCCGCGCACGGGTCGCCAGAGCAGATAGTCGCTCGAAGCCGACCGATAGACATTGCGCGTCGTGCGCACCGAAGCCAACGGATCTTCGTCGCCGAAAAATATCGCCAGCGGAATCTGGATGCGGGGAAAGGCGCCGGCGATGTCGTGCCGGATCCGGTAGCTGATCAGCTCGCCGCGGCGGAGCCAGCTTGCAAACTGCTCCGCCGTAGCGCGGGGCTCATCGTTCGCGCCTTCACGGAGCAGAGGCCGCAGCGCCCCGAGGGCCACGTTCCGAGGCTGGTAGAGCAGCGGCCGACCGAAGGGCAGCGATCCGTGCAGGGGCACCGCACCGCTGCGTCCGAGTCGGCTCTCGAGCCACTGAAAGACCGGACGGAACGGAAGGCGCCGGAAGCTCAGGGGCTGCATGCCGCGGGCCGGCAGGCCGAGACCGGTGAAGCGCCGGAGCGCGCGAGAGAGAAAGAGACCGAGGTTGATCGCGCCGAGACCCAGATCGACCGCCGAGAACACGAGCGGGGGCGCCCACCCGACCGCGCGAAGCCACAGAGGCATGCGCGCGAAGTCCGACGGCGCACCGATTGTGATCAGCCCCATCAGATCGTCGAAGAGCGTCGCGTAGGCGTAGCCCAGGATGCCGCCCAGGCTGTGGCCGCAGAAGAAGATCCGCTCGCGCCTGCTCTTTCGCCTGACGACGTCGACGGCGGCGGGAAGATCGTAGAGCAGATGGCTGTCGATGTCCCAGCCGTAGTCGAGGTCCGCCGGAAGCGGTGTCTTGTCTTGGCGCGAGCGTCGCAGCTGCGCGCTCACACCGCTCTTGCCGTGCCCGCGCAGCTCGAGCAGGTAGAGGTCGGCCCCGAAGTAGAGCATGGTCTTGACGAACTCCCCGGAGCTCCAGGCCCGACGGTTCTGCGTGTAGCCGTGTACGAGAAGGAGGGGCGCGCCGGCCAGCGGCTGGGCGTACGGCTGCGGCCGCGGACGGTAGCGCGTGAGAACGAGCCGCCAGCCGTCCTCGGTGTCGACGGGCAGCTCCTCGAGGCGGTAGAGATCGCTGAACTCGACCTCGTCGACCGAGGGTGTCGGTCGCGGCCGGAGCCGAGCCGGCCCCGGCCGATCCAATGCCGGGTCGATGATCCCCCTGCCGATCTGCGCCACGTCCCCTCACCCCCCCGGGGAGCGGACGCAAAGCTAGACGACCCGGACAGCCGGATCAATACGAGGGT
>JBHHVJ010000003.1:0-123935 GCA_046754285.1 Myxococcota bacterium | reverse complement strand
TCTGCTGATCCTTCGTCAGCGCCTGGGACCACCCAAGCGCCGGAACGATCAAGCCGAAGACCAGCAGACCCGCCCCGAGTCGGATCTGCACAATGCCGCTGACTCCCCGCATTCCCATCTCCTTCGCGGTGTCACCCTCCAATGGGGCTCACGCTTCTCCAGGCACGCATATTACTACCGCCTGGGGCAATTCGGGCCCAAAAAATGAAACGGGTTCAGCGAAAACTGTGTGGTTATCCACCCGTTCCGATCGGGGGTCGCAGATGCGCCGACGAGGGGTCTCTGGCGTGAGCGGGCAATGGGCGGGCTCAGCCGCGGTCGTACAGCTTCTTCAGCAGGCGCGCCCGCCGCTGCTCGACCCAGTGGAGCGAGCGCTCGAGCGCGCGGGTCCGCTCGTGGATCATGAGCAGCGCCTGGAGGCGGCGTTGGCGGCCGGTCCGGGTCAGAGGCTGGCCCCGCCGGGGACCGCTCTCGGCCCGCAGATCGTCCTCCACGAACTGCCGCTCGAGCCGGCGCTGGCGCCGGACCAGCGTCTCCCACTCATCGACCATCGCGTAGATCTGCTGGGCCAGGCGGTCGCATTCGCTCGCCTCGGCTCGGCGCCGATCCTCCAAGCTGCGAAGCGAACCGGACCCGATCTCGCTCTTGCGGCGCATGGAACAGCCTCCTCCCTTCCACTACGTTGCGCATCCACCGCCGGAGGTGTCGCCGCAGTACCGGCTCCCCACGGGCCGCAGTCCGGGACCCCGGGCCGGACCGGGCCGGAGGATCCAGTGCCGGCCCCATCCTACCCACTTGCACACCCGACCCCCAAGCTCCACGGCCGGATTCCGCTGGATCTGCGCGCCACTTTCCCGCTATCATCGCCCACTCCCGAGATGGGGGAGGGAACTCCCGACGCGGTGAAGCCGAACTGGGGTGGATCCGTCACATAGGTATGGAGGAAACACGATGCGACTCACCGCCCTGATGATCAGCCTCGCCCTACCGCTCTCGGCCCTGGCCCAGGCGGGTCCGGCTGAGGACGCGGTCACGGGATTCCCGTTCAAGGAAGGGGACATCGTCAGCTACGACAAGATCGATGCGCTCAAGAACTACCTGCCACCGGAGTTCTGGAAGCACCGCGAGTACTTCTTTTACGAGGGGATGGAGATCAAGATCGGCAAGATCCAGCGCAACTATGGCGAGGCCGACGCCTACGTGGCGGCGACAGAGCGCTTCAAGGGCCAGTCTCGCATCGGTCGCGATGGGGCGCTCGAGAACTACGTCGCCGGTCGTCCGTTCCCGACGGAGACGATCAATTGCAAGGGGGACCCACAGGCCGGGGTCAAGATCATCTGGAACTTTCAGAAGCACTGGGATGGGGACGGGTCCCGAACCGACTGGTCCTACACCTACTGGGATCGGGGGGAGCAGCTTCCCCTCTACTACGAGGGCTCGGCGAAGACGGTCTTTCTGACCCACCGCGTTGAGCCGCAGTACCTGGATTCCAACGGTGGCGACATCTTCAAGAACGAAAAGCGACAGAACGCCTTCGGTGTGGATGTGCTCGCGCCCTTCGACGCGCGCGGGATCATCGTTCTCCAGTACCGCTACAAGACGGCGGATGCTCCGCTCGATCAGGCGCGGAACGACGACACCTGGGTCTACGTTCCCGACCTGCGCCGAACGCGGAGAATCTCAACCGCGCAGCGGACGGACTCGGTCCAGGGTACGGATTTCACCTTCGATGACCTGCGCAGCTTCTCGGGGATTCCTCCGCAGTACGAGTGGAAGTGCCTGGACGAGGTGCAGATCCTCGCTCCGATGAACGCCCAGGGACTGGCTTATCCGTACAGCGAGGACCAGTACAACTTCGGGCCCTACGGGTTCTCCTTTGCCAACGACCGCTGGGAGCTCCGCGAGGCCTGGGTGATCCGCTTCGATCCGAGGAACGATGACCACCCGTACCACAACAAGGACATCTTCATCGACAAGGAGACCTACGAGCCGCTCTACAGCTTCGCCTACGATCGACGGGGTGAGCTGTGGAAGATCATCTGGCACAACACGCGCTACAGCGAGGACTGGAACGGGAACGATCCGCGTGCCAAGAACGGCGTCTGGTACACCGCCTGGGAGGGCGTCGACAAGCCTAAGGATCTGCGCCTCGTCAGCGACATCATCGTGAACGTCCAGACCGGCACGGGAAACCGCATCGAGTACTGGGACAACCACGGGACGCCCTTTCCGAGCAAGGGCAAGATTCGTCGCTACATCGACATCGGCCGGCTGAACAAGGGCCGCTAGGCGGGCGCCTCGGACTCCACGTCTTGCGCAAGATCGCCGCGCCTCTGGCCGCCGGGTCGTGGGTGAGCGCGCGGGTGATGTGCAGCTTGTAGCGTGCGCGATCGAAGACTGTGGGCGTGTAGTGGCCCCTCGGTTGGTCGGGCGATCGCACCCCCTCGGGGATGGGAAGGTCAGCGAGCTCCCAGCTCTCGGGGATCACGTAGATGAGGCCTGGCGCCTCCGGCCCGGCCTGCTCGAGCTGCTCGCAAAGATCTTCGTTCGCCAGAGCCGCACGATAGGCCGCACCAAGCTCCTGGTCGCTCCGCAGAGCCGGTGAGAGCACGGCCCAGCGGCCGTCGTAGAGAACGGTGAGCTGCTCGAGGGTGTAGTCGCGCAGCCAGTGGGCCCCTCCGACACTCACCACGACGGCCAGGACGATCCCCGCGGGCCCGGGAAGGCTTCCCCGACGCGCCCTCCGTGTGCCTCGATGAGCCGGGTCATCTCCTGGAGGGACTCGTTGAGGGTACGGCCGTGGCGACCTCATCCTCGGCCATCAGACGGCCGTAGCCGGCGACGTCAGCGCTGAGAATGGCCGCCAGGTGCCGTGTCGGCACGCTCAGGTGTGAGCTCAGCATCCCGTCTCCCCTCGCGCGCGAGTCTAGCGGACCTCATCTCGGCCGTGGAGAGCCGTGGGAGACGGCGGGCGAGCCAGTGGAGCTCGGCCGCGAAGAGGGGGCGCTCGAGGACGACGAGGGGCGCGATCGTACGGGGATCCAAGCCCTCCTCGCGCAGGGCGGTCTCGAGCGAGCGCGCGAAGCCGATGATGGGCACGCCCGCGGACCAGGGAAGAGCGAGGTTCAGCACCGGGCTGTCGGGCGGACGGGCGGCATGGCCCATCGCGATGCGGAGCGATGCAGGCTCGTGCGGATCCACCTCGAGCCAGAACGAGCCCTCGTCGAGAGGCACGCGGAGCTCGGGGTCCCAGGGAGTGGTCTCCTCCTCCTGGGGGGAGGGCAAATGGATCCGTGAGCGGCCAGTCGCGGCGGACCAGAACCCGGCAAGATCGTGCGCGACGTTCGTGCGACCCTGCTGAATCGCGCGCCCGAGCGCGCCGCGTACGAGCGGTCCCAACAGGGGTCGGGCGTCGGGCCAGGGGCTGGCCTCCTCCGAGGGATCGAGAAGTGCCACGACGCGAGCCAGAATCACCTCGGGGTCCTCCTCGGCCGCCGTCGGCAGCACCCGGCACCGGCCGGCTCCCGCCGCCAGCCGGAGCGCTGCCCGCTCAGGCCCATACGGCCCCCGTTCCCGGCGTAGCGCCTCGAGCAGGAGGGTCCGCGAGCAGGCCAGGAGGGTGAGGCCATCGACCGGGTTCCATGCGGAGGTCCCCGCGGACCTGGCAGCGACCCAAGCGATCTCCGCCCCGTCGCGAAGCGCGTCCTCCAGGGGAGTGGCCAACGGCTCCGGACGGCCAAGTCCGAGGTTTAGCGTCACGTGTTCGGCATCCCAGCTCTGGAGGATGGACTCGAGCGTTCGGGTCCGTGATCGCTCTGCATAGCCTTCCGCCCCCCCGTCCAGCCAGCCCGGATCGACCGGAGACCCCGTGCCCGGAGGAAGACTCAGGCGCAGGCTCGCCGGCCGCCGCGCGACGACCGCAGGGCGGGGTTGCGGTTCCACAGCGGGACGGCAGACGAGGATCTGGGTCGCGTTGGGCTCGTGGAGCTCCTGGTGCAGAACCTCGAGCGTACCCGAGACGTAGCGCGAGAACTCCGTCCACGTCCACTCGCGTACGTGGTGCGGGTTTCGCGGGGGCCCGAGCGGATCGCGCTCTCGACGAGCGACCAGCGTGGCGGCCTCGGGTGTCGAGAGGACGATCGCTCCGGCGTCGCAGCCCGCGAGGAATCGCAGCAGGAGGTCGGGATCGGCGAGGTGCTCGATGACGTCGGAGGCGATCACAACGTCTGCGCGGAAGCGCAGCATGTCCTCGCGCTCGAGATCCAGCGCGAGCCACTCGCGCTCGGGATAGCGCTCGCGCAGGACCGCGACCGTATCGGGCAGGTCGACCCCGATGGTTCGGAACTCGGGCGCGCCGAACCAGCGCACGAGCTTGTAGCCGCTGCCGCAGCCGACGTCCAGGATTCGCCGCGCACCGCTCTGACGCGCCAGGCGCAGGGCCAGATCGTAGACCTCACGCTGCCACTCGTCGGTCAGCTCCGTGTCGTCGAAGTAGCGCACGGGGTTGCTGCGGTAACCGGCGGCCAGGCCATACCCCGGCACGCGCCGACCCATCCGCCGGTGGAGAGCCCCGGCCAGGACGAAGCGGCCGGACTCCAGACCGCGATCGATCAGCTCGCGGAACGGGCGCGGGTCGAAGCCACAGAGGAAGACGTGCGACCCTCCCCCCGAGAGCAGCTCCGCGAGAAACGCCTCCGGCTCGCCCGAGACGCGCAGGCCAGGGGCGGTTCCCAGGCGATCTTGCGAGCCCGCCGGAGCAGGACCGATCCGCCAGACCGATTCGCTGGTGTCGATGCGGGTGCCCGCCCCCGGCTCGGACAGCAGCGGATCACTGCCGACGAGCGCGCACTCCTTGCCCTCCACGCTGCTCTCCCTCCCGCCTGGCCATCGGCCTCTTTCGTGTGCAGCTTGAGCTGTAGATCCCGGGCCGGCCCGGGATTCCGAGTGCATTGACAAGGGTGCGACGGCTGCGACCTTGAGCCGCTCGAGATGCGCATCCTGCTGGTCCAGCAAGAGTGGCCGCACGAGTTTCGGCGCTCCACGCAGTGGAGCTACATCTCGAGCCTCGGGTACGTGGAGGCCCTGCAGGCCTGCGGGGTCGAGGTGACGTGGCTGACCTCGCCCTGGCTTCCGCTCCGGGAGCCGCTGCTCAAGGGCAGGCACTTCGATCAGGTCTGGCTGATCGACCTGGTCCACCTCGAACCTCCCGCTGGGTTCTTCGCGCAGCTCGAGGCGCTGGCGGCGGTTCGTGTCGGTCTGATCGGCGAGTCGCTCCGATACTCTGCGGAGGAGCTGGGTGACCATCCCGACTATGCGACGCGCGAGAGCGTGGTACGGCGCCGATCCGAGCACCTCACGCACGTGCTCTGCTGCGACGAGGACGACGCTCGTCACCTGAGCTCGGAGGGGGTCGCGGCCCTCTGGCTGCCGCCGGGAATGCTGCGCAGCCTCGTGGTTCCCGAGGACGCGGTGCAGCCCAAGGGTCCGATCGGATTCATTGGCGAGATCTATCCCAAGCGCGCCCGTTTCTTCGATCACCAGGGGCTGCGCAAGCGCCTGCTTCGAGTGGTGCCCAACGATCGACCTCGGGAGCTCGAGGCGCGATACCTGGAGCTGGTCGGCTGCATCGAGCGGTCCCAGGCCGGTGATGAGGATCCCCGAGTGGCCCACCGACGCTACAACGCGGCCTTGATCGCGCTGCGCCGTGAAATCTACCTGCGCTACCTGGCCGCTTTTTCAGGCCTGGGGGCGACGATCAATCCCCCCACGCTCTTCAAGTCCTACCCCGGACGTGTGTACGAGGCCATCGCGCGCGGCGTACCGGTGCTGAGCTGGCGCATCCCCGAGCGACCCGGTGCCGAGCGACTCTTTGAGCCTGGCCGCGAGATCGTCCTCTTCGATGCCTGCGACCCCGATGCCCTCTGCGAGCTTCTCGACCGGACGGCTGCCGATCCAGTCGCCGGACGTGTGCAGGCTCTGCGTGCGCGTCAGCGCCTGCTCGCCGACCACACGCTCGAGGCTCGCTGCCTCCAGGCGCTGCGCTTCATGGAGACGACCCTGTGACGGCCGCTACGGCCCGGAGCACCCTCCGGGGTTCCCGGCCCCCCGCGGTGCGGCCCGAGGGAACCCGACTTCACCGAACCGGGCAATCCGTTACACAGGGGAGCGGGCCCACGCCGGCAGCTTCCCGCCCAAGCCCGCGGCTCGCGGTGGCCGAGTCTCGAGGGTGCGCCTCTTGCATCCCTTGGAGGCGATGCGCGCCATACTGAGCCTTCTCCTTACCATTCTCGTTGCAGGCTGCACCTTCGAGCACATGAACCGCGACAAGGCCTCGCGACCGGAGCAGGCCATGGGGGCCGGTGCCCAGGTGATGTATCCCGGCCAACGCGGCCCGGCCATGACGGGCCGGGCGGTGCCCGCCGGCACCACCTCCAGCACCTCCTCCGGAAGCTCTCCGGGCCAGAGCAGCGGAAGCGCCTCGGGATCCGGCAGCGGCAGCGGCCCGGATGTGACACTGCTCGGTGGCACCTCCACCGAGGCCTCCGGCTCCCAGCGCACCCGCAAGATGCCGATCCTCGGCCCCCTCACCGTTCTCTTTGGCTATCCGTTTTGGATCTTCGGGAAGTCGGTCGAGGAGAAGGCCGCGGAGCAGGCGGAGGAGCAGAGGCGTGAGAACGGCCGTGGGGGCTCGGCTCCGCGTGGCGACGAGGCGGAGCGGGAGCGGATCCGCCTCGAGAACGAGCGCATGGCCAGCGAGCTCCAGGAGCGTGCGCGCGCTCCCGAGCCGTCCGCGACCCCGATCGCCCCCGTTGGATCGATCTCCGACGAGGTCGCCGCGCTCGAGCGCCGTCTGGGCGGCTCGAGCGGGGCCTCGCCGCGGGCGAATCCGCTTCCCGCAGCGGGATTCGGCGCGCCTCGGGAGACGGCCGATCGCGACGGGGACGGGCAGCCCGATCTCTGGGCGTACTACGACGGCTCCCGTCTGGTGCGTGAGGTCCTCGATGACGATCACGATGGGCGTGCGGATCGGGTTCTCCACTACGAGGACGGCTCGGTCCTGGTGCGAAGCGAGGAGGACCTCGATCACGACGGACGCATGGAGGCGGTCTCCATCTTTCGGGACGGGGAGCTGGTACGCAAGCGTGTGGACAGCGATGGGAATGGGGAGTCGGACCAGTGGAGCTTCTTCTCGGGCGGGGATCTGATTCGTCAGGAGCTCGACCGAAACGGCGATGGCTTTCGTGATCTCGTCCTGAGCTACGAGGCGGGCCAGCTCGCGCGCGAGGAGGAGGATCGCAACGGGGATGGCCGCCCGGATCTGGTCGCCCGTTATCGCAACGGAGAGCTCGCGGAGCGCCACGAGGATCTCGACTACGATGGTCGTCCCGACGTCGCCTCCTACTACGAAGGCGGCAAGCTGACGCGGCGGGAGCTCGATTCCAACGTCTCTCTCGAGAGCTGGTCGGCAGGCGGCATCCGTTGAGCGACGTCCCCCGCTGGTCGGCGGTCTGGGCGTTCCTCGCGGGCGCGGGACTCATGATCTCGGTGGCGGCGGGACCGCTGGGGAGCCTGGTCGGAGCAGAGGCGGAGCTCATGCGCGCGGTCAACGAGCTGCGCGGGACGCGACACCTCGAGCCCCTCCAGGCCCGTCCGGATCTCGCCGAGGTGGCGCGCCGTCACGCCCTGGACATGGCTCAGGGGGGCTACCTGAGCCATGTGAACCCGCGCGGCGAGGATCCGCTGATGCGCGTGCGTGCGGCGGGCATCGAGGGCTTCCGCCTGCTCGGAGAGAACATCGCCGCCTCATCGGAGCCGATGGACCGGATTGCGCGTGTTCTCAGCGAGTGGATGGCGTCGCACGCTCACCGCGAGAACCTGCTCACCCCCGCCTCCACCGCGCCGGGCCTCGCTGCGGTCGCGGCCCCCGACGGTCGGCTGTTCATCGTCCAGCTCTACGCGACGTTCTGAGCCGCGACTCAGGGAGCGAGCCGTGCCACGAGGCTCCGGTCGTTCCACCAGATCTCGAGCTCGGCGGCGGGATCGAAGCGTGCTGGAATGACCAGGTAGCCCAGTCGCTGCTCGCCGGCAGCGATCGGGCCCGGCCCTCCGGCTACGAAGCCTAGCTCATCGGCGTGCTCGGGGTCGGGACGATACGTCAAGGCGCCCTGCACGATGAGGAAGTTCGCGTGGAACTCGGCCGCGCGAGCACTCTCGACGCCGAAGAGGAGCACGTGGCTCTGCTCGGGGGCTCGACGCAGGTCCTCGAGGACGCGCGCCTCGAAGGACGGGGAGTAGGCCAGCGAGATCGTGAGCTCGTCGCGGCCGCGGACGTCCTGGACTCGTAGCGCGGCCGGGGCCAGCCGCTGTCGCAGCTCGAGCAGGCGCGCGAGCTCCCGGACCTCGTCGGGCTCGAGCTGGACCCTGGGGGTCGGTTCGGGGGCGCTCTGAGCCTGGGGCGGGGGCGGACTCTTTGCGGGGGTGACTTCACCCGCGCGCAACGCACGGATCTGCTGCGCGGCATCGATCAGGTTGTACGGGTTGCGCGGGTTGCGCGCCTCACGATCCACGGCCCAGGCCCAGGGGTGGGGAAGCAGCTCCGGTCGCAGCGGAGGGAGCTCGGAGGGCTCCACGAGCTTGGCCCGCGCACACGGAATGTCCGCACGGCTCTGGACCACGAAGGCGCTGCCGTCCGGGCAGAGGCCAGCGACGCTCTCGGCTCGCGCGCCACCGGGCAGGAGCAGGAGCGCCGCCAGCAGAGGGGCTCGAAGAGCTCGGTGCATGGGACGATTCTATCTCAGGGAATCAGAAATAAATATAGGAATTTACAAGCTTTTTATCCTGTCAAGCTTTAGCTTTGAAGCTGCCCGGATGCTGCACCTTCGAGAGCCGGCCGGGCACGCATCCGCTCCAGGGCCCGGGCCTCGCTCGGGCGCAGCCGACGCCACTCCCCGGGGCGAAGGCGGCCGAGCCGGAGCGGGCCGAAGCGCACCCGCACCAGGCGGCGCACGGGGTGGCCCACCACGCGGAGCATCTTGCGAAGCTGGTGGCGTCGACCCTCGACCAGCGTGATCTCGAGTACGCTCCGCCCCTCCTCGCTCCGCTGCAGTTCGACCGCGAGCGCTCTCAGATTGCGTCCGTCCACGTCCACGCCACGGGTGAGCTGTCGCAGGACCGAGGTCCGCACCCGTCCCTGCACGCTCACGCGATAGACCCGGGGCACGCCATGGGAGGGATGGAGCAGGAGATCCGCGAGCTCTCCATCGTTGGTGAGCAGAAGCAAGCCCTCGCTCTGGGCGTCCAGCCTCCCGACCGGGAACAGACGCTCGCCAGACGGTACGAGATCGATCACGGTGCGGCGTGCGCGGGGATCACGGGTCGTCGTGACGACGCCGCGCGGTTTGTAGACCAGGTAGCTCTTCGGAGCGGGGCGGCGCGGGATGCGTCGACCGTCGACGCTGATGCGGTCGCGTTCGGGCCGTGCGCGTGTGCCCAGCTCCCGCACGACCTTTCCGTTGACGCGAACGCGACCGGCCTGAATCAGCTCCTCGCAGGCGCGCCGCGAGCCGAGTCCGGCCGCGGCCAGGAGCTTCTGGAGCCGCACACCGCGAGACGCCGCATCAGAGCGGTGCGCCGTCCTCGCCCGTGGCCGGCTCACCACCGCCCTCCCCGGCTCTGCCTTCCTCGCCGCTGGAGGCGGGTCTCCCTTCCTCCGGCAGGGCTTCCGCGAGCGAGGCGGCCGGCGTTCCTCGTTCCTCGTCGAGACCCTCGATCTCGCGAAGTGGGGGCAGGTCCCGCAGCGAGCGCATCCCGAAAAGCTCCAGGAAGCTCGCACCGGTGCCGTACAGAACCGGACGCCCGGGGGCGTCGCGGCGGCCGACGATCCGCACCAGCGAGCGGTCGAGCAGGCTCTTCAGGACGGCGCCGCAGTCCACGCAGCGTAGCGCCTCGATTTCCGCGCGCGTGATGGGCTGGCGATAGGCCACAACGGCCAGGGTCTCGAGGGCCGCGCGCGAGAGCCGCTGGCGTCGCTCCGGCTGGAGAGCGCGGATCTCTTCGGCGAACTCCGGACGGGTTTGAAAGCGATAGCCGCCGGCCACCTCGGCGATCTCGTAGGGCCGGCCCTGCTGCGCCAGCGCATCGTTCAGCTCTTTGACGATCTCGGCCAGGCGGGCCGCACCCAGATCGGGGAGTACGCGACGGAGCTGTGCCGGCGTCACCGGGCCCTGCGCGGAGAAGATCAGCGCTTCGACGATCGCGGGCGTGTCGGGGCGCTCAGACATCGGCCTCGGTCCGCGCGGCGGCGGAGGTACCCTCCGGGACAGCGAGTATCAGGCGGATCGGGCCGTGAGGCCGGCCCTGCCCATCGCTGCTCTGAAAGATGCGCAGGGCCTGAATGCGGGCGAGCTCGAGGATCGCGAGAAAGGTCATCACGACACGGTGGCGTGTCGTTGCACCGTCCTGGAGCACCGTCTCGAAGAGCATCGACCCCCCGCTGTCCGCGTTCAGAGCGTCCATGATGGCGACCATGCGCTCCTGAAGCGTGAGCCGGTCGACACGAACCTGGTGATGGCGCTCCTGCGCCGGAAGCCGTGCGAGCACGCTCTGGAGCGCCTCGAGCATGGCGAAGAGGCTGACCTGGAGCACGGCCTCTCGCTCACCGATCGTGGAGCGGTCCGGCTCGGCCTCGAAGACGTCGCGTCCGAGTCGCGGTCGGCGCTCGAGCTCGGCCGCGGCCTCACGAAAGGCCGCGAACTCCGCAAGCCGGCGCGCGAGCTCCTCCCGCGGATCCCCGCCCTCTTCGTCATCGAGCGCGTCGGTCGAGGGCAGCAGCAGGCGCGACTTGATCTGGGCCAGCGTGGCCGCCATCAGCAGATAGTCACTCGCCACATCGATATCGAGCTCACGCATGAGATCGAGGTACGCGAGGTACTGCTCCGAGATCAGCGCGATGGGGATGTCGTGGATGTCGATCTCGTGAGCACGGATCAAGTGCAGCAGGAGATCCAGCGGTCCCTCGAAGGTCGGGAGCTTCACGGCACAGGGTCCGCGCCTCGCCTCGAGCATCGGGACGTGGGCGGACTCGATCTGCGGCTCTGTGGGCTGGGTCACAATGGGTCCGCGGGGGCAGCGACGGAGTTCGAGACTATCGTATCTGTACGCGTCGGGCCAACCAGCGCTGGATCCAGGCGTCGTCGACCGTGCCGCCGTCCAGGGCGCGCTGGCGCGCCGCCCGCACCAGCTCGCCGATGTGGCGGCCGAGCGCCCCCTGCGCGCGAGCGCGATGACCGTCGATCGGGTCCGGACACCCTCGAAGCTCCCAGACGAAGCGCAGCAGGTCCCTGCGCGCACGGGCGCGAGCCAGACAGTAGAGCGCGAGAAGCGCGGGCTCGGGGAGCCCGGAGAGCCGGGCGTCGAGCGCACCGGGCGAGAGCCGCCGCTCCAGAGCGCGCAGGTGCGAGGCGATCTCTACCAGATCCAGCGCGACCCGTGCGGCCCGACGTCCGCGCAGTCCGAGCCCCTCGAGCGCGCGCGTCCGGATCCGCTTGGGTTGCCCGGCCAGCAGCAGTCGCAGCCCACACTCCCGTTGCAGCGCCGGCTGCGCTGCCTCCGGCCACGGCGGCGTCCCGCGCAGGTCGCCCAGCCGCGCCAGGGCGCGTCGGGCGTTGGAGCCCAGACGCCAGCCTGGCGCAATCGCCGCGAGCAACCCCCGCCGATCCGTCTCGCGAAGTGCCCGCGCCGGATCCGCTTCGTCGATCAGCAGCTCGATCTCGTGCCGCCGGCGATCCCCGCTCAGTGTGGCCACGCTGCGGTCCGCGACGGCCCGGCGCAGGAGTCGCGCCGTGTGCGGCTCCAGCCGAAAGTCGAGGCGCGCGCAGTAGCGTGCCGCGCGGAAGAGGCGCGTGGGATCGTCGTCGAAGGAGCGATCGTGCAGCACACGGAGCCTGCGCTGCTGCAGGTCACGGAGCCCGCCCACGTGGTCGATCAGCTCTACGCGCTCGCGGCTCAGCTTCAAGGCGAGCGCGTTAACCGAGAAGTCGCGCCGCTCGAAGTCCACTTAGAGCGGCGCCGGGCTCACACGGGGAAGCACCCCGGGCCGCGGATATCGTTCGCGGCGGGCGCGCGAGAGATCGATGCGCACGGGTCCGAGGAGCAGTGTGGCGGTGAGGAATCGCTCGTGAACGATCACGCGCGCGTGCAGGCGACGTGCGCACTCGCGGGCGATCTCGCCCAAGCGATCCGCGAGCAGCAGATCCAGGTCGCCGATCGGTCTTCCCAGCAGAAGGTCGCGCACCGGACCGCCGACCAGGCAGAGAGTCACTCCGAGCTCATCCGCGACTCGAATGATCACGTCGAGGGCGGCCGCGCGCTCACCGATGGCCTGCGACAGCCGTGCGGCGGTGATCCTCACGATCGCTCCTTTCCTCTCGGATGTCGGGCCTCGACGAGATCGTGCAGACGGCGTCGGCTTACATGGGTGTAGATTTCCGTGGTGGCGATGTCCGCGTGTCCGAGCATCTCCTGCACCGCGCGCAGGTCGGCCCCACCTTCGAGAAGATGGGTCGCAAAAGAGTGTCGAAGCATGTGGGGTGTGACCGGCTGATGAATCCCGGCGCGGCGCGCGTGCAGGCGGAGGCGGTACCAGACGGCCTGGCGCGTGAGGCCGGTCCCTCGCTCGGACAGAAAGACCCGGCTCTCGGCGCGTCCGCGCAGCCAGCGCGGACGAACCTCGTCGAGGTAGCGCGTCAGCCAGGCGACGGCTGGCTCGCCGAGTAGGGCCAGGCGTTCGCGGCGTCCCTTGCCGTGCACACGGCAGAGCCGGGACTCGCACTCCAGGTCCGGGAGCTCCAGGCCCACGAGCTCCGAGACGCGGAGACCGGCGGCGTAGAGCAGCTCCAGGCACGCGCGATCGCGGATTCCGAGCGGGCTCTCGTCGGGCGCCTCCAGCAGCGCGACGATCTCCTGGGCGCCGAGCACCCGTGGGATCTTGCGACCGCGTCGCGGTCGGCCGATCTCCGCCATGGGATCGCCCCGCAAGAGGTGCTCCGCCCGCAGAAACGCCAGCAGGCGCGAGACCGCGGAGCGGGCGCGGGCCCGGCTCGCGGGGGCTCGGGGCTCCAGGGTCGCGAAGTGGCGCCGCAGCTCGGAGGCCCCGATGCGCGAGAGCGGTCGGTTGCCCAGCGTTCGGGCCAGCGCGGCCAGGTCGTGCCCGTAGGCGTCGAGCGTGGCGGGCGAGAGCCCGCGCTCGATCGCCAGATGCGTGAGGAATCTCTCGATGGCCTCCGCGAGCTTCACGAGCGGCCCCGGCGAATCGCCTCGTAGAGCCCTTCCTCGACGGCGCGCCGTCGGTCCGGATCGACCAGCTTGTGCTTGCCATCGGTCACGTAGAAGGTGTCCGTCACCTGGCTTGCTCTCGTAGACACCCGCGACAGCACGACATCGAGTCCGCAAGCGCTGAGGGTGCGTGTGATGTCGTAGAGCAGACCGACGCGATCCCGCGCCGTCACGTCGATGATGGTGTAGAAATCCGACTCGTCGTTCGTGATGCGTACGCTGGGCGGCTGGCTGCGCAGCGTCACCGGGGAAGCCGGCGCCCGCGTCTTCAAGAGCGCCTCGACCGACTGGCGCCTGCCCAGCACCGCGGCCAGCCGCTCCTCGATGCGTCTTCGCTCCTCCTCCTCTTCCTCGGCCCCTCCGGGGATCGGCGCCACCTGGTAGATCTCCACCGCCAGGGACTCGCGATTCGTGTAGACCTGCGCCGCCAGAATGTTGTGTCCGAAGCTCGCCAGCACGCCCGTCACCTGGGAGAGCAGGCCGCGCCGGTCCCGTGCCAGCACAACGAGGCCCCAGAAGACCTCCTCCCCCGCCTGGGGACGGAAGGGGTGAACGCTCACCTCGCGGTCCGAGCTCAGAAAGCTGAGCGCGGCCCGGACGTGGGCGGCGATCTCGTCCGGGCCGTGGTTGAGCAGGTAACGGCGAGGCATGCTGGCCAGGAAGGCGCTCGCCTCCGCCGCTGTGATGCCGGCCGCCGCCAGACGCTCCACGGCTTCCTTCTCGCGCGTCGCCGCGCGTTCCATGGCGCGCTCGAGGAAGTAGCGCGGTGCTGTCTCGGCATCGGCGCCCGCCTCGAACCACTCCGCGGTGTTCCGATAGAGCGCTTCGAGCAAGCCCGCCTTCCAGCTCGTCCAGGCCTCCGGCGACACGCTGCGGATGTCGGCCACGGTCAAGAGGTAGAGAAGCCGCAGCCACTGCTGCGTCCCGACCAGGTGGGACAGCCTCAGAATCTGCCGAGGGTCGTGAACGTCGCGCTGCTCGGCCATCGCGCTCATGGTGAGGTGATGCCGCACCAGGAAGCGCACGGTCTCCATCTCGTCCTCGGCGAGACGCAGGCGCTCCGCGATGGCAGGGATCATCGCGGCACCCTTCTCCGGGTGTCCGCCCCCGCGACCCTTGCCGATGTCATGGAGAATGCAGCCGAGATAGAGGACCAGAGGCGATCGAACTTCGCGCATCAGCTCCGTCGCGAGGGTGAGCTCCTGGGCGAAACGGCCGCGTTGCAAGCGACGAAGCTGCTCGACCATGAAGAGCGAGTGAACGTCGACGGTGTAGGTGTGGTACATGTCCTGCTGCCAGAGCGCAACGAGGTGGCCGAACTCAGGAAGATAGGCGCCCAGCAGCCCCAGTTCGTCCATCGAGATCAGCGATCGGTACACGCGGGACGGGCCGGAAAGAATTCTACGGAAGAGCTGTGCCGCCTCCGGGTCGGCCCGGAAGCAGTCGTCGATCAAGCCCGCTCGCTGCTGGAGCAGACGTTGGGCCCGGGGAGAGAGCTCCGCGTCGTGCTGCTGAGCCGCGAGGATTGCCGCCAGCAGGCGGACCGGGCGCTCGTCGATCAGCTCCGAGCTCGGAATCTCGAGCTTGCCATCGACGAGGACAAAGCCCTCCTCGATGGAGCGCGGCGCCCGCACCCGGCGCCCGCGGCGCTGCCCATCGAGGGCGCGGGCGTGCTCGATGACGCGTCGGCTGACCCGATGGAGCGTGCGAGCGTGCAGGTAGTAGGTCTTCATGAACTGCTCGACCGGCAACATATTGTCCTGGGGGACGAGGCCGAAGCGTTCGGCGAGCTGCTCCTGCGCGGCAAAATGCAGGTGATCGTCCTTCCGTCCGCTGCGGTGGCGCTCGTTGCGGACGCGCCAGAGAAAGTCCAGCGCACCGAGCAGGTCCTCGAGTTCCGCCGCATCGATGAAGCCCTGGAGCAGCAGATGTTCGGGCCGGCGCACCTCCCAACGCACAGCGCGTGCGGTCCAGAGGGCCGTATGGTAGTCGCGCAGACCGCCGACGCTCTCGCGCAGATTGGGCTGGAGGAGGAAGAGGGACTCGCCCATCGACTCGTGGCGGCGCTGCTGCTCCTCGAGCTTCGCACGGATGAACTCGGACGCCTCGCTTCGCAGGCGCTGCCGGACCGCAGTCGTGAGCTCGGCGTAGAGCTCCGGGTCCCCGATCAGGAAGCGCGCATCCAAATACGAGGTGAACGTCGGGAGATCCTGCTTGCCCACACGCAGACAGTCAGCGATGGTTCGCGTCGCGGCGCCCACGCAGAGGCGCGCGTCCCAGAGCCGCGTGGTGACGGCCTCGGTGATCGTCTCGACGTACGGGTTCATTTTCCCGCGGTACAGGAAGAGCAGGTCCACGTCGGACCCCAAGGAGAGCTCGCGGCGGCCATAGCCACCGACGGCGATGATCGCGAGGCGGAAGTTCAGGCGCGGAAAGTGGTCGAAGTAACGATCCTCCGCGAGACGGAAGAGCTTCCGCACCAGGCGATCCATGAGATCCGCATGCTCTTCGTTCACGCTGCGTGCGGGATGATCGGCGTCGTGGAGCGCGAGGAGGTGCTGACGCACGGCATCGAGGTAGGCCCGGACGCTGGGGTTCAGGTGGGCCGAGGAGGGACCCGCGGGAGCTGCGACCTCCTGGAAGAAGTCGTCACAAATCGGCTGCATCGCTAACGGCCTGCGACCAGGCTCCGGTCGTGCTCCTTGCCGTAACGCAGGATGCCGCGCGCGATCCCCCGTGCGGCCGCGCGGGCAAACGTCTTCGAGCTCAGGCGCCTGGCCTCGGCGCGGTTGGAGAGGAAGCCGACCTCGACGAGGATCGCCGGCATGTCGGCCATGAACAGGACGAGGAAGGGGCCCCGCTTGACGCCGAGGTCGCGCGTATCGTTGTGCATCTCCTCGAGGTTCGCGATCAGGGCTTCGTGGGTCTTCTGCGCGAGCGTGGCCGCGTAGCGCTCGTTGTAGCCGAGACGCAGGGAGGCCAGGATCTTCTGCAGCTCGTTGAGCTGATCCACGCTTACCCCGTTCTCGCGGGCGGCCACACGGGCGGTCTGCCGGTCGTAGCGGGTGTCGAGCAGGTAGGTCTCGACGCCGTGCGAGCGCGAGCGGCGCGACGCGTTGGCATGGATCGAGACGAAGACGTCGGCATCCAGCGTGTTGGCCTTGCGGGTTCTCTCCTCCAGAGAGAGATAGCGGTCGCCGTCGCGGGTGAGGAAGACCTGCAGGCCCTCCCGCTGCAGGCGGGTCCGGAGCTCACGCGCGATGCGCAGGACCACGTTCTTCTCCTGGACTCCGGAGCGGCTGATGGCCCCGGGGTCCTTGCCACCGTGGCCGGGATCGATCACGACGCGGCGCACCGGTCGGGCGTCGAAGCCCTCCTCGTAGGGCTGGGGTGGAGCGTGGTCGGCGGGGTAGACGTCGGTGACGATGCGGAACGGGTGGCGCAGGTGAAACGTGCGAGATTCGGACACGCCCGGACGGAGCTCGAGGACCACACGAGCCCTCTCGAGCGTGTTCTGACCGCCACGAACCCGGCGCAAGGGAGCCGAGCCGCCCGTCTCGCGAGCCTCGCGCATCGGGGCCTCGATCCAGACGCCGTCGATGTCGATGTAGAGGCGTGGCGGATTCTGGAGCACGCCCGTCCTGTAGCGAGCCTCGCGGGAGAGCTCGACCACCACGCGGGTGTAGCTGCGATGGTCGAAGACCCGAACGTCCAGCACGTCGCCGAGACCAGGAGGCCGGCGGCCGGGTGCGATCAGCGCGAGTGCCAGCGCAGCAATGAGCGGAATGGCCCGGCGGCGCGTCATGTCTCCTCCTCGACCTGCTTGCGGAGGCGTGAGAGCTCCACGAGTGCGTCGATCGGCGTCATCCGCTCGGGCTCCAGCTCGCGAATCGCCGTACGCAGAGGGTCGGGCGCTGATGGCTCGAACAGGCCGAGCTGCGCGGACGAGCCCGACCCGGCCTCGCGAGCGAGGCGTGGCCTGCCGCGTTCATCGAACTCTCCCCCCTCCAGGTTCCTCAGCACCTCTCGCGCGCGCCGGATCACGTCGGGGGGGAGACCGGCGTGACGCGCCACCTCGATCCCGTAGCTGCGGCTGGCGGCCCCCGGCTCCATGCGACGCAGGAAGAGGATCTCCCCTCCCCGCTCCGCACAGCGGAAGTGGAAGTTCCGCACATGGGGCTTGGTCTGAGCCAGATCGGCCAGCTCGTGATAGTGGGTGGCGAACAACGTGCGCGCTTGCAAGCCCGGCGTGTCATGCAGGTACTCGGCCACGGCCCAGGCGATCGAAAGTCCATCGAAAGTGGAGGTCCCGCGGCCGATCTCATCCAGCAGGAGCAGGCTGCGGGGGGTCGCCTCACGCAGGATCGCGGCGGTCTCGCGCATCTCGACCATGAAGGTGCTCTCCCCCGTGACCAGCGAGTCCTGCGCCCCCACACGCGTGAAGATGCGGTCGACACGACCGATCCGGGCGCGCCGGGCGGGCACCAAGGACCCCATCTGAGCCAGAAGCACGATCAGAGCCGTCTGGCGCAGCAGGGTGGACTTGCCCGCCATGTTCGGTCCCGTCAGGATGATCAGACGGGCGTCGGCGGGATCGAGGGTGAGATCGTTCGGAACGAAGCCGTCCGGGGTGTGGGCCTCGACCACCGGATGCCGCCCCGCCTCGATCTCGATACGGAGGGAGTCATCGAGCTCGGGGCGCACGTAGTCTCCCTCGCGCGCCACGCCGGCCAGAGCCTGAAGCACGTCGAGCTCTGCGAGCTCCGCCGCGAGGCTCCGCAGAGGCGAGCTCTGCGCGACCACCTCGCGGCGCAGCGTCTCCAGGACCCGGCCCTCGAGTGCTGCCGCCTTCTCGCGCGTGCTGAACACGATTCCCTGCCAGCGCTCCAGCTCGTCGGTCACGAAGCGTTCAGCGTTGGCGGTGGTCTGCTTGCGCCGGTAGTGCGCGGGGATCTTCGCGAGCTGCGGCTTCGTGACCTCCAGCGCATAGCCGAAGACCCGGTTGTAGCGGACCCGCAGCGTCGGGATCCCGGTCCGTTCGCGCTCCCGTTCCTCCAGGGTCGCGAGGTAGTCGCGGCCTTCCTGACCCTCGGCGCGGACGCGATCCAGCTCCGCATCGATGCCGTCGCGGATGTACCCGGTGTGTGGCTCGCCGCGTGGAGGTGGAGGCGGTCTGTCGACCAGAGTCCGGCTCAAGCGCTCGAGCAGCGGTGAGACGTCGTCGCGCAGCACGTGCAGCGCCCGGACGCGCTCGGCACCTCGCAGGGAGTCGCGCAGCGAGGCCAGCGCCTGTGGACCCGCCGACGGCAGCGTGGCGCGGGTGATGCTCCGCTCGAGATCCCCGACGCTGCGCAACGCCTCACCGAGCGCCCTGCGGCGACGGTCCGGCTCGAGCCACGCCGCAATGCGCTCCTGGCGTCGTCCGATGGCCGCTGGGTCGAGCAGCGGCTCCTGGATCCAGTCGATCAGGTGTCGCCGACCCATCGCGGTTCGGGTGCGGTCGAGGTGCTCGAGCAGCGTGGCGCGAGAGCTTCCATCCTGGAGGTTGCGCACCAGCTCGAGGTGTCGCCGCGTGGTCGGATCGAGGACCAGTCGCTCGCCGAGCGCGTATCGCCGAAGCTGCCGCAGCGGCTCGAGCGCGAAGGGCTGCAGCCGGGCGACCGTAGCCCAGAGCGCGGCGGCCGCGCGTGCTGCGAGGTCTGGGTCGTCCGTCGGGAGCCCGTCGGGAAGGCGACCGACGCGATCCATCACGAGCTGCGGATCGAAATCCTCGTCTGGGACGCGCCGCTGGGGGCCATCGATCCCGAGCTCCTTCTGGCTGTCGCGGAGCACCACCTCGCGCGGGGCCACGCGCGCGAGCTCCGCCTCGATCAGGCTCTCGTGCTGCGACTCGGTCGCTCGAAACTCCCCGGTCGACAGATCGAGATACGCCAGTCCCCAGCTTCCTTCCTCCCCGAGCAGCGCCGCGATGTAGTTGGCCGCAGAGCCCTCGAGTCGGTCCGGATTCGCGACGAGGCCGGGCGTGACCACCTCGACGATCTCGCGTCGCACCAGACCCTTGGCGCTGCTCGCTTCCTCGATCTGATCGGCGATCGCAACCGAGTGGCCGGCGGCCAGCAGCTTACGGACGTAGCTCTCGACGGAGTGAAAGGGGACGCCGCACATGGGAACGGGCTCGTGGGTGTTGCGATCTCGCGTGGTGAGGACCACGTCGAGCAAGGGCGCCGCGAGCTCGGCATCCTCGAGGAAGAGCTCGTAGAAGTCTCCCATGCGGTAGAGCAGCAGGGCCTCCCCGGCCCGCGCCTTGAGCGCGAGATACTGCTGCATCATGGGCGTCTCTGTCGGGCGCCGTGCCACCGTGGAGACCTCCCCTCCTCCCTCGCCCCGCCGGGCGTGCAGCAGTGTAGCAATCGGCCCGAGCCGGTCGGCTCAGTCGTGCTCGGCGGGCGATCCGGAGGGCAGGGGCGGAGCGGGCGCGGTGAGATCGATGGGAACGTCGGGCTCGAGCTCCCCGCTGTAGAGCTGGCCGAGCGTGCTCCGGAAGCGTGACAGGAAGGCCGGACTGTCCTCGAAGCGAGCGTAGATCTCGTCCTCGAGGCGGAGCGAGTACTCCTTGAAACCGATGCGATCGAGCGCGTAGACTGCCTGCGACAGTCGGTTCGAGCTCACGGTCTCACCTTCCACGACGGGCAGCAGACGGCTCGCCGTGAAGATCCGGCGCGCGAGCCCGCGGTCCACGTAGAGCTCGAGCTCGAGCGGTGGCGCCAGCGCGTCGGTGGAGAGCACCTTCAGCATGAGCTTGCGGGGCACAGCCGACAGTCCGGTGGCCCCGGCCTCGAGCACGTGGAAGCTCAGGCGTCCTTCGGAGTCCGTCTGGAGGCGCACCGGAGCACCGGCGTCGTAACGGACCTCGACGGGCCAGCTCCCGAGGGGGCCCTCGACGATGTTTTCCCGCACATCAGTCTGACGCGTCTCCACGGCAATCTCGCGTTGCGCGGTGCGGTCGGGCGACTCCGTGTTCAACGCGGGATTGGCCGCGGCGAACGACCACGCCGTGTAGGAGGACACGACGTGGCCGGGAACCACGCCGGGCAGGATGACGCCGAGCAGGTTCGTCGCGAGCGAGAGTGGAATCGAGACGAGGCCGAGCGGGATCTCATAGAGCTCGCGGGGTGCGCTGTAGGGCGTGACCTCCTCGACTTTCGTCAAGGTGATCTCGATGCGTGTCTCGATGCGCTCGCGCTGGGAGAGTGGAAGCTCGAGGCGTGCGGTCTCCAGAAGCTCCGGGAGCGCTCCGGCCTCGTAGCGGCGCTCCTTGACCTCCGCCTCTCGCTCGCGGGCCTCGAACTCCACCTCGCGAATGTGGTTCACACAGCCCGCCGCCATCACTCCGAGGAGCGCCGGCAGCAGCCACGGCAGCCGCTGCGACTGGATGCTCACCCCCGGCCCCTCCCACTTCCGCTCGCTCGGACCCCAGGGTAGCATGCAGCGGCGCCCCCGTTGCAGGAGGAGAAGCCTTGGACGAACGCCCCTTCGAGATCCTCGGGCTGCAGCAGATCGCCGTGGGATCGCGAAACAAGGAGGCGCTGCGCCACTTCTGGATCGAGTTGCTCGGTCTCCGACTCTCGGGTCACTACCGCAGCGAACGGGAGAACGTCGACGAGGACGTGGCCGTGCTCGGCTCTGGGCCGTGGGCGGTCGAGGTCGATCTGATGCAGCCGATCGATCCGGAGGGTCGGCCGCGAGTTCATGAGCCGCCGCTGAACCACGTCGGTCTCTGGGTGGACGACCTGCGCGCAGCCGTGAGCTGGCTCGAGGCACAGGGGGTCCGCTTCACACCCGGTGGGATCCGGCGGGGCGCGTCGGGTCACGATGTCTGCTTCATCCATCCGCGCGGGAGCGATGCGGCTCCCTTCGGAGGTGAAGGTGTGCTGATCGAGCTGGTCCAGGCGCCCTCCGAGCTGATCGAGGTCTTTCGCGCGCAGCAGGACCCGGGCCGAGCGCGACAGGATCCGGACCCTCGAGCATCGCGAATCGCGCGCGAGTGTCGGTGACGTGGCTCACCTCGGCAACCGCAGAGCGCTCAGTCCGTGGACGCGGGCCCGAAGCTGTCCCAGGCTCCGCACTGGGCGCAGCGCCAGCGCAGCTCGGTGTCCGGAGCGCCGCAGGCTCGGCAATGCAGCCGCTGGCGTTCGAGCGGGAGTCGATCGAGCAGCTCCTCGAAGCATTTGAGCGCCTCGAAGTCGCGCTTCTCTCGCAGTAGAATGCGTCCGATCTCGGCGTAGAGCGGCAAGCTGCCGGGGGCCCGATCGAGGACGCGTCGCAGGGTGGCAAGCCCCTCGTCGACACGCCCGAGATGGACGACCGTGCGGGCCAGCCAGATTGACGCCTCCCGATCGTCAGGCTCGCGTTCGAGCTGCGCGTGGAGCAAGGCCTCGAACGACGTCCGCTCATCGAGGACGCTGTAGCCCTCCCAAAGACGGGGATAGATCAGGTTCCCGATGGCGGGGTGGAGCGGCAGCGCGCGACGCCAGAGCCCGATGGCCTTGCGCGTCCGACCCTCGCGCAGCTTCTCGTCCCCGAGTGCCAGGTAGGCCTCTGCGCAGCGTCGGTCCTGGCCGAGGGCACGACGAAAGGCTTGGCGCGCCTCCGTGGCACGTCCGGCCTTGGCGCGCTCGCGTCCGAGCCCCGTCCAGAGGTGAGCGAGCACCCGCGGCGTGGCCGGGTCGGCCCGCCCAATGCTCCTGCGGACGCGGATGGCTCCCTCCCAGTCACCGCTCTCCACGTGCAGGCGCTCGAGCTCACGCAACGCCTGCAGATTGCGCGGCTCGACCTCGAGGAGCTCCTCGAAAGCGGCGGCGGCCCGTCGCAGAAAGCCGCCCTCGCGAAAATCGAGCGCCAGGCCCAGCAGCGCTTCGTGGCGCAGAGCCTCATCGAGATCCGTGCGGAGCAGCAGATTCTGGTGGATCTGGATCGCGCGACCGATCTCGCCGCGCGCACGGTAGAGGTTCGCCAGCGGCAGGTATGCCTCGGCCGAGGCGGAGTCGGCTCGCACCGCGGCGGCGAGGGCGGACTCGGCGTCGGCAAGGTCACCGGAGAGCACGTGGTGCAGCGCCCGGCGCATCTGCGCAACGGTCTTCTGCTCCGGCGACTGCGCGGTCCGCCGACGCGGCCAGGCCACCACCGCTATCCCCGAGTCGCCGCCGCGCTACCGCGGTCGGGCTCCTCTACGAGCGGCAGCGTGCGCAGACCGTGGATCTCCTGCTCGAGGCGTTCGACCTCGCGGCGGCTGCGATGAAGCTGAAGCTGCAGCCGCACGATCGACAGACCCGCGCCCAGACCGGCCAGCAGCGCGCCGAGCACGAAGCTGGCCAGCAGCGCCTGCCAGAGTGGCACCGCCTCGAAGGCGGTGAGGACCAGATCGACGCTCACGATCTGATCGTTGCGGAACGTGATCCAGGCGGCGTAGCTCCCCGCCAGAACGAGCGCGGCAAGCACCAGCAGCGCTCTCATGACGCCTCCCGCTTGCGGAACCCGGCGCTGATCTCCTCCCAGAGCGTGTCCAGGTGCTGAGGAATCACGCGCGTCTCCCCGATCACCGTCATGAAGTTCGTGTCCCCGACCCAGCGGGGTACCAGGTGAAAGTGCAAGTGGTCGGCGAAGCCGGCTCCCGCGGCCTTTCCGAGGTTGGCGCCGATGTTCAGGCCCTCGTTGCGAAAGCGTTCCTCGAGCACCTGGGACGCCTCGGTGAGCACTGCCATGAGCTCCAGCCGCGTCTCGTCCGAGAGGGCGTCGATGCGGCCGTCGTGAACGTAGGGCGCCACCATGAGATGCCCGGGCGCATAGGGGTAGCGGTTGAGGAGCACGAAGACGTGCTGGGCGCGGTGAACGATGAGGCGGTCGCGGTCGCTGCGTGGGGTCGCGGGGTCGCAGAAGATGCAGCCCGTCTCCCGATGACCCTCGATGTACGCCATGCGCCACGGCGCCCAGAGGGGCCCGCGTTCCGTCACGTCAGCCGCTCTCCGCCGATCCGCCTCCGGCGCGGCGCTGCTCCTCTCGCCAGGTGCGATCGATGCGCTCCTTCAGCTCCTTGCCAACCTTGAAGAAAGGAGTGCGCTTGGCAGGAATGCGGACCTCCTCGCCCGTCTTCGGGTTGCGTCCTTCACGGGCTTCTCGAACCTTGACCTGGAAGCTCCCGAATCCACGAATCTCTATCCGGTCAGAGCGCCGCAGCGCCTCGGTCATGCTGTCGAAGATTGTGTTGACGACAATCTCGGTGTCCTTCTTCGAGATGTGCGGCAGCCGCGTCGCCACTCGCTCGATCAGGTCACTCTTGGTCATGACGGAGCCTCCCCCCTTCTCCGCGCACCTCGCCGGACTACTCCCCGGTCTCATCCTCTTGCTCGTCTTCGCTGGAGGGGCGTTGTGCCACGCGATCCCGCAGCGACTGCGGGAGCAGATCTCCCAGCGTCGCGGTCTGGGAGCGTGCTTGCTCCTCCGCGCGCCGGATGGCCTCGCGCTCCTCTCGGGCCTCGATCGCACGAATCGAGAGCGCCATCTTTTGCTCCGCTGCGTCGACCCGCACGACGAGCGCCTCGACCTCGTCGCCTTCCTTCACGACATCGCGAACGTTCTCGACGTTCTGGCCCAGCTCTGAGGCGTAGATCAGGCCTTCGATGCCCTCTTCGACCTCGACGAAGCATCCGAAGCTCGCAAGGCTCGTCACGCGACCCCGGATCTTCGTCCCGACCGGGTAGCGCGACGGGATGTCTTCCCACGGATTGCGCTGCAGCTGCTTCACGCCGAGCGAGAACTTCTCGTTCTCGCGATCGACCTTGAGCACGGCCGCCTCGACCTCATCGCCCTTCTTGTAGAGCTCCTTGGGATCGCGAATCTTCTGCGTCCAGGAGATGTCGGAGACGTGGATGAGGCCGTCGATGCCATCCTCGATTCCGACGAAGACACCGAAGTTCGTCACGTTCCGGACGATGCCCTTGACCCGCGTTCCGGGCGGATAGCGCTCCTCGATCAGGCTCCAGGGATTGGGCTCGATCTGCTTCATGCCCAGCGAGATCTTGCGGTTCTCCTGATCCACATCCAGCACGATCACATCGACCTCGTCGCCGATCGCCACCATCTTGGAGGGATGCTTGACCCTCTTGGTCCAGCTCATCTCCGAGATGTGGATCAGGCCCTCGATGCCCGGCTCGAGCTCGACGAAGGCGCCGTAGTCGGCCAGCGAGACGATCTTGCCCCGCAGGCGCAGGCCGATCGGATAGCGGTCTCCCACGCTCACCCACGGGTCGGGCTGGGTCTGCTTCAGCCCCAGGCTCACCCGCTCGGTCTCCGGATCGAACTTGAGCACACGCACCTGAAGCTGATCCCCCACCTGGAAGAGCTCCGAGGGATGGGCGATGCGACCCCAGGACATGTCCGTGATGTGGAGCAGGCCGTCGATCCCACCCAGATCAATGAAGGCGCCGTAGTCCGTGATGTTCTTGACGATGCCCTCGACGACCATCTCCTCCTGGAGGGTCTTCAGGGTCTCGTCTCGGAGCGTGCGCCGCTCAGTCTCGAGCAGCGCGCGGCGGGAGAGAACGATATTCCCGCGCCGCTGGTTGAACTTGATGATCTTGAACTTGTGGGTCTCTCCGAGCATGCGGTCGAGGTTTCGCATCGGCCGCAGATCCACCTGGCTGCCGGGCAGAAAGGCTTTGACACCCATGACCACCACCGCCAGGCCGCCCTTGACACGCCCCGAGATCGTGCCCTCAACCACCTCGCCTCGGTCGTACGCCTCCGAGAGCCTCTGCCAGACGCGCACCCGATCGGCCTTCTCCTTGGAGAGCAGAACGACGCCCTCCTCGTCCTCGGCCTCCTCCACCATCACCTCGACCTGCTGGCCGGGCTCGATCTGTACCCTTCCCGCCTCGTCGGCGAATTCCCAGGTCGGGATCAGGCCCTCGGACTTGTATCCGATGTCCACCAGGACGTTGTCGGGGTCGACCTTCAGGACGGTTCCCATCACGAGGTCGCCGGCCTTGATCAGCGTCACGCCCTGCTCGAAGAGCTCCGCGAAGTTCTCCTCGGGCTCGGGGGACACGGGACTGCTCGGGCTCATCTCCTCGGACATGCTCTCACTCTTCTGGCCTCCTATCGCTCCAGCTTCTCGACCGCGCTCCGGGCCCGCGCGAGCAGGACCTCGAGCTCGCGGCGATCTCCACTCGCCAGAGCGTTCAGAATGCTTCCCAGGTTCTTCTCGAACTGTGCAATGTTTTCGGCTATCTGCCGGCGATTCCTAAGCAAAATATCGCTCCAGAGCCGCGGGCTGCCGCGCGCGATGCGCAGGAAGTCCCGCAGACCTGGCCCTGCCAGTCGGAGCGTTTCCGCGTCGGGAAGACCCTCAGCGAACGCGAAGGCTATCACGTGCGGCGCGTGCGAGAGTAGCGCCGTGATCGCGTCGTGCTCGCGCGGGGTCCGGCGAACCGTCCGGGTGCCCAGACCCTGCCAGAATCGCTCGACGCGGTCCACCGCCGCCGCGGGCTCGTGGCCCTCGAGGGTCAGAATGCAGGGCGCACCCTCGAAGAGGTCCTCCCGGGCGTGGGCGAAACCACTCATGTCGCCGCCCGCCATGGGGTGCGCCCCGATGCAGAGCTCCGGCGAGGGCAGATGCGCGCGGGCGGCCTCGGCCATGGGCTGCTTCACGCTGGCGGTGTCCGTGACCAGGGCCGAGGGGGAGAGGCGCTCGGCGAGGGTGCGCACGACCGAGTCCAGCGCGTCGAGCGGCACGGCGAGGACGAGCCCATCGGCCCAGCCCGCCGCCTCGCGCAGCTCGACCAGGGGGATGCCGGCGGCCTCTCGCAGTGCCGGGTCGACACCGCGCAGCTCGCGGGCCAGGCCCCGGGCCCGGGCGGCCAGGGCCACCGAGCCGCCCATCAGGCCGAGCCCCACGACGGCCAGTCGATCGAACAGGGGCAGCGCGCTCATCGGGCGAGCTCCCGTCTCAGCGCCTCGAGAAAACGCTTGTTCTCCTGGGGGAGACCCACGGTCACGCGCAGGTGATCGGGCAGACCGAAGGCCGCCATGGGCCGTGTGATGACCCCTTGGGCCAGCAGGCGTTCGTGGATGCGCAGCGCCTCGGGTCCGATCTGCACCAGCACGAAGTTCGCGTCGCTGGGCGTGTAGCGCAGCTGCAGCTCCTCGAAGGCACGCTCGAGCTGTTCCAGCTCCTCGTGGGTTCGCCGTCGCACACGGGCGACCCGTTCCCCGTCCTCGAGCGCCGCCCGACCCGCGACCTGCGCGAGGTGGCTCACGTTGAACGGATGGCGCGCCCGCTCGAGAAGGTCGATCAGCTCGGGATCGGCGAATGCGTATCCGAGGCGCAGGCCGGCGAGCCCGTGAATCTTGGAGAAGGTTCGGAGCGTGACGAGCGTCGGGCGGCGCACGAACGCGTGCAGCGCGTCCGGGTAGTCGGGCCTCCTGACGTACTCGAAGTACGCCTCATCGTTCACGAGCAGGACGTGCTCGGGAAGCTCCCGCAGCAGGCGGTCGAAGGACTCGCGGCCGATCGAGCGCCCCGTCGGATTGTTCGGATTGGCGAGGAAGACCAGGCGCGTCCGCTCGCTCACCGCCTCGAGCAGGGCGTCGATGTCGACGCCGAGCTCCGCATCGAGCGCGACACGACGGGCTCGTGCCCCCATGCCCCGCGTGACGATCGGGTACATGGCGAAGCTCGGCCAGGGAAAGACGGCCTCGTCGCCGGGGCCCAGAAAGCACTTGACGATGATCTCGAGGATCTCATCCGAGCCGGCACCCAGAAAGAGGTTCTCGTCCTCCAGGCCGAGGTGCTCCGCGAGCGCTCGGCTGAGCCGATGGGCGTCGCCGTCGGGGTATCGGTTCAGCTCACCGAGCGCCGAGCGCAGGGCCTCGAGCACGCTCTCCGACGGCGGCTCGGGGCATTCGTTCGAGGCCAGCTTGATCGCCTCGTGGATCCCCTGCTCCCGCTCGAGCTCCTCGATCGGCTTCCCACCGCGGTAGGGCTGCAGGTCCCGGATATGGGCCTTGGCCAGGTCGCGGGGTCGCATCACTTCGCCGCCGCACGTGGGTAGCTGCCTAGCACCTTCACGAAGTCGCAGCGCGGCTTCAGTTCCTCGATCGCCTTCTTCACCGTGGGGTCCTCGAGGTGTCCCTCGAAGTCGCAGAAGAAGATGTACTCCCAGGCTTTCACCCGCGTCGGCCGCGACTCGATCCGCGTCAGGTTCACACCATGTCGCGCGAAGGGCTCGAGCGCCTGGCAGAGGGCACCGACCTGGTCGCGTTTGATCGAAAACAGAAGCGAGGTGATGTCGCGGTCGCTCTTGCGCGGCGGCTTTCGGCCGATCACGAGGAAGCGCGTCGTGTTCTCGGGACTGTCCTCGATTCCGCTGCACAGGACGTTCAGCCCGTACAGGCCCGCTGCGATGGGGCTGGCAATGGCCGCGATCCCGTCGTTGCGGGTCGCCTCCTCGGCCGCCTGAGCCGTGGAGTGTGTGGCGTGCTGACGGGCCCGAGGCAGATTGAGCTCCAACCAACGTCGGCACTGCGCCAACGCCTGGGGGTGGGAGTACACGCTCTCGATCGTGCGCAGATCATCACCTCGAGCGAGAAGCTCGTGGTGCACAGCGACGTGGATTTCCGCACAGATCGTGAGGGGCGACTCCACGAAGAGGTCCAACGTGTGGCTCACGACGCCCTCGTTGGAGTTCTCGATGGGCACCACCCCGAACTCTGCGGTCTTCGACTCCACGGAGGCGAATATCTCGTCGATCGTGCTCGTGGCCGCGAAGTCCGCCATCTGGCCGAACTGCTGCAGGGCCGCCTGGTGCGTGTAGGTTGCCGGAGGGCCGAGGTAGGCGACCTTCACGCCGCGCTGCAGCGCCACAGAGGCCGAGAGAATCTCGCGAAAGACGCTCCGAATGGCCGAGGTGGGAAACGGGCCGGGGTTGCGAGCTTCGAGGCGCTCGAGGATCTCGAGCTCACGGCCGGGAACGAAGACGGGCTCCCCCTGCTCCAGCTTGAGGCGCCCGATCTCCGCGGTGTAGCGGGAGCGCTCGTTGAGCAGCTCGAGGAGCCGCTCGTCTGTGCGATCGATCGCCTCGCGCCACTTCGCAATCGCCTTGTCTACCTCGTTCAAGACCGGCGCGATGATACCCCAGCGCTCCCCCCCCGACAACCGAAACGTGTCGGAATTCCTGAGTGATGACGCTGGGTTTCGGACCTCTGCGGGTCCCCTATACTGCCCGGATGGGTCGCACGAGAACGCTCGTGGTGGGTCTGACGGGAGGCATCGGCAGCGGCAAGTCGCGGGTGGCGGATCTGCTGCGCAAGCTCGGCGCGCAGGTCGAGTGCTCGGACCGCATCGTGCGCGAGCTGCAGGCGCCGGGGGGTGCGGCGCTCGAGGCGATCGCCTCCGCCTTCGGCAAGGAATACCTGCAGCCCTCCGGTGAGCTCGATCGAGAGAAGCTCGGCTCGCTCGTCTTCAGCGACGCGAGGGCCCGCAGGCAGCTCGGAGAGATCGTGCACCCGCTCGTCTACGGTGAGCTCGAGCGACGGCTTCGGCTCCACCGCGAGGCCGGCGCACCGGTCGTCGTTCTCGACATCCCCCTGCTGCTCGAGGGACGCCGGGCCGGACGGGGCTCGGGAGCGAGCCTGCCCTTCGACCTCGTCGTGCTCGTCTACGCCGACGAGGAGACGCAGATTCGCCGTGTCATGGAGCGCGATGGCCTGACCCAGGAGGCGGCGGAGTCGCGCGTGCGGGCCCAGATGCCCATCGACCGGAAACGGGCCATGGCCGACGTCGTGATCGACAACGGCGGCGCCTGGGAGGAGACGGAGCGACGGGTTCGCGCGCTCTACGCGAGCTGGCTCAACGACTCGACGCTGCGCGAATCGCGTGGCTGAGCTCTCGCACGAACTCTGCCGCGTCACGAATCCCGTCGGCCGAGGAAGAGGCCTCGCCGATGCGCCGAACCAAGGCACTTCCGACGATCACGGCATCCGCGATGGCGGCGACCGCCGCCGCCTGCCGCGGAGCGGCAATGCCGAAGCCGACGGCGACCGGTGTCGCGGTGACACGCCGGATGCGCGCCACGAGCTCCTCTAGCTCCTGAGGTAGCGCCGCGCGCTCGCCGGTCACACCGGTCACGGCCACACAGTAGACAAATCCGCGACTGCGGCGGGCGATCTGGACCACGCGCTCGGGCGTACTGGTCGGGGCGACAAGCAGGATCCGATGGACGCCGTGCGCCTCGCAGGCGCTCTGCAGGGCCTCCGCCTCATCGTACGGTGCATCGGCGACGATCAGGCCATCGACGCCGACGTCGGAGCACGCCTCCGCGAGGGGTTCCGGACCGAACGCGAGCACGTTGTTCAGATACCCCATCAGCACGATGGGAGCCTCGCAGATCTTCCGCATGCGAGGCAGCGCCGCGAGAAGGCCGGACAGCGTAACTCCGCGAGCGAGCGCCCGTGCGCTGGCAGCCTGAATGGTGAGACCCTCGGCGATGGGGTCGCTGTGAGGCACGCCGAGCTCGATCACGTCTGCACCCGCAGCCGCGAGCTCCCCGACCAGCTCCACGGTCGTATCCAGATCCGGATCCCCGGCGGTCACGAAGACAATGAGCGCGCCCCGCTTCTCTTCACGCGCCCGCGCCAGGGCCCGGTCGATTCGGTTCATGGGCGGCGCTCCCGGGCGTCGATCATCTCTCGGGCCTGCGCCACGTCCTTGTCGCCCCGGCCCGAGAGATTGACGATCACGAGCGCGTCAGCGGGCAGCATGCGGGCTCGCGCGCGCAGCGCGGCGATTGCGTGCGCACTCTCGAAGGCGGGCAGGATGCCCTCGGTGCGTGCCAGGTAGCGGAACGCCTCGAGCGCCTCGTCGTCCGGGATCGGGACGTACTCCGCTCGACCGCTCTCCCGGTAGTAGGCATGCTCGGGCCCCACGCCCGGATAGTCCAGACCCGCGGAGATGGAGTGGGCCTCGAAGATCTGCCCCGCGTCGTCCTGGAGCACGTAGGAGAAGCTGCCGTGCAGGACCCCCGGCGAGCCTGCCGAGAGCGAGGCGCCGTGGCGTCCCTGCTCGAGGCCCGATCCCCCCGCCTCGACGCCGAGCATCTGCACGCTCGCGTCCTCGAAGAACGGGTGGAAGAGACCGAGGGCATTGCTGCCGCCGCCCACGCAAGCGATCAACAGGTCCGGAAGCCGCCCTTCCTGCTCCAGGATCTGCCGGCGGGCCTCCTCTCCGATCACCTTCTGGAGGTCGCGCACGAGCAGGGGGTAGGGATGGGGGCCGGCGGTCGAGCCGATCAGGTAGTAGGTGTCCCGCACGCTCGCGGACCAGTCGCGCAGCGCCTCGTTCATGGCGTCCTTGAGCGTGCGGCTGCCCGCGCGGACCGCGTGGACGCGCGCCCCCAGGAGCTCCATGCGGAAGACGTTGAGCTCCTGCCGCCGGATGTCCTCCTCTCCCATATAGATCTCACAGTGCAGACCGAAGCGTGCGCAGCTCGTGGCGGTCGCCACGCCGTGCTGGCCAGCGCCGGTCTCCGCGATCACGCGCCGCTTGCCCATGCGGCGTGCGATCATCGCCTGACCGAGCGCGTTGTTGATCTTGTGCGCGCCCGTGTGGGCGAGGTCCTCGCGCTTGAGGTAGATGCGAAGCCCGAGCTCCGCGCTGAGACGCTCTGCCCTGTACAGGGGTGTGGGTCGGCCGGCGTACTGCTCGCGCTCCCGTGCGAGCTCGCCCCAGAAGCTTTCGTCGTTGCGCAGGGCCTCGTAGGCCTCGGCGAGCTCTTCGACCGCGGGAACCAGGGTCTCGGGGACGAAGCGACCGCCGAAACGTCCGAAGTAGCCTCGGGGATCCGGGCGCCCGCACGCTTCACGCGCCTTTCTCGCCGCGGCCACGAAGGCCCGCACCCGCTCGGGATCCTTGTGGCCCGGCTCACGCTCGAGGCACGAGCAGGCATCCACCGCGTGCGGCGTGGCGTCGCGGACGGCGCGCTCGACATTCTCGGGACCGAGGCCGCCGGCGAGCCAGACGCGCCGGCCCCGGGCGACCAGCGCCCGCGCGCCTGCGTAGCTCCAGCTCCGCCCGCTACCGCCGCCGGAGGGATGGTCGATGAGCAGGTCGACCCCGGGGTAGCACTCCGCCGCCTCGAGCAGCGAGGCATTCGCTGGAAGCATCTTGAGCACGGGGAACGGAAGTGCGGCCACGTACGCGGGAGACTCCTGGCCGTGGAGCTGAACCAGGTCGAGCCCGATCTCCCGGACACAGCGATGCACGCGATCGGAGCTGGCGTCAGCGAAGACTCCGACGCGCAGGGCACGGCCCGCCAGCTCGGTCGCGATCTCACGGGCACGATCGTCGCTCAGCCGTCGCGCGGACTTGGGCACGAGGTTCAGACCGATGGCATCCGCACCGGCTTCGACGGCAAGCCTCGCGTCCTCGACGCGTGTCACGCCGCAAATCTTGACGAGCATCAGGCCCTCCCGCGCAGGGTCCGGAGCGCTGCCGCAGGGTCCGGTGCCGCCATCAGAGCCTCGCCGACGAGAAACGCCTGGACTCCGCACGCCTCGAGGTTGCGCAGCAGCGCCGGATCGTCGAGCCCGCTCTCGCTGACCACGGTGCAGCCACGAGCGAGCGGAATCAGCGCTCGGGTCGTCTCTACATCCGTCCGGAAGCTGTGCAAGTTCCGGTTGTTGATCCCCAGCAGCTCCGCACCGGCTCCCAGGGCTCGCGCGAGCTCTGCCTCCTCGTGCACCTCGACGAGCGCGTCGAGGCCGAGGGCCGCGGCCGCCTCGAGCAGCTGCTTCAGTGCCGCGTCGTCGAGCGCGGCCACGATCAGCAGCACGGCATCCGCCCCTGCGGCGCGCGCCTCGAGAAGCTGGAGGGGATCGATCAGGAAATCTTTGCGGAGTACGGGGAGCGTGCATGCGGCCCGGGCCGCGCTCAGGTCCCGGAGCGTACCCTCGAAGAAGGAGCTGTCCGTGAGCACGGAGAGCGCCGCGGCTCCTGCGGCTTCGTAAGCGCGGGCCAGTGCGGCGGGGTCCGCATCGTCACGGATTCTTCCGCGCGAGGGCGAGGCACGCTTGAACTCGGCAATCACGCGGGGCCGCTCGGCCGTGCGCAGCGCCCCGTGAAAGCCGCGCGGGGTGGGCGCGCGGGCCGCCGCTCGCTCGATCCGTGCCGCTTCACCCGCGAGCCTTGCGAGCTCCTCACGCTTCCGCTCCAGAATCCGTTCGAGAAAGCTCACGGCGACCGCTCCGCGTCACGACAGAACTCGATCCAGCGCACGAGCTTCTCCTCTGCGGCCCCCGAATCGATCGCCTCAGCGGCCAGGCCCAGCCCCTGCTCCAGATCGTGTGCCCGGCCGGCGACGCAGAGGGCCGCAGCTGTGTTCAGCAGCACGACGTCGCGCCGCGGCCCCGGTGTACCCGTGAGGACCTCGCGCGCGAGGTGGGCGCTCTCGGCAGCATCCCCTCCGCGCAGATCCTCGAGCTTCGCGAGCGGCAGCAGGGTACCGGGAGACAGCCGACACTCCCCCTCGGCACCGTCGGCGTAGCTCCAGAAGCGTGTCACGCTACAGGTCGAGGCCTCATCGAGCCCATCCTCTGCGCTCACGATGCAGACACGCTCGCTCCCGAGCCGACGCAGCACCTGCCGGGTGGCCGGGGCGTGCGCGGCATCCGCCACGCCCACGAGCTGACGCCGGACGCGCATCGGATTCGTCAGGGGTCCGAGCCGGTTGAAGAGGGTCGGAGCTTGCAGACGGCGACGCAGAGATGCCACACGCGCCATGGCGGGATGGCAGGCTCGCGCGAAGAGAAAGCCGATGCCCACCTCGTGCACGGAGGCAGCCATGCGCTCCGGAGACAGATCGAGCCTCACCCCGAGTGCCTCCAGCACGTCGGCACTCCCGCAGCGGCTGGTGGCCGCCCGGTTTCCGTGCTTGGCGACGGGGATCCCGGCGCCGGCGACGACGAGTGCGGCGACCGTCGAGATGTTGAAGGTTCCGCGGCCGTCGCCTCCGGTACCGCAGGTGTCGATCGCGTCTGCGGGTGCCTCGGGGAGCGGCCGAGCGAGCTCCCGCAGTGCCTCGGCCGCACCGACGATCTCCTCATCGGTCTCTCCACGTGTGTGGAGCGCGAGCAGCAGCGCACCGACCTCTTCCTCGGCGGGCTCGGCGCGCAGAATCTCGTGGATCAGCTCGCGCATCTCGGAACGCTCCAGGCACTGCCCCTGGCGCACGCGCTCGAGGACCGAGCGGATCACGTTCCGCCCCCCGCCTCGTGCACGAGCCGAAGGAAGTTCTGAAGCAGATCCTTGCCCACCGCCGTGAGGATCGACTCGGGGTGGAACTGGACGCCGTAGACGGCGGCACTGCGATGGGCCAGCCCCATGATCTCGCTGTCATCGGTCCAGGCCGTCACGCGAAGCTCGCGGGGGAGAGAGCTGCGCTCGACGGCGAGGGAGTGGTAGCGTGTGGCCTCGAAGGGGTCGGGAAGCCCAGCGAAGAGCTCCCGGCCCTCGTGCGCGATCCGCGAGGTCTTGCCGTGCATCAGCTTGCGCGCGGGGACGATCGCACCGCCGAACGCGGCTGCGATGGCCTGGTGTCCCAGACAGACCCCGAGAATCGGCAGCCTTCCCGCGTAGCGCCGAACCGTCTCGACGCTGATCCCCGCCTCCTTCGGCGTGCAGGGGCCCGGTGAGATGACCAGCGCCTCGCAGCTCCGCTCCCCCACCTCCTGGACCGACAGGGCGTCGTTGCGGACGACGTCGCAGTCGGCTCCGAGCTCGCCGAAGTACTGCACGAGGTTGAAGGTGAAGGAGTCGTAGTTGTCGATCATCAGGAGCTTCACCGCGGCCGCCCTCCTCCGGCCATCTCGATGGCGCGGGTCAGCGCTCGGGCCTTGTGCAGCGTCTCCTGATACTCCCGCTCCGGATCCGAGTCGGCCACCACGCCGCCCCCGGCCTGGACGTGTACCGTGCCGTCCTTCGCGAGCAGGGTTCGGATCGCGATGCACATGTCCATGTCCCCGCGGTAGTCAATGTAGCCGACGCAGCCGCCGTACAGACCGCGTCGCACCGGCTCGAGCTCCTCGATGATCTCCATGGCCCGCACCTTCGGGGCACCCGAGAGCGTGCCGGCAGGAAAGGTGGCGCGCAGCAGATCCACCGCATCCAGGCCCGCGCGAATCCTCCCGCGGACGTTCGAGACGATGTGCATGACGTGCGAGTAGCGCTCGATGCTGTGGAGCTCGTCAACGTGGACGCTCCCGATCTCCGCCACACGACCCACGTCGTTCCGCCCCAGATCGACGAGCATGATGTGCTCCGCGAGCTCCTTCGGATCCTGCAGCATGGCCTTCTCGAGCGCGCGGTCCTCTTCGGGCGTGCGGCCGCGGGGACGGGTCCCCGCGATCGGCCTCAAGGTGATCTCGCGTCCTTCGAGCTGCACGAGGATCTCGGGCGACGAGCCGAGCACCACGTGGTCTCCGCAGCGCAGATAGAAGAGGTAGGGCGAGGGATTGATCACGCGGAGCGCCCGGTAGATCTGGAGTGGGTCGGTGTGCAATGGGAGACTGAGACGTTGCGAGGGCACGACCTGAAACACGTCCCCCGCCCGAATGTAGGCCCGCGCTCGCTCGACGATCTCGTGGTAGCGCTCGCGGGAGACACTCGAGCGGATCTCGACCGGTGTGTCGCTGGGCTCGGGCGCCGGCTCGAGCGGTGCGGGCTGCGAGAGCCGCTCCATGAGGGCGTCGAGCTGCCGCACGGCGGCGTCATAAGCCGCGTCGGCGCACGAATCGTCCGTGGGATCCGCGAGCGCGATCAGAGTCAGGGACTGCCGCTTGCGATCGTGCACGAGCACCAGCTCCGGGAAGTGAAAGCAAGCTTCGGGCAGCCCGAGAGGATCGGGGTTGAGGTCCGGAAGGCGCTCGACGTGGCGCACCCAGTCGTAGGCCAGGTAGCCCACGGCACCCCCGGCGAAGCGCGGGAGCCCGGGAATCTCCACCGGTCGGAGCCTCTCCAGCATCCGCCGGAGCCCCTCGAGAGGGTCGCGACCCGCCTCGCTGCGGCCGGCTTCTGCGGCCCACGTCCCGGGCCCCTCGATCTCGATTCGGCCGCGCCGCGAGAAGAAGCGCGCGCGGGATCCGACACCGATGAAGCTGAAGCGTCCCCAGCGCTCGCCCCCCTCGACCGACTCGAAGAGGAAGGTGGCGCCGTGCTTCTCGAGCTTCAGAAAGCTGGCGAGGGGGGTATCGAGATCCGCCAGCACCTCACGCACCACAGGGACGGCGCGACCCTGACGCGCGAGGGCACGGAAGCTGTCACGATCGGGATGGACCATGGCGCGGACCTCATGGCGCCGGAGAGTCCCACAGCGCCGCCGGCGCGTCAATTCGCGGACACCCCCAGACCGTAGCGATGGGGGGAGCGCTTCCGCCCCTTGCCCGTGAAGCCGAGCAGGTTGATCCCGATCTCGAAACGGGTCTCGGAAGGACGTGTGCTGTGGTTGAGCGAGGTCGTGAGCTCCCAGCACTGGCAGCGGGAGCGGAACAGGACGCCGAGCAGACCGGTGGCGTTGGACGACTGCTCCAGCGACACGAAGCCATCCCCAAAGAGCTCCCACTGCGAGGAGAGCACCCAGCGCCCGGCCAGACTGAGTTGGCTCACGCGATCTGCGCTGGCATCGAACTCTTCGAAGATGTCGTCCGAGACCGTGAAGCTCTCGAAGCTGGTGGGGATCTCGCGCAGAAAGCGGTAGCTGGCCGTGAGCTCGTTCCCGGACTCGGGTCTCCAGGACGCCGCCAGCGTGGCCTCGTCCAGACGGCCGGCCTTGGGGTCCACGCCGATCTCGGCACCCAGGTCCAGCTCCTCGCGGGGGCTGAGGCGCCCATTGATGAAGACGCTCTCCACCCGGCTCCTCTCCAGGTCGTAGCTCGAGCCGAGCCGAAGCGCAGCCAGCTCCCGTGGGGCGCTGCGCTCCGTGCGCTCCGAAGGCTCCGCACGGCTGAGGAAGCGGCTGTCGACGGAGAGCTGAACGATTCGCTCATCGCGGACGCGATCGCTGGGATCGCGGGTCAGCACGCGTGAGTCCCGGTCGATCAGACGCCGCGGCCGAACGCGGCTCGGCGGCACGAAGAGCGGGTTGAGACGCTGGTCCGGGGTGGAGACGAGTGTGAAGGCCAGCCGTGGCACGAGAAGCTGGCGGTAGGCGCTTCCAAAGAGTCGACCTGCCCGATGGAAGCGCAAACGGGCGTCCCAGCGCGTCGTCCAGATCTCACGCCGCTCGCTGCCCCCACGGTCGGCGTAGTAGAGCGTCTCGCGGAAACCGACCTCACTGAGCGTCTCCAGCAGGCCGAGACGCCACGGCAGGCTGAGGCGCGGATGAAGGTCCACGCGATGGCCATGGTCGGCCAGCAGCTCTCCCTCCTGAAAGCTCCCGTCGCCCTGGGTGATCGCGTTGTCTCCGTTGTTGTCGGCTCCGTCGAAGAGGCCGGCCGGATTGGGCTCCTGCGCATCGAAGAGGGCGTCGGGACCGGTATCGAAGAACAACCCGAAGAGCGGGGCCACGCCGTCGAGTACGGCGGAGTCCGCCCGCTGGTAGAAGTAGGTGTAGCGAAGGTCGCCGCCCGCTCGCAGCGCCAGCGGCCCGAGCTTCTGGGGCAGATGGGAGAGCCGCACGTCGGGAAGCCGGTGGAGCAGATAGTCGTCCCGGTCGAGATTCTCGGGGCTCTGGAGATCGTTGACGTAGGCGACTTCCGTGCTCGCGTACCAGGGCCCCTGGGCTCCCGTGAGCCAGGTCGAGGACTCGAGAAAGCGCGCGTGCTCGATCTCGGTGGGAAAGTCATCGAAGTCGAGCGGATACTGGTTGTCGCTGACCATGAAAAGCCGCACCCCGTGGCGCAAGCCGGGCGCGAGCGGTTGGCGGTGATCGAGCCAGTAGGCCCAGCGGTTGTCACTGAACGGCGTGCGCTGCGTGTCCTCGATCTCATCGTCGCCCGGGAGCAGCGCCGCGCCGCCGGAGCCCTCCCCTGCTTCGCCAAAGACGTACTCGAACTCCACCCCGTGCTTGAAGCCCCGCTTGCCGATGTACGTCGGTCGGAAGGTGAGGTTCACGTTGTCCCGCAGAGCCCAGAAGAACGGCAGCTCGAAGCTCGCGCCCGCGCGGTTGCCGCTCCCGAGGCGTGGAAAGAGGAAGCCCGTCTGCCGCTCGGTCTTGACGGGGAGCACCAGCCACGGCGTGTAAAGCAGCGGCCAGCCCCGGACACGAAAGAGGACGTCGCGCGCCACCGCGTAGCCGCCCACGCGGATCTCGGCCTGCTCGGTCTCGAGCTCCCAGGGGCGGCAGTGCCCGGCTCCACCCGGCTCCGGTGGGCAGCGGCACGTGGTGAAGACCCCCTGCTTCACCCGGTAGGTGTTGACACCCGTCTTGTGGATTGCAGCCGCCTCCACCACGAAGCCGGGCTCCTCGCTGTCGAGCAGGGCGTACGTCGCGAGCGCGACCATCGTGCTCAGATCGACCGCGGCGAAGTCCGCAAGCAGCGTGTCGGGGCCGTCCCGAATCAGGACGTCTCCGGTGGCGACCCCGATATGCGTGCGCGCGTTGATCACGATCCAATCCGCTTGCAGGAAGCCCCCGCCGATCTGCTCGATGCGCACGTTCCCGCTGGCCTCGTAGAGCTCGCGCTCCGGCTCATAGATCAGATCATCGGCCTCGATGCGGTAGGGCAGATCACGGGAAAGCTTTCCGCTGCGGAGCACAGACTCCTGCGCCCCTCCGACGCCCGGCGCGAGGAGGGCGACGAGAGCGAGCACGGCCTGGACAGCGCGGCAGAGAGAGACGGGCACGGTCCTGTCTAACCCGAAAGCAGGACCAGGAGCAAGCGGCGCTCGCGGTGGCTCAGCCCCGGATCAGGGCCTCGAGCTGCTCGCGATCGACCACGCTCAGCTGGTCCTCACTGAGGCGGAGCCAGCGCTTGTCGAGCAGCAGGTGAAGCGCCACGTAGGCATCCCGGATCGACACCCGCGCGTGGCTCGAGAGCTCGCGCAGGCCTCCCGTGACGGGCGCGGGTCCGCTTCCAGGATCCTGGGCGGCGTCGAGCACCGCACCCGCAAAGGCCTCGAGGGCGGTCCGCTCCTCGGGTCCCAGGGCCGGGCCCGACGGGCTGGCCCGGACCGTCACGGGATGAGCCAGCTCGTCCGCCAGATGCTGGATCAGGCGCATGCTGAACTCGGGGCAGTCCAGACAGAGACGGTTGAGCAGCGGGGGATCCAGGGCCAGAAGGGTCGTCTCCTCGACCGCCAGCGCACGCCAGGCGCTCGAGGTACCGAGGATCGCGGGGAGCTCGCCGAAGATCTCGCCCGGTCCCAGGAGCTTGCCCGGTGCCTCGGCCTCGGGGATCAGGCGGACGCTGCCGGAGCGAATCACATAGAGCTCTCGGCTGTGGCTCCCCGCTTCGAGGATGCACTCTCCCGCATCGAAGCGGCGCTCGACCTCGTCGGCCTTCATACGGGGAGGATCGACGCGGGGCCCGTGCGGCTTGAGGCTCAGCCGGGCCGATGCCGCCTCAGCAGCGCCTCCAGCTCCTCGTGGTCATGGAAGCCCGGGTCGAGACGTTCGAGGATGGTGCCGTCAGGCCCGATCAGGACGTGGAAAGGGAACTGGTACGCGCCAAAACGCTCGGCGAGCTCGAGGTCTCCGACCGCCACGGGATAGCGGACGTCGTGCTCCTCCAGCCAGCTCGCCAGCTTCGCGGCCGGTCCCTCGTCGAGCGAGACGGCGAGGATCTCGAAGCTGTCCCCGGCGTGCCTGCGGTGCAGGCGGTTCAGCTCCGGGATCTCCAGGACGCAGGGCGGGCACCAGGTCGCCCAGAAGTCCAGCAGGACCCAGCGTCCGCGGAGATCGGAGAGCCGGACTCGGGAGCCGTCCAGCCGCTCGACCTCGATCTCCGGTGCCGGTTCGCCGGTCGGCGCTCGACCCTCCCCGCACGCCCCGAGCAGCAGGGCCGCCAGCAGCAGGGACCAGCCGAGTCTTCGCATCTCTCGAGCTCTACGGCCCTCCGGCTGCGGAGTTACCGGTAAGGCGCGTCGTAGCCTCGTGGATCGCGGCCCGAGAAGATCAGCGGCTTCTCGAGTGTGAGGTTCTCGGGCAGCACGACGTAGTCCCCTCGCACTGCCGGCTGGATGATCGCGCGAGCGATGTCACTGCGGCGCCCCGTGATGACCCACGCGAGTCCGCCGGTGAGCGTGCCTCCGACCGCGTAGAGCGTCTTGGCCAGGCCGTAGGGGATCGTGCAGGCGGCGGCCGCGATCCCAAGCGCCATATGCGCCGCGGTGCTGCGCTCGCGAGCGTATCCTTGCGTGGGCAGCAGGGTCACGAGAAGAAGCTGGGCGGACAGGATGATCGCCAGGCTTCGCATGACGCCGGAGTTAACTAAATAATCTGGCGCGTGTCGAGAAGCAGCGTCACGGGACCCTCGTTGCAGAGCTCCACCCGCATCTCGGCACGGAAGCGACCGGTGACGACGTCCGCGCCGAGCGTGCGGGACTCGGCGATCAGCCGCTCGATGAGGCGCTCGGCCTCCTCGGGAGGGGCGGCCTCCACGTAGCTGGGCCGGCGACCTCGACGGCAGTCCCCGAGCAGCGTGAACTGCGACACGATCCCCAGCGTGCCGCCGCACTCGAGCAGCGACCGGTTCATGCGACCCTCCTCGTCCGGAAAGACGCGCAGGTGGACCAGCTTGGCTGCAAGCTGCCGCGCGTCCTCCGCCGCATCCCCACGGGCCACCCCCACCAGGGCCAGCAGGCCGGTGCGGATCTCTCCGATGCGCTCCTCTCCCACGGAGATCCGGCAGGAGCTCACGCGCTGGGCGACGGCTCTCACGGGGAGTCCTGGTCGACGAAGCGGCCCCGGTAGACCGCCTCGCCCTGGGTCCGCTCCAGGACGATCTGACAGACGCGGATGCCCGCGTGCAACGCCAGCGGGACGCCCGCGACATTGCTCAGCTCCAGCACCTGGTGGTTGGCCACGCCGGGCTGGACGAATCCAGACGTCACGTGCACCGTGAGCCCCAGCCGCGCGATGCGGCTGCGCCCCTCGATCCAGGCGCAGAGATCCGGGGGCAGATAGAGACGCTCGCGGGTGAGCCCCAGGACGGTCTGGCCGGGCTCCAGCACGTAGAAGCCATCGATCTCGATCACCTCGGTGTCGGGTGGCGAGGGCGTGTCCTCCAGGACGTGGATGGGCCCGTCGTGGGCCCGAGGAAGCGCGCGGATCTCGTGGCCCAGATGAAGATCGATCGAGGCCGGTCCAATCTGGTCTCGATCGAACGGCTCGATGCGGAGCCTCCCGCTGGCGAGCTCACGCTCGATCTCGTCCCGCGTCAGTACACACATGTCCTGCCTGCCTCCTCCCGCCGTCCCGGGCCCGCTTGTCAGACCCGAGCAGCCGCGCCTAGGGTATCGGGATGCACCCCTACCTGGCTGCCGAGCGTCCCCATCTCTTCGGACATCGCGGCGCCAGCGGAGAGGCCCCCGAGAATACGCTTCCCGCCTTCGAGCTCGCGCTCGCGCAAGGGATGGGCTTTCTCGAGATGGACTGCCACGCCACACTCGATGGCGAGATCGTCATCCTCCACGATCCCGTCGTGGATCGGATCAGCGACGGCAGCGGGCCCATTCGTGAGCTGCGCTTCGCGGAGGTGGAGAAGCTCGATGCCGGCTACCACTTCAGCCCGGACGGCCGGCACCATCCCTTCCGCGGCCGGGGCGTTCGCATCCCGAGGCTCGAAGAGGTGCTCGAAGCGTTTCCCGAGGCGCGGATCAACCTCGAGATCAAGCAGGCGGAGCCGCCCATCGCGGCCGAGGTTCTCGATCGCGTCCGGTGCGCGGACGCGGGCCCGCGGGTGCTTCTCGCGGCGGCGGAGGAGCCCATCATGCAGGCCCTTCATGCGCTCCAACCGGAAACTGCAATCGGCTCTTCAATACAAGACGTACGGGATTTCTTTCAGGCTTTTCATCAAGGCTCGATCGAATCCTTCCGGGTGCGGGGCCACGCCCTGCAGATTCCGCCGCGCGTCGGCGGACAGACGCTCGTCAGCGCCGAGAGCGTGCGGGCGGCCCAGCGCGTGGGCCTGGCCGTCCACGTCTGGACGATCAACGACCCGCGCGAGATGCGGGAGCTTCTCGGGCTCGGCGTCGACGGGATCATGACCGACTTCCCCCGCCGTCTTCGAGCGATCGTGGGACGCTGAGCAGGCGCATGCGAGCCCAGCGGGCGGCATCGGCCACACCGGGGTCGGGGGCCACGAGGTAGCGCTCCACCCGCGGGAGCAGGGTACGGTCGCCGAGGTTGCCCGCCGCAATCAGGGCATTGCGGCGCAGGCCCACGAGCTTGGCCCGGCGCAGCGCCGATCCACGCAAGTGCATCCGCAGCGCCTCGTCATCGAGCTCGAGCAGCTCCGCGATCGACGGGGCGTGCCAGGGATCCCGGGGCGCCAGCTCGGGAGGCGCGACGAGTGGTCGACCGCTGCGCTGGACCCAGGGACAGACCTCCTGGCAGAGGTCACAGCCGAAGAGATGGTCTCCGAGCGCGGGCTTCAGCGCGTCGGGTATGGGGCCCCGAAGCTCGATGGTCAGGTACGCAATGCAGCGTCGTGCATCGAGCATCCGGGGCTCCGGGAAGGCCTCGGTGGGACAGATGTCCAGGCAGGCTCGGCACGTTCCGCAGTGATCGGGAAGCTCGGCATCCGGTGCCAGATCGAGGTCCGTGAGCACGACCCCCAGAAAGAGGTACGAGCCGAGCTCCGGGTCGATGAGGCAGGTGTTCTTTCCGATCCAGCCGAGCCCAGCCCGTGCGGCGAGGAGTCGTTCGGAGATCGGACCGGTGTCGACGTAGCGCCGGAAGCGCGCGCCGGGGAAAGCTTCCTCGAGCTCGTCCACCAGGTCGTCCAGAGCCGCGCCGACCCGCTCGTGGTAGTCGCAGCCCCACGCGTAGCGGGAGATCCAGCCGGTCCCCGCAGGTCGTGCGGCCCGCGAGTCCGCCTCCCCCGTGTCGTAGGCAAGCGCACAGACCAGGGCGGAGCGCGCACCCGGAAGCACACGACCCGGATCGAGCCGCTCGGGCAGTCGACGGGCGATGTAGTGCATCTCTCCCGCGTAGCCGTTTTCGATCCAGCGGCGCAGGCGCGCGAGCTCGGGGTGAGGGTCCAGCGGCGCGATCCCGGAGCGCACGAATCCGGCCCGATGTGCGAGCGCACGGGCGCGGGCGGCGGCGCTACGAGGGTCGAAAGGGCCTGGATTCATCGCTACGTTCCGCGCATGGGGGGAAGATCGAGGGGCGTCCTGATCGCGGCGCTTCTGGCGCTGGGTTGCTCCCATGAGGTGATCCGCCTGGGGGAGGACCCGCCGGCGGTGGCGCCGCGGCTGGACCATCCCATCGGGCTGACGGTAGCCGTGCGGGCCGGTTCCTTCGATAAGGCCCGCGTGAAACCTGAAGGAATCGTTGAGCTCTTCGCGCGTAAGATTCGGAAGGAGAGGCTGTTTCAGGGTGTGATCCACCCGATCCCACCGGGCACGAATCCGCTCTGGGAGCTCGAGCTCTCGGGCCACGATCAGGCTTATGAGCCCGGTGCCAACTTCTGGAAGGCGGCCCTGGTGGCCGCCCTGCCCCCGCTCGCCTTCTTTGTCTGGAGCACGAACGACTACACGCTGGATCTCGAGGCGCTGCTGCTGCGCCGCCGCGAGCTGGTCCGCAGCTACCGAACACGCGTCCAGATTCGGCACCGCTACCAGCGTTATGCGGACCGAGCAAAGATGGAGATCGAAGGCGTCGAGAGCGTCGTCTACGCGGCGGCGGACCGTCTGCTGGCGGAGATCGCCCGTGACGCCGAGGCGCTCGAGCGGTTGAACGACACAGCGCCCTGAGAATTCCCCCGCTACACTCCGCCCCCTTTCGACCCGATTCAGACCCGTGGAGGATCCAGCTGATGCTTCAGACGCCGACACGTCGCAGTCCACGCCGCTTGCTTCCCGTGCCCCTCAGGGTCGAGCTGGGGAGCCCCCATCAGACCGAGCTGGCCTACGCGCTCGATCTGTCCCGGGACGGACTCTGTGTCCAGCTTCCCGGGACGGTGCCCCCTGGCGCGCGGATAAGGCTGCGCTTTCGTCTCCCGCTCCACGCGCTTCCGATCGAGGCGAGTGCGGAGGTGGCCTGGGTCCGCCCCGCTCGGGAGTCTCCCGTGCACTTCAGCGAGGCCGGGCTGCGATTTGAGGAGATTCCGCCGCAGCAGCGCGAGCTGCTCGACGAGTTCGTCTGCCGGGCGCCCTGCTACTGGCCCGGCGATGGACGGCTTCACTCCACGCCGGCCTGACGCGCACGGGCCAGGACGGTCCGCGCGCGCTCCAGGTGGGGCACGTCGACCATCTGCCCGCGGAACAGGAACGCCCCCTCCCCCTTGCGGCGGTGCTCCTCGAAGCGCTCCAGCAGCTCGCGGCTCTGCGCGATCTCTTCTGGGCTCGGTGTGAAGACCTCGTTCACGATCCGGACCTGATCCGGGTGGAGCGTCAGCTTACCGCTGAAGCCCATCCAGGCGGCCTCGCGTGCCTCCCGGCGCAATCCCTCGGGGTCGCCCAGATCCACGTAGACCGTATCGATCGCGGCGATGCGGGCGGCCGCCGCGGCGATCAGGGTCATGCTGCGCGCGTAGCGGAAGACGTCCAGGTAGCGTCCTTCCCCGTCGCGGTTGCGCGGGGCCCCGAGTGCAGCCGCGAGATCCTCTGGACCCCAGGTGAGCGCGTCCACGCGAGGGGCACGCGCCAGGTCCGCGATGGCGAGCAGGCCCTCGGGCGTCTCGGTGGCGAGCACGAGCAGCGGGATCGGGGGCTGGTCCACCTCCCGCTCCAGCTCCCCGAGGCGTGCATCGAGCTCCTCGACGTCACGCACCGAGCGCACCTTCGGTACGAGGTAGGCATCGGGCCCCGCGGCGAACGTCTCCTCGAGATCGCGCGCTCCCCAGGGCGTGTCGAGTGGGTTGATGCGTACGATGCGCTCCTGGGTCCCGAAGTTCACCTCCGTGAGCCAGCTGCAGACCGCGCCACGGGCATCCTCCTTCTGAGCGGGTGCGACGGCGTCCTCGAGATCGAGGATGAGCGAGTCGGCGGGCAGCTGGAGCGCCTTGCGCAGGAAGCGCTCCCGGCCCCCCGGCACGAAGTGGAGCGCTCGTCGGACCCGCACTTCCTAGGCCTTGCGGCGCAGCATCATCGCCGCCCGTCGGCAGCGAAGCACGAGCTCCGAGCGCTGATTCCATGCGCGGTGCTCGAAGTGCACGATTCCCCACTCGGGCCTCGAGCGGGAGAGACGCTTCTCGACGACCTCCGTCTCGGCCCGCAGGGTGTCGCCGAGAAAGACGGGCTTGGGAAACTCGATCCGCTCGAAACCCAGGTTGCCCACCGTGGTCCCCAGAGTGGTGTCAGCCACCGAGAGACCCACGGTGACGCCGAGGGTGAAGAGGCTGTTCACCAGCCTCTGGCCGAACTCGCTCTGCTCGGCGAAGACCGCGTCGAGGTGCAGAGGCTGGGGATTCATCGTCAGCGTCGAGAACAGCAGATTGTCGGTCTCCGTGATCGTTCGTCCCGGCTCGTGCTTCAGAACCGTCCCCACCTCGAGATCCTCGAAGTACTTCCCGCCCATCACCCTGCTCCCTCTGTGCCCGGCTAGCGCTCTGGCTCGTAGCCGAGCTGCGGGGCCAGCCAGCGCTCCACCTCAGTCACCGGCACGCCCTTGCGGGTGGCATACGACTCCACCTGATCGCGTCCGATCGGCCCCAGATTGAAGTAGCGGGCGTCGGGATGGGCCAGGTAGATCCCGCTCACGCTCGCGGCTGGAAGCATGACGAAGCTCTCACTGAGCTCAATCCCAATGGACGACGCATCGAGAAGTTCGAAGAGCTTGCGCTTCTCGCTGTGATCGGGGCAGGCGGGATAGCCGAAGGCTGGACGGATTCCCCGGTACCTCTCCGCGATCCGCTCCTCGTTCGTGAGTCGCTCGTCCTTCGCGTAACCCCAGTCACGGCGAGCCTGCTCGTGAAGATACTCGGCGAACGCCTCGGCGAGGCGATCGGCCAGCGCCTGCGTCATGATCGCGTGGTAGTCATCGTGGGCCTGCTCGAACTCGGCCACGAGCTCGCCCACACCCAGGCCGGCCGTCACGACAAAGGCGCCGATGTAGTCCGGAGGCCCGCTGTCGAGAGGAGCCACGAAGTCGGCGAGCGAGTAGTTCGGCTGCCCGGCGTCCTTGCCGCGCTGCTGGCGGAGCATCGGAAAGCGCATCAATTCGACACGTCGATCGTCGCTCGCGTAGAGGATCACGTCCTGCCCATCGCTGGCCGCCGGCCAGAACCCATAGCAGCCACGGGCGCGGAGGCGCTTCTCATCGATGAGGCGCTGCAGCAGCTCTTGAGCGTTTTCGAAGAGCTCGCGCGCCGCGGGCCCGTGTTGCGGATGTTCGAGGATCTTCGGGAAGCGACCCTTGAGCTCCCACGCCGCGAAGAAGAAGGTCCAGTCGATGTACCCCACGAGCGTCTCGAGGGATACGTCGTCGAGGCGGCGTGGACCGAGAAATCTCGGAATCGGCGGGGTCTCGCGGCTCCAGTCGAGTCGTGCACGGTTCGCGAGCGCCTCGGCGTAGGAGAGCAGAGGCCGGGCCTGTTTGCGCGCGTGCACCTTGCGGAGACGTTCCTGGCTCGAACGCTGCTTGAGCGCGAACTCCTCGCGGCGCCGTGGATCGTGCAGCTCCGCCACGACGCCCACCACGCGAGAGGCGTCGGGAACGTAGACGGTCGTCTGCTCGTACTCGGGCGCAATTTTGACGGCAGTGTGCTGCGGGCTGGTCGTCGCCCCTCCGATCAACAGCGGAAGCTCGAAGCCGCGCCGTTGCATCTCGCGCGCCACCGTGACCATCTCGTCGAGGGACGGCGTGATCAGACCGCTCAGCCCCACGAAGTCCACCCGCTCGGCCTCGGCGGTCTCGAGAATCTTCTCGCAGGGGACCATGACGCCGAGGTCGACCACCTCGTAGCCGTTGCAGCCCAGCACGACGCTCACGATGTTCTTGCCGATATCGTGGACGTCGCCCTTGACGGTTGCCAGCACGATCTTGCCCTGGCTCCGCTGCGCTCCGAGCACCTGCTTCTCCGCATCCATGTACGGCTGCAGATGAGCGACCGCACGCTTCATGACGCGGGCGCTCTTGACGACCTGCGGGAGGAACATCTTTCCGGCCCCGAAGAGATCGCCGACGATCTTCATCCCGTCCATCAGCGGTCCTTCGATCACGTCGAGCGGGCGCGGATAGCGGCGTCTCGCCTCCTCCACATCCTGCTCGATGAAGTCGGTGATCCCGTGCACGAGCGCGTGGGCCAGCCGGCCTTCAACCTCCGCCTCGCGCCAGGCGAGGTCGGCCGTGCGCCGGCGCGCACCCCCGCGGACGTTCTCGGCGTACTCCACGAGCCGCTCCGTGGCATCGGGACGCCGGTTGAAGAGCACGTCCTCGACGCGCTCGAGGAGCTCGGGGGCGATGTCCTCGTAGACCGTGAGCTGTCCCGCGTTCACGATGCCCATGTCGAGGCCGGCGCGGATCGCGTGATAGAGGAACGCGGCGTGCATGGCCTCGCGAACCGCATCGTTGCCGCGAAAGGAGAAGGAGAGGTTGCTCACGCCCCCGCTGATCCGAGTTCCAGGACAGCGCTGCTTGAGGATGCGCGTTGCTTCGATGAAGCCCTTTGCGTAGTCGGCGTGCTCCTCAAGACCGGTGGCCACCGCCAGGATGTTGGGATCGAAGATGATGTCCGTGGCGGAGAAGCCGAGGTCCTCCGTGAGAAGCCGATAGGCCCGTGTGCAGATCTCGATCTTGCGCTCCAGGGTGTCGGCCTGGCCGGCCTCATCGAAGGCCATCACGACCACTGCCGCGCCGTAGCGCTGCGCTCTCCGAGCTTTGGCGAGGAAGTCCGCCTCCCCCTCCTTCAGGCTCAGGGAGTTCACGACCGACTTGCCCTGCACGCACTTGAGGCCGGCCTCGATGGTGGACCAGCGCGAGCTGTCGATCATGATCGGAATGCGGGCCACTTCGGGCTCGGTCGCGATCAGGTTGAGGAAGGTCGTCATGGCGTGCTCCGAGTCGAGCATGCCTTCGTCCATGTTCACATCGAGCAGATTCGCGCCGCCGCGCACCTGGTCCAGCGCGACGTCCAGAGCGGTGCCGTAATCGCCCTGCTGGATCAAGCGCGCGAAGCGCCGGGATCCGGTCACGTTGGTCCGCTCTCCGATCAGCACGAAGCCACTGTTCGGACCGATCTCGAGTGGCTCCAGGCCGCTGAGCTCCGTGATGTCCTGGCGCGGCGGGGGAGGCACACGCGGCGGGAGCTCCCGCACGGCTTCGGCAATCGCGCGGATGTGTGCGGGGGTCGTGCCGCAGCAGCCGCCAACGAGGTTGAGCAGACCCTCCCGGGCGAACTCGGCGAGCAGCGCCGCGGTCCGCTCTGGAGGCTCGTCGTAGGCTCCGAAGGCGTTGGGCAGTCCCGCATTCGGGTAGCAGTGGGTGAGCACGGGCGCCCGCGCCGCAAGCTCTGCGACGTGGGGTCGCATCTGCTCCGCACCGAGGGAGCAGTTCAGGCCCACGGCGAGCGGACGGGCGTGGGCCACCGAGGTCCAGAAGGCCTCGATCGTCTGGCCTGAGAGCGTGCGGCCGCTGCGATCCGTGATGGTGACGGAGAGTACGATGGGTCGCTCGATCCCCTTCTCCTCGAGGATCTCCTGAATCGCGAAGATCGCCGCCTTCGCGTTCAGCGTGTCGAAGATCGTCTCCACCAGCAGCAGGTCCGCTCCGCCGTCGCAGAGCCCGCGGACCTGTGCCGCATACGCCTCGCGCAGCGCGTCGAAGTCGATCGCCCGGAACGTGGGATCCTCGACATCGGGTGAGATCGAGAGGGTCCGGTTGGTGGGTCCGATGGACCCTGCGACGAGGCGTGGCCGGCTCGGATCGCGCTCGCTCCAACGCTCACAGGCCGCTCGGGCGAGACGCGCGGACTCCCGGTTGAGCTCGTAGACGTGATCCTCCAGGCCGTACTCGGCCTGCGACACGGCATTCGCGCCGAAGCTGTTCGTCTCAACGATGTCGGCGCCGGCCTCCAGGTAGGCCTCGTGGATCTCGCGGACAAGGTCCGGGCAGGTCAGCGAGAGGACCTCGTTGTTGCCCTTGAGGTGCTTCGGATGCCGCCGGAAGCGCTGCCCGCGGAAGTCGCTCTCCGTAAGCGAGCGACGCTGGATCATCGTGCCCATGGCGCCGTCGAGCACCAGGATGCGCTGCGCGAGCCGCTCGGCCAGTGTGGTTCCGACGCGGGACCGGCTCACGAGACCGCTCCGTAGCGCTGGCGCCGGGCGTAGACGGTGATCACCTCGAAGTGAGGCGGACGCCGCTCGCGCGACGTGACGTCGCAGAGTTCGACCTCGAAGCCCGCCGAGGCAAGGAGCTCGCGCAGCGCCTCGGGATGAAAGCCGTCCTGGAGATGGTCGTACTGCCTGGCCACGGCTCCGTGACGATGGGCCTTCAGAGTCACGGCCGCCAGGTCCCCAGCGGGCTTGAGAACGCGCGCCGCCTCGCGGATCGCGCGCTCCGGATGAGCGGCGTAGGAGAGCGAGCTCATCATCAGGATCTGGTCGAAGGCGGCGTCGCGGAAGGGAAGGGCCTGCATGTCTCCCACGCGGAAGCTCACGTTTCCCAGCCGCCCCAGCCGCCGTCGGGCCGCACGGATCACACGGCGGCTGCGGTCCAGGCAGGTGATCGAGCGGGCGCGGGGGGCCACGAGCTCCGCCAGGGCGCCGTCGCCCGAGGCGATGTCCAGCACGTCCCCGAGGCGCGCCAGGCCGAGCAGCCCGCGCGTTGCGGCCTCCCAGGTCCGGCCGGGTGAGTAGTGTCGCTCCATCTGCCCCGCCACCGAGTCGGCCCAGCCACCCTCTCCCTTCCGCCGCAGCTCGCCAAGCCTCTGCGCGTCCTCCTCCAGCAGGGGGTCCCTCGTGGCTTCCCGGACGAGGGTCCAGAGGCGGCGCTTCTCGGCCGGAAGTGCGTCGGTGTCCAGCGAGTAGAGGCTCGCGCGGCCCAAGGAGCGATCCCGAACCAGGCCCGAGTCGCGCAGGCGAGCCAGATGGGTCGAGACGCGAGGCTGACTCAGCCGCGTAACGGCGGTGAGCTCGGCCACGCTCAGCTCGGCTGCGGAGAGCAGCGCGAGAAGCCGGAGACGGGTCGGATCGGCCAGGACTCGGAGCAGCTCGCTCGTCCGCTGGATGCCGTCCGCTTGCTGGGGCGTCACGGAGACCATGAGATCAATATATCTTTCAATGCGAATGAAGAGATATAATAATGATCCGAATGGACCGGGGCGTCAATCCCGCGTCCGGAGCCTCAGCCCGGCGGGCGCGCCAGCCGCGCCCGGGGCGAGCCAAGGTCGCCCCCTTCTCTTCAGACAACGCCCGCGACCCGCCGCACGGTGTCCAGCAGCAGGCGGGTGCCGAGGCAGAGGTTCTCGGTCGAGATACGCTCGTTGTGGCCGTGAACCGTTCCGACGAGATCGGTGGAGAGCAGCGCCGGGACGTAGCCGATGGCGGCCACTCCGTGCTCCCGGTAGATGCGGCTGTCCGTGAAGCCCGGGGACATCATGGGGAGCATCACGCCCCCCTCCGTCTCGTGGGCCAGGGTGGCCTCGACGTGGGAGATCAGCTCCTCAGGAACCGTCGACACCAGGGGCTCGACGCGCTTGACGACCTCGATCTCGACGCTCGGATCGTCGAGTGCGCCCTGGAGCTCGCCCAGGAAGGCATCCACGTCCTCGCCCGGGAGCAGTCGGCAGTCGAGCGCCGCGCTCGCCAGGGCCGGGATCACGTTCTGCTTCTGCCCCGCGCTCAGGGAGGTCAAGCTCACCGTGTTGCACACCAGCGCACGCACCAGATCGCTCCCCTCGGCCATGGCCCGGAGCACCCCGTCGTCACCGAGGTCGAGGCTGGCGGGAAGCATCCCCAGCGATTGCAGGCGCGAGAGCGTGGCCTCGACCTCCGGGCGCAGCACGATGCGCGGCGCCACCTCGAACACCCGCGCCAAGGCCTGGGTCAAGCGCTGGGCGGCGTTCTGACGGTGCGGGAGCGAGCCGTGGCCGGGCCGTCCCCTGCAGCGAAGCCGCAGCCAGAGCGGTGCCTTCTCACTCGTGGCGACGCCGAAGACCAGTCCGCGCATGCCCATCAGCTCGCCGAAGCCGAAGGCGCCCTCGTTCAGGACCGCATCCGCTCGCAGCAGCTCGGGATGGTGAGCCGCGAGCCAGTTCATCCCGTAGTCGCTGGCCTCCTCCTCGTCGGCCACCGCAAGGAAGACGATGTCTCGCCTGTGCTCTACGCGGTGGCGCTCGAGCAGAGAGAGCACGAGGAGCTCCATGATCCCCATGCCCTTCATATCGAGCGCGCCGCGGCCCCAGAGCACACCCTCCTTGAGCTGACCGCCGAAGGGATCTTCGCTCCAGTACTCCCGCTCGACGGGCACGACGTCGATGTGGGAGAGCAGTACGAGCGGGCGCGTTCCCGCGGGATCCGTCCCCGGACGCCGCGCCGAGACGGAGACCCGCCCCTCGGCGGCCTCGTAGAGCTGCGGGGTGAAGCCTTCGCGCTCGAGCTCGCGAGCGAGGAAGCGCGCACCGGCCTCCTCCCCTCCCGGCGGATTCGTGGTGTCGATCCGGAGGTAGCGCTGCAGGAGGTCGCTGGCTTCGAGCTCTACGGCGACCCAGTCGATCGGCAGCGGGGGGAGACGCGCGGCCAGCTGCGCTGCGGACATCGCGACGATGCTAGCATGCCGCGCGTGGCGGAGGTATCCGGCGACCAGGCCCTGAGCGTACACGAGGCGCTCTACACCCTGCGTGCGATGCGACGACTGCGACCCGACCCCGTTCCGGAGCACGAGCTCCGCTACCTGATCGATGCCGCCACACAGGCCCCAACGGGCTCCAATGCCCAGACCTGGGCCTTCGTGGTCATCACGGAGACCGAGACGCGACGACGGATCGCCAAGATCTACCGGGAGATCGGGCAGGCTCTCGTTCGACCCACGGCGGAAGGGGCGCACGACACCAGTGAGGAGACACGGAGGATCTACCGCCGCGCCATGATCCTCGTCGAGGAGCTCGCCGACGTGCCCGCCCTGATTCTCGTCTGCTGCCAAGGACATCCGCCGGCGAGCGCCGCGGAGAGCTCCGCCTACTACGGATCGATCTATCCGGCGGTGCAGAATCTTCTCCTGGCCGCGCGCTCACGAGGCCTGGGGACGACGCTCACGACGCTGCACAAGGCCCAGGAGGAGCGGATCAAGCAGATACTCGGGATTCCCGACGACGTGGAGACGATCGCCCTGATTCCGGTGGGCTACCCGCGCGGTCGCTGGGGTCGCCCGCGGCGCCGCCCCTCAGCCGAGGTCACACACTGGGAGCGCTGGGGCCAGCCGCGTCCGGCGTCGTCGGGTCCTTCGAATCCATGAGGTCGGGCCGGTACTCGGGATGGGTGCCGAGCCAGTCGGAGAGCCTCTGCATCGACTCCTCGTTCTTGCGGTTGATAAAGCGGTAGATGGGGCCCTCGAAGAGCCGCCAGGGCAGTCGCCTCAGCTCGTAGCGCTCCTCGAAGTGCAGGCGCGTCCGGTTCGGTCCGAGCGGCTCGAGCTCCACGCGTCCGATTTGGTCGTTGCCCGGCTCGCGCGCGATCATCGTGTAGCGGTATCCGCGAGCCGGCTTGACCCCGGTCACCAGCTCGAGAGCGGCTCCCCGCCTCCCGAATGGAAGACGATAGATCACCCGTCGCAGCAGCCCGTTGCCTTCGGAGTCGCCAGGGTGCAGGACCTGGACCTCGAGCACCATCGGAGCGTACGCCGTCCAGCGGGGGTAGTCCTGCATCAGGGCCCAGATCCGGGCCGGCGAATGGGGCATGTCGAGTGAGTAGCGATGCTCTCGCATGAGCGGCCTCCCGATGGATGGCTGAATTGTACCGAGACGAGGAGCTCAGGATAAGATGGCCCTGGGTCACGAACTGGAGAGCTCCCGCCATGCCGCGCGATGGAATCCTGAGCGGAGTGCGCATCCTCGACCTCACCTGGGGTCTCGCGGGCCCCGTGGCGGGTCGGCTGCTGGCCGAGGTGGGAGCCGACGTCATCAAGGTGGAGCCACCGGGCGGAGATCCGGTACGTCGCTACGCCGCCTTCGCGACCTGGAACCGCAGCAAGCGGAGCCTCGAGCTGGATCTCGAGGAGGAGCCGGATCGCATCGAGCTGGAGCGTCTGCTCGCCAGCGCCGACGTGCTCCTGCACGGGCTTCGCCCCTCACGCGCGCAGCGCCTGGGGCTCGATGACGACTCGCTCGCCCGTCGCTTCCCAGACCTGATCGCCTGCTCGCTGCTCGGCTATCCGCCCGAGCACGCGGACGCCGAGCGACCGGGGTACGACATCCTCGTGCAGGCGCGGCTGGGACTGATGGACGAGCAGCAGGGTCATCGTGAAGGGCCGATCTTTCTGCGCTTCCCGGTTCCGAGCTGGGGGGCCGTCTACCTTGCCGCGGCCGGGATCCTCGCGCGGCTCCTGCTCCGGGAGCGCACGGGGGTCGTGGGTCCGGTGCATACGAGCCTGCTCCAGGGCGCGTTGGTGACCCTCACGATGCACTGGGCGCGCGCCCGATCCCCGAGCCCCGCGTTTCGCTTCGGCCTTCCCAAGAGCATGATCCCGAGCCTCTTCCCGTGCTCCGACGGCCGCTGGATCCATGTGATGGCCGCGCCCTACCACGTCGAGCTCATGGAGCGAACGCTCGCGGAGCTTCCCTCCGAAGAGATCGAGCGAACGCGGGCAGCGCGTGGTGGGCAGCCCGGATACTTCGGGGACGACGCTCGCATGGAGACGGCGCTTCGCACACGACCGAGCCGCGAGTGGCTCGAGGCCTTCTGGGCGGCCGACGTTCCCGTGCTGCCGGCCCAGTCCCTTGGCGAGATTCTGCGGGATGAGCAGGCCAGGAAGAACGGATACGTCGTCGAGGTTCACGATCCGGAATGGGGGCGTACCCTGCAGGCCGGATCGCCCCTCCACGTGACGCCGCTGTCGCGCGTCCGCTCGGCCGCGCCACGCCTCGATGAGCACGCTGCGGAGATTCGAGCCGAGCCCCCGCGCCTCCACTCTGCGGACCCCTGCCCGAGAACCGCCTCAAGCCCAGCCGGGCCACCGCTGAGGGGCGTCCGTGTGCTCGATCTCGGCTGCTTCTTGGCCGGTCCCTTCGCGGCGATGCTCATGGCGGATCTGGGCGCCGACGTCATCAAGCTCGAACCCAGGACCGGCGACCGCATGCGCGGCGTCGAGCGTGTCTTCGCGGGCTGTCAGCGTGGGAAACGGGCGATTGCGGTGGACCTGAAACATCCCGAGGCCCGAGAGGTCATCGAAGCCCTGGTCCGCTGGGCCGACGTCGTGCATCACAACCTCCGCTACCCCGCGGCGCGCAAGCTCGGCATCGACTACGAAACCCTACGCCCGCTCAATCCACGCCTGATCTACTGCCACACGAGTGCGTACGGCCCCCGCGGTCCGCGCGCCGACTGGCCCGGCTACGACCAGCTCTTCCAGGCCTACTCGGGCTGGGAGGTCGAGGGGGGCGGCGAGGGCAATCCGCCCATGTGGCATCGGATGGGCATGATGGATCACCAGAATGCCCTGGCCTCGCTCGTGGCGACGCTGCTCGCCCTGCTCCACCGCGAGCGCACGGGGGAGGGCCAGTTCGTGAGCGCCTCCATTCTGGGAGCCAGCGTGCTGACCGCCAGCGAGACCCTGGTCCTGTGCGATGCGGACGGTGCGCTGGCGCCCTATCCCCGGCTGGATCGCTTGCAGACCGGTGTCACGCCCGGCTACCGGATCTACGAGACGCGGGACGGATGGATCGCGGTGGCGGCCCTCGAGGCGGCGGCGCTGCGCGCGCTGCGGGAGGTCCTGGGCGTCGAGAAGGACACCGAGCTGCCCGGCGCGTTCGAGGCGCGCACGACGAGCGAGCTCGCGGACGCGCTCGAGGCGGGAGGCGTGGCCGCCGAGCCGGTCCGGCTCGATCAGGGGCCTCACTTCTTCGATGACTTCGCCCATCGGGCGGCCGGGCTCACCGTGAACTACGCGCATCCACGCTGGGGAAGGCTCGAGCAGATCGGTGCGCTCTGGAGCTTCGGCGATCGGACGCTGCGCCTCGATCGGCCTCCGCCGGAGCTCGGCGAGCACAGTCGGGAGATCCTCGACGAGCTCGGATTCGACGCGGCGACCATCGCTCGTCTGGCCGAGAGCGGCGCGGTCCTGCTTGGGGAGACACGCACACACCTCGAGGAGGGGCCCGGGACGCGCGGGCCCGATCCATTCACGCGCTAGGGGACCGACTCGAGAGTCGGTCGAGGCGCGCTGGGCTCAGGTCGGCCAGGAGCGCAGCTCGAGAAAGTCCACGCTCGAACCGTGCGGGCGGGTGAGCGCGTGAACGATCGACTCGGCGACGACCTCCGTGGGCATGGGCTGACCCGCGAACTCGAGCAGCCCCTGCTCCTTCCAGAGCTCGATCGCGCGGGCCGCCCGCTCGGCGGGCCAATCGCGCGCCAGGCCCTCGGAGGCACTCGCACCGGTCCTGAAGAGCGTCACTCGGATTCCGTCGGGGCGCAGCTCTTGCCGGAGCGCGAGCGAGAGCACCTCGATTGCGCCCTTGGTGGCGGCGTAGACCGACAGGTAGGGAAACGGACGCTGCACGGACTCCGAGGAGATGTTCAGAATCTCCCCCTGCTCGGAGCGGCGCAGCATGGGAATCGCCTCGCGGACGCAGTACAGCACGCCCATGAGGTTGGCACCCACCGCCCGGGCAAGATCCTCATCGCTGGCCTCCTCGAGCTTGTGGAGCTGGCTGAGCGCCGCGTTGTTGATCAGCATGTCGAGGCGCCCGAAGCGGCGCTCGAGCTCCCGGAAGGACCGACGAACCGCATCGGGGTCGGAGATGTCCGCGACGAGCGGCAGCGTGTCCGGGCCCAGCTCGGCCGCCGCGCGCTCGAGATCCCCGCGCCCGCGCGCCACCAGTGCGACACACGCGCTCTCGGCTCGCAGAGCGCGCGCAAGCGCGAGTCCGATCCCGCGTGAGCCCCCCGTGACCAGCGCCACCCGTCCCTGGAGCCTTCCCATGGCGCGCCATCTTACACCGCTCAATTCAGGCACGATCGGAGCCGATGTGCTGGACAGAGGGAGCCTTCCCGGGGAGTGTCCATGCGCCCGTCGATGCTCGTGCTCATCCCCTCGCTGATGCTCTCGACCCAGGCGGCCGGCGAGCCTCCCGCAAACTCCCAGGCCTCGGGCTCTCCGACCCTCGAAGACGGCCCGTCCGAGGCGAGCTGGCGCGAGGCGTTCGACGAGCTGCACGAGGCGCTCACCCTGCTCGGGCGCTGTCGCGCCGGGCTCGACGACTACTGCTCCTGGGAGTACCGAAAAAGCCGCGAGGAGAGTGAGGTGCAAGCCTTCCGCGAGTACCTCGAGGCCCGTCGCCGCGGTGAGGACGTCGAGGATCCGCTCGCGAACAAGGTCTACGTTCCCGAGGCGTGCCAGGAGCTCTTCGATCGCCATCCCGAGGAGATCGTGGCGCGTCCCGATGGCTCGCTTCCCGAGGGATGTCGGCGCCGCTTCGAGGCGCTCACGCGCGAGATCGATCGGGTCGAGCGCTACTGGACCGAGCGCGGCGAGGAGCTGGAGCGCCGCGCACGTCAGGCCGGAATCCCGAAAGCCTGGCGCAGATAGGCGATCCCCAGGACGCTCAGGCTTGCCGGCTCGCAGGTCAGCTGCGAGGCTTGACCCGGATGGGGATGCGCGACCGGATCGAGTGGGGCTTCGAGCGCTGGGGCGCCTGGATCTGCCGGCGGCGCTGGCCCGTGGTTCTCTCCATGACCGGCGTCGCGCTGGCGCTGGCCTCGGGCTTGCCCAGGCTCCGCTCGGACAACTCGGTCGAGGCCTTTCTGCATCCCGATGATCCCACTCTCGAGCTCTACAACGAGTTTCGAGATCAGTTCGGCCGGGACGAATACGCCGTGCTCGCGATCGAGACGTCCGACGTCTTCGACCTCGGCTTCCTCGAGCGGCTCCGTGGCCTCCACCGGGAACTCGAACGGGACGTGCCCTTTCTCGATGAGCTCACCAGCCTGATCAACGTGCGAGCCACGTACGGCAACGCGGACGAGTTGATCGTCGAAGAGCTCATGGAGGACTGGCCTCGAGACGGAGTCGAGGTGGCGCACCTGCGTGAGCGTGTCTTCAACAACCCCCTCTATCGCGATTGGCTGATCTCCGAAGACGGACGCCTGACGACCCTGGTCCTCAAGCCCGACACCTACTCCACGCAGGGAGAAGCGACGGCTCCGGGTCTGGAGTTCGATCAGACCGAGAGCCGCGACGAAGGCCCGCGGTACCTGAGCGATCAGGAGGCCAGCCGTCTGATCGCGAAGGTTCGCGAGATCATGGCCCGCCACGACGCCCCGGGTTTCCGCCTCCACCTCGCCGGAGGTCTCGTGCTCGGAGACCGCATCAACGAGCGCATGACGCGCGACCTGACGGTCTTCCTCTCTCTCTCCTTTCTCCTCATCGTCAGCCTGCTCTATCTCGTGTTCCGACGTCTGTCCGGCGTGATCCTTCCCGTCCTGGTCGTGCTGCTCGCCCTCATCGCGACGCTCGGGTCGATGGCTCGGCTGGACATCCCCATGTCGCTCACGACCCAGATCCTCCCCTCCTTTCTGCTCACCGTCGGTATCTGTGACTCCATCCATCTGCTGTCGATCTTCTATCGCGAGCTCGACCGTGGCGCGGACGGGCACACAGCGATCTCCTATGCGCTGGGTCACTCCGGACTGGCCGTGGTCATGACGAGCCTCACGACCGCCGGGGGCCTGGCGTCGTTTGCGGCCGCGAGCGTGGCACCCATCGCTCACCTCGGCCGCATGGCACCCCTCGGCGTGCTGATCGCCATGGTCTTCTCGCTCACCCTGCTCCCCGCGCTGCTCGCGCTCGCGCCTCTGCGCACCCTGAGACGGCGGCGACCGAGGTCGGGCGCCGCGGTGGATCGCGGGCTCGCTGCGTTTGGGGAGCTCGCGATCCGACGCCCGTGGTCCGTCGTGCTCTTCACGGCCGCGCTCCTGGCGCTCTCGGGCTGGGGCGCCTCGCGGCTCGAGCTCTCACAGGACGAGCTGCGCTGGTTTCCGGAGCACGAGCCCCTGCGAACGGCCACCGAGCTCATCGACCGGGAGCTCCGGGGGGTGATGTCGATCGAGGTTCTGATCGACAGCCATCGCGAGAATGGCCTGCACGACCCCGAGATGCTGCACGTTCTCGACCGGCTCCAGAGCACGCCGACGGCGTTGCGGGAGGGTCCCCTCGTCGTCGGGAAGATGACCTCTCTCGTCGACATCCTGAAGGAGACGCATCACGCACTGAACGAGAACCGCCCCGAGTTCTACGCCGTTCCCACCGATCGTGAGCTGATCGCACAGGAGCTTCTGCTCTTCGAGAACAGCGGATCCGATGACCTCGAGGAGTGGGTCGACTCGAGATTCTCCCTGGCCCGCATCCGCCTCGCGACCCCCTGGGTCGACTCGACGCTCTACCCCGCCTTCCTGAAGACGGTTCGGACGCGGTTTCGCGAGGCCCTGGGCGAGGGTTACAGCGTCGCCGTCACGGGTGTGAGCGCTCTCTTCGGCCGTCTCGCCGCACAGCTCCTGGTGACCATGGCGCGTTCGTACGTGATCGCGCTGCTCATCATCACGCCGCTCATGATCTTCCTGCTCGGGAGCATCCGCCGCGGCTTTCTGAGCATGATCCCGAATCTCACACCCGTGCTCCTCACCCTCGGCCTCATGGGCTGGAGCGGGGTGCCGCTCGACATCTCGAGCCTGCTCGTCGGGGGGATCATCATCGGCCTGGCGGTGGATGACACGATCCACTTCATGCACCGCTTCAACCATTCCTATCGACACCGTGGGGACGGTCCGGCCGCGATCCACGAGGCGCTTCAGAGCACCGGACGCGCGATGCTCTTCACGTCTTTGGTGCTGGCGTCGGGCTTCCTGATCTTCACGCTCGCCTACATGCGGAACCTCAGCACCTTCGGACTCCTGACCACGTTCGCCACGCTGAGTGCGTTCCTGGCCGACGTCACGCTCGCGCCGGCGCTGCTGGTTCTGGTGACCCGAAGGCGCCGTCGCACGGACGTGGCCCGGCGAAGCGAGGCCCCAGAAGAGGCCGCGATCGCAGCCGGAAGCTAGAGCTCCCGGTCGGTCTCTAGTGTCCCGTCTCGGAAGTCCGGTCACCTTGCTCGCCGCCGATCCATCCCCGCGGACTGTGTTGCACTCCCTCGGAATATCTACGGATATTCCTCGCTCGTGCGCCTTGTCCGCTGCGCGTCTCGGCACCGAGAAAGGCAACGGGACTTCCGGGACGGAACACTAGCGGCTTCCCGAGAGTCGCCGGGCCTGTTGGCGCTGAACCGCCATGTTGATGAGGGGCAGCGCCGCGGGCAGCTCCTCGCGGCCGTCCTCGCTGAGGCAGCGCAGACCGTAGCGGAGCCTTCCGGGGCGCCGAGCATCGAGGCTCTGGATCACCGCGATGCCGCTCAGGCTCTCTCCCTCGAAATGCAGGCAGGTCGGAAGCGACAATCCCACCGCGTGGCGCTGCTCTGCGTAGACGGAGAATCCCGTCGCGCTCACATCGAGCACCGGGAGCCCGGTCTCCTGCCCGAGGTCGGCCGCGATCTCGGCGGCCAAGGCCGAGACGCGGTAGTGCTGGCGGCTCTCGGCGGAGATCGGATCTCCGGTCGTCACGAGCTCGATCTCGAGACGCGAGTCCTCCCTGGTGACCGACTCCAGACGCGCCGGCTGCTGCATGAACTTCCGGCGGACCTCGGAGTAGAGGAAGACGTCGGTCTCCTCGACAAGCTCGAGATCCGAGTCCTCGAGCTCAAGACGCACACACTCGCGCTTGACCGTGACGACCCGGGCCGGGTGGAGTACACGCTTCGAGGACGCCTCGGGGATCTGCACGAAGGCAGCGCGTTCAGGGTCGAGCATCGGGACCTCCTCTCCCCAGCCGTATCGACGCCTTCAAGGACCGACTTCAGCCGAAAGGCCCCGAGCCGGGTCGCCAGGGTCCGTCAGTCCATGTATCCCAGGGCGCGGAAGCGCTCGAAGAGCTCTTCTTTGACCAGCACTTCGGGCGCGGCTCGGCCGAGGGTCGCCCGACGCATCGCCTCGAGCCGACTCGGCCACTCCCCGGAGAGCGGGGCGAGCATCCGCAGGGGGTCCGTCTCGCGTGGATCCACGAGGAGATCGAAGGCCTCGAGGCGGGAGTGGGCGCGTCGGCCGACGAGGCGCCAGCCGTCCGGCGTCGCCGGGGCGTTGAGGATCAGCTTCCTGCGCCCATCGAAGAGGGCGAACTTCTCATTGCCGTAGAGCGTGCTCGCGGCGTAGAGGTGCCGGCCCTCCCGTCGGGCCGCCTCCCGCAGGGGAACGCCGTCGAAGTCCTCGGGTCTAGCGTCTGCCCCGGCCAACGCCAGCAGCGTGGGCGCGAGGTCGACCAGGCTGACGGGCGCCACCACCCGGCCCGGCGGGATCCCCAGTCCCGCGACAATCAGAGGGACGTGGAGGAGCTCCTCGTAGACGCTGTGTCCGTGCTCGAAGCCGCCGTGCTCCCAGAACTCCTCGCCGTGGTCGGCGGTGAGCACGACGAGTGTCCTGCGCAGCTGACCTCTCCTGCGCAGCGTGGCGAGCATCCGCCCGATCTGCTCGTCGACGAGACGGATCTGTCCGTCGTAGAGCCCGACCATGCGCTCACGATCCTGCGGGCTCATCAGGCCCGCTGCGGTGCGGCGGCGCGCCCAGGAGCTGTTGAGCATTCCCGAGGAGAGGGTCGGGCTGGCGGCCCCCGCGGGCACGAAGAGGTCGTTGTAACGGTTGAGGCTGTAGGGAAGGTGGACGTCCATGAAGTGCACGTACGCAAAGAAAGGTCGCTCCCCGACCATCGCGAGCTCCAGCTCGAGCCGCTCGCGCAGTCGCTCGGCGGTGCTGTGCGGATCCATCCAGACGAGGTCGTACCCCTGCTCGAAGCCGAAGGCGCTGCTGATCCAGGCATTCCCACCGAGGTGGAGCGTGCGGTAGCCGACGCCGGCCAGCCGCTCGGCCAACGTCTGGGCCTCCCCGGGGAGCGCATCGGACTTGCGCAGAGCCCCGTGCCGGTGCGCGAAGCGGCCGGTGAGGATCGAGGCCACCGCGGGCTTGGTCCAAGACGCGGTGCTGGAGGCCCGCTCATAGACCTGGCCGTGTGCGGCCAGACGGTCGATCGCGGGGGATGTGGCCCGCGCGTAGCCGTAGCTGCCCAGATGATCCGCGCGCAGGCAGTCGACGACGATCAGCAGGAAGTTGGGCCGCGGACGTGAGGCCGTCTCGGGGCCGGGGCTGCGGAGCTCGATGAGCTGCAGGCCGCCCACCACCGCACTCGCCGCAAGACCGGCGACGAGCCAGGCGGGGCCTCGCGCGGAGCTCGGCGGCTGCCAGGCCCAGCGGGCCGCGAGGAGGAGGAGCCCCAGGGCCACAGCGAGAAGCGGATCGAGGAGCCAGACGGGGACTTCGGCCTGCCCGTGCGAGAGCCAGTGAGCCGCGGGGACGCGCAGGGCGAGAAAGCCGAGCACGCCGACTGCCCAGAGCCCGCTCTCGGAAGGAAGCCCCCAGCGACGCTTCCCCGCGGTCCCGAGCCAGCTCGTGAAGGGGTGGAGAGGGAGCCATGCGAGCGCGAGCAGTACCCCGACGAGAAAGCCCGAAGCGCCCACGTGCGCGAGCATGCGCAGCGCGACCCCCGAGCCCGGCCAACCCCAGCGGTCCAGCCACGCGCTGCCGATCAGCAGCCCGGTGACCGTACCACCCAGCGCGCCCAGCGTGGCCAGCCGAAGCGCCGCGTTGCGCATCAGCGCGGGCTCTCGCGAAGGTTCTGCCCGCCCGCCCTGGAGGGAAGCCGTTGGGCGAGCGGCCAGATGTCCTCGGGCCGGGTGTCCCAGAGCCAGCCGTCCAAAAGCCGGCCGAGCTGACGAACTCGATCGGGCTCCGCGGCGGCCCGATCGATCTGCTGGGCGGGATCCCGCTCGAGATCGTAGAGCTGGTTCCTGCGCGAGTGGAGCTCACGCACATGGCTCCAGCGGCCCAGGGTCACGGCCTGCCAGCGCTCGGCACCGAAGCGCGTCTCCGAGTAGACCGGCAGGGGGGGCAGACGGTCCAGCGCCTCGAGCGCCGTGAGATCGATCACGCGACCGGCGAAGCCGTAGCCAGGGGGAACCTCGGCACGGAGATGGGCGAGCAGGGTGGGGAGAAGATCCGTGAGCTGGACGGAGTGCTGGACCTCTCGGCCCCGAGGGGCGCGCGGCAGGCGGATCCACAGCGGTACGTGCACCGAACCGACGAACACGTCCTGCCGTGCCTCGAAGCGGTCGCGACCGCGCTCGAGAAGAGCGCTGCCGTGCGTCGACGTGATCACGACGGTCGTCCTGGCGTAGTCCGGGCGCTGACGCAGCGCCTGGAGGATGCGTCCGAGAGCGACGTCGCTTCGAGCCAGCTCCTCACGGTATGCGGCGGACCAGTAGCGACGATCCGGTTCGCGCATCGCGGGGCCGAAGAGGCGGAGCGTCTCCAGTGGGTCGCCGCTCGAGAGAGGCCCCTCGTAGTTCATCTGCACGGCCAGCGCCGCATCGGCGAGGAAGGGTGGCAAGGGGTCGCTGAACTCGACGAGCAGGAAGCTCGGGCGCACCCCCCAGGACTCGATCGCACGCAGCGCTCGCACGCTCACCTGCGAATCCAGTCGCTCCTCGCCGAAGCGCAGACTCAGGGAGGCATCGAAGCGATCGAAGCTTCGCGCCAGGCCCGGGAGGGCGGCGCTGTCGGGGTGGCTCAGGATCGCGTGGGTTTGGAAGCCGAGCGCCTTGAGGAACTCCGCGACGTAGATCGTCTCTCCACCCGATGGTACCGCTTGACGCGTGCGCCAGCCGATCGCGGCCGGGTGTCGTGAAGCCAGCATGCTCCCCAGCGAGGTGTGGGTCCAGCTCGTCTGGGCCCAGGCGTTGGGAAAGCGAACGGAATCCCTCGCGAAACGGTCCAGGGCCGGCGTCAGGGAGGGATGCTCCGATCCGGGACCGACGTGATCGGCGCGCAAGCCATCGATCACGATCCAGACGACGCGTGCCGGAGCCTCTCCGATCCCCGGTGCGGTCCCGTAGAGCGTCAGCAGAGCGAGCGCCCAGATCATCCCGAGGCCCCAGCCCACATCCCCGAGTCGGAGCAGCGGTCGGCGGCTCGCGAGGCTCGACCAAGGAACGCGCTGGGCCGCGAACACCCAGACGAAGAACACGAGCGCAAGCGCGCCTTCCCCGAGCGCGCGACCCGGCCCCGAGCCCTCCCACCCCAGCGAGCCTTCGAGCGTCAGCCGGACGATCTCGAACGCAGCCAGGGCAAGTGCGGCCAGCGCAAGACGACTCTGCCCTCCTCTCCACGGGCCCGTCCGCCCGCGGATCCGACGAATCCTGCGCGCGGCTCTGGCGAGGGCGACGAGCAAGCTGGCGGCGGCGAGGGAGGCAACCAGCCAGAGACCGAGCTCCTCCACGAGCCGAAAGGCGCCACCCAGCGGCAACTCGATCCGGTGGAATCGCTGGACGACGGGCAGCGACCGCACCAGCCCCGGGATCAGCGCGACCAGAAAAACAAGGCCGAAGAGGCGGACCACGCTGGAGAGGATCGGCCGCGGTCCCGCGATCTTTACCGTCGGGACGCGCGCTTGGGGCGAAGCCTGCCGGCCCCTGGAGAGCCCGCGAGCACGCGCGGAGCGGAGCGGGAGACGGGGATCGAACCCGCGGCCCATGGCTTGGGAAGCCATTGCTCTACCACTGAGCTACTCCCGCGTCGTGCGGCAGAGTATCAGAGGCACGAACGCTCAGGTAGCGATGCCCTCAGCCCGAGACACGGATCTCGTCGAAGAGCGCATCGAGATCTGCGTCAGGATCGGGCCCCGGTGCTGGATCGGAAACCCGCGGCGCGGACGCCGGCTGTGGGCTCGCCGCGGGCGCCTGGCTTGCGGGGACCGACGGGTCCTCCCCCTGCATCTCGGCGAAAAGCGAATCGAAGTGCCCGTCGAGATCGTCCGTCTCCTCAGGGACCGCGGCCTCCTCATCTCCGGGCTCCTCCTCTCCCTCCACCTCGAGAAGGATCTCCAGCGGCTCCTCCTCGAGCGGCTCGTTGGGCGTCGGGGATGCGGGCGTGGGGCTGGGGGCGGTTCCGCGAATGTGAAGGGCCAGATCCGCGGAGGCCGAGGCCGCGTTCGCGTCTGTCTCGGGCCGGGCGGATGCGGGGCGACCCGTTGGCGAGACTTCGAGCGACGCCGGCTCCGCGCTCGGATCCGGAGTAACTGGGGGAGATCCGAGTGGTTCCGGCGGCGGCCCGGGTGGCGCCGTGAAGGCCGGCGTGGCCAGGCCTGGCGGACGGCCAGGGCTCGGCCCCCCGGGGCTCGGCCCTGCGGGTGGGGCAACGGCGAAGTTCGCTACGGCCGACGCGACGGGAGCGGCCGCGACCCAAGCCGGAGCAGGTGCCGGTTGGGAGTCCCGGGCGGACGTGACCAGGCCGAGCTGCTCGGCGGCCGCGCCGACGAGGGACGCATCGATCCGCGGGATCTGGCCCAGAAAGCCCTCGAAGAGGGCGTTGTCGGCAAGCGTGTTGATCAGGCGGGGGACCCCCCGGGTGTACTCGTAGAGAGCCGTGAGGGCCTCTTCGGTGAAGAGGCCGGGTTCGGCTCCAGCACGCGTCAGCCGGTGTGCAAGGTAGGCGGCGGTCTCCTCCCCGGAAAGGGCCGAGAGCTGGACACGAATATCGACGCGCTGGGCCAAGGAGGCATCCTGGGCCAACGCCCCATCGAGCGAAGGGGGGCCGAGCAGCACGATCGACACACACCTCTGTCCCCCGTAGCGGAGGTTCAGAAGCCCGCGAACCTCCTGCAGGGCGTCCTGGGTCGAGAGCAGCTGTGCCTCATCGATGAGGAGCACGGGATGCCGACCACTGCCGAGCAGGGCGCAGAAGCGCTCGGCGATGCGCGTCAGCGTGAGCATCGGGTCGGCTTGAGCCGCGGCCACGCCGACGGCATGGGCGATCTGGGGGAGCAGCCAGCCCGTGGCGCACGCCGCGTGGGGCACGATGAAAAGGTGAGGCGCCCAGCGCTCTTGGGGAAGGTTCTGACAGAGGTAGTGCGAAAGTGTCGTCTTGCCCAGCCCCGACCCTCCGGTGACGAGCATCAGTCCCTTGCGCTGATAGATTCCGCGTAGCAGGCGCAGTCGGCTCTGGCGCTGTGCCTCGCTCTCGTAGTAGAAGCGCTGATCGGGATCATTCCGGCAAGGCTCGACCTCGAGCTTGTAGTACTTCAGATAGTTCATCTCTTCCTCTCGCGTGCTCAGCCGAGCTCTTCGATACGGGCCCTCACCTCACGGTGGCCCGGGTCCACCGCAGCCACCTTCCGAAAGGCATCGAGCGCCTCGCCTGACCGGCCCGCGGCGATGAGGGCCTCACCCAAGTCATAACGCAACGAGACGAGGGCTTCGTCGTCCCCGGAAAGACTCTCCAGTGCCTCCTGCAACGCCGCGGCCGCCTCCTCGGCACGACCGAGCTCGAGCAGGCAGGTGGCGAGCAGGGAGTACATCTCGATTCCCATCCCGCCGCTGCCCCGCACGACGGCGAGCTGACCGACGGCATCTTCGAGCAGGCCCATCTCGCGATACGCGATCGCCAGGTCGTAGTGGACCTCCGACTCCTCCTCTCCGATCTGAGCCTGGATCTGGCGCTTGAAGGCGCTGAAGACCTCCTGGAGCCCACCGCGACCACCCGCGGTCAACGCACCGAGCGTGCTGTCCTCGAGCTCGGCCGCCAGATCGAAGTCGGCCTCCCCTGCTTCTTTGGCTTCTGTGGCACCCATCGGAATCTCGACGGCGTCAAGCGTCTCCCCGCTCACGAGCGGTGGGGAGAGGCCGCTGTCGAGCTCCAGAGGTGCCCCCGAGGGGGGCTCGGGCGGGTCCGTCGTCTCGAGCTCCAGGGGTGCCCCCGAGGGGGGCTCGGGCGGGTCTGTCGTCTCAAGCTCCAAGGGCTCGGGAGCTTTCGAACTCTCGATGGGGTCGGACTCCGTCCCGTCGAAGCGCTCGATGGGGGGAGGCTTCGAAGTGGCCTTGTCGTCTCCGGTGGCCACGATCTCGAGGTCGAGATCGAGCTCGAGATCGAGCTCGAGATCGTCGAGACCGTCGTCCAAAGACTCGGGGTGGGGCGCGGAGGGAGCCTTGAGCACATCGGGAGGCGGCGCCACCGACGCGAATCGGGAGTCCTGGTCCTCCTCATCCACGAGCGAGAGCTCGATATTCGGCATCGTATCCGGGACCGCGGCGTTCTCCAGCACGATCGACGGCGTCTCGAGCGAGACTGCGCTCGGGGACCCCGTGCTCCCGCTCGTGTCGTCGTCGGGGCTCGTGGGACGCAGCGTGCTCCCGGAACGAATCTCCTCGAGCAGCTGTCGCGCCTCGGCAAAATCCGGGTGTCGTTGGAGCAGCAGATCCAGCTTCTCCTCGGCCGCGACCAGGTCCCCGAACTCGATCGAGACCCGCACCTCTGCAAGGAGCTCCTCGGGAGACGTTGCACTCGGCTGTGCCGCCACCGCCTCGGCCGGGGCAGGCTCCGCGCTCTGCGTATCGGGCGAGGCATTGCCGAACTCCTCGGAGAGCAGAATGCTCGGAGAGCTATCCGGCTCGTCTCCAAAGGGCTCGACCGGGACGAAGCGCTGCAGGATCTCGCGGGCACGCTCGTCCTCACCGCGCCGCTTGTAGAGCTCCGCGATCTCGCGGTAGACACGCTGGCAGGCCGCATCGTTCTTGGCGGCCTCGCAAGCTTTGACCAGCGTTTCGCGTAGCGAGATTTCCTCCGGGAAGCGGGGCAGCGCCCCCTGAAGCAGCTGGACGGCCTCCTCGGCTTTGCCGAGCTCGAGCAACGCCTCCGCTCGCGCGTCGAGGGGGAGTGCTTCCTCCGGGAAGGCCGCACCCATCTGCTCAGCGACCCGCGCCATCACTTCCCAGGCGCTGCGGGAGCGGGAGTCCTCGATCAGCGCCTGGTACTCCTCGTGCGCGTCGGTCGTCAGCCCCTGCCGCACGAGCAGGTCCGCGAGCCGCAGACGGTTCGGCACGTTCTCGGGGTCCAGTGCGGCGACCTTCTTGAGGAGATCGAAGGCCTCGCGACGAAGCTCACGCTGCTCGCAGATCTCGATGGCCGCCTGGAACTCCCGAAGAGCGTCGGAGAGCAGCCCCATGCGATGAAAGAGCTCGCCCAGCGCCACGCGTGAATCCAGGCAGGTGGTATCGATGCGCAGGATCTGCTTGTGGATTGCGACCGCCTTCGCGTCGAAGCCCGAGCGGGCGAACTCGTCCGCCACCTGCGCGTAGGTGGTGATCGCTTCCTTGGAGTCTCCGCGGCGGAAGTGCAGATCCCCGATCTTCAGGCGCGTGTTCGTGTCGCGCGGATCGGCCTTCAGAAGCTTCTGGTACTCCTTGAGGGCCTTGTCGAAGGCCCCCCTCTGCACGTACTTCTGGGCCGCTTCGAGCGTCTTGCGCTTGTTGAGTGCCAAGGCCAGAGCGATTCCCCACCGGTTGCCAGGCGCGTTTCTCGGCGCCTTCTGGGGACACGTCCGCCGTGCGGAAGGCCGGACCTGCCCGACAGGTCGTATCGGCGCGAGAGCGGAATCTGCTTAGGGTGAGAAGGCCGCCGGCCAGCGCACTACTTGAGGTGATGCACCAGCGCCAGCAGCGCCAGCTCGTAGCCGTGTGCGCCCAGGCCGCTGATCTGGCCGAGGACCACCTCCGAGATCAGGGACTGTCTCCGGAAGCTCTCGCGTGCGTGAATGTTCGAGAGATGCACCTCAACGACCGGCAGTCCCGAGGCGACGAGGGCGTCACGAAGCGCGACGCTCGTGTGCGTGAGACCCCCGGGGTTGATCACGATGCCCTGATGCATCCGATGTGCCGCCTGGATACGATCGATCAGGGCTCCCTCATGGTTCGACTGGAAGCACTCCAGCTCGGCCCCGTGCGTGGCTGCGAGCTCACGAAGGCGCCCATCGATGGCCTCGAGCGAGCTGCGGCCGTAGTGCTCCGGCTCCCGTTCACCGAGCAGGTTGAGATTCGGCCCGTGCAGCACGAGAATCCTCATGGGCACCCGCTCAGAGCTCCCGACGCAGGTCGTCGAGCAGCGATCGAACCAGGTAGCGGGCTTTCCCCAGGCTGCCCAGCGGCGTAAGCGCGACGGTCACGAAGAACTCGTCGTCGATCTGACGGAACAGCAGCTGGTGCCCGCTGGTGATCAGGATCAGCTCCTGTAGCACGGGCGTTCGTCCCTCGTAGATCGTGCCCGAGACCTTGCGCGCCTGCTCCAGAACGCGCTGGAACTCCACGGCCATCGAGGCCAGGTCCACACGCTCCGCCGAGCGCCCATACTCATCGACCGGGATGCCGTCGGCGGCCATGATCGCTCCCGCGAGAGCGCCCGGGGTATCGTTCACGATCTTCTCGAGGATCTGACGGAACGTCATGCGTGCACTTCTCCCTGCCTACGGTTCCGGAAGTAGGCGAGCCAACGCTCGAGCGTTGCGAGGACTTCCGCGCGCGGGCCCGATGGGACGCACAGACTCTGCACGAGCGCCTGGGCCCGAGGATCGGAAGGGCTGCGTCGCAGTACGTCCTCGGCCACGCGCAGTGCCCGTTCGTCGTGTCCCTGCTCCTTGAGGAGCGCCGCCAGGGTCGGCGTCGCCAGCACACGTGTGAAGCCCGTATCGAGCTGTGCGAGAAGATCGGCCAGTCGAGCGCGCGGCGCGGGGGCGTCCTCGTGGGCCAGAAGCCGCTCCACGAGTGCCCGCACGGCATCCGCGTCGCCTTCCACGCGTTCGAGGCAGGCCAGGGCGTCGTCATACTCGCCCAGCATCCAGTGTCCCTCTGCAAGCTCCAGCCGAAGCTCTGTCGGGCTTCTCGACCTCATGATCCACCCTCGATGATCTCTTCGGGAGCAATCGGAACGACTTCGGCCGAGCCGATGTCACGCAGCACGACAAAGCCGACCTTGCCCGCCTCGATCTTCTTATCGACGGCAATCGCCCGCAGATAAGCGCTCCGTTTGGTGCCCCAATCGCGTGGCTCAACGGGAAGGCCCACTCGCTTGAGCAGCACCTCCAGGCGCGTGGCCACCCCCTCGGCCGCGAAGCCGAGCTTCTCGGACAGGCGGGTCGCGAACACCATCCCCATGGCCACCGCCTCACCGTGGCGCAGACCGCGAAAGGCACCAACCGCCTCGATCGCGTGGGCGAGCGTGTGCCCGAAGTTGAGCAGGGCGCGCAGGCCGGCCTCCCGTTCATCGAGACCGACCACCTCGGCCTTGATCCCGCAGGCTCGGGTGATGGCTTCCGAGAGAGCCTCCCGCTCCAGCGCCAGCACGGCATCCAGGTGCTCCTCGAGCCACGCGAAGAATCGAGCGTCCCAGATGGCGGCCACCTTCACGACCTCCGCCATGCCGCAGCGTCGCTCCCGCGCAGGGAGAGTTGCCAGCACGTCGGGATCGATCCAGACCAGACGGGGCTGGTAGAAGGTGCCAATCAGGTTCTTTCCCCGCGGATGATTGACAGCTGTCTTTCCCCCGACGCTCGCGTCGACCTGGGCCAGCAAGGTGGTGGGGACCTGGACCAGCGGTACACCGCGTAGATAGGTGGAGGCGACGAATCCCGCCAAGTCACCGAGGGCTCCACCGCCCAATCCGATGAGCGGCGTCTGTCGATCCGCCTGCAGGTCGATGAGCTGATCGTAGACGCGTGCGGCCACTCGCACGGTCTTGGAGCGCTCGCCATCGGGAACCTCGAGGCACTCCGGGGTCAGATGCACGCGTGCCATGCTCGTAGCGAGCGTACTGTAGTGCCTCTGGCGGACGCGCGGTGTGGTGACGATCACCACGCGTGCGCTGTCGAACTCCTTGCGCAGCGCGTCCCCGAGATCGGCGAGGGACCCTGGATTGATCCGAATCGGATAGCTGCGCTCCGCCAGGAGAACCTGGACCGTCGTCACGCGGCCACTTCCCAGCCGAGCGCCGCCAGCACCGCACCGCAGCTCTCCGCAACGCTGAGGCCGTCCGTGGGCACGCGCAGATCGGCACAGGCGTAGGCCGCCGCACGCTCGGCACACAGCTGGCGCAGGCGCTCGATTCGCGTGCTTCCGTCCGTGCCCGCCAGCAGCGGTCGCGCCGCGTCCGACCCGATCCGGGCGGCCAAGATCTCGGGGGAGGCATCCAGCCAGACGATCACGCCCTTGCGTCGCAGCAGCTCGCGGTTCTCGGGCGCGAGGACGGCGCCCCCGCCCAGCGCGACGACCGCTTCGCGGTCGGGGAGCTCACGCAGCACCTGCGCTTCCAGCGCCCGGAAGGACTCCGCGCCCTCGGCAGCGAAGATCTCCTCAATCGGCAGGCCTCGCGCCGCCTCGACAGACGCGTCCGAGTCGATGAAGCGCCAGCCCAGCCGATTCGCAAGCGCGCGTCCCACCGTTGACTTTCCCGCCCCCATCATCCCCACCAGCAGCAGGGCCCGGTCCCGCCTTGCCCGCCTCGCGCTGGCCATTCCCCGAGAGTAGCAAAGCCGCGATCCTCGGCGGCTCCGATTTCCGCTCCCCACGCGCGCCGCCGGACGGAGGCCGCCCGCTCGTGGAGCGATGCTGGAGGCCTCTCCGGGGGCGTCGTCCGGACCGACGGGTTCCCGCTCGGCGTGTTCGCGGGCCCCGGACTCGAGCCGATCAACGCGGCCGGTCCCTAGATCTCCGAGGCCGGGCCGCGGACGATGCGCGGCGTCACGAAGATCAGCAGCTCCCGGCGCGCATCCGTGATGCTCTTGCTCTTGAACGCGGTCCCAATCAGCGGAATGTCGGCCAGGAACGGGAACTTCGTGTTCGCCTTGCCGTTGTCCACCACGTAGATCCCGCCGAGCACCATGGTCTCGCCGTCCTGGACCAGCGCCTCGGTCTCGGTCTCATTCTTGGCAATGCCCACGATGTCTCCGGACGACGTGGAGAGCTGCGGCGCATTGCGCGAGACCTTGATCTTCATGATGATCGCCCGGTTGGCGGTGATGTGTGGTGTCACCTCGAGCTCGAGCACGGCGTCCACGAAGCTCGTCGTGACCGTGTCCCGGGTGATCTCGGTGAACTTGATCGCCACACCCTGCTTGATCACCGCCTCCCGGTTGTCGAGCGTCACGACGCGCGGAGACGAGATGACCTTGCCCTTGTTGTTCTCCTCGGCCGCGAGAAGCTGCAGGTCGAGCTGCAGGTGGTCGTCGAGGCCCAGCGTACCCAGGGTCAGGAAGCCGTTGACGATCCCGGTGACGGGATTGGACGAGATGAAGTTCGTCTGCTGCTTGCCATTTCCTACGGCGTTCGAGAGCAACGTGTCCGCAGTCCCGTCCGCAAGGCGGAACTCACCGTCCCCTCCGTCGGAGCCATTCGCGACGTACCCCCCACCCCAGATCGCACCCAGCGATCGGGAGAAGTTCAGCGTCGCCTCGACGATCTTGGCCTCGATCAGGACCTGTGGCGTCTGCGTGTCGATGGCCTTCACAAGCGCCGTCGCCTCGTGGATCACCGCAGGTATGTCCTTGATGATCAGCGTGTTCGTGCGCTCGTCCACGTTCACCGAGCCACGCGCTGAGAGCAGCCGCTGGACCAGCTCCTGCACCTCCTTGACGCTGGCGTAGTTCACCGGCTGCAGCTTGACGACCAGATCCTCGAGCTTCTCCTTCGCGCGGCGCTCCTGCAGCCGAGCCTCCTGCTCCAGCTTGAGCGTCTCCAGAGGCGCAATGCGGAGCACATTCCCCACGCGGAGGAAGCCGAGCCCCTTCGTCATCAGGATGACGTCCATCGCCTGATCCCACGGGACATCCACCAGGCGGATCGTGACCTTTCCTTCTACCTCTTCGCCCGCGATGATGTTGAGATCGGAGACCTCTGCGATCAGCCGTAGAATGTTGCCGATGTCGGCATCCTTGAAATCGAGCGATATGCGCCGCCCCTTGTAGGCCTTCTCCTCGTTGAAGCCGCCCTCTTCGAGGACGTCGATGGAGGCGGGATCCGCCGGCCCCCCGAGCATCGGATCTTCGAGGAGCGGGGATGTGGGCAGAGGTGCGGCCGCTGGCAAAGGACCCGGCGGCGCACCGGGCACGGGCGTCAGGCTCGCGATCTCGCCAGGCACCACGGGCGTCGGAGCCGAGGGGCTGACCGGTGCCGAGGCACCTGCCAGTGACCTGGGGGCGACCTCTGCGGTGGGCGCAGACGGCGCGCTCGGCTCGCCCGGAGACTGGGGAGCCGTCCCGCCTGGGGTCACGACCGCCTCGTTCGAGGGCTGCGCGTCCCCAGAGTCGTCGCTGCGCGGCAGCTCGATCGTCAGATGTCCGTCGGCCCAGCCCACGACGGGTGTGAGGGCACCGCTCCGCTTGAGTACGATACGAACCTGGTCCCCCTCGATGTCCGGTGTCTGGAAGACCGAGAAGAGCTCGAGCGGTCCCCCGAACTCGCGGGTGTCCACCCGGCGTTCGGTCTGCTCATCGATCCGCACGCCGGGGAGATCGATCACGACTGACGCGGCATCGGGCTCCGCCACGTGTGTCTCCGGCTCCCGTGGAAGCTCGAGCACGACGCGGTCGGCCCCCGAGAGCGACTCGAAGAAGACACTCTCCACCTGGATGGGAGCATGCGAGAGCAGCGATTCCGCCGCCGACTCCGGGATCTCGCTCACCTCGGAAGCGTCGCCGAGCGTGGGGGCCATCGAAGGAGCGACGCCCTCTCCGCTCGTCTCCTCTTCAACGGGCCTCGTTTCCCGCCCGCCGTCGAGTTCAGACTCCCCGGAGTCCGTGAACTCCTCCGCCGGCGCAGCGGGCACCGCCTTGGAGAGCACCGGCGACTCCTCGGCCGTCCGGGCCTCGGTCTCGAGCACGATGTGCACCCCTTCCTCGGTAGGCTCCACGACGTGTGATGCAACGGCACTCCGCAGATCCATCACGACGCGCACCTTGTCCACGTGCTGACCGATGCGCACCTGTCGAACCACACCCGCCTTCACATCAATCGTGCCCGGGAAGACCTGATTCTGTGCGCCCCAAAAATCCACGACGATCCGCTCGGGATCGTCGAGCACGAAGCTGTCCACGTTGTCGATCGGGCCGTCCGCCTGGATCCGGATCTCGGAGGCCCCCACTTCCACCTTCTCGATCCGGCTCGGACGGAGCGGAGCGGGCTGCGTTGCGGTCTCCGACTCCGCCAGAATGGCCGTCTCATCGAGAGCCGCGGGGCCACGGCTCTTCGCCGTCTCGGAGTCCTGCGTGGGCGGCTCGGGGCGATCGCGGCCCTCGGACGCTCGCGGCGCGGGGGCCGGATTCTCCTCCCGCACGCTTGGCGCAGCCGGGGACTCCTCGGTGGGCTTGGGCGTCGGGCTCTCCGCAATACCTGGCTCATTCGCACCGGACGGCAACGGCCGAAGCTCGATCACGAGCTCGTTCCCTCCGGGCAGGATCTCGTACTCGGCCTCCCGGACCAGCGAGATGCTCACTCGCGCCACACGGGACGAGACACGTGGTGCGTCGATCGCGGCCAGCGCCACATCACGAACCAGAGCGTTCCTCACGGCTACGGGCATATCGATGCCATCAAAGCTCACGTCGGGAAGCTCGATGATGAGCTGGGCCGGGTCCTCCCGCATGAATGCGGTGTAGATGGGATCCTCTGCGCCCCGAAGGATGACCCGTGTCACCCCCTCCTCCTGCTGCACCTCGACATCGGTGATGGTTCCGCCGTCCGCTGCACGGACTCCGGAGGCAGACAGTGACGCGAAGAGCATCCAGCCCGCTGCAAGTCCAGCCACCCGCTCAAAGCAGGACATCCCCATCCTCCTCATCCTCCCTGACTCTCGTAGAGGCGCAGTTCGACCTCGCCCGTGGTCGCGCGATCCCGGAGATCGACATAGGTCTCCCGAACCAGGACTCGGTTGTCCTCGATGCGAATGACCTTCCCCTTGTTCTTCCCGATCGAGGTGCCCACCGCGATCACGTATCCCTTGCCCGCGGGGTCCACGACCAGGGCGTGCGGATGCTCCGCTCCCCAGATAATCCCGGTCACGCTCAGCTGAGACAGATCGAAGCGCTCGAGCGGTGAGCTCGCCGCTGCGGCTGCTTCGTTCGCCAAGGCCACGCTCACGAATGAACGAAACGGATCCGGCTTCCCCGCCGGATCGTATCGGTACTCCTCCTCGGTCTCCACGGAGGCCTCCTCCTTCGGACTCGGTGCCACGGCCTGAGGAACCGGCGCAGCCCGACGAGCGGGTGTCGGTGCGTCCCCCGGGGAGCACGCATGGAGCGACAAAAGAACAAAGCAAGCCGAAACGGCCGATGGCAGACGCACGCTAGGCCCCTCCCCCGCCGGCTTCCTCCACGAAGCGGAATGTGGTGGCGATGCCCTTGACCGTGAGCTGTGGCGGATCCGAATGCGAGTCACGTGCCGGGCCCATCGTCATCTCGGTGATGTTCACGATCCGCGAAAGCCGCGAGAGACGATCGAAGAAGACAGCCGCCTCGTGGTAGCTTCCGAGGAATTCGATCCGAATCGGTACCTCGGCGTAGAATCCGTGCGCGATCTCATCCTCGGGTCGGAACGAGCGAATCTCGAGTCCCGATTTCTTGCCCAGACTGCTGATATCCGTCAGCAGTAGGGGGAGCTCCTTCTCGTTCGGCAGACGCTGCAGGGCTGCGTCCAACTCCGCTCGAAGCTCCTTCTGCTTCGCTTCAAAGGTCGCCAGGTTCGATGCGATCGATCGGCTCTTCGAGAGATCCCCGTGCAGGTTCGACAGTCGCGCTTCGAGCTGCTGGATCTCGGTGCGAACACCCGAGTAGAGGGTGAACCAGAAGACCAGGATCGTGACCAGGGCCACTCCAGCCAGGATCGCGTTCCGCTGCCAGAGCGGCAGCTTGGCCATCGGCTCCAGCGGATGCGACTTCGTCCTTCTTGTCACTGCCATCCCTGCGTCCTATTTCTGCGCTACGATCGGCGCGTCCACTCCCGGTTGCGGGGGGTATTCGTAGAGGCTGCGTAGCTTGAAGGTGTTCAGCTTCAATCCCTCGGTCTCCTCGAGCTTCGTCTCCTCAAGTTCCACATTTCGGATGTATCGGGACTCACTCAAGCTGGTCAGGAAGGCCGCCACGATCTCTGCGTCGAGGCTAACCCCTTCCATGCGCAGCTCACCGTCCTCCATGGAGAGGGATGTGAGCCACATTCTCTTCGGAATCCGGGAGGCGACCTCGTCCATGATCCGCACCGGACCCGAACGTGAGCGCTCCAGCGAAGAGATCACACTGAGCTTCTTTTCGATCTCCTCCTGCTCTCGCGTGAACTCGGCTACCTTGTCGCGGACGACCTGCAGCTCCGTGAGCTCTGCGTTTACCTGCACGATCTCGGCCTTGAGCCGAGCCGCCTTCCGGGCCTGGTAGATCTGGATCGGCAGACAGAGGAGCACCGCGGCGAGCACGGCGAGGCCCAGCAGGATCCCCTGGTTGCGGAGGTCCGCCTGTCTCCGCGCCTCGCGGACCGGCAGAAGGTTGATTCGGATCATGCTTCGTTCGTCCTTCGCATTCCCAGCCCCACCGCGACGCTGAGCGCCGGCGCCAGCTCGCGAATTCGGACCTCATCGCCGGCCCCGGGTGCGATTCCTACCCGCAGAAACGGGTCCGCGATCTCCACGGGGATCTCGATACGCTCCTGGAAGAGACGGGCGACGCCCGGCACCCGTGCGGAGCCACCGCAGAGCACGAGCTTGAGGATCTCGGCGCCGGTGGCGGCCGTGGCACGGTAAAAGTCGAGGGAGCGCTGAACCTCGGCGAGGAGCGTCTCGGAGACCTCTCGCATGACCTCCTCCACCTCCTGGGGCACGACATCCGTGCTCGTCTCTCCCGAAGGGTCCCCAACCTTGATCCGTTCAGCTTCCTCGAAGCTGATGTTCAACGTCTTTTGAATCTCTTCCGTGTAGAGATTTCCGCCGCTCGTGACATCGCGCGTGAAGACCGGTACGGATCCCGACATCACGTTGATGTTGATGACCGACGCACCGAGGTCCACGAGGGCCACGGCGCCCTCGTCCATGGGCTGATAGTTGTGCTCGTACATATTGCCTGCAGCAAACGCATCGACGTCCATGACCGCAATATTCAGACCGGCATCCGTCACGACACTGACGTAGTCGTCGATCAGATCCTTCTTGGCCGCAACGAGCAAAACGTCCATCTGACCTTCGGCGTTGGACTCCCGGAGCACCTGGTGGTCAATGTTGACCTCGTTGATGTCGAACGGGATGTACTGCTCCGCCTCCCAGCGAATGCTCTCCTCGAGCTCCTCGGAGCTCTGCTCGGGCAGAGTGATGCGTTTGACGATCACCGAGTGCCCCGAGACGGACGTCGCGGCATCGCGAGTGCTGATGCCCGCCATCTCGCAAGCCTCGCGGATCGCGCCGGCAATCGCGGGAGCATTCATGAAGGAGCCCTGGACGATCGCCTCGGGAGGAAGGATTGAGTAGCCGAAGCGGACGAGCCTGTAACTGCCCGAGCTCGCTTGGAGTTCCGCGACCTTGATCGAGCTGGATCCAATGTCCAGACCTAGGATGGGTTTTGGCTTGAAGAACATTTGTCCCTCGGACTGGTGCTAGCTCCCGCTCGAGCTCGGAAACAAGCCGTCGTTGACAGCATCACCCGGCGCTCCGAAGACCTCGTCCTTCTCCGAGACCTTCATGCCGAGCGCGTTCAGAATTTTCCTCTTGGTATCGAGACGGCAGGTCTTTCCGGCCTCGACCCGATCGATGGTCAAGGTGGACAGGCCCGCCTTTCGGGCCAGCTCCGCCTTGCTCATCATGAGTGCTTCGCGAATCCGTCGTACGTTGTTGGCCGCCACGAGGAGCCTCCACATTCCAGCCAGTTCAGCATCAAGCGAGCCACGGCACAGGGGTTCTCCGAGCTCTACGCACCCCTGGAGATCCCCTTGCCGCGTATGTGATCGGCCTCCCAGAGCAGTGACTTGAGGGAGGGAGAACCCAAGCTTGGGTCAAGATGCGCGCAGCAGGAGCGAAGCTCAGGGTGTGCTCGCCGGGACCTCGTCCCAGCGAAGATCGAGCACGTAGGTCTGGCGAGTCCGCGCTCCGTGGGGATCGGAGACCGTCAAGGCCACGGGGTACTTCCCGCTGGCATCGGAAGGCACACTCCAGGAGACCAGGCCGCTCACGAGATCGATCTTCATGCCGGGCGGGGCCTCCTCGAGCGCGAAGCGCAGCGGGCGATCCTCGTCCGGATCGACGACCTCCACCTGGTAGGTGTAGCGATTGCCTTCGGAGAGGCTGAAGCTCGGACGCGAGACGATGCGCGGCGGCGCGTTGCGGATCTTCAGCACGCCCGAGCGCATCCACTCACCCCGGTCCCGACCGTCGCGCCCGGCCGCGGCAACCTGCACGCGGTCTCCGCGTCGAGCCCACCCCGCGTCGAGGCTCGCTCCGCTCGTGTCGTCGAGTAGGCGGTCGTTGACGAACCAGCGATACTCCAGCTCCACTGCATCTCCGTCCACGTCCCGGACCTCGACCTGTGCGAGCAGCGGATCCTCGACCGTTGGCTCCGGGGGGCCAAGCCTCACCTGGAGGATCTGCGGGGGTTCATTGCGCACGCGGACCACGGGAGTTCTCGCCGAGATTTCGTTCGTTCCATCCCGTACGGTCGCCACCGCATGAATGCGATCTCCCCGAGAGGTTGCGGAGGTGGGTAGCGTGTTCCGCGCCCCGCGGAGCACCAGCTCTCCGTTGCGGTACCAGGCGTACTCCACTTCGAGCGGCCGACCCTCGGGATCGTGGACTCGTAGCGCGGCCGAGAGCGGCTCGGCGGAGCTGGGGTTCGAAGGCACGAGGCGAAAGGAGGAGACGACCGGCTCACGGTCCGCGGCCTCGGACGGCGTCGGTGGGGCGCTCGCAGAGCCCTGGGTCGGGATCTCGTCGCCTCCGCAGGACAGCAGAGTGGCCAGCAGCAGGATGAAAGCGGCACGACACATGGGGCCCTCCTGCCGGAATCCTCCGGACGTCAGGAACCTCCCTCGCTATCGGATGAGCGACGGCCTGGATTGAGGGGCTCGATGGCGTACTCCTTTAGCTTGTACTGCAGAGCGCGCAGGCTGATCTCGAGAATCTGTGCAGCTTGTGTGCGGACCCCACCGGTTTTCTCGAGAGCCGCACGGATCAGCCGCTCCTCGAGCCTGCGGGACTGTCGCTTGATGGACAGATCGGCCTGCGTCTCCAGCGGCTCGGCTCGCGCGTGCGAGCCGGAGCGTCCCTCGACGCCGAGACCGAAGGGAAGGAGCTCCGGGGTGAGGCGGCCATCCTTGCAGAGGATGACCGCTCTCTCGAGTGTATTCTCCAGCTCCCGCACGTTTCCGAGCCAGGGGTGGGCGCTCAACGCCTCCATGACCTCCGGACCGAGACGCGGAGGACGCCGCCCGAGTCGCCGAGCCATGTGCTCCAGCAGCTCGGCCGCCAAAGCCGGGATGTCCTCCGGACGCTCGCGAAGTGGCGGAACGTGGATGCGGAACACGTTCAAGCGGTAGAAGAGATCCTCACGGAAGCGCCGCGCCGCGACCTCTCGCTCGAGCTCACGCGCCGTGGCGGCCACGATGCGCACATCCACGTGGATTGCCCGGCTCTCCCCGACCGGACGCACCTCCTCCTCCTGGAGCACACGGAGCAGCTTCACCTGCATCATGAGGGGCAGCTCGCCAACCTCATCGAGGAAGAGGGTTCCTCCGTCGGCCTCACGAAAGAGACCGGCCTTGGGAGCCTCGGCGCCGGTGAAGGCTCCGCGGGTGTGACCAAAGAGCTCGCTCTCGATCAGGGTCTCGGGAATGGCCGCGCAGTTGACGGGCACGAAGGGGTTCGAGGCCCGCTCGCTGCGCTCGTGAAGACTGCGTGCCACGATCTCCTTGCCCACCCCGCTCTCTCCCGTGATCAGCACCGTCGTCTTGTACTCGGCGGCGCCCTGGATCAGCTCATCGATCTGCTTCATCACCGGCGAGATCGCGATGAGTCGGCGCGGGCTCCGACGAACGCGCAGCTCCTGGCGCAGGAGCCGGTTCTCGCGTTTCAAGCCCTCTCGCTCCTCCGCTTTGCGGAGACACAGAAGCAGCTCATCGGGTTGAAAGGGCTTCGCGAGGTAGTCGTAGGCCCCGCGCCGGACCGCCTCCAGAGCCTGCTCGACGTCACCGTATGCGGACATCATGACCACGGTGGCTTCGGGCTGGGCCTCGATCAGATCTGGAAGGAGCTCAAGCCCGCTTCGGCCCGGCATGCGCACGTCGCAGAGGACGAAGTCCCAGCTCACCGCGGCGAGGTGCTCCAGCGCCTCGTCGGCATCGGCGGCCGTACGCACGGCATAGCCCTCGTCCTCGAGGATGAGGGCAAGGCTTGAGCGAATGCCCTTCTCGTCATCGATGATCAGGACGCGGCGTCTGGACATCTCGATCTTGCGTATCGGCCACGGGGAGGATCAGGCTGAAGCAGGTCCGTCCCGCTGCGCTCTCGAGCTCGATGCGGCCGCCGCAGAGCTCGGCCATGCGATGGCAGTTCCAGAGACCCAGACCCGTCCCCTGCCCGGGCTCCTTCGTGGTGAAGAACGGATCGAACAGGCGAGGCTGATCTTCGGGGTCGATGCCCGGGCCGTTATCCAGCACGGAGAGCGCGACGGCCCGGCCGGCCAGGGTCCAGCCGTCGTCACGGCGACGGCCTGGCCGCACCGGACCCGACACGCGGCGGGCACGGAGCTCGACGCGTGGATCCGAGAGCGTACGCACGGCGTGGGCGGCGTTCTCCACGAGGTTCACGAGCACCTGCTCCACACGGGGGCGATCGACCACGAGCTCCGGCAGAGCGGGCTCCACATCGACACGGAGCTCGATCCCCGCCAGCAGGCTCTGGAAGCGCAGTCGGTCCGCGAGCCCCTCGAGCAATTCATTGGGGTGCACGGGGTGGGGGTCGAGCGCGGGAGGCCTTCCGAGATCGAGCAGCTCGCGCACCAAGCCGCGGATGCGGAGCGCCTCCTCCCGGATGCTCTCCAGGCTCCGGCGACTGCGCGCACCAAGCTCACCATCGCGAAGCGCGACGTCGGTGTAGCCCAGGATCGCCGCCACCGGGTTTCCGACCTCGTGGGCGACGCCGGCGGAGAGCTGTCCGACCGCGGCCAGACGCTCGCTGCGCGCGAGGGAGCGGTAGGCCTCGTCGAGTGCCTCACGCTCACGTGCAAGCGAACGCGCCATCTCGTTGAACTGGCTGGCGAGCGTGGCCAGCTCATCGGAGCCGCTTGCGCGAGTCTCCACGCTGAGGTCTCCCTCGGCGATGTGCTGCGCGGCGCGGGAGAGCTCCTGGAGCGGCAGCACGATGCGTCGGCGCAGCAGGTAGGCACCGAAGGCCACGAAGACCCCGGCTGCGATGAGCAGCACGCCAGCCCCCGAGCGCAGCAGGGGCCAAAGCCGCCCGGTGAGCTCACGATTGGAAACGTAGCCCACGAGGGTTCCAACCTCGCCGCCGCTTCCGGTCACGGGCACGACGAGCACGAGGCTGCCACTCGGAAGACCCTCTCCACGCACGAAGCTACCCGTACGTTCCGCTTCCCGGGCCCAGGCGAGCAGACGCCCGGAAGGAAGCATCAGCTCCGGGGATCGCCCGAGCTCCCGCCCTCGTTGGTTCAGCACGGCCCAGTGTCCGCCCAGCATGCGTGGGCTCATGCTGCGAATCAGGGCCGCGAGATCTCCCAGGCGAGGGGATTCCCGCACGAGGACGCGCTCCAGCGTGTGGGCGCCCATGCGCAGCTCGCGCAATGCGGAGTACTCGACACTGCGACTCGCCAGGGTTCCCATCACGACAGCCACGACGGTCAGCCCGGCGATCACGACCACGAGCAGATTGGCGATGATCTCGAACTGAAGACCCGTGAAGCGGCGTGGGCGCGTCACGGTGGGGCCAGCAGCCGTGTGACGAGGGCGGGATCGAAAAGGTGCGCGGCGCCGGCGATCGCGAGCGCCGGACCGAAGGGGATGCGCGTGAGCCGGCCTGCGCGGTGGAGCGCCAGCAGCACCGCGGCCTGCCCCAGGCCGAGGAGCGACCCAAGCACAAGGATCCCCAGCGTAGCCTGCAGTCCCAGAAAGGCGCCTAGCATGGCCATGAGCTTCACGTCGCCCATGCCAAGTCCGATGCGACCGGTGCGACGCTCGTAGAGTGCCGAGATCCCCCAGAGCAGACCGCCGATACCGGCGAAGCCCAGCAGAGCGTCCACGGGTCCCGGGGGAAACGGACAGGCCCATGCGGACGCCAAGCCGATCCCCATACCTGGGATCGTGATGGCGTTGGGAATGATCTGGTGATCCAGATCGATGAAGGTGACCGCGATCAGCGTCGCCCCCAGCGGCCAGTACACCCCGAGGACGGGCGTCAAGCCCCAGCGCAGGAAGAGCGCGAGGAAGAGTCCACCGGTGAGGGCCTCGACCAGGGGGTAGCGAGCGGAGATCGGTCCTTGGCAACGCACGCAGCGCCCCCGCAGCAGCGCGTACCCCAGCAGTGGTACATTGGCCCAGGGAGGAATCGTCGCGGCACAGCGTGGGCAGTGCGAGCCAGGTCGGACGAGTGATTCCCCGCGGGGCAGGCGATGAATCACGACGTTGAGGAAGCTCCCCACGGTGCAGCCCAGCACGAAGACCATCCCAGCGGTGAGCGCAGGGGACAGCTCAGGGGGCATGACGTTCCCTCAGCATCGAGCCCTCCCCATCCCCGTCACGTTAGCGCCCCCCTCACGCTTGGCTAGCGGAAGTCACGGCGCCGGAAGAGCAGGATCGAGCCTACGACCAGGGCCGCCGAGTAGAGCATGGCGTACAGGGCACGGCCCAGAACCTCCAGGCCCTCGATGGACTCCCCGGCCGCGGCCGGTCCCTTCAGATCCAGTCGGTCCAGATTGGGAAGACCCCAGTAGAGGGCCTCGGTCAGGGGGCGAATCGCCCCCGCATCGGGGAGGTTCCCAAAGGCGCGAAGATCCGCCAGCAGATGGCCCACCAGCCACAGACCGACCGTGCACATGGCTGCGAGATAAGGCGTCGTGAAGCTCGAGAAGAAGAGCGCCACGGCGGTGAGCAGAACGAGTTCCATGAAGATCAACCCGATCGCGTAGAAAAGCTGGTGGGGAACGCCGGCGTCCTTGTAGAGTATGACGCCCATGAAGAAGGCTGTCATGATGGCGATCTCGAGCCCGAGCAGCGCCACCAGCCCGAGATACTTGCCCACCAGGAACTCCCAGCGGTGCACCGGCTTGGCGAGCATGGAGTACACCGTCTTCTGCGAAATCTCGCGATAGACGAGGTTGATTCCGACGAAGATCGCGATGAGCGCCCCAAAGAGCGCGATCGCGCCCAAGCCCACGTCAAAATAGATGCGCTGGTCATAGCCGAGATGGATCTTGGCGAGCAGGATCGAGCTCGCGATCATGAGCGCCGCGAAGAACAGCAGGTTGTAGAGCAACCGGTCGCGCACGGCTTCTCGACAGGTGTTGTGGGCCAGGACCCAGATCCGATTCCATGAGCTCATCGGGCCGCCTCCCTGCGGGCCTCCTCCACGAAGAGATCCTCCAGACTCCGCCGTCTCGGCATGAAGCTCCGCACGCGGCCGTGCACCTCTCGGACCCGGTCCAGGGCCTTCTCTGCCTCATCCTCGGCGGCCAGCTCGAAGAGGAAGCGCGGACCCTGAACCACGGCGCGCTGCGACATGGCGCGCAGCTCCTCGAAGACCGACTCCTCGATTCCCTCGACCACCAACTCGACACCGCGCACTTCCTGGCCGAGCAGATCGTCCACGTAGCCCTGGTGCACGATTCGGCCTCCGATCAGGATCGCGACCTGGTCGCAGATCACCTCTGCATCGGCGAGGATGTGCGAAGAGAAGAAGATCGTGCGGCCTTCATCGCGGAGCGAGAGGATCAGATCGCGAACTTCCTTGCGCCCGAGAGGGTCGAGGCCCGACATCGGCTCGTCGAAGATCAGCAGCTCGGGATCTCCGACCAGTGCCTGGGCGAGCCCCGCCCGCTGCCGCATTCCTTTGGAGTAGCTTCGCAGCCGCAGATCGGCCGCGTGTGGAATCCCGACACGCTCGAGCAGCTTCGGAATCCGCTCGCGACGCACATCACGCGGGAGCCCGAGAAGGCGCGCGTGAAAGTCCAGGAACTCGCGCCCCGTGAGGTACTCGTGGAAGAAGGTTCCCTCGGGCAGAAACCCGAGCCTGCGTCGACTGGCCGGCGAGTGGACGGGAACGTCCTGGATCCATGCCTCGCCCCCACTGGGCTGGATCAGTCCGGTCAGCATCTTGATCGTGGTCGTCTTTCCCGCACCGTTAGGCCCGATGAAGCCGAAGATCTCTCCCTTGCTCACGTCCAGGTCCACACCGCGAACCGCCTCCACCGGCCGCATCAGGAAACCGGTCCGAAAGATCTTCCTCAGCGCACGTGTTCGGATCTGCCTCACGTTCTCTTTCCTCATCCGTCACCTGTTGATGTAGACCCGACTCAGCTCCTCGACATCCATCTTGGCGCGGGCCCGGCCCGCTTCGATCCAGTAGGCCTCGCCGTGGGGATCTCGGGGCTCGCTCGGGAGCAGTCCAGCCTCGAGCAGGTCCGCGATCCCGTCCGGGGGTGTGCCGCGGGTCTCTCGGAAGCGCCCGATCGCGGCATCGATGGCACGCAGGTCCCGCAGCACCCAGAGCTCGGCGAAACGCTTCGAGAGACGCTCGCGCTCATCGCCCGGCTCGAGCTCACGGAGCCGGGCGGCGACAAAGGCCATGGCTGTCTCGGGCTCTCCACCGCGCGTGTAGAGACGCGCGGCCAGCAGGGAGAGATGTGGAGGGCCTCCGAGCTCCGCCGCGATCTCCATTTGTTCCGCAGCGCGCCGCCATTCACCACGGTCCCAGAAATAGTTGAAGCCGAGCAGGAAGTGGAGCTTCCACCAGCGAATGTGGCGGATCCCCTTCTCCAGCAGCGCGATGGCCGCATCCGGATCGTGACGAAGCACAGTCAGAACTCCGTTCATCGCGGAGTAGACCGTCCTGAACCCCGGGTCGATGTCCGTCACGAGCTCCGCGAGACGGGCGGCCTCCGGATAGCCGACCTTGGCGACCTCCGGGTCGCCCACGTAGTAGATCGTTCGGAGCCAGAAGAGGTCCGCGACCAGCCGATCGAAGCCGAGAGAAAGGACGCGCAGCACCTTGCCATCGGGCAGGGGTCCGAGCTCACCCGGCTGGCCCCGCTGCTGGATGCGGCCTTCGAGCATGAGATTCGTCTGGTGAAGCCCCCAGCCCAGCAGAGCGATCAGGGCCGTGAGTGCGAGCGGGGGGCCTTTTCTGCCGAGCATCGAGACTCCCACGTCCGTTCGATCGGCGCTGGGCGCGTCCATCTTGAGCGACGAGCCGCCCGAAAAAGAAAGGGGCCCGGCCAAAGCCGGGCCCCTTGGGTTCGAGATCCGCGCCAGCGCCCTAGAAGACGTTGGTGCCGTACTCCAGACCGCACGGGCCGATGAAGTCGGTCCGCACAACCGGCGGGTTCTGGGCCAGATCAAGGACACCACCCGAGCCCGCTGCCGAGCAGCCGGTCGGATCTGCGGCGGTCGTGGCCGCGCCGGCCAGGTTGGTCTTCTGGAAGCCCCAGTAGTTGATCACAGTGTCCGCATCGATGTCGGACTCGGCACCCGCATAGAACGAGTCACCGTTCAACGAAACCGCGGCCGAGTAGTTGTAGTACGTCGGTCCGTCCGGCAGCCAGCCGATCCGGCAGTGACCCGGGCTACCCACGGTGATGGGAGCTGGACAAGGCGCCCAGACCTGCTTGATGTTCCCGACGCCGCCCTGTCCCGGCGCACCCACGGCGTTCGGCGTAGAGGCGACGGCGAGGTAGGTCGAGAACTCCGCGAAGTAGGCCTCCTCGGCCGTGCGCAGCGCAGAGAGGTTGACCTTCCCTTCACCCGCCCGCGAGCGGAGCTGGAAACGAATGAAGTTCGGGATGGCGATGGCGGCGAGGATGCCGATGATCGCCACGACGATCATGAGCTCGATCAGGGTAAAACCACCCTGACGCTCTTCTGCAGTTCTGATTCTCAACATGCGATCTCCTTGGGCGATCGTCGGCCTCGGGGAACCCCCCTCATGCGACCCCGCGACGTCCGCCGATCAACGATGACGGCGGGTATAGCAAGGGGCGTGCCTGCCCGCGCTGCCGCCTCGGCCGCCGGCAGCTCCGACGCCAGCCTCCGGAGAGAAGGGCGGATTTGCGGAGCACGGCGGCGGTCGGAGCGCTCGGGGCGGTGTCCCTAGAACGACGTTTCCCGCCCCCGGCAGTGACGGTCCGCGTCACCCCGGCTTCAGGCGACCGAATCGTCTCCCGGGCTGGGCTTCTCAACCTGGAGTTTCTCGAGCCGGTAGCGAAACGAGCGAAAACTGATGCCGAGCAGTCGCGCCGCCTTCTTCTTGACGCCACCCGCACGCTCGAGGGCCTCTCGCAGCAGGGACGCCTCGTAGCGTCCGAGCAGCGCGTCGAGATCGAGACCCTCGGCCGGGATGCGACCGCGCGGGGCTGTGTCGGGCCGAGCGAGGACCGTATCGGGCAGGCAGTCGAGCGTCACGCGGCTTCCGCGGGCCAGCGTGACGGCGCGCTCGATCAGGTTCTCGAGCTCGCGCACGTTTCCGGGAAAGGTGTAGCGTTCGAGTGCCGCGAGGGCCGCGGCATCGATCTCGCTCACCTCCCTTCCGAGCTCGGAGGAGTACTTGCGCATGAAGACGCGAACCAGGTGTGGAATGTCCTCCGCTCTCTCTCGAAGTGGGGGGAGGTGAATCTCGATGACGTTCAGGCGGTAGAAGAGGTCCTCGCGGAAGCGTCCCGCAATTACTTCATCGGCCAGCACGCGGTTCGTCGCAGAGACGATTCGCACATTCACGCGGATGTCGGTCGTGCCACCCACGCGCTTGAAGGTACGATCCTGAATGGCGCGGAGGACCTTGACCTGGAGCGGCAAGGGAAGCTCACCGATCTCGTCGAGGAAGAGGGAGCCCCCATCCGCAACCTCGAAGAGCCCCAGCTTGTTGCTGAACGCTCCCGTGAAGGATCCACGAACGTGTCCGAAGAGCTCGCTCTCGAGGAGGTTCTCTGGGATCGCTCCGCAGTTCACGGTGACGAAGGGACCCTCGCGACGATCGCTGAGGGCGTGGACGGCCCGCGCGATCAGCTCCTTTCCCGTCCCGCTCTCTCCAGAGATCAGGACATTGGTCCGCGTGGGAGCCACCTGCTTCACGAGTCGCACGATCTCCTCCATGCACGGGCTCTTGGCCATCAGGGTCGGAACACGCACGTGCTCCTGGAGCTGCCGCCGCAGCAGAAGGTTCTCCTCAGAGAGGTCCTTCTTCTCCAGAGCCTTCTGAACGACCAGACGGATCTCATCGACCGAGCAGGGCTTTGTGAGGTAGTCGTAGGCACCGCTCTTCATCGCCTCGACGGCAGATTCGGTGCTCCCGTGCGCCGTGATCAGAACGACGAGCGTCTCGGGCGAGAGCTCTCGCACGCGATCGAGGAGCTCCAGCCCCGACATGCCCGGCATGCGGATGTCGCTGATCAGAATGTCGAACTCATCGTTCTCGAGCGCGACCAGGGCCTCGTCGGCTGCAGCGCAGCAGGTGACGTTGTGGCCATCACGCTGGAGCAGGATCTCGAGGAACTCGAGCATGCTGCGTTCATCATCGACGACCAGGATTCGCGCCATGCTTCGCTTCCTCGATCGGCCGCCTCAGCGGGTCGCTTGACCCGGGGGTGGGATCCGCGGGAGACGCACCCGGACACACGTCTCCTGCCCTGGCTGGCTCGATATCTGGAGCCGTCCCGAGTGCTCCTCCACGACTCGATGCACCGTGGCCAGGCCCAGGCCCGTACCCTTCGGGCGGGTCGTGAAGAAAGGCTCGAAGATCCGCTCCAGGTGCTCCGGCGCGATGCCCCGCCCGCGGTCCCGAATCTCAATCTCGATACCCGCCATGGGATCGTCCGGCAGCTCCCGTGCCGGTCCTCCCTGCACGCGGATGCGCCCATCGATCGGTTCCGCCTCGGCGGCATTGAGGACGAGATTCCAGAACGCCTGGCGGAGCTGGTCCGGATCGCCCTCCGTCCAGAGGTCCGCGGTGAGCTCGAGATCGAGCCGCAGCGCTCTGTGCTCACCGCTGGCCAGCAGGGATGCGATCTCCTCGAGAAGCGCGCCCAGCTCGATCGGTTCGCGTCGGCGCGGACCCGGACGCGCATAGGCCAGGAACTGACCCAGCAGACGATTGAGTCGCTCCGTCTCCCGTTTGACGATCCCAACCAGACGACGGGAGCTCGGATCTGCGTGCGGTAGATCGTTCGCGAGCAGCTCGATGGCGCCCGAGAGCGAAGCAAGCGGATTGCGGATCTCGTGTGCGAGTCCCGCCGCGAGCTGGCCCACCGCGCTCAGCCGTTCCGATCGACGCAGCTTTTCCTCCATCTCCACGACGTGCGTGAGATCCTGGAAGATCAGTACCGCACCATCCGGGGTGCCACGATCGTCGCGAAGGCTTGAGCGCGAGTAGCCGATGTGCAGCTCCTCGCCCTCGCCGTTGACAAAGCGCATCTCTCCACGGCACTCGTCGCCGACCACGGGCAGCTCCGGAAACAACCGCTCCAGCGGTGTCCCACACACCTCCTCACCGCGATGTCCCGTGATCCGCTCCGCCTCGCGATTGAAGGAGGTGATCCGCCTCTCCGGATCGACGGTCAGCAGCCCGCTCGACACGTTCTCCATGATCCGACGATGCAGCTCTCCGAGCCCATGGAGCTCATCCTTGCCCTCCTCGACCTCCCGCGCGAGCTGTCGGGCGAGCACTGCAACGCCCAGAAACGCGAGGCTGTGCGTTCCCACAGCCCGGATCGCCTCGACCGCGTTGGGCAGTGGACCTTCGAAGACGGGAAACCACTCGGCCTGTGGGCCGAGTACGACCGCACCGAAGCCCAGGATCGCCAGGCTTGCGGTGACCAACGCCGCACGCGGCCCCGCGCGCAGCGCGGCGTGAACTATCCAGAGCACGAAGAGGAAGCCGAAGAGCGAGCGGGCCCCACCCGTGCAGTACACCAGGCTCGCAATCAGCAGCCCATCCCCGCCAAGCTCCAGCGAGCACAGCCCCTCGTCCCGACCCCTGCGACGCAGAGTCGTGTAAAGCAGGGTCAGCGCGAGGGCCGCGCCCACCAGACCCGAGAGTGCTCGGAGCTCGCGGGCGGAGTAGCCCCCGCCCCGGTGCAGCTCGAGCAGGAGAGCCACGCCAAAGATCAGCGCGATCGTCGTCAGGCGGCCCGCCATTCCTCGCCCCGGCGGCGAGTTCGACCGCGTGTCACGGTTCACGCGTCCTCCGTCAGGAGACGGTTTCGGCGAGCTTGAAGATCGGGAGATACATCGCCACCAGGAGCGTGCCGACGGCACCGCCCAGGCCCACCATCATCAGAGGCTCCAGCAGCGAGGTCAGCGCATCCACGGCGTGGTCGACCTCGTCCTCGTAGAATTCCGCGATCTTTCCGAGCATTTCGTCCACCCCACCGGTCTGCTCGCCCACGTTGATCATCTGGACCACCATCCCCGGGAATATGTCCGACCTTCCGAGCGGCTCCGCGATGGTCTTCCCCTCGGCGATCGAGGCCTTCGCCAGCAGGATCTCGTGCTCCACGATCACGTTCCCAGCCGTCTTCGCCACGATCTCCAGCCCGTCGAGGATCGGAACGCCCGATGAGAGCATGACGCTCAGCGTGCGGCTGAAGCGAGCCACTGCGACCTTCTTGAGCAAGATCCCGAAGATGGGAAGCCGCAGAAAGAGCCGATCGAAGAACCGCCTCCCCTTCTCCGTGGAGTAGATGTACTTGAGCGCCATCACCAAGGCGAAGACTCCCACAGCCCCGACCAGGATGTACTTTTGTACGCCATGCGAGACCGCGATCACGAGCTGGGTCGGGCCCGGCAGTGTGCCGCCGAAGTCTGCGAACATCTTCTCGAAGACCGGAATGACCTTCCAGAGCATGAAGATCACGATCCCGACGGCCACGACGACCACCGCGATCGGGTAGACCAGTGCACCCTTGACTTTCGCTCGCAGGGCCTGTGCCTTCTCCATGTACAGCGCCAGCCGATTCAGGATCGTGTCGAGCACACCACCGACCTCACCTGCCGCCACGAGGCTCGAGTAGAGCCGATCGAAAGCTCGCGGGTGCTTGGCGAGCGCGTCAGCAAAGGTGGAGCCGCTCTCGACGTCGGCCTTCACCGCCAGGATGATCTTCTTGAAGGTCGGGTTCTCCTGCTGGCCGCCCAGAATCTCCAGGCACTGGACCAACGGGAGACCCGCATCGATCATCGTGGCAAACTGTCGTGTGAAGATGACCAGATCCTTGGTCCCGATCCCAGGTTGTAGCAACGTGAGATACTCGGATAGATCCTTCGCCTTCTTCTGAACACGCGTCGCGACGATCGCCTGCTGACGCAACGACTCGATAACGGATTCTTCGCTCTCGGTGACCAGGAGCCCCTGCTTGACCGTACCGTCGCGCGCCTTGCCTTCCCACTGGAATGTCGGCATCCTTCGCCTCCCGCCCTTCTTCGCGGCTCAGCGAGCCGTTCGCCTCCGCAAGACGCCCGGGGCCGCCTCGGGGTTCTGGAGCAACGAACGCAGCTCATCCTGATCGTCGCTGCGTCGCATCGCCTCCTCGGTCGTGATGAGCCGCTTCATGCAGAGCTCTGCGAGGCTCTGATTCATGGTCTGCATTCCAAACTTGTCCTGGCCGATCTGCATCTGCGAATAGATCTGATGCACCTTGTCGTCGCGGATCAGGTTCCGGATCGCGGGATTGGGAATCATCACCTCCAGGGCCAATACCCGTCCTCGACCGCTTGCTCTCGGCAGGAGGGCTTGGCTGAGCACGCCTTCGAGCACGAAGGAAAGCTGCGCGCGGACCTGCGGTTGCTGGTGCGACGGAAAGACGTCGATGATGCGATTGATGGTCTGGACGGCCGAGTTCGTGTGCAGCGTGGCAAACGCGAGATGACCTGTCTCCGCCACCGCCAGGGCCGCGTCGATCGTCTCGAGGTCCCTCAGCTCCCCGATCAAGACCACGTCCGGATCCTGGCGCAGGATGTAGCGAAGGGCCGTCTTGAAGTCTGCCGTATCCGCTCCCACCTCGCGCTGGTTGACCAGGCACCCCTTGTGCGGATGGAGATACTCAATGGGGTCTTCGACCGTTATGATGTGATGATGCTCATCCGTGTTTATCTGGTCGATCATGGAAGCCAGAGTCGTGGACTTTCCACTTCCCGTGGGACCCGTGACGAGCACCAATCCAGAGGGCCGCTTGCAGATCTCCGGGATGACGGCGGGCAGCCCGAGCTCCTCCGCCCTCATGATTCGGAACGGGATGGTGCGGAAGGCCGCGGCAACCGCTCCACGCTGCACGAAAAGATTCCCGCGGAAGCGCGCCAGACCCTTGACGCCGAACGAAAGGTCGAGCTCGTTCCGCTCCTCAAACTTGTGCTTCTGGGCGTCCGTCAGAATCGAATAGCAGGCCTGCTTGGTGTCCTGCGCGGACAGTGGGGGCATCTTGAGCGGCAGGAGCTTTCCATCGATCCGGAGCTGTGGTGGGGAGCCAGTCGTCAAATGGAGGTCCGAGGCTCCCTTTTCGATCATCGCCTTCAGCAGTTGATGCAGATTGACCATTGTCGTCCTATTGATCGGAGACCGAGATGCGATACACCTCGCTCAATGTCGTCACACCTTCGGCCAGCTTGACCAGCGCACTCTTTCGCAGACTCCGCATGCCTCCACGAATCGCCTCTTGCTTGATCTCCGCGGCGCTCGCTCCGTTCAGAATGAACTCCCGCAGCGTCTCATTGATCGCCATCACCTCGTAGATCGCGACGCGGCCCTTGTAGCCGGTCTCGGCGCAATTCCCGCACCCCTGCCCCATCACGAGCTTGCACGACGCGGCCTCCTCCTTCGTCATCCCAGCCCGCACCAGCTCGTCGCGGCTGATGTCGGTCTGCTCTTCGACACATTCGGGGCAGACCCTTCGCGCGAGCCGTTGGGCGACGACGCAGTTGACGGAGCTGGACACGAGAAACGGCTCGATTCCCATGTTGAGCAGACGGTTGATGGTGCTCGGGGCGTCGTTCGTGTGGAGAGTGGAGAGAACCATGTGACCGGTGAGCGCGGCCTTGATGGCAATCTCCGCGGTCTCGAAGTCGCGGATCTCTCCGACCATGATGATATCGGGGTCCTGCCGAAGAAAGGCGCGCAGGGCGGCCGCAAAGTTCAGTCCGATCTCGTCTCGCATCTGGACCTGGTTGATCCCCATCAGGTTGAACTCCACCGGGTCCTCGGCGGTCGAGATGTTTTCGCTCGTGGTGTTCAGCTCGGAGAGTGCGGAGTACAGCGTGGTCGTCTTTCCGGAACCGGTCGGACCCGTGACCAGCACCATCCCGAACGGCTGATGGATCGCGTCGCTGAAAATTCGGAGCTGATCCTCCTCGAATCCGAGCTTCGTCATGTCGAGTTGCAGATTCGACTTGTCGAGCAGGCGGAGCACGATCTTCTCTCCGAAGAGGGTCGGCATGACCGAGACGCGATAGTCCATCTCCTTCTTGCGACCCATCTTGAGCTTGATGCGCCCGTCCTGCGGCAGCCTCCGTTCGGCGATGTCGAGCTCGGCCATGATCTTGATGCGCGAGATCAGGGGATTCTTGAGCTTCCGAGGCGGGCGCATGACCTCGTAGAGAACGCCATCGATCCGATACCGCACCCGGAATTCCTTCTCGTAGGGCTCGATATGAATGTCCGATGCGTTCTTCTTGATCGCATCGGTGAGGATCAGGTTGACGAGCTTGACGACCGGGGCGTCCTCGGTCGCCTGCTGGAGCTCGTCAACGTCTACCGAATCCTCGGTATCGACCACCTCGAAGTCGGTGTCGTCGAAATCCGCGATCACGTCCTCGAGGAGGGAGCTGGCGTCATAGCAGCGATCGATGGTGCGACGGATGGCCGCCTCGGCGGCCACGACGACCTCGACGTTGTAGCCCGTGAGGAACTTCACGTCATCGATCGCGAAGATGTTCGAGGGGTCGGCGGTGGCGATGATCAGCGTTGAACCAGCTCGATTGACCGGTACGATCGTGTGCTTGAGAGCGACGTCCTCGGGGATCAGCTGGATGACCTCGGGAGCGATCTCGAAGTCGTCGAGTGAGATGGAAGGGACGCCGTACTGATTCGACATCACCTCGGCGAGCTGTTGCTCCTGGATGAACCCGAGCTTCGTGATCTGGAGACCGAGACGGGAGCCGCCCGAGCGCGCCTCCTCCCGGGCTTTCTCGAGCTGCTCCTGCGAGAGCAGGTTCTTCTGGACCAGCAGTTCGCCGATGCGGTCGTTCAACGCATCTCCCTCGTCATCCGCTCGGGGTCAGGGGGCCTGGCTGGACCTCCGCCGGGCCGGGGGGGTTATCGGAGCAGAATGGGGGGAGCTTTACTCAGCAGATGCGCGCTGACGTCAAGTCTGCGCCGGGGTAGACGCCAGCAGCGAACGGGTCGTCTGGACGTCGTTGGCGATCTGCTCGGCCAGCGCTTCGGAGTCGGGAAAGCGACGTTCCTCGCGGAGCCGTGCGTGAAAGGCGACGGCGATGCGCTGGCCGTAGAGATCGCCTTCGAAATCCAGCAGGTGAGCCTCCGCGATCACGCCATCGGAGGCGAAGGTCGGCCGTGAGCCAATGTTGGTGACCGCGGGCCAGGCCTGGCCGGACGGACGCTTGCCAGCGAAGATGCGTACGCGCGTGGCGTAGACACCGGACGCCGGGAGAAGCTCGTTCTCGACGTCGAGGTTCGCGGTCGGAAATCCCAACGTGCGGCCCCGCCTCGCTCCCGGCACGACCCGTCCCCAGACCGAGTACGGCCGAGCCAGACAGAGCTCCGCTTCGGCGACGTCTCCTCGCGCCAGCGCCGCGCGGATGCGGCTGCTCGAGACGTCCTTCCCCCCGGCACGAACCTGGGGGATGATTCTCACATCGATACCGATCTCGGGGCCGCGCAGCTGGAGGGTCCGCCCGGAGCCCTGGCGCCCCTTCCCAAAGTGGAACCCACGACCCACATGGACCTCGCGGGGCCCGATCCGTGCGCCGAGGATCTCCCGCAGGAAGGTCTCGGCCGAGAGCGAGGCGAACTCGTGCGTGAATGTCTCGCGGATCAGTGCGTCGATGCCGGCCTCCTCGAGACCGAGGGTGAGCTGCTCCGACGTCATGAGCCGCGGCTGTGCGCGCTCGGGCTGGAGGAGCCGTCGGGGATGAGGATCGAAGGTGTACACGGCCATGGGAGCTGCAAGCGCTCGCCCCCGCTCGAGCACCGCGCGCAGCAGCGCCTGATGACCGAGGTGCAGCCCGTCGAAGTTCCCGACCGTCAGGATGCAGCCGCGGAGCGCTCCCCCGAGCTCCTCACTGCCCGAGTAGATCTTCATCGGAAGAATTTTTAGGCCGTCCACCCTCGCGTTGCAACGATCCCCTCCGACTCTATCCTCTCGCGCCATGTCGCTGATCGCACGCTACCTGCTCGGTGAGTTCCTGACGGCCTCGGGAACGGTGCTCCTCGCACTCTTCGTGACCTGGCTGGCGGCCGACTCACTGATGCAACTCGACACCCTCAGCACCGCGCCCGGAGCGGGCACCCGCCTCATCCTCTTCCGCGCGCTGGAGATGCTCCCGATCGGCGTCCCGATCGCCTGCCTGGCCGGGGTCGTCTGGAGCCTCTCGCGCGCCGTGCGATCCCGCGAGATCACGGCGATCCGCTGTGGTGGGATCCCTCTGAGACGCGTCCTGCTCCCCATTCTGGGAGTCAGCCTGCTCATCTCCGCTTTCCTGATCCTGATCGAGGACCGTGTCATCGTTCCCACGCGCCATGCGCTGGCCCAAAGTGGCGAGGAAGGAGAGGCGGCTCGCCGCCGGCCCGTGCAGCTCGGCCAGCGCTGGTGGTATGCGAGCGGTTCCTCGATTTTCTCGGCGGAACGCTATGACGCTGCGGCGGGTGTGCTCCACGGTGTGACCGTCTTCAAGCTGGACCGGGATCGTGAGATCGCTCAGCGAATCGATGCCGAGGAGGCCGTGAACACGAAGGAGCAGACCTGGGAGTTTCGGAGCATCCGCATCTATGACTTCGATCGCGTCGACCGCGTCGTCGTTCGCCAAGAGGAGCGGACCACCCTCGATCTGGGCATCAGCGAGCAGGACCTTGCCCGTGCCGGTCCGGCTCCCGAGCACACGACGCTGCACCGACTGGCCCGGCGCATCCGCAAAGCCCGGGATCCCGAAGCCGTCCGCTTCGGTCTCATCGCCACCTTCCACCAGCGGATCGCCCAGCCGCTGGCGGTGCTCGTCCTCGTGCTCCTTGCCCTGCCCTTTGCGCTCGGAGACACCGAGCGCGGCGACTCTCTTCCGCGGGCGCTCGTGCAGGCCCTGTCGGTCTGCGGCCTCTTCTGGCTGGTGTGGGCCCTCGCCGTGCTCGCCGGCCGCAGCGGCGTCCTCCCTCCGGCGTTTCCACTCTGGGGAACCCTGCTGCTCTTCCTCGCCGCCGGAAGCTGGCGCTTCCAGCGGATTCAAGAGTAGCCGCCGGAGATCCTCCGCGGGAGTCTATCGCTCGTGGCCGAAGAAGTGCTTCAAAAAGGGATGGGCCGGCGAGAGGATCAAGGTCGTCCGGTCATCGAGGGCGCGTTGATACGCCGCGAGGCTGCGCACGAAGCCATAGAACTCCGGGTCGGCGCCGTAGGCCTCCGCATAGATTCGCGCCGCGGTCGCATCCCCTTCCCCCCGAATGCGTGTCGCCAGGCTGCGCGCCTCGGCACGAATCTGCTCACTCTTCCGGTCGGCGTCCGAGCGGATCGTCCGCGCCTCCCGTTCGCCCGCCGCACGAATCTTTCGGGCCACGGCCTGCCGTCCGGTCTTCATCCGTGCAAAGACGTCCTTGAGGTTGCTCTCAGGGTAATCGGTTCGACGGATTCGCAAGTCCACCAGGTCGATCCCGCGAGGTGCCAGCTTGGCTCGCGAGCTTTCCGTGACTCCCTGCAGGATCTCTCGTCGCTTCTCCGAGAGCAGATCCTGCAGTGGGTGCAGTGCGAGGCGATTGCGCAGTTCCCCGTACGTGATCGTATCGATCCGACCCAGCGCCTCCGCCATTCCTCCCAGGCTCTCGAAGAAGAGCTGCGGATCGGAGATCCGCCACAGCGCATAGTAGTCGACGTCGAGGGGCAGTTTCTCCGCGGTCCAGGCCACCCGGGGTCGAGCCTCGTAGCGCAGCAGGCGACGGTCGTACACGTGGAGCTGGTGCAGGAACGGAATCCGGACGTACCAACCCGGCTCGGTGAGGATGGGACGGTTCAGCGGAATCCCGAGCAGCGTCGGGCGCGGATCCTGCAGCAGCGTCCGGAAGCCCTGCTCGCGCTCATCCAGGACACGGATACAGAACGAACCCGCAACGAGGACGGCTGCGACGAGCAGGAGGAAGGAGGCGCGCAGGCTCACGGCTCAGCTCGCCGACGGCCAAGCGGGAGATAGGGAAGCACCCTCTCGCTCTGGCCCTCCTCAATGACGATCTTCTCGATCCCCGGGAGAATCGACTCCAGGGTCTCGAGGTAGATGCGCTCGCGCGTGACGGCGGGCGCTCGCTGGTACTCGGAGAGCAGCGCGGTGAACTTCTTTCCCTCTCCCTCCGCCTCCAGAACCCGGCTGACCCGATAGGCCTCCGCCGTGTTGACCAGCTCCGTCCGCTCCGCCTCGGCCTGCTGGAGAACCGCGTCCCGGTAGCCTTCGGCCTCATTGATCATGCGCTGTCCATCCTGCTCGGCGCTCGTCACATCCGCGAAGGCCTCTTTCACCTCCTCGGGCGGCTCGACATCCTGGAGTTGCACGCCCTGAAGCTCGATTCCCGTGCCGTAGGCTTCGAGCACGGACTGCGTCCGCTCCATCGCCTCGATCTCGATCGGTCCCTTGAGCTCGGTCAGGATGCTGTCGATATCGTTCTGTGCCACCACTTCCCGCATCACAGCCTGAGCCACATCCCGAACGACCGCGCGCGGTTGCTCGACGCCGAAAAGGTACTTCTTCAAGTCCCGAATCCGGTACTGCACGACGAACTCCACGTCGACGAGGTTGGCATCGCTCGTGAGCATGCGCTTCTCCTGCGGATGATCCTCGTATTCCGGCGGCGGACCGGTCGTGAGGGTGCGATACCCGAACTCCTCCTCGAGCGTCACGGTGACCCGCCGCTTGTCGACGGTCTGGAAGCCGGGGGCATACCAGCCGATCCCCGGTCCCGTGGTGTGGTGGTAGCGTCCGAGCAGGAGCACGACCGCCTGCTCGTCCGGCGCAACCGGATAGAAGCCGAGCGCGACATAGGCTCCCCCGAGGAGCAGTGGAATCAGCCCGAAGAGCCCCGCCCTCAGGATCCGCTTCAACTCTCGCCCCCCTCCCTCGATCCTCTCCCTTTCTCGATCAGAGGTCGAATCAGCTCGATCGGCAACGGGAAGAGGATCGTGGAGTTGTGCTCCGTTGCGATGTCCGAGAGTGTCTGCAGATAGCGAAGCTGCAGGGTGAAGGGCGAGCGGGCCATGATGTCGGAGGCCTCCGCCAGGCGTTTCGCGGCCTCGAACTCACCCTGGGCATGAATGACCTTGGCCCGTCGCTCGCGCTCCGCCTCAGCCTGCCGGGCCATGGCTCGCTGCATCTCCGTCGGGAGATCGATGTGCTTGATCTCCACGGCCCGGATCTTCACTCCCCAGGGATCCGTGCCGTGGTCCAGGAGCTCCTGGAGCTCGCGATTGAGCTTGTCGCGTTCAGAGAGAAGCTCGTCGAGCTCGGCCTTGCCGCAGACGCTGCGGAGCGTGGTCTGCGCCAGCTGAGAGGTGCCGTAGAGGTAGTTCTCGACCTTGATCACGGCGTTCTCCGGATGCACGACCCGAAAGTAGATCACCGCGTTGACCTTGACCGAGACATTGTCCCGGGTGATCACATCCTGCGGCGGTACGTCCATCACGACTTCGCGGAGGCTGATCTTCACCATGCGATCCACGAACGGGATGATCCACTTGAGGCCCGCCTGCTTGACCGCCACGTAGCGCCCGAGACGGAATACGACGCCCCGCTCGTACTCGTTGAGCACGCGGAAGCCGGTGATGGACAGGCCCAGCAGAACCAAAAGAAGAATGAATGGAAAGCTCATCTCGTCTCCTCCGTCCCGTCGCGCTCACGTGTCACGCGAACGACGAGACCATCCAAGCCCACGACCCTCACTCGCGTTCCCCGGGGCAGGTTCTCGTCTGCCTCGCCGGTCCAAAGCTCGCTACGAATGCGGACGCGTCCACGAGGACGCAGGGGAGTCTCGGCCACACCCACACTGCTGACGAGCTCCTCGGCGCCTGCAAACTGCGGTCGAAAAACGCTGCGCGACAGCCCGATGACGATCAAGCCCCCGAAGATTGCAACGCCCAGCACGGCGGGAAAGATGATGCGCCAGAAGGGCACGATCAGGTCCGACTCCTCCGGAACGTCGAAGAGCAGGTAGGCCCCAGCGGCCAAACAGATCAGACCCGAGGTGAAGAGCACGCCAAAGCTGGTCACGAAGATCTCCGCCACGAGCAGCCCGAGTCCGGAGAGAATCAAGATCAGTCCGATCCAGTTGAACGGGATGATCTGCAGCGCGAGTCCTGCGAGCACCAGGCAGATCGCGCCCGCGACGCCGGGAAAGACCATTCCGGGCTGTGTGAACTCGACATAGAGGCCGAGCAGCCCCGCCAGGATCAGCAGCAGGGCGATCTGAGGGTCGCCCAGGACGTTGAAGATGCGATTCACGAGGTCCATCGAAATCCGAACGACGGTCGCGGAGGCGGTTTCAATCACTCGTTTCTCGCGTCCCACCGTCACCTCTCGGCCGTCGACCCGCTCCAGCAGATGGCCCAGGTCCTCGGCCACGAGATCGATCACGTTCTTCTCCAGGGCCTCGGACTGCGGAATGGCCACGGAGTTGCGAACGGCCTCCACGGCCCACTTCACGTTGCGATTGCGGGCCTCAGCGATGGACTCGATGAAGGCGGCCGTGAAATTCTCGATCTTCTCTCCCGAGACGTCCCGAGGTGCGCGACGAGCCGACTTCTCCTCGCCTTCGGGGGTTGGCTCCTGCGGCTGGGGCGGCGCGCTGGGTACGAAGGATACCGGGTGAGCCGCCCCGATGCTGGTGCCCGGCGCCATCGCGGCGACGTGCGCCGCGAGGGTGATGAAGGTCCCGGCCGAGGCGGCCCAGGCGCCCCGCGGAGACACGAAGACGATCACGGGAACCTCGGCGTTCAGGATGTCGTTCACGATCGTCTTGGTCGAGGCGAGCAACCCCCCCGGCGTGTCGAGCTCGATCACGAGGGCAACGGCGCCTTCGCGCTCGCTGCGCTCGATGGCCTTGCCGAGGTAGTCGGCCACCGCCGGGTTGATCCCCCCTGCCACGGTCGCGACGTGGACGGTCGCGCCCAGGGCGCCAGGGGCGAGCGCGAGACCCAGAGCGAGCAGGAGGCCGGGTGCGACCCTCATCCCTGGCGGACCTGGTGGATCCGGTCGAGGATCCGGGCCGCGATCTCGCGTTTGGGTGCAGCGGGCACCTCCAGCACGTCCTCGGGCGCAGGGCCCAGGATCCACACGTGATTGCGATCGACGTCGAATCCCACGTCGGTGCGCGAGACGTCGTTCGCCACGATGAGATCACATCTCTTGCGCGACAGCTTCTGGCGGGCGTGCTCGAGCACCGCATCGGTCTCCGCCGCAAATCCCACGATCGTCGCGCCGCTTCGTCGAGCCACGACCTCGGCGAGGATGTCGGGATTCCGAACCAGCTCGAGGGTCATCGTCTCGCGCCTCTGGCGCTTCAGCTTGGTCGCCGCTGGCTCTGCGACCCGATAGTCGGCAACCGCGGCTGCCATGATCACGACGCCGACCCGCGAAAGAGCCTGGAGCACAGCCCGGCGCATCTCCTCCGCACTCTCCACATCGATGCGTTCTACACCGAAAGGTGTAGGAAGAGAGACCGGACCCGCGATCAGGACCACCTCGGCACCGCGCCGGGCCGCCTCCTCTGCGAGGGCGAAGCCCATGCGGCCCGATGAGCGATTGGTCAGCAGGCGCACCGGGTCCACGGCTTCCGCCGTGGGTCCCGCCGTCACGAGCACGACCTCCCCACGATCCTGCTCACGCGCCAGAGCCCGCTCCACGGCACCGACCAGCCCCTCGATCGGGACGAGCCTCCCCTCCCCTTCCCACCCGCAGGCCAGCTCACCGGCGTCGGGCCCGAGCAGCCGTGCCCCGCGCTTGGCGAGTCGGTCGAGGTTCTCCTGCGTGGCCGGATGTCGGTACATGTTCACGTTCATGGCCGGCGCGAGCAGCAGGGGCGCGGTCGTGGCGAGGCAGAGCGTCGCGAGCAGATCGTCGGCCAGGCCGTGCGCGAGTCGCGCCAGCAGTCCCGCGGTGGCGGGGGCGATCAGCACGACCTCGGCCCAGTCGGCCAGCTCGATGTGCGAGATCTCCGACTCCTCTCCGGGTGAGAAGAGCTCCGAGCGTACCGGATGGCCGGAGAGCGTCTGGAGCGTCAGTGCGGAGACGAAGCGGAGAGCGTTCGGCGTGGCCACGACCCGAACGTCGTGGCCAGCGCCGCGCAGCCGACGGATCAGCTCACCCGTCTTGTAAGCGGCGATCCCTCCCGAGACGCCGAGCAGAACACGGCGTCCGGTGGTGGGCTCCGGCACCCGGTCCGCTGGGCGATCCGGCGCGCCGTCCGCTGCACGGCCCGCTCCAGCTTCGGTCCTCGCTCGTCGCGCCGGATGCCGCCCCACTTCCCTGTTCCTCCCCACGCCTCCTGCGCCTCGTGCTTCCGCTGCGCGCCCCGCGAGCCCTGGGTGTCCTGGGTGTCCTGGGTGTCTCGGGGGGCCTGCGCCTTCGAAAATCTTATTTTAAAGCAACCACTTGGCCACATTAGCCGCAGCCCCACAGGCTGTCAAACCGGAGTGGGGCGGGACGGCGCGGCCCCGTCAAGCTGACCTCGCGAGCACCCGAATAACGGATCAGGTGTTCCCCGACTCCCCCGCTGCTGCCATGGAAACCCAGAGCGCCTTCATGGCCGCGGCCGCCGCCGCGGTCCTGCTCGGAGCCATCCTGCTCGAACGCCGGGATGCCCGCGCGCTGCTCTTTGCGGCACTCACGTTCAGCTTCGGGATCCTCTGCCTCGGCCGCGGAGCCCAGAGCCTCGCGCTGGGGTGGGCCGACTCCTTGGTGGGCGCCGCCTTCGGCATGCTGGGTCCGCTCAGCCCTCTCTCCGCCGCAGCGCTCACGGGGCGGCTTGAGCTGGAGCGCCGCCTGCGCGCTGGGGTCTGGCTGGGACTTCCCGCGCTGGCGCTCGGCCTGGGCCTCCCCGAGATCGAGGCGGGTGGGCTCCGTACGCTGCTGGGCCAGGCGCTGGCGCTCTGGGCGCTCGCAGGCGTGATCACCGGGGCTGCGATCCTGGTGCGATTCGCGCCCGAGCGTACGGCCGAGGAGGGCTCCGATGCCACGCGGATGCGCTACCTCGCCATCGCCCACGTGATCGTGGCGCTCGCGGCGAGCCTCGATCTCGTGCTCGGTCCGTTTCAGGGTCCTCGCGTCGCGAGTCTGCTGGTCCCACTGCTCTACCTCTACGCGGGCTACCTGCATCTGGCGCAGGTCCGGGTCGCCGATCTGCGTCAGCTCATGGGAAACACGGTAGCGCTGACGCTCATGGCCATCGGTCTGGCCGGCTCCTTCGCGCTGATCCGCATCTGGGTCGGAGAGCGCCTGGATCTCTTCGTCTTCAACAGCTTCGTGGCCTCCTTCGTGCTCCTGCTCTTCTTCCCGACCGTTCGCGCGCGAATCCAGCATCGCATGGATCGCTACTTCATGGCACCGAAGCTCGAGCTTCAGCGCGTGCTCGGTGCGCTCGGCGAGCGGCTCACCCAGATCCGTACGCTCGACGAGCTGCTCAAGGACCTACTCGGAACCTTGGAGCAGATCGACCGCCTGCGCTCGTGCGCCGTCTTCCTGCGTGATGCCCCCCACCTGGGCTTCCAGCAGGCGGGGAGCATCGGTCTCCCACCGCGTGCGCGGATCAATCTGATTCGGCACCCCGCTTGGATCGAGGCCCTCGAACGCCACGGCGTTCTGATCTATGAGGAACTGCACAAGTCTGCACAGGAGGCGCGCGGCGACGAGCGGCGCGCCTCCCTCGAGAGCCTCTGCCGGACGATGCGCGACCTCGACGCACAGCTTGCGCTCGGACTCCGCTCCGATCGCGGGCTCGTGGGCTTCTGGACGCTTTCCGAGGCCGATCCACGTGAGCCTTTCTCCAGTACCGAGGTCGATCTCTTGCGCAGCGTGGCAGATCGCATTGCGGTGAGCATCGAGAACTCGAAGACTTTCGAGCGCATCCGCGCGCGGGACCGGATGGCCAGCTTGGGAGAGATGGCCACCGGCCTCGCGCATGAGCTCCGCAACCCGCTGGCGACGATCCGCGGCGCCCTGGCGGTCCTGGCCGATCCCGGAGCGGAGGCTCGCGAGGAGTTCCACGAGGTGGTGCTCCAGGAGATCGAGCGCGTGGATCGTGTCGTAGGAACGTTTCTCGACTACGCGCGCCCTTACGCCAGGAGAGCACCGGTGCGCGAGCTCGAAGAGCTGGTTCGCGCCTGCGTCCGCTCCGTGGCGCACCAACACCGCGGCGAGCCCATCGACGTGCGTGTGGATGTGCAGAGTGATCTGCCGCCTGCGTGCGCCGACGCGGATCAGCTCGAGCGCGTCGTCATGAACGTACTCCACAACGCCTACGAGGCCCTGGAGGGAAACGGCTCTATCCGTGTCTCGGTCTACAGCGTGGCCCGCGCCAGGGACGGCACCGAGCTGGAGATCGCGGTTCGGGACGACGGTCCGGGCATGGACGAGCGGACCCTCGAGCGCGCCTTCGTTCCGTTCTTCACGACCAAGGAGACGGGCGTCGGGCTGGGGCTGGCGCTCTGCGAAAAGCTGATGCGGAGCCAGGACGGAAAGATCTCCCTGCAGTCCAAGCCGGGGGAGGGAACGACCGTTCGGCTGCGCCTGCCGTGCTGGGAGGGTCCCGAGGCGGGCACCGACGCCGAGCCCAGTGAGGTGCCATGAAGCGGGACGAGAAGGTCCTGGTGGTCGAGAACGAGGCCAATATGCGCCGCGTCCTGCGTGCGTTGCTCCACCGCTACGGCTACCGGACGCTCGAAGCCGCTCACGGTGCGGAGGCCCTGGAGATCCTGGAGCAGGAGCCGGTCGACGTCGTGCTGTCCGACCTTCGCATGCCTCAGATGAATGGCCTGGAGCTGCTCGAGATCGTCCGTCGCCGATTTCGCGCCCTCCCCTTCATCCTGCTCACCGCGCACGGAACGATCGGCAGTGCGGTGGAAGCACTCAAGCAGGGCGCCTTCGACTATCTGACCAAGCCGTTCGATCCCGAGGAGATCCGCCAGGTCATCGGCAAGGCGGTCCGGACGCAGCGGCTCGACGAAGCTGAGCCCGTCTTCGATCCCGAAGAGGATCCGGATCAGCTCCTGCTCGGCGGGAGCGAGGCCTTGCACCGCGTCAAGCACCTGATCGAACGTGTGGCGCCCACCCTGGCCACGGTTCTGATCAGCGGCGAGAGCGGAACGGGGAAGGAGCTCGTTGCTCGCAGCATCCACCTGCGGTCCGATCGCGGTGAGCGCCCCTTCGTCAAGATCAACTGCGCCGCGATCCCCGAGAGCCTGCTGGAGAGTGAGCTCTTCGGCCACGAGAAGGGCGCGTTCACCGGAGCGTCGGCCCGCAAGCCGGGGCGCTTCGAGCTCGCCGATGGGGGAACGCTCTTCCTCGACGAGATCGGGGAGATGCCCCTCTCGGCTCAGCCCAAGCTCCTGAGAGCGTTGCAGGAGGCCTCGTTCTACCGAGTCGGCGGCACGCGGACGGTGACCGTGGACGTCCGACTCATCGCGGCCACCAACCGCGATCTTCGCGACGCGGTCAGTGAGGGGCGCTTTCGGGAAGATCTCTTCTACCGCCTTCACGTCGTCCCGATCCCCTTGCCCCCTCTTCGTGAGCGGAGACAGGATATCCCCGTGCTGGCTCAGCACTTCGCCGAGCGCTCGGCGAGGCGCCTGAGACGCCCGATCGAGGGGATTGAGCCGGAGCTGATGGACGCACTGGTGGCTTACTCCTGGCCCGGGAACATCCGCGAGCTCGAGAACGTGATCGAGCGTGCCATCCTCCTGGCCGAGGGTCCGTGCCTCCGCACCGCCGATCTTCCGCCCGAGCTCCTGCAGAGCACCTGGAGCACGGACACGCCGCGCACGCCGCCGCCGCTGCGGGAACGGATCCGGTCGGAGACACGGCGCATCGAGCGCGAGGCCATCATCGAGGCCCTCGAGGTCACCCAGGGAAACGTCACGCGTGCCGCGCGTCGGCTCGGGATCTCGCGTCGGGGCCTCCAGCTCAAGCTCAAGGAGCTCGGCATCGATCGGGAGACGGGCTGAGACGGGACACTAGCGCGAGCTCGGAGCCAGCTTCTCCTTGAGCTTGCGATTCACGACCTCGGGAACGAACTCGCTGACCTCGGCACCGAAGCGCACGATCTCCCGCAGCCGTGAGGAGCTGACGTAGAACCAGCGCTCGCTCGTCATCAGGAACACGGTTTCCAGCTCGGGGTACATGTGGGAGTTCATGAGGGCCATCTCGAACTCGTACTCGAAGTCGGAGAGGGCGCGCAGGCCGCGGATCACGATCCGTGCCCCGTGGGCTCGCGCGTAGTCCACGAGCAGGGACTCGATGACATCCACGCGCACGTTCGGGTAGGGACGAACCACCTCCTCGACCATCTGCACGCGCTCTTCGACGCTGAAGAGGCTGGCCTTCTCGACGTTCTTGGCGACCGCCACGATCAGCACGTCGAAGAGGCGCGACGCACGCTGGACGAGATCCAAGTGCCCGTTCGTGATCGGATCGAAGCTCGCCGGATAGATGGCGATGCGCGGCTCGCTCATTCGTCTTCCCCTCCCGGTCGGTGGTAGGCGTCGAAGCGGGTCTCACCATAGACCCGGCTCTCGAAGAGTGCGAGTCCGGGCCCACCCGCGATGGGCTCGTTCCGGCGGGGACGTTCCACGACCACCCATCCGCGCGCTGAGAGCAGAGCCTCCAGCTGCGCCCCGCAGAGCAGCCAACGGCCCCAGCCCGGCCGCTCGGGATCCTCGGCATAGGGCGGATCCGCGAGCACCAGATCGAATCCCGCTCGCTCTCGTCGGAGCGACGCGAGGGCCTCTCGTACGTCCCGCACCATGACCCGTGACCGCTCGCCCACCCCCAGCTCCTCGACGTTGAGACGAAGAACGCGGGCCACCGAGCGCGATCGCTCGACGAAGACCACGTGTGCGGCACCCCGCGAGAGCGCTTCGATCCCAAGGGCTCCGGTACCCGCGAACAGGTCCAGCACGGCCGCCGCGTCCACCCGTTCGGCCAGCCAGCCGAAGAGCCCCTCGCGTGCCCGATCGGTGGTGGGTCGAGTGCCACCCCCGCTCCGCGCGCCAACGCCGTGCAGGCGGCGTCCCCGCAGCTCACCGGCAACTACGCGCATTCCGAGTCCATCACACGGGAATGGGGCCGAACGCTACCAGGCAGGCACGGAGCGGGTCAAGCCCGAGCCCCGGTCCTGGGCGACGCTGCATCAGAAGCGCCCTCGCAGCCGGCACGCAGCCGGGACCGCCAGGCCGCAGCCCCCGGGCGAAGATGTTCCTCACAGTCTTGAACCTGACGCGCCCTTCGCTTAGGATGCTCGCCGCAGCGCGCGGGCTACGGAGGATTGTGTTCCCCGTGCCAACACTCAGGGCGGAGGCCCCCTGCGTCTCCGAGCGTGCCGACAACCCATCGCGGAGCTTCAGACTGGAAGGAATCGGAAATGGCTTCACGGACGCGCAAGACCCATCGCAACTCGAGGCCCACAAGGATCACGAAGTCCTCGATCGAGCGGCACAAGCGAGGCATCCAGCATCGTCTCGCGCAGATCCGCGGTGCCCGCTCTCAGCGATCGTTCGCGAAGGAGCTCGGGGTGTTTCAGCAGAACGTCAACCGCTACGAGAACGGGACCACGCCCCACGCCGACTTCCTGATCACTCTGGCGCTGCACGAGCGAGTCTCGCTCGACTGGCTCCTGCTCGGCCGGGGTCGTCCGCGCCGTCGCTGAACGCGGCGAAGCAAATCGCCCAGGAACGGAAGAAAACTTCCCGCTGCCCTGATGGCCTGCCTGCACATGGGTGCGCACGCGGGGCGCTCAGGGCCACGAGAATGTACCGGAAGTCCAGCTCTGTCCGCTCGGCGGCACGCATCTTGTAGCTCTCACCGCTCCATACGCTCGGAAGGCGTGGGAGCAGTGGATGCGGTTCTTGCTGGGCATGCTGGTGATCCTCTTCGACCTGATGGACAACTTCACGACCTTCATCTGCTTGACGTCGGAGCCCATCGGCGTCCCCGGAGCCGTACTCACCGAAGCCAACCCGGTCGCTCGCTGGCTCTTCGAGTCCGTGGGCCTGTACCAAGGGCTGGTCTTCTCCACCGTCGTGACCGTCTCCGCCGTGGCCTTCCTAGTGTTCACCAAGCGTCTGCATCCCACCCTCAGACTGCTGCTGCTCGGAGTGCTCGCGATCCTGCCGGCCTTTGCGGCGGTGAACAACTACCTGGTGATGCAGCAGGTCGGGATCGTCCTCTAGACACCGCGCCATGCCTGCGGCCCTACGCCCGCTGCTCGGCCTTGCGTTGCTCTGGGGACTTTCGGTCTCGCTCTTCGGAGACCCGTCGTCCCCGCCCTCGGCGCCCGCGCCCCCTCGCGCTCGGCCCGCGGCCGCCGAGCCTCAGGGGCCGGGCCCGGTCGAGTACGTCCTGGAGCGAATTCTGCGCTACCAAAGCGGCCTGGCACCGTTCGAGATCCGACGTGCGGCGGAGACCATCGTGGAGGAGTCGGCCCGCTGGGGGCTTGACCGGGATCTCGTGCTCGCGGTGATCCACACGGAGAGTGGCTTCTACAACTTCGCCGTCTCCCGGGTGGGCGCTCTCGGGTTGATGCAGATCATGCCCGCGACCGGCCGGATGCTCGCGAAGGAGATGGGACTCGACTGGCGCCGTGAGATTCTCTTCGATCCCGTGACCAACGTGCGGATGGGGACGCGCTATCTGGCCCACCTCCATCGTCGCTACGAGGATTGGGGCCAGGCACTGGCCGCCTACAATTGGGGGCCTCAGCACATCGACCGCCGTCTCCGGACCGGACGCGCGCTGCCGGTCAGCTACAGCCGGCAGGTCATGGCTCAGCTCGAGTCCCCACCCCTCACTCCCTGAGCGTGCTCGGGCGTCCCCGCAGGCCGGCCGAGCTCCCGCACGAACGCGTCGATCGCCGCGTCCACATCGCTCTGTGGGCTGCGCGCACCGTTGACGAGCACCGCAAAGACGAGCCGGCGGCTTCCGCGTCGCAGGAGACCGCTCAATGAAGCGACGTGGCGCAGGTGCCCGGTCTTGCCCCGCACCAGAGGGGCGGGATCGCTCAGCCGATCCTCGAGGGTGCCGTCCAGACCGCCGAGCGGCAGCGAGGCCACGAACTCGGCGCCGGATTCGAAGCGCAAGGCAGCGTTGCGCGCCACCGCCACGAGCAGCGCCGCCGAGACGCGGTTGCGTGGAGAGAGACCCGAGCCATCGGCAAGCACGGGCTGCGTCGCACGTGTCCCGAGGTTCTCCACGTGGGAACGAATCACCTCGAGGCCCTTCTCCCAGCTCCCCGGCACGCCGCGCAGCTCCGCTCCCAGCGCCTTGGTGAGCTGCTCGGCCATGAAGTTGTTGCTGAACTTGTTGAGCTTCCAAACGATCGGGCCCAGCGGCTCTCCCTCGAAGCGCAAGAGCTCGCGCGCCGAGCCCGGCAGCCGGCCGATCCGGAGCGGACCCTGCACGCGCACGCCCTGGCTCTCGAGCTGGGTGCGCAGCAGACTGGCTGCGTAGATCTCCGGAAGCGCCACCCGTCGCCAGAAGCTGCGCGGGCTCGCATTCTTCGCCAGCGCACCGCGCACCAGGACCCGTTCGCCGCGCCCTTCCGGGAGGGGATCGAGCTCGATTTCGATCGCCCCACCCGCTTCGACCGTGACGGCTTCAGAGCGAACCCTAAAGTAGGGAGTGAGGGGTGCTACGCGCACCTGCACGGGCTGGCCCGGTGCCGGACCGGGGCTCACCTCGATGCGGAGGCTGGAGTAGTTCACCGCCAGGGCGCTGACCGGCGCGTGGTAGGCGCGGCGCGAGAGCGGCTCCCAGTCGCGATGGTAGTGCTGGCCGTCGAAGTAGCTCACGTCCACGCCGATGCCCGCGCGGATCTGGGCGATACCGTGCAGGCGGACCTCCTCGGCCAGCTTCCAGAGACTCTCCGACGTCAAGCTCGGATCCCCCCGCCCTTGCAGCCAGAGCGTCCCCTCGAGCACACCCTCGGAGTCGATGGGGCCATCCACGAGCACGGGCGTCTCGAAACGATGGGCGGGACCCCAGTGCGCGAGCGCTGTCGAGGCCAGCAGCAGCTTCTGGTTCGAGGCGGGAATCATGAGCCGATCGGGGTCGCGCTCGAGCAGCCGCTGGCCGCTCTCCAGATCCGCCACCACGACGCCGATGCGTGCACCGCGCAGGGCGGGCGCAGCCAGCAGGCGTTGGAGGGCGGCGAGCGGATCGGAGGCGTGAGCCGGTAGCGAGGGCAGCAGGAGCAGCAGGAGCAGCGGCACGGTTCCCAGCCGCAGCGTGCTCCCCCGCCTCATCACGGGCCAGACGTTAGGAAACCCCCCCGGCTTGCGCTCATCCACGTGCCCGCGATCCTGAGCAGCATGAGCGTGGTTCCCGGCACGAAGCTCGGCACTTGGCTCCACGAGACCCGCGGCGTGGCCGTGGCCGAGCTGCAGCCGCTTCCGGGGGGTGCCGGAGCACGCCGCTATGCGCGCGTTTACTTCGTCGACGGCACGAGCGCGATCTGGATGCACGCGCGTCCGGAGGACCCCGAGATTCTCCCACCGGCGCTGCGCAGCCCCAGTGGGAGACCCCCGTTCGCGACGCTCACCCGGCTCCTGTCTCGTCACGGGGTTCCGGTCCCCGAGATCTATGCCGTTCGAGACGACGAGGGCTGGCTTCTGCTCGAGGATCTCGGGGACCTCCACCTCGGCGAGCTGCCTCCCGGGGCGCAGGGCGGGCGGCTCGAGGAGGCCATCGATCTGCTCGTGACGATCCACTCGATTCCGCCCAGCCTGGAGGGGCTGCGCCAGCGTTGCTTCGACGAAGACTGGATCGCCTTCGAGCTGGATCACTTCTTGCGGCACGCCGCCCACCTACGATGGCACGAGCCGCTCCGGTCGAGCTTCGTCGAGCTGGGCCACTACATCGCAGAGCTGCCCCGGACGCTCTGCCATCGGGACTTCCAGAGCCAGAACCTGATGGTCGATCCGCGGGGACGGCTCCGCCTCCTGGACTACCAGGATGCTTTGCTGGCCCCCCCGGAGCTCGATCTGGTCTCGCTGCTGCACGACTCCTATCTCACGATCTCTCCGGCGCAGCGTGGACGGCTCCTCGACCGCTACGCGGAGCGCTCCGGTCGGGCGCCGGAGCGGCCCGCGCTGGCCGCCCTGGCCGTCCAAAGAAAGTGCAAGGACTACGCTCGCTTCCGGTACATCGTGAAGGTGAAGCAGGACCACCGTTTCGCGCCCTATCCGCGGGCCGCGCGGGCCGCCGTCGAGGCGGCGATCCCGGACCTGCCGGCATCCCTGGAGCCGCTCGGCCGCACGCTGCTACGGGCGCTGCACGACGGTCCGCCGTGAAGGCCCTGCTGCTCGCCGCGGGGCTCGGCACCCGCATGGCTCCGCTCACATCGGACCGGCCCAAGCCGGCGCTTCCGTTGCTCGACGAGCCGCTGCTGCTGCGTCTGGTGCGCCATCTCGCCCGCCAGGGGATCGAGTCGGTGGTCGTGAATGCGCATCGCCACGTCGAAAGCCTGCGGCGGACGCTCGCCGATGCCCCTCTTGTGGTCCAGCTCTCCATCGAGCCCGAGCTGCGCGGCAGCGGAGGGGGCGTCCAGCAGGCGCGGGAGCTGCTGGGCGGCTCCGACCCCTTCCTCGTGGTCAACGCCGACATGTGGATCGAGCTGGATCTCCCGGCGCTGCTCGAAGCACACGAGCGGAGCGGCGCGGGCGCGACCCTTGTGCTTCGCGAAGATCCTAGAAAGGCGACCTTCGGAACGATAGGCTACGCGCGCGACGGTCTCGTGTGCCGGATCACGGATCTGGTGGAAGGCGGGGGCGAGAAAGGCTCGGGGCTGTTCACGGGGGTGCAGCTGGTGAGCCGGGAGATCTTCACGCACATGCCAGACCGTTTGTGCTTCGACCTCGTGCGTGATGTGTACGTCCCCTGGCTACGCGAGGAGGCCGCCCTGTCGAGCTGGATGCATCCGCGCACGGCCGACTGGTGGCCCGTCGGAACGCCGCGCGAGCTCCTGGACGCGAATCTCGTCGCGCTGGAGCGAGCCAGCCGCAAGAACGACGGCGAGCCTCTGGTTGCGCACGAGGCCCGCCTCGAGGGGGATCTGCAGCCTCCCGTCTGGGTGGGTGCGGGGGCTCGGGTCGCCGCGGGAGCCCGCGTTGGCCCCCACGCGGTCGTCGGTGCAGGGGCTCGGGTGCCCGCGGGATGTACCGTCGTGAGGAGCGTGCTGCTTCCCGGGGCGCGCCCCCCGACAGGCTCGGTGCTGCAGCGTGCAATCGTGTTCGGTCGCAGGGTCTGGCGCGATGCCTGAGCTCATCTTCATCGGCACGGGGGATGCGTTCGGCAGCGGAGGCCGGCGCAACAGTGCGATACTGGTGCGCGGTGCGGAGGGCAACCTGCTCCTCGACTGCGGACCGAGCACGCTCGTGGGCATGAAGCAGCTCGGCATCGATCCGCTGGAGATCGACGCGGTTGCGATCAGCCACTACCACGGCGACCATGCCTCGGGTCTGCCCTTCCTTCTGCTCGACTACATCTACGAGGGGCGACGCCACAAGCCGCTCCAGATTCTCGGCCCACAAGGCATCGAGGAACGCGTGGAGCGGCTGAACAAGAGCTGTGAGTACGGGATGGAGCGGCCGTATGAGGTCTCGTTCGAGGAGTTCAACTGCGAGAGCTCCTGCCGGGCGGCGGGCTTCCGCTTGGTGCCCTATCCCGCCCGCCACCATCCGGAGACCTGTCCGCACATGATTCGCGTCGAGGGCGACGGCCGGGCGCTCTTCTTCTCGGGCGACACCGGCTGGCACGACTCGCTGCCCCAGACGGTCGGCGACGTGGACCTGTTCATCTCCGAGGCCACCCTGTTCGAGGAGACCTTCGAGTTTCACTTGAGCTGCCTGCGCCTGCTCCAGGAGCGCAGTCGCTTCCGCTGTCGACGGATGATCCTGACCCATCTGGGCCGAGAGGTCCTCGAGAACCAGGAGCGGATCGGTCTCGAGTCTGCCGAGGACGGTCTGTGCCTCGAGTTCTGATCTGGAGCGACCCCGGTCCAGGGAGCTCGGTCGTGGGTCTAGGGGGGCGTGGCCGAGCCCAGCACGACGGCGCGCCGGGCTCCCGTCGCGGAGGGCAGGTTGCCGGGCACGCCCCGTCGCGCGGCCCACCCCAGCACCGCAAAGCTCACAGCTTCGAGGGCCCGTGCGGGAACTCCGTGCTGATCGCTCGTCTCGATCGGCGTCGGCTCGAGCTCGGCTCGGAGCGCGGAGACCAGTGAGGAGTTCCGGAGGCCGCCACCGTAGAGGATCCAGCGAGCCGGTACGCCGGGCAGAAAGCGCCCTGCCTGATCCCTCACACTGGCCGCCGTGAAACGGGTCAGCGTGGCGAGCACGTCCTCGGGCGTCCCGTTGCGCCCGAGCACCCCGTCGCGAGCGCGCTCGAAGAAGGCGGCCCCGAAGTGCTCGTGACCGGTGCTCTTCGGGGGCGGCTTGGCGAAGTAGGGGTCGGCCAGCAGCTCTTCGAGCACCTCCCCGTGGACCTGCCCCGCGCGCGCCCGTGCGCCGTCAGAATCGAAGCGCTCGCGCCCCCCGCTCGCCCAGCGTGCTGCACGATCGAGCAGCGCGTTGCCCGGTCCGGGATCGAAGGCCACGACGTGCGCCGGGTCGGGGTCGGGGAGATAGCTCAGGTTGGTGAAGCCGCCGAGGTTGAGCAGAGCCCGCGGCTCGGCTTCGCTCGCGAAGAAGGCATGGTGAAAGAACGGGGTCAGAGGCGCCCCCTGCCCCCCCGCGGCCAGATCGGCGCGCCGGAAATCAGCTACCACCGGAATTCCCGTGCGCTCGTGAAGCACGGCCGGCGAGCCGAGCTGCAGCGAGGCGCGAATCTCCGGCTCCGGAAAGTGCCCCACGGTCTGCCCGTGGGAGCCGATGCCGCTGATGGCCTCCGGCACGAGCCCCGCCGCTTGCACGACCGCGAGCGCACTGGCTGCGAACCGCTCGCCGAGCTCGACGTCGAGCTGCGCCAGCTCGCGCACCCGAACGGGTCCCTGGACCAGACCGTGGATGCGCTCTCGAAGAGAGTCGGGGAGCGGCTCGGAGTGAAAGGCGAGCAGCTCGAGCTCGCGAACCGAGCCCGCCAGCCGTACGAGCGCGGCGTCCGCAGCATCGGCGGAGGTTCCGGACATCAGGCCGATCCAGAGCACAGAGGGCTAATAGCCAGCTCGTGCAAGCCTGTAAACGAAGGCCGCGCGCCGGGAGCGCGCCGGGTCGCGCGGAGACTCAGGGCTCGAGCGGTCGGGGGTCGCGGCGAGGAGGATCCCCGGGATCGGACTCAGCGCAGAAACGGGCCAGAAAGCGCTGCGACTCGTGGCCGATCACCTCGACGAAGCGGACGCCCATGCCCGGGCAGGGACCGTCCACGCCTGCATAGCCGCGCGTCCAGATCACCTCTCCGCGGCAGCACAGGCCCATCTCGGGCGCCTTCGGAAGCTGGAGGCGCAGTGAGAAGAAGCTGCCGACCTCGCGGGGGTTGGAGCTCTGGATGAAGGCACCCCCTTCGGAGATGTCGGAGACGTAGCCGAAAAAGCGACCTCCCGTCCAGGCGGAGCTCAGCGTCTCGACGCGCTGGGGAACCCGCAGGGAACGGCGCGGAAACTGGGGCTCGGGGGGGAGCATGGGGGAACTCTTCGGCCAGAGGCCGGCATCGCTTGAGTCCGTTCGAGTGGCCACACGGGCACCCGTTTGACAGAGGGCGGGAGTGGCCGGTAACGTCGCGCCGCCATGCCCTCCGCCAGCGACGAGCACTCCCGGGTCCTGGGCGGACTGGTCTGCCTCGGAGCGGTCCTGGGCACCGCGCTCTTTCTCTACGGTGTCTCGCTCCAGAGCTACTGGGCGCTGGCGCTCCCGGTGGGAGCGCTGCTGCTCTTCCTGCTGGCGCTCGTGTTCTGGATCGGATGGACGATCGCGACGGTGCGCATCGAGGCCGAGGGGGAGCCGCTCTCTCCGGGGGGCGGTCCAGGCTCGGCGACCGTTTCGGATCCGAACACGGAGCCTCCCCCAGGGCCGAGCTCCGAGCCCCGTTGATCCGGTGCGCATCGCCCTCCTGACGTACCGGGGAAACATGTTCTGCGGCGGCCAGGGCATCTATGCGGCCTGCATCGCCCGCGAGCTGTCCCGCCTCGGGCACGATGTGCACGTGATCGCGGGACGACCCCTGCCTGCGCTGGAGCCGGGCATTCCACTGCACGAGATCCCGAACGAGAACTTCTTCGCGCTTCCCATGCGCGACGCCCTGCCCCGGGAACGTCCCCTTCGGGCACTCCGGCCTGGGAACCTCTGGGAGCTCGGTCTCACACGCCTGGGCATCTTTCCCGAGATGACGGCCTTCGGAGCGCGCCTGCTGCTGCGCTGGGGCGAGCTGCAGCGCCGATGTCGCTTCGACGTCGTCCTGGACAACCAGTCCCTGAGCTGGGGCCTGCTGGCCCTGCAGGCCAGTGGTGTTCCCGTGGCTGCAATGGTCCACCACCCGCTCCACATCGACCGCCTCGCAGACTTCGAGCTGGATCCCCGTTTTCGCCGCAAGTGGAAGCGTACGCTCTACTTTCCGCTCTTCATGCAGGAGCGCGTGGTGCCGCGTCTGGCGGGTCTGCTGACGGTGTCGCACGCCTCCGCACGCGAGATCGAGCGCTTCTTCGGGGTCCCGGCCAAGCGCGTCGCCGTGGTCTACAACGGGACCGACAGCGAGGTCTTTCGACCGCTGGAAGGCCCCATCGAGACGGATCTGATCTTCGTCGGGCGTACCGAGGACCGCAAGAAGGGGATCTCGCAGCTTCTCGATGCGCTGGCCCTCAGCCCGGCGAGCGTCACGCTCAAGATCGTGGATGGCCGCATTCCCGACGACGGTCTGGTGCCCCGCAAGATCCGTGCGCTGGGGCTGGGATCCCGCGTTCGGCTGATCCGTCGCATGCTCACGGTCGAAGGGCTCGTCGCGGAGTACTCGACGGCCCGGGCCGCGGTCGTCCCCTCGTTCTTCGAGGGCTTCGGCTTCCCGGCTTCGGAGGCCATGGCCTGCGGCCTGCCCGTGATCGCGACGGACGGAGGGGCGCTTCCAGAGGTCGTGGGCAGCTCCGGCGAGGCCGGGTTGCTCGTTCCCTTCCGAGATGTCGCGGCGCTCTCCCGGGCGATCACCGAACTCTGCGCCGATCGCGAGCGAATGGCCACGATGGGGCGCGCGGCGCGGCGCCGCATCGAGCGCGTGTTCAGCTGGGCCGAGGCGGGACGACGTACGGCGGAGGCGCTCGAGGAGATCGTTCATGCTCACCGTCGAGCTTGAGCGCCTCGGTCTGCGCCCGGGCGACTGGGTGCTGGACGCGGGGTGCGGAGGGGGGCGGCACAGCTTCGGCGTGCTCGAGCGGAGGGCGCACGTCGTGGGGATCGACCTCGACTTCGAGGGGCTCGCCCTGGCTCGCGCCGGCATTCACGAGCGCCGGGCGAGCGCGACCGAGAAGGTCCACGGTGGCGTGATCTGCGGCGACGTCTTCGCGCTCCCGTTCCCCGATGCGAGCTTCGAGCGTGTGATCTGTGCAGAGGTCATGGAGCACGTACACGACTACCGCGCAGCGATTCGCGAGCTGGTGCGTGTCCTCAAGCCGCACGGACGCATCGGGATCACGATTCCCACAGCCATCACCGAGCACGTCTACCTGCGGCTGACCCGGAGCTACTTCGAGAGCCCCGGCGGGCACATTCGCATTTTTCGAGCGCGGCAGCTCGCCCGCGCCATGGCAGAGGCCGGCCTGCGCGTCACCGACGTGAGCTTCGCCCATGCGCTCCACTCGCCCTACTGGGCTCTGCGCGCACTGCTCGGGCTGCACGATGAGCGGCCCGCACCAACGCGTGCGTTCCGCCGACTGCTGATCCTAGCCACCCATTCCCGATTCTGGCGAAACCTGGAGCGAATGCTCAACTGGGTCTGGCCGAAGAGTCTGGTGCTCTACGGGGAGAAGGTGGCGCGCGGGCGTCGCTGATGCGGATCGCGTTTCTCGCCTACCGCGGCAGCATGCACAGCGGGGGACAGGGGATCTACCTCTGCTCGCTCACCCAAGAGCTCGCGCGGCGTGGACACAAGCTCGACGTCTTCGTCGGCCCTCCCTACCCCGACCCGATGCCGTGGGCACGCGTCAAACGGATCGAGAACCAGCAGTTCTGGGCCGCGGGCTTCTCCAAGCAGCGCGGGGCCTTCCTGCCGCGCCCCGACCCCTTTCGCATTCTGCGACCGCTCAACTTCTACGAGTATGCGGTGAGCCGCTTCGGCTTCCTGCCCGAGCCCTTCGCTTTCAGCGTTCGCAGCGCCGCGGCCCTGACCCGCCGAATGCGACGAGGTGTTCGGTACGATCTCGTTCACGACGTTCAGTCCCTGAGCTACGGGCTGCTCTGGCTGCGGGCGCTCGGGGTGCCCGTCGTGGCAACCGTGCACCACCCGCTCACCGTCGACCGCCGCTTCAGCCTTCGCCGCGATCGGAGCTTCACGGAACGGAAAGGCACGCTGACCTTCTACCCGGTTCGGACCCAGAGCCGAGTGGCCCGCCGTCTCGACGCGCTGCTCACCAGCAGTGAGAGCTCGCGCCGGGAGATCGAGCAGGGCTTCGCTGTTCCAACGCCGCGCGTCCACAACGTGCTGAACGGTATCGAGCTTCCTCCGGCCGGCCAGCCACGGCCGCGGCCGGCCCAGCCGAAGCTGCTCTTCGTTGGGCGCGCCGGGGATCCCAACAAGGGGCTCGAACACCTGCTCACGGCCCTCAGCCTGCTTCCCGCCGAGCTGGAGCTCTGCGTTCTCGACGCGCACCCGCTGGACACACCCCTGGCACGGCAGGCTCGCGAGCTGCGTCCGCCGGGGCGCGTGCGCTTCCTGGGCAAGATCCCCCGGGCGGCACTCGAGCGGGCATACCGCAACGCAGCGGTCGTCGTCATCCCCTCGCTCTTCGAGGGATTCGGGCTGCCCGCGATCGAGGCGCTGGCCGCAGGAACGCCCGTGGTCGCCGCGCGTGCGGGTGCACTCCCCGAGGTGCTCGCGATCGCGCGGGCAGGCGTGTTGGTGCCCCCTGCGGATCCTCCGGCGCTCGCCAAGGGAATCTCGCACGTGCTCGAGCACTGGGAGGCAGAGCAACGAGGGGCCTGCGAGGCCCGCGAGCGCATCGAGCGCGGCTTCTCGTGGCCTGCGGTCGCCGGGCGTACCGAGGCCGTCTACCGCCAGGTGCTCCGGGGGCGCGCCGCCACACGCGAGCTCCGGTTGAACCGGAGCCGCGACCCGGGCGACTGACGGGCGCTACCCGGCGGAGGGTCGCGGCGAGTCTGCGCCCCCGTCCGAGCGGGGCCGACCGGCCACGACGATCACGTCCGCGAGGGCGGGAAGCCTGCGGGCCAGCGCATCGGCGAGCGCGAAAAGCCTGCGCGCCCAGGGCTCCGGCAGCGCAGACAGCAGGCGCGTCCAGCTCCGGAGTCCCCAGAAAAGAGAGACGCCCTGCCAGCGCGCGATGTGGAGCTGGCGTCCGGTCTGCTCGCGGAGCAGCTCGGCGTCGTAGCGCGTGAAGTGATCCGAGGGAACATCGAAGTGTCGGCGGCCCAGAGGCGGACCGGCGCCGACGAGTCGGGAGCGAAGACGTGCGAGACGGCAGCCGAGCGACGCGAAGTTCGCCACCGCCAGCACGACGCAGCCCTCGGGTCGTGCCACGCGAGCCATCTCGGTCAGGCAGGCCAGCGGATCGTCGAAGTGATCCAGCGCCCCCTTGCAGAACACCGCATCGAAGCTGCCCGCGCGAAACGGCAGGCCCTCGGACCAGGCGCGCACGCGTCGGACCGCGCCCGGAGCGGGCGGCGGCTCCCGGGCATCGGCCAGGCACGCCAGTGCGGTCATGCGCTGGGAGGGCTCGGCCCCCACGGTCCAGAACCCTTCGTGCGCCAAGGCGCGGTCATCCTGTCCGATCCCCGCAGCAGAGTCGAGCACGCACTGTCCGCGTGCAAGACCGAGCGCGTCGAAGGTGGCCTGTTCCATGCGCCGAAACAGAAGCTCGGAGTCCAACGAGGCGCCGGTGGGGATCACGTCAGACATGTCATGGTCCAGATCGACGACCCGCATGCGGGCAGTCTAGAGCATCGGGGGCGGACGGGGTCTCGGGCTCAGGCGCTCAGGCCATGTCGGCGCAGCTTCCGGTAGAGGGTGCTGCGTCCGATCCCGAGCAGAGAGGCCGCCCGCCGCACATCCCCCGCGGTCCGGGCGAGTGCCTGCTCGAGACAGCGCCGCTCGTACGCCTCCAGGGAGAGCGGCAGATCCTCCGGGGCCGGGGACGCCGGCACAGGCTCGCGAAGGTTCTGGAGGCCCAGATCCGCCACCGTCAGCCGCGGTCCTCGGGCCAGCGCCACGGCCGCCTCGATGGTGTTCTCGAGCTCCCGAACGTTCCCGTCCCACGGACGCGAGATCAGCGCCTCGATCGCCTCCGGCTCGATGCCCTCGATGGCGCTGCCCGCTCGGTAGAGGTTGAGAAAGTGCAGAGCGAGTAGGGGAATTTCTTCCGGTCTCTCGCGCAACGGAGGAAGGCGAATCTCGACGACACGGAGACGATAGAAGAGGTCCTGACGGAAGCGGCCGCTGTGTACGTCCGCCGCGAGGTCGCGGTGCGTGGCCGCCACGATGCGAACGTCGATGGACTGGGGCGTGGCCGCCCCGAGCGGACGGACCTCGCGCTCCTGGAGCACGCGCAGCAGCTTGGCCTGCAAGCTGGGCGAGAGCTCTCCGACCTCATCCAGAAAGAGCGTTCCGCCCGCGGCCGCGCGGAAGAGACCCACGGAGGCCCGCACGGCTCCCGTAAAGGCCCCTGCCTCGTACCCGAAGAGCTCGCCCTCCGCGAGGCCCTCCGGCAGGGCCCCGCAGTCCACAGGCACGAAGGGACCCTCGGCCCTCAGCGATGTGCGGTGAATGGCCCGGGCGATCCGTTCCTTGCCCGTGCCGCTTTCCGCCTGGATCAAGACATTGCTCTGGTTCTGCGCAAGATCGAGAATCATCCTCTGGATCCGCCGCATGGCCGGAGATGCGACGACGATTCCCTCGAAGGCCGAGCGGCGGTCCCGCTCGCCTTCGAGCTGGCGATTCCGGACGCGCAGCGCGCGATGCTCGAGAGCGCGGCGTACAGTCTGCACCAGCCGCCGCCCATCCTGGAAGGGTTTCTCGACATAATCGAAGACGCCGGCCCGCATGCACGCCACGGCAGAGTCGATCGTGGCGTAACCCGTCATGACGATGATCTCCGTGTCGTAGCCGTGGCCACGAATCTCTCCGATCAGCTCCGCACCCGAGCTCCGACCGAGCTGGAGATCGAGCAGAACGAGCTCCGGCTCCTCGTGCAGTGCGGCACGCAGCTCCTCAGCACCGCAGGCCTCCAGAACGTTGAAGCCCTCGGCGACGAGGAGGCGTCGTACCGCGCGGCGCAGCGGGGCTTCGTCGTCGACGACCAGGACGCGAGATACGGGGCTGTCGGCTTCTGCGAGCGCATGGGCGGCACCGTCAGCCATCTCCGACGTGATCGGAGCGCTCGTGCGGGCGCTTGAGTCGCTTCCCCAGCTATCGTACACTTCGAGCGGCTGAGGGGGGGCCACTTGAGCCGAGCATCCATTCTCGTAGTCGACGACGATGCGATCTTCCGTGCTGCACTGTGTCGCTTCCTCGACGGCGAGGGCTACGCAACGGTAGCCGTCGCGGATGCCGATGGCGGGATCGAACAGCTCGAGAGCCGGAGCTTTGACCTGGTTCTGACCGACCTGCGTATGCCGGGCGTCGATGGGATCGAGCTCATCCGCCGCATCCTCAAGATCGACCCCGAAACCGTCTGCATCGTCATCACGGGCTTTGGAAGCCCCGAACGCTCGATCGAGGCCTTGGAGGCGGGGGCGTACTGGTTCGTAGACAAGAACTACGAGCGCATCGCTACCTTCGAGCCCCTGATCCAGAGGGCGCTGGAGCACCGAAGGCTTCGAACCGCCAACCTCCAGCTCCTCCGTCAGCTCGAGGTTCGCTTCGGCTTCGAGAACATCGTGGGCGAGAGCGATGCATTGCGGGAATCCATTGATATCGTCCGCAAGGTTGCGGACACCGATGCCACCATCCTGATCCGCGGGGAGAGCGGCGTGGGCAAGGAGCTCTTCGCTCGCGCCGTCCACTACAACAGCGGTCGTGCCGACCGCCCGTTCGTGGCGGTGAACTGTGGAGCGATTCCGGAGGACCTGCTCGAGAGCGAGCTCTTCGGACACGTTCGAGGCGCCTTCACCGGGGCCATCCGTGACCGCATCGGGCGTTTCAGCGCCGCGAACGGCGGAACGCTCTTTCTGGACGAAATCGGAGACATGAGCCCCACGCTTCAGACGCGGCTGCTGCGCGTGCTACAGGAGCGGGAGTTCGAGCCGGTCGGTTCCTCGAAGAGCCAGCGCGTCGACGTCCGCGTCGTAGCCGCCACGAACCAGGATCTCGAGGAGCTGATGCGCACGCGACGCTTCCGCCAGGATCTCTACTTCCGTCTCAATGTGGTCCCCATCCACGTCCCGCCGCTGCGAGAGCGCCGCGAGGACATCCCGCTGCTCATCGATCACTTCCTCAACATCCAGCGACGGCAGTACCCTGGGGTGCTCGGGCTTACGGAGGCGGCGCGCAAGCAGCTGAGCGAGTATGCCTGGCCCGGAAATGTCCGGGAGCTGCAGGGATTGATCGAGCGGGTGGTCATCCTGCGCCGCGAAGGCTGGATCGACGAAGAGGATCTCCCCGTCCAGTTCGGAGGTCCACACGCTCCCGTACGATCGGTGACGCTTCCGACGGAGGGGCTCGACTTCGCCCGAACCATCGAGGAGTTCGAGGCCAGCCTCATCCTGCAGGCTCTCGAGGCCACCCACTGGAACAAGAATCAGGCGGCGCAGTTGCTGCGCCTGAAGCGAACGACGCTGGTCGAGAAGATTCGCTCCAAGCGCCTCAAGCCTCCCGAGGCCTGATCTCCTCCCTACCGCAAAATGCGTCATCGGTGACGGATTTCCAACGCAGCCCGTTGCGGACCGTCAGTACTCTGCCACCCTCCCAGCGCCGCTTCCGAGGAGACCCGGAACCCACGCTTGCAAGAATTCTTCAGGCGCTCGCGGCACTTCTAGAGCGAGCTGCGCGCCACTGATTCCGCCCGACGGGCACCGCGGCTGCCCCTCTTGCCCCGGCACCCGATTTGCACATCCGCTGCGCACTCCAACACTGGCCGATGTTGCTCTGGTTGCTGCCCACGGATCCGGGAGGAATGGCATGGAGGCGCTGCTGCGGGAGGCTTGGGAGGCACACGGTGCGGTTCCCAGCGAGCTCAAGGAGAAGATCGTTCTCGAACACACCCCCCTCATCCGCTACATCGTGAACCGCATCGCGGTTCGTCTCCCCTCTCACATCGATCTCGAGGATCTTCACAACACCGGCGTGATCGGTCTGATGGACGCCATCGACAAGTACGATCCCGAGAAGAACTGCAAGTTCAAGACCTACGCCGAGTTTCGCATCAAGGGTGCGATCCTCGATCAGCTTCGCTCCCTGGACTGGGTACCCCGCTCGATTCGGCAGAAGAGTCGGCGCCTCGATCAGGCGTACAGCGCGGTCGAGCAACGCCTGGGCCGGTCGGCTTCGGAGAGCGAGGTCGCCCACTCGCTCGGCCTGGAGCTCGAGGAGTTCCACGAGCTCATCAACCAGGTGAAAGGCATCTCGATGGTCAACCTAGACGAGCTGCGGGCTGGCTCGGACTCCGATCAGCCTGCCTTCGGCGACATCTTCGAGGACGTGAAGGCGGAGAACCCCTTCGCCTCGCTCAAGTCCCGCGAGCTGCGGCAAGCCGTCGCGGACTGCATCGGAGAGCTCCCGGAGAAGGAGCGCCTCGTGATCTCCCTGTACTACTACGAGGACCTGAACATGAAGGAGATCGGCAGCGTCCTGGGGATCACGGAGTCGCGCGTCTGCCAGATCCACACGAAGGCCGTGGGCCGTCTCCACTCCAAGCTCGGGACCATCCTGCTGGGCTAGCCCACCTCTCTCACCCGCTCCGCTCAGGGCTGCGGGGCCGCGCATCTGGCGGGCAAGAGCCCAGGTGCTAAAGAGAAGCGCGTGTTGGGCCGATACGCGAAGATGCCCCATCACCCAGATCGTCGCCCGGAACAGGAGGGCGCCATGGCCGAGCGCGAGCCGGAGAGCCTCGAGAGCACCCTCGAGGGCGAGAGCCCGGAAGAGACCTACTCACCCGACTACCTGCGCGAGTGTGCAGATGGCGAGGCCCGCCAGGAGCGCCTGGCGGAGCTGCGGCGACGCATCGAGCTGGGGGCCTACCGCATCGATGCCGATCGCGTGGCGTTCGAGATGCTTAGCCGCGGGGACCTCGACGCCGACTAGGACGCCCCGCGCAGGCTCGCACCGCGCCCCGAGGCCGCGAGTGCCCGCACAGAGCTCCTGGACGATTTGGTATCGTTGGCAGCGAGATTCAGTTAATCGATCAGGCGTTCGGACCGATAGGGAGGGCGGAGCGGCCCGCCGAGCGGTCGCGCGTGGAGGTCCGGCATGTCTCATACCCTGCTTCTGGCGGACGACAGCGTCACGATCCAGAAGGTCGTCGGGATCACCTTCGCCAGCGAGGATGTCGAGCTGGTCACGGTGGACAACGGTGACACCGCTCTCGAGCGGGCCCGAGAGGTCAAGCCCGACCTGATCCTCGCCGACGTTCACATGCCGGGCCTGAGCGGCTACGAGCTCTGTCGAGCGATTCGCTCCGAGCCGGCGCTCGCGAAGACTCCCGTGCTGCTCCTGACCGGGAGCTTCGAGAGCTATGACGAGGCGCACGCGCGCGAGGCCGGCGCGAGCGCGCAGCTCGCAAAGCCTTTCGAGGCGCAGGCTCTGCTCGAAGCCGTCCGCACGCTGCTCACGGCCCCGCCCGAGGTCACCGCCCCCACACCCGAGGTCAGCAAGGACGCGACCGTGGAGGCGGGCGATACGGCCGCTGACACGGCCGGTTCCGCCGACACGCCATCCCGGACCGACTTCTCCTTCGACGATCTGGACTTCGACGCCCCCACACCCGTCGGTGCGGAGCAGACCCATCTGCTCAGCCCCGACTCGATCGTCGAGGACTCGCCCGAGATCCGGCCACTCTCACAGAGCCCGTCGGCGGTGGAGCCGCTGCCGGAAGACCTCACGACCTCCAATGCGACGACCGCACCTCTCACCCCCCCCGTCCGTCCGGAGACGGGCGAGGAGACGCAAGCCACAGAGGATGCCGAGGACAGCCTCTATCGCGATCTGGCCTTCATCGAGCCCCTCGGCGACGAGGTGGAGGACGACCACACGCGTACCACGCTCCACGAGCCTCCGCGTCCCCTGGACGCTGCTCCGACGGGCCAGAGACCCGAGCCTGCGGAGCCGGAGCCCCAGTCTGATGCAGCGATTCCCCGTCTGCCCGCAGTGGACGAGGAGTCCTCTGAGATCCTCGGTGACCCGCTCACGTCGCCGGCGAGCGCTCCGAGCGTGACGCTCGGCGAAGACTCCGCGACCCACCACGTCTCGACCGCCCCGCTGGTGGACCCTCCCGCGGCCCCCGTCGCGCCGGAGGAGGTCCTGCTCGCCGAGCCCGCGACGAAGGACCGCTTGACCCCCGATCCCAAGTCGCTGCTTTCGAGCGAGGAGGGTCTTCCGATCCTCGAGGCTCCGGAGGAGAGCGAGGGACCCCCAACCGTGAGCGGTGAGGAGACGTTCTCAGCGCCCGAGGGCTCGGCTCTCGACCTCGCAGTCGAGCCCCAGCCCAGCGAGAGGCCGCCCCGCCCCGACCAGAGCCTTGCTGGATCCTCTCCCCCGCCACCTCGAGAGGAGCCGCCCCTCCCGCCCGAGCTTCCGACCTCCCCCACGCCTCCCCCCCTCGAGGCGGCAGCCTCTCTGCCGGATCCCACCGTGAGCCTCGATCCGCCCGCAGCGGTTTCCGCGCCCGGTCCCGAGGCGCTGCGGACCGAGGACGCAGTCACAGAGCCCGAGCCCCCGACCCTCTCCGGCTCCGTAGCCGGCCCGCCTTCCGCGCCGTCGGCGGAGGGCACGTGCCCCGCCGCGAGTCCCGCCCTGGATCCGTCCGCCATGCGCGAGGTGCTCGAGAAGCTGGCCTGGGAAGCCTTCGGTCCGCTGACCGAGCAGCTCGTGCGTGACGTGGTGAGCAAGATCGAGGCTGTGGCCTGGGAGGTGATTCCGGAGCTCGCCGAGCGCGTCATCCGCGAGGAGATCGAGCGGATGAAGAGCGAGTCCTCCCAGAACTCGAGCTGAGACTCGCCGGAGGAGGTGCCGGGCTCCAGGGCTGAGTGGCGCCCGCTATAGTGTGTCGCCGCTTCCGCGCCTCGCCGCGCGGACGAGAGGTCGAGCTTGGCGACGATGCCTCCCCCAGACACCTGGATCGGCCTGGTCGACGCGGGCCTGCGCGAGGACCTGGGAAGCGGCGATGCCACCTCCGAGCTGCTGGTACCCTCGGGCCGCCACGGCGAGGCGCGCCTGGAGGCCCGCGCCCCGCTGGTCGTCGCTGGGCTCGGCGTCGTGCAGGAGGTCTTTGGGCGTCTGGGCGTGGCATTCGAGCCCCACTGCAGCGACGGAGATGCACGAGACGCGGGCGAGCTTCTGGCGCGGGTGACCGGACCCGCACGCGGCATCCTTGCCGCAGAGCGCACCGCCCTGAACTTCTTGCAGCACCTCTCCGGCATCGCCACCCAGACGCGACGCTTCTGCGACGCCGTCGCGGCGCATCCTGTTGAGATCGTCGACACGCGAAAGACCCTACCGGGGTTCCGCAGCCTCGCGAAGTTTGCCGTGCGCTGTGGAGGGGGAGCGAACCACCGCATGGGGCTCTACGACGGTATCCTGATCAAGGACAACCACATCGCCGCGGTCGGGTCTCTGGCCCGCGCGGTCGAGCAGGCGCGGGCCGGGAACCGATCCAGGCGGCCCGTTCAGGTGGAGGTCGAGTCGCTGGAGCAGGCTCGCGAGGCCGTCGCCGCGGGCGCCCAGGCCCTGCTGATCGACAACCAACCCGCCGCGGAGATCGCTCGCATCGTGGCGGCCATCCGTGTGGAGCGCCCCGACGTGCTCTTGGAGGCGAGCGGGAGCATCACTCTGGAGAACGTCGCCTCGATCGTGGAGACGGGCGTCGACCGGATCTCGGTGGGTGCGCTCACACACTCGGCCGCAGCCGCCGACATCGCACTCGAGTGGAACGATCCCTCTTCGAGCTGAAGCCGACGACGCGCTGGATCGGCCGTCGCATCGACATCCATCGCGAGGTGGACTCGACGAACCTTGTCGCCGAGCGGCTGGCCCAGCGCGGAGCTCCCGAGGGCCTGCTCGTGCTGGCCGACGCCCAGAGCGCCGGCCGTGGGCGGCTCGGCCGTCGCTTCTTCTCCCCGCCGGGTCGGAGCCTCTACCTCTCGCTCCTGCTGCGACCGCGTGCGGCGCCCGAGACCCTTTCGCAGTACGTCTTCGCCGCCTCGCTGGCCGTGGCGGACACGGTTCGCGCCGCCCTCCCGACGGCTCTGGACGTGGAGATCAAGTGGCCGAACGACGTGCTCGTGGACGGCCGCAAGATCGCGGGGATCCTG
>JBHHVJ010000002.1:0-124467 GCA_046754285.1 Myxococcota bacterium | reverse complement strand
CCTCGGAGCCGCCCTCAGTGGAGCGCTACGAGCGCTTGCGGTGCGGGGATTTCAGTGACTTCTGGTCCCGCAAGGCCACGCGACGGAGCCCGTAAGCCACCGCCAGAAGGGCGGAATCGCCCTGCTCGCCGTGCTAGACTGAGGCCTCCGGCCCTCGGAAGGGAGCGCCTGATGGATCGCCGCCTCGCACGCCCCGGAGCCCGAGCCGAGACGTCCGCCGGCCTCGAGCGCGGTCCCTCGCCGCAGCCCGTGGGGTCGCAGGACGCGCTCCGCGAGGCCAGAGGCGTCTCTCGGGCCGCTCCCGGAGCGGCGAGCCTGCTGGCCGGCCTGCTGGCCCTCTGCGTCGCCTGCAGCACGGCGGGTCCGCGCCCTGGGGGAGCCTCCGAGAGCCCGTCCGATCCGGCAGCCGCCACGGATGCTCAGGCCGACGCGGAAAAGACGGCCGATAGCCCGGACTCCGCGGTGACCGCCCCGGTGCCGGCCCAGGCGCAGTCGGCCTCCAAGGGACCACTGCGCCGACACGCAGAGAGCGCCGTCGAAGGGATGATCATCGGCACCGTGATCGGCGGCCAGATCTTCGGACAGTACGGTGCGGCCGTGGGGGCCGTCGCCGTGGGCCTCTACGGGCTGATCACCGGCGACGTCCCGTTCGACACCGGTGGAGACGACAGGACGCGGCGGGGTCGCCGCGGGCCCGACCCGGACACCGCCCTCGAGCAGGAGATCGATGAGGAGCTGGAACGCCAGGAGGAGCTCGAGACGGAGGTCGAGGAGGAGCTGCGCCGTCAGGAGGAGCTGCTCGCATCGATCAGCAGGGAGGAGCAGCTCCAGGAGGCGATCCGCAAGGAGACGCAGACGGCGGGCACGACGGCCCCGGAGGATCCGCTGGCCGCGCCCCCGCTGCCCCAGGAGCGCCAGATCCCGGAGTCGATCTTCGACTCCGAGACGCGCAGGGTGGGGGACGAGGAACGCCTGGTGAAGATCCTGGATGCAGATCGGGACGGGCGCCCGGAGATCGAGATCGTCTTCGACCCCGAGAGCGGTGAGCTGCTCACGCGCGCAGAGGACACGGACTACGACGGCACGCTCGACGCCCAGAACCGCTACGAGGACGGCGAGGTCGTCGAGCGAATCGAGGACACGAATCAAGACGGCGTGCCCGATCGTTGGGTCCACTACGAGAACGGTGTGGGAGCGCGGGTGCGCGTGGACCGCAACTACGACCGCGTGCCGGACGCGGAGTACATCTACGTGGCCGGCCTGCTGGCGCGCGAGGAGCACGACACGAACGGCGACGGCCAGGTGGATCGCATCGTCAAGTACGAAAACCGCAGACGTTCGGTCGAGATCGAGGACCGCAACCACAACGGAAAGATGGACTTCTGGACTCACTACGGAGCAGAAGGCGTCGCCATCCGGACGGAAGAGGACCGGAACGAGGACGGTGAGACGGACGTCTGGGAGTTCTACGAGGGAGACGACCCGGCCCACATCGTGCTGGTGCGCAAGGAGGAGGACGTCGACACCGACGGCAAGATCGACGTGACCTCCTACTACGAGGGTGGCAAGCTGGTCCGCAAGGACGTGGCCAACCCCGAGGTCCTCGAGTAGACCGACGTCAGGTGTTCTGCGCCGCCTTGACGGCGATCCCGACGTTGTCGACGCCGTGCTTCTTGACGATCCCCAGGACCTGGACCACGCGGCCGTGCACGACGTTGCGGTCGGCACGGATCTCGACCGAACGGATCGCGTTGGCCCGGGCCTCGCGGCCGATTCGCTGGTCGAGCGCCTTGATGGAGATCAGCTCGCCGTTCAGCGCCAGCTCCCCACGCGCGCCGAGCTCGATCGTGAACTTCTTCTTCTCGTCGGGAACCGCCGAGGACTCGGACTCGGGAAGCTGGAGCTGAATCTCGCGGTCCACGAAGGCCGTGGTGACCATGTAGAACACCAGCAGCAGCAGCACCATGTCGATCAGGGGCGTCAGACCGAGCGTCGCCTCCTCGTCGCCTTCGTGTCGGCGCGCCACCGTCAGGCCTCCTGAGGCGTGAGACCCGGTGCCGGGCCCGTGGTCGCGGTCTCGGGCGCGGGTCCGTGCACGGCGAAGTCCTCCAGCATTCGGAACGAGATCTCCTCCAGATCCGCCTCGAGTACCTCGACACGACGACGCAGAAAGGAGTGACACGCGACGGCTGTGATGCCCACAATCAGGCCCGCGGCGGTCGTCACGAGCGCCTGGAAGATCCCTCCCGCCACGACGCGCGCGTCCCCGGTTCCGGTCTTGGCGATCAGATCAAAGGACTCGATCATGCCCAGCACCGTGCCGAGCAGACCCATCATCGTCGCGATGTTCGCAAGCGCCGCCAGCATGGGAAGATTGCGGCGCAGCAGCGTGGCCTCGAAGCCACCCGCGGTCTCCACTGCATCCTGCATACGCGCCAGACCCTGGTCAACGTGCAGCAGCCCCGCCCGCAGCACGCGGGCGATCGAGCTGTCGGAGCCCACGCAGAGGCTCATCACCTGGCGGAGATCTCGGCGCTTCATCTGCTCATGGAGCTTTGCGAGCAGAGCCGCGGGGATCACGGCCCCACGCCGCAGGGCGCGCAACCGTTCCAGAACGAGCCCAAAGGTCAGCACGGAGCAGCCGAGGATCCCGTGCATGATCCAGCCGCCCATCTCGTACCAGTCCCGGAAGGTCCGGGCCCCCTCCGCCTCATCCACCTCTTCGCCGGGGGTCGGCGGCTCCTGCGGCGCTTGAGCCGCCTCCGCAGACAGCGCACCTGCCAGCGCCAGACCCCCCGTCCCGAGGACAAGAGCAAGCAACAGCATCGTCAGGGCATCGCGGCATCTCACGGGCATTACTCCTCGTTCTTGGAATCCTCTTCGTCGTCCTCGACCTCCAGCGTTAGGGCGCGTCGCCGCTCTTCCTTGCGGAACTGCTCCTGACGGCGACGCTCCATGACGAGCTGAAGGTCTCGATTCCGCTTGCGGATGCGTTCGAGCTCCGCCTCGAGCTCGGCATCCGTCAGATCCTGATGCTTGAACGTGATCTCGATCTCCGTCGAGCCACGCGAACCGTCGGAGGCCAGAGCCGAGACGCGGATCCGGTTGCGACCGACGCGTACCGGGACGAAGCCGCGAAACGATCCGTCCGGGCGGAGCAGAATGTCCTCGGGACCGGCCATCTCACCGAGGGTCAGGTTCACGGCCACAACGTCATCGACGTTTGCGAAGGACACTCCAGTCAGCAGGGCCACGATGTCTCCTGGCCGCCGCACCGGCGTGTACAGCCCACCCGTCACCCGGGCCACCTCCGTCGCTGCGATGGGGTAGTCGATCGCCGCCGGGCCCAGGCCAAAGACGTTGATGTGCACCCCGGCCGCGCGGGCGAGGCGGGCCGCATCGATCACCGCCTCGATGTCCTCGGGGTCCTCCTTGTTCGCGAGGCCGAAGGGAAACGAAGGCTTTCCGTCGGTCAGCAACAGGATCACCTTCTTGGCGCCGGAGCGCGGACTCGAGCGCGCACCGCTCAGTCCGGCCAGCTCGCGAAGCGCGAGCTTGACGCCGGCCTCCATGTTCGTTCCGCCGTTCGGGCCCCGCAGCAGCACAGCCCCCAACGCCTGCTCGACGCGCACGTAGTCCCGCGTGAGGGGATGCTCCAGAATCGCGTCGACCTGGTCGGGCGAGCGTCGCCGGTGGGTGACCGGATCGATCTCGCCGGAGAAGCTCACGACCCCCACTCGCACGCGATCGGACTCCAGGCCCCCGAGCAGCTTGCGCGCCGCCGCAACCTCGGCAGCGAGGATCGAGTCGCCGGGGTCGGTGTTCTTCGTGTCCGGAAGCGGCGCCACCAGGGCCGCTCGGCGCTCGCCGACGACACCGTCGCCGTCCACGTCGATTCCGCTCGGGTACTCCGTGGAGCCGGAGACGTCCACGACCAGCATCACGTCGAACTCCGTGGCGCGTTCACCGGCCTGCGCAAACCCCTCCAGCGCAGCCATGTCGGTCCGGCCACGCACCTCGGCACCGGAGGCGGGCTGCGTGACGACCACGCGGACGCCCCCGTTCGCAGGGCCGCTCTCGGCGTGGAGGAGCGAGCCGGGGATGAGACCCAGGATCGAGCCGCCCAGCAGAGCCATCCGCGCCCCCCTCCCCGTCCGGATCCACTCCACGCTCAGAAGTGATCGGCCCATACGAGGGGGACCTTAGCGCGCTCTCTGCCTATTGCGCGCCGCTCCCCATCACCTCCTGGTTCGGCCGGATCTCGATCTCGACGCGGCGGTTCTGCTGGCGTCCGGAGTCGGTCGAATTGGTGGCAACGGGCATGCTCTCGCCGTAGCCGATGGCGGTGATGCGAGCGGGAGCGACACCCTCGGAGATCAAGAAGGTGCGGACCTGGTCCGCGCGCTTCTCGGAGAGCGTCTGGTTGAAGTCATCCGAGCCGACGTTGTCGGTGTGGCCCTTGATGATGACGTCGCTCTTGGGATAGTTGTTGAGCGTACGCGCCAGCGATCGCAAGCGATCGTAGGCCCCCGGCTCGAGCGTCGCGGAGCCGGTGTTGAACAGCAGCGAGCTCTGGAAGTTCACCAGGATCGAGTCGTCGCGGCGCTGCACCTCCGCACCCGGAATCGCGTCGAGCTCCTGGGCCTGCTTGTCCAGGTAGTTCCCGATCAATCCCCCGGCGAGGGCACCCGTCGCCGCGCCGATGAGAGCGCCCCCCGCGCGGTGCTCATGCCCCCCGATGGCCGCTCCGGCCGCAGCCCCGACCAAGCTGCCGAGGATGGCCCCCTGGGTCGACTTCTTCTCGAGCACGGTCCCCTGCGTCTGGCAGCCGAGAAGAACGGCGAGTGCCAGACTCACGATGGTCGCACTGATTTGACGCATGGCTGGAACCCCCTCGTTAGTACGGTGACTGAAGACCCCTCAGGATATAGCTCTTAGCGCCTCGCCGCACGCTCCGCATCGCGTCGGTCGATCCTTCTCACCGTTTCGACCACCAGGCGGCCCACGCTATTCAGGCTCGAGGACGAGACGGCATCGAGATCGTCCTCCGGCGTGTGCCAGAGCCGTCCCGGTGCGCGAGGCCCCCCGAACTGGAAGTCGATGAAGCTGTAGACCCGCTTCACACCGCGTTCCACGAAGGGCGAGTGGTCGTCGACGAGACGCAACGGCGCGCCCCCCTCGAGGAGTGCCCCAAGCCCAAGGCCGTGTGCGGCCTCTCTCACGAGCTCACGCAGCTCCGGCGAGGCACCGAGATCCGGGGTCAGCCCCAGCTCGCGGTCCGCCACCATGTCCACGAGCAGCAACGCGCGAACCGTCTGGAGCGATCCCTCCCGCAGCATGCGCTCCGCGAGCGCCCGGCTGCCGTACAGGCCGTCCTCCGCGGTGATGTCGCCGAGCACGGCCTCCTCGCCATCGAAGAACACGAGCTCGAGCGTGTGCCAGAGGGGCGCGGCGGCGAGCTGACGCGCCAGCTCGAGGAGCAGCGCCACGCCCGAGGCACCGTCGTTCGCGCCGACGAACCTCTCGCCCGAAAGCCGCTTCGTGTCGTAGTGCGTCACGACGAGCAAGCGCGCGCCACGCCCGGAGCCGCTGTGGCGCGCGATCAGGTTGACCAGCTCGAGCGTCCTCCCATGGGGTGCGGTCACACGGAAGCGGTGCTCCTCGACGGGCCAGCCCGCCTGACGCAGGCGTTCACGAATCAGACGTCGGGCACGCGCCGCTCCCGGCGAGCCCGCGGGCCGAGGGCCCAGGGCGACCAAGTCCACAAGATCCCGGAAGGCGCGCGGCCCATCGAAGCCGTCCGCCGGCGCAGGATCCGAGCCTCGACAGGCCCCGAGAGCCAGGACCGCCAGACACGCGATCCAGAGCTTCCGGCCCGCCCTGGGCGTCTGACCCGTGACACCGTCTCGGGTCGGACGCCGGCTGTCATGGCGCGTCATCGGCGAGCGCCGCTCGCCCGTACGCGCGTCGACCGACTCTCGAATCGGTCTCCTAGGCATTCACACCGCTCCCGCGGAGCGCGGAGCCGTGCGCTAAGCTGGCCACCCTCACCTCCCGCGTCGGTCCCGGGGAGCCGTAAAGGATGCTCGTCCGTGCGATCGGCGCCACCCTCGACGGGATCGAGGGCGCGCTCGTGACGGTGGAGGTGGATGCGGGCCGCGGGCTCCCGGCCTTTCACATCGTGGGCCAGGGCGACCGCGTCGTGAGCGAGAGCCGCGATCGGATCCGGGCCGCCTTCCGTCAGAGCGGGCTGGAGTTCCCCGCGGGCCGCGTCACCGTGAACCTGGCGCCCACAGATCTTCCCAAGAGCGGGGCCGGGCTGGATCTCCCCATCGCGGTCGCCATCGCGGCCACCCGTAGCCCCGATCTCCGGGAGAGGCTCCGGCACGTCCTGCTGATCGGCGAGCTCGGGCTCGACGGCGGGCTCCGCGCCGTGCGCGGCGCCCTGGCCCTCGTGGCCGCCGGCCGCGCCCAGGGCCTGCGCGAGGCCGTCGCCCCACTCGACAACCTGGCCGAGGCCCGCGTCTGCCCCGCCGTCCGCGTGCACGGAGCCCAAAACCTCGCCGCCGTCCTCAACTTCGTCGCCGGAACCGGGACGTTGGTTGAGTTGTCGCCGCCGGCCGCCGGCCCGCAGCCTCCCCTCCGCGAGACGGGGCTGGATCTCGCGGACGTGCGCGGCCAGGAGACCGCACGCCGAGCGCTCGAGCTCGCGGCCGCCGGCGGTCACAACCTGCTGCTGCTGGGTCCACCCGGCAGCGGCAAGACCCTGCTGGCCCACCGGCTGCCCGGCTTGCTTCCCGATCTGCCCTTCGAGCACGCCCTGGAGGTGACCCGGATCCACGGTGTCGCGGGCCTGCTCGGGGGCCGATCGCTGGTCGTGCGACCCCCTCTGCGCGCGCCCCACCACACGATCTCCGAGCCGGGAATGATCGGCGGCGGGCGGCCGCTGCGACCCGGGGAGGTCTCTCTGGCGCACCGCGGCGTCCTGTTCGTGGACGAGCTCGCCGAGTTTCGTCGCGGCGTGCTCGAGGGATTGCGGCAGCCGCTCGAGGAGGGGGTGGCTCGCATCGTGCGGGCGCACGGCGCCCTGGAGCTTCCCGCTCGCTTCCAGCTCGTGGGTGCGATGAACCCCTGTCCCTGCGGCTTCCTCGGGGACCCCCGTCGGGAGTGCATCTGCGACGAGGGACTGATTCGCCGCTACCGCAGCCGTCTCTCCGGGCCCCTGCTGGACCGCATCGATCTCCAGGTCAGCCTCGGCCCTGTGCGCTGGACCGACGGCGGCGCTCTGCCGCCGTGCGGCGAGAGCAGCGCGGTCGTACGCGAGCGCGTGCTCGCGGCGCGGCGCATTCAGAGTGAGCGCTGGCGGAATCGGCCCGCCCGGACGAACGCGGAGCTCCCCGCCGCGGCGCTCCGCCGCTCGGCGTCGATGTCCGCGGGCGCGATCGCTCTGCTCGACCGCTGTGCCGCCCGGCTCGGTCTCTCGATGCGCGCGTACCACCGGGTCCTGCGCGTCGCCCGCACGGCCGCCGACCTCGACGGCGCAGCGCAGGTGGCAGAGAGGCACGTGGGCGAGGTGCTGGCGTATCGGCTGGAGGAGCCGGGGCGCGGATGATCGCGCCGCCCGGACCCTCAGTCGTCGTGGGCCGCAGGAAAGGACCCATGGTGCTCGCCGTGGCCCCGCTTGTAGCGCTTGCGCAGCTTCTTGGGAACCTCGTCCGCGGATACGACCCGCCACTCCGCCTCGAGCTCGGAGCTCACGTACCAGTGCCCCTTGCGATGGCGGAGGAAGCGTCCGCCATCGAAGTAAAGGTGATCGTGACCGAGCACCACAAAGATTTCGATTCCGGGATCAAAGACCATCTCGACGCCATGGGCGTGATGCTTGTGTCGATGCCCATGCGCGGGCGCGTGGTGCGGCGGATCGTGCTCATGGGACTTCGCCGTGTGCACGTGGACCGGGCGGCGGTCGATCACGACGCAGCCCGACACTGCCGGGCTCAGCAGGAGCAGCAGCAGAAGCGGGCGGAGGGCCCGTCCGGACGCGTGCAGGCACCGCTGGGGATGGCTCATCTCGTCTCCTCGGGCCACGGGAGGGGCCCCACCCCTTTTCGGCCAGACGGGTCCCGAGCCTTGATGGCGAGGACGAGTCGAAGCGGCGCGAGAGCGAATAGGCAGCGCCGCGGGACGTCTCAACGGAGGCGTGGAGGCCGACTCCCTCCACGGGTAGAACTCCTCCTGCGGTCGGAAGCCCCCCGGGCGCGAGCCCGGGGGGCTTCTCTCAGAGCGCGATCGGGTGGTAGCGGATCAGGACGCGCGAGCCGTCCCCATAGCCTTTCCGAAAGCGAGGCTCCCACTTTCCCCACTCGGTCGGGTACTTGCTCGCAAAGCGCCGCATCAGAGCCTCGAAGGTTGCCCGATCGCGATCTCGGCTCGCCTGCGCCACGAAGCTCGGCCCCTTGCGGAAGCGCTCCCCGTCCTTCTTGACGCGCCCGTGGTCCCCAACCCAAAGCCGGGCCCGCCGCCAGCCACGCTCGAGCGCGCGGGCCTTCCAGCGATCCTGGCCCGTAGCGATCACGACGTCGCCCCGGTGCACGAAGAACCAGACCTCGCCGTGGCAGCGGCTCTCGCGGCCATCGGGATGGAGCGGCGACACGTAGACGTACGGGCTGCGCTCGAGCTCCTTGCGGGTCGTCTCGGGCAGCTCGAAGCCCTCGGCCGGCCAGGCCCCGCGCAGCGGAAGCAGGGTGGCGCCGAGGGCGACACCGGCTCCTCGCAGAACGTCCCGCCTACGCCAGGTGCTCACGGAAGAACCTCAGCGTGCGCTGCCAGGCCTCGCTGGCCGCCGCCTCATTGTAGACGTCGGGACGGGTGTCGTTGAAGAAGGCGTGGTCCACACCGGGGTAGGTGTGGAACTCCACCCGCGCTCCCGCCGCGCGGATGTCGCTCTCGAGCTTGCGCACGACCTCCGGCGTGACGAAGGAGTCGTTCTCGGCGAAGATGCCGAGCACCGGGGCACGCAGCGACGAGAAGTCGAGCGTCACGTTCGGGTGGACGCCGTAGAAGTCCGCGCAGGCCCCCACGCGTGGGTTCCGGCAGGCCAGCGCCAGGGCAAGCTGCCCGCCCATGCAGAAGCCCACGACCCCGACGCGCGCCGGGCTCACACCTTCGACCCCGAGCAGGTACGAGACCCCCCCATCGAGGTCGTGGACGGCGCGATCGATCTCGAGACCGAGCATCAGCCGACCGGCCGCATCCGGGTCGGTGGTCTTGTCGCCGTGGTAGAGATCGGGCGCCAGCGCGAAGAAGCCCTCGGCGGCGAAGCGGTCGGCCAGGGCCTTGATGTGGTCCACCAGCCCCCACCACTCCTGGATCACGATCACGGCAGGCCCCTGGCCGCTCCCCGGCCGCGCGAGGTAGCCCTGGGCCGTGCCCCCCCCAGTTTCGAACTCGACGAGCTTTCCGGACATCCGCCCCCTCCTTCCGGCCGGGCCGCAGTGTAGACCATCGGGCGCGACCGGCTCCATCGGCGGTCCCCGGCTCGGGGCGACGCGCATGAGTGGCAGCGGAGGAGCCCTCAGTCGGGCTCCGAAGACTCCGACTGCTCCATCTCCACCATGCAGGCCTCGACCTCCTCCTCTCGGTGCACGGGGCCCCGCCCGATCCCCTCACAGAGGTCGCGCACCTCCTGCGTCCACTGCCCGTCCCGAACGAAGTCGCGCCAGAAGGGAAAGGTTCGGCACTGGATCGGGCGTGCCGGGTAGATTCGACAGCCCCTGGTCTCGGGATCCAGAAAGAAACAGGCGTCCTTCTCGAACGCGAGCTGCCGCCAGCCGTCCTCGTCGATGAACGTGTAACGGCGCTCGAACTCGCGCGGGGAAAGACCCAGGAGGCGGGCGATGGCGCGAATCTCCTCGCGGCCCACGTACACGTGCGCGTACTCGCCCCGGTTCGTGCAGCACAGGCCACAGCGCGTGCACTCGAAGCACAGGCCCCGCTCGCTCATCGCAAGAAGCCACCGCGTGGCTGGCGAATCTCGAGGACACGTTGACCCCCGTCGAGCTGCAGCTCGGTGCGTCCGGAAGGGAAGCGGACCTCACGAGCCTCCCGCGCCCGCGCGTCGAAGGCGCTGTAGCGGATCCAGCAGGCACCCGAGCGCAGGCTCCACCACAGCGAGCGGGCCTCGAGCGGTCCCGGGGGACAGTGCGTCTGGACCAGACCGAAGATCTCCTGGTAGGGATCGAGCTGGATACCCAGCAGCGAGAGGTTCTGGTGCGCGTCCGCACCCGAGAAGGCCACCACGGGCCGGCCGGCGGCGAGCAGCTCCTCCCAGACTTCGAGCGCGTGGTCGGGCCGCGTCAGCAGGCTGCGCACGATGCGGAGGGGCTGACCGCCGTAGCGAAGCAGGCGGAATGGCAGCCAGAAATCCAGTGCATCCCAGAGCACGGCGCTGCCGTTGTGAACCTCGAGGCCATCGAAGGGGGCCTCCCAGTCTTTCCATCCACCGTGCAAGAACGGATGTGGGAGCACCGCGAAGCCGCCCGCGTGATGGATCTCCGCGATCCCTTCCCGCCCGGAGAGCCCCTCGATCGGCAGCAGTCGGGGGACATCGAAGGCCAGCAGATGGCCATCGCGCGTGCCATACTCGGCGCCGACCAGGACCAGGAGCTCACCGCCCCCCGGACGCGGATAGCGGCCGGCCCGATCGGCGGCCGGGAGGGCGCCGCGAGCATCGGGCGGCACGTGCTCGGTGAGCACGATGAAGTCCAGCCCCGCGGCGAAGCCCGCCGCCAGCACCTCCCGGAAGCGGGCGTCGCTGTCGTGCGACGGCGCATGGTGCACGTGGAGGACGCCGGTGAGCACCGCAGCGAGGACCCAGTGCACCGCGCGGTCTACAGCCCCCGTTGCTGAAGCTGGCTGGCGATCGCCGCCGCCTCCTCCGCCTCGGGGATCCTTCCCTGCCGCTGGAGGAAGCGCGAGAGGCTGGTGTGGTAGAGCGACTCTTCCGGCTCCAGCCGGATGGCCTCACGAATCGACTCGATGGCACGATCGAGCTGGTCGGAGCGTCCGTACGCCTCAGCCAAACCCTGGTACCCCAGCGCGAATCCGGGGTCCGCCTCCAGAACCTTCTGGTAGAGAGAGATGGCCCGCGCGTAATCCCCCTCGGCGAACGCGCTGAAGGCCTGCTGATAGAGCTGCTTCACCTCGGACACGGGAGGCTCCTTTCGCGACGGGGAGTCTAGACCCTATCTCGAGAACGCGAAAGCCGACCGCGCACGCCAGGTCGTCTCGCACGGACCGGAGACCCCCAGAATACGAACGGGATGAAACCCTTCACTCTCTTCCGATAGGCGCGGTACTCATCCCCGAACTGCGGCTCCAACAGAAACCTGCCCTCCAGATTCTCCTCGATCATGTACAGCACCAGAAAGACGAACGACAGAAGAAAACCATAGAGAGCGCCCTGGATCGTCGCGAAGCCGAGCTGCAGATAGAAGGCTCCCGCCATCTGTGGGTTCCTCACGACCGAGAAAACACCGCTCGTGTCGAGCTTCTCGGCGTCCGTGGAAGGGCGCGTCACCCGAAGAAGCTGCGCGATACCCGAGATCGTGACAACGAGCCCGAAGAGGAGGATCGGCTATCCCAAGACCGCCCTCAGAGTGGCGCCATCCACCCTCGGCTGTACCGCCAGGGAGCAGTGGAAGATGAGATAATAGTACGGGATGTTCAGGGGATAGCGGATCACGGACGCCGTCACCTCGTAGTACTCCCAGCGCTTCCAGAGGTTCGGAATCCAGTAGGCGACCAGGATCGCCATCATTCCCAGCAGGTGAGCCAGCTGAGTCGCCATCTCGCCGCTCGTCGCCATCTGCGTGGTCTTCCTCCTCGGATCAGAACGCCATCCGCTCGTCTCCGTCAAGAGCTTTCGGCGTGGAGAACACACCGCGCTATGGTCAGGCCATGTCGGAGACCGTGATCCGGACGATGAGCGAGGACGAGGCTGAGGCGCTCCTGGATCTGCTCGAGAGCGCCTTCGGCTTCCGTAAGCTCTTCGAGCGCTACCTGAGCGAGGGGCTTTTCAGGTCGGAGGACACCCTGCTCGCGACACGCGAGGGGCGGCGGCTCGCGTGCGTCCAGCTCTGCTTCAAGCGCATCGCGCTGCGTGGCGAGACGATCCCGATCGCGGGGATCGGAAGTGTCGGTACGGCGCCCGAGGCTCGCCGGCAGGGGCTCGCGACCCGGCTGCTCGAGTACGCGCTCGAGCGGATCGCCGACTCAGGCGCCGCCTTGGTGCTGCTCTTCACGGGGCTGCACGGCTTCTACGGGCGCCTGGGCTTTCATCCTCTGCCGCAGCGTCGCTGGCGCCTGCGCCGTCCGCGGCCGCTTCCGAACCTGCCTCACGGGTCCTTCGAACGGGACGCCGATGCGGATGACCTGTTGCGTGTGATGGAGCTCTACGCTTCGTACTGCCGCGGGTTCGAGGCCAGCACGCTGCGGGATGCCGCGTACTGGTCGGCGCAGCTTCGCTATGCCGGTGGGCCCGGTGAGCGCTTCCGCCTCGTCGAGCGCCGGGGCATCCCGGTGGCCTACGCACGGCTGATCGAGGAGAACGGATACCAGGCGGTGATCGAGTTCGCACGCGCCCCCGACGCGGCGGAGGAGCTCGCGGCTCTGCTCTGTGCGATGGCCCCGACCGACGGAGGGCTGCTGCTGCCCGCGACGCCGGACCTCGAGCTCGAGCAGGCTCTCGCGCTCGTCACACCCGGCCTCGCGGAGTGGATGGATCCCTCCCCGCTCTGGCGCGTGGTCGATGCCGAGCCTCTGCGGCGCCTCGAGGACGTCCCGGCGAACGCGGACGATGCGGCCCTGCTGGCTGCGACCGTGGGAGGACCCCGCAGCGTCTACTGGCCCTCGGATCGATTCTAGTGTCCCGTCTCGGAAGTCCGGTCACCTTGCTCGCCGCCGATCCATCCCCGCGGACTGTGTTGCACTCCCTCGGAATATCTACGGATATTCCTCGCTCGTGCGCCTTGTCCGCTGCGCGTCTCGGCACCGAGAAAGGCAACGGGACTTCCGGGACGGAACACTAGGCCGCGTCGAGGGTCAACGATCCGTCTCCGTCCGTGCTCTGGGCCGCCTCTCACCCGGTGTGCTGCGGACGGCCACCTCGACGATCCAGGACGGAAGCTCCTCCGCGTCTCCCAGGATCTCGGTCAGGTGGATCGCGACCTCGGGGTTGATCTGCTGCGCGTCGCGCACGATCTCGGGGAGCTGCTCGACGACGTGCCGACCCGGCGCCAGCAAGCAGGGCACGAGCGTGATCTCCCGGCAGCCGGACCGCACCGCGCGGTCGATGGCGTCTCGGAGGAAGGGCTCCGCCAGCTCGAGGAAGGCGTACGTCACGTGGTCGAAGCGCGGACGTGCGACCTCCGCGACACGCGCGCCGAGCGCGCGGATCGCCTCGTTCGACTCGCGCCTGCGGCTGCCGTGCGCCACCAGGATCAGGGCACGCACGCGCGTGCTGCCTCTGGGGCCGTCACCGCCCTATCCTACCCGACACGATGGCGCCGGAAACCCCACTCAAGCCTTCCGAGCCCACGGGCGACTGAGCCTTGGACGGAAGCGATCTCGCCGCGCTGACCCTCGCCGCGTACCTCACCGCCACGCTCTCGGCCATCGTCGGCATGGCCGGGGGCCTCGTGCTGCTCACCATCCTGCTGCTCTACCTCGACCCCCTCGTGGCAATTCCCTTGCACGGCGCGATTCAGCTCATCTCGAACGGCACGCGAAGCGTCATCCAGCGACGGCACGTCCGCTGGCGTCTGGTCTGGCGCTACGGGCTGCTGATGGTCCCGACGTCCCTGGCCGGGCTCTCCGTGGCGCGAGTGCTCGCCCCGGGGCTCACACGCCGCCTGATCGGGGGCTTCGTGCTCCTGGCCACCTGGCGGCCGGGCTGGCTGACGCTGGGCACACACCCGGAGCGGGTGCGGCCCGAGCGTCGCTTCATCCTGCTGGGCGCGGTCGTGGGCTTCCTCCAGATGACCATCGGGGCCACGGGACCGCTGATCGCTCCCTTCTTCCTGAACCTCGGACTGGACCGTCGCGGTGTGGTCGGCACCAAGGCGGCCGCGCAGACGCTGGGCCACAGCATCAAGATCCTGGTCTTCGGGGCGTTCGGCTTCGCTTACCGGGATCACGCGCTGCTGCTTGTGTGCATGTGCGCGGGTGTGGTCGCCGGAACCTGGACCGGCAGCCGTCTGCTCGAGCGCGTCAGCGAGGCCCAGTTCCGCCTGCTCTTCAAGACGGTCCTGACGCTGATCGCGCTGCGCCTCGTCCTCGCGGGCTGAGCGGGCGGGGGCTCGGACGAGGCGCTCAAGAGCGCCACCCGAAGCTGCCGATCGCTCCTGGGGAAGAGAACACCAGAAGGGACCGCCGTGAAGCTGATCCTCGGGCTCGTCGTCGTGATCGCCTCCGTGCTGGGGGGCTTCGTCCTTCACCACGGGCACCTGGCGCTGCTCTTCGTGCCCACCGAGTACCTGATCATCTGCGGCTGTCTCCTGGGCGGGATGATCGTGCAGAACCCACCGACCGTGCTGCTGCGACTGGTCAAGGACCTGTTCGGCTTGCTGGGCGGAGGCGGTCCCGGCCGAAAGGCCTACCTGGACGCGCTGAAGATGATCTACGAGCTGATGCAGCTCGCACGCCGGGACGGTGTGCTCGCGCTCGAAGGGCACGTGAACGAGCCGCACCAGTCGGGGATCTTCTCCACCTACCCGAGCTTCCTCAAGGACTCCCATGCCGTCGACTTCGTCTGCGACACTCTCAAGCTCTTCGTGGCGGGCGTCCTCGATCCCCACAACCTCGACGAGCTCATGGAGCGCGACCTCGAGGTGATCCATCATGAGGAGCTGGCCACCTCCGAGGCGCTCACGAAGGCCGCGGACAGCCTGCCCGCTATCGGGATCGTAGCGGCGGTGCTGGGGATCATATTGACGATGGGGGCGATATCCGACGGTGCGGCGGCGGTCGGCATGAGGGTCGCGGGGGCCCTGGTCGGCACTTTCCTGGGTGTATTCCTGGCCTACGGCTTCGTCGGCCCGATGGCCGGCGCGCTCGAGCAGAAGGCGAACGCGAAGAGCCGCTACTACCAGTGCATCCGCCACGTGCTCTCCGCCTCGATCAGCGGCGTGACCCCGCCCATGGCCGTGGAGATCGGGCGTCGCAACATCAACACCGCAGAGCGGCCCAGCTTCGAGGAGCTGGAGCAGGCGCTGCGCGAGCTCAAGGGCACCGCCCAGTGAGCCAGGACGCCACCGACGCCCACGGCCAGGGACCGATCATCATCAAGAAGAAGGTCGTGCAGGGTCACGGCCACCACGGCGGCGCCTGGAAAGTGGCGTACGCCGACATGGTGACGGCCTTGATGGCACTCTTCATCGTGCTCTGGATCCTCTCACAGTCCGACGAGGTCAAGCAGAGCGTCGCGGGCTACTTCCAGGACCCCGTCGGCTTCGTGGAGGGCGGGAGGGCCTCCCTGCTCGAGGGCGCGGGTCCGGCCACCGAGGCCGAGGGCTCGGAGGACACAGACGTCGCGCCCACGGATGCGCAGCGTGAGGAGGCGCGGCTGCGCGCGGAGGCGCGTGCCATTCGTCGTGCGATCGACCGGATCCCCGCGATCGAGAAGTATCGCGAGCAGATCGAGCTCTCCGTCACGCCCGAGGGGCTTCGCATCAACCTGCTCGAGACGCAAGAGACCCCGCTCTTCCAGCGCGGGGGGACGGAGCTCAACCCGGATGCCGTCGAGGTTCTCGAGACGATCGGACGCGCGATCAAGGAGGCGGGAAATGCCATCGTCATCGAGGGCCACACCGACAGCACGCCGTTCAGTGAAGGATCGGGACGCACCAACTGGGAGCTCTCGACGGGCCGTGCGCACACGGCGCGCCGTGTCTTCGAGGCTGTGGGCATCTCGGAGGAGAGGATTCTGGAGGTGCGAGGCTTCGCCGACCGTCAGCTCTACAACCCCCTTGATCCCGAGGACAGCCACAACCGCCGCGTCTCCGTCACGCTGCTCTCGGACGAAGCCCTCTCGGCGCGCCAGAAGGTTCCGGAGGAGACCCTGATCCCCTGGATGCGCGACGGGTCCTAGCGCAGCTGCATCCGCTCGCGCAGAGAGCGGAAGAGGCTCTGGACGTCCCAGCGGTCGCGGACGAGCTGGAAGTAATGGTCGCCATCGTCCTTGACCAGGAAGCGCGCGGACTGTCCCGACAGCGTGACGCCGGGCTCCACGGGATGATCCAGCTTGGCGAAGACGCGGCGGTCTCCGATCGAGAGCAGGGCGATGTGGATCGGTGCCGACTCGGTGGCTGTGACGTGAATCGTGGTGGCCGCCTCGATGCGTGCGCGCCGTCCATGCAGCTCGCTGGCCGGCGCCCGCGGGGACCCGGTCGGTCGGAGGTAGCGTGGCGGCTCGGGGAGGTGCTCCGTCACTTCCCGGCGGTTCCCCGCGCGCTCGAGCAGGGTCACGAAGATGTTGTTGCCCGGCCCTCCGATCGAGTGGGCTATGCCCATGCGCCGATCCGGAGCCTGGGCTCGTGGGTTGGGGAAGCGCCCGGTGAGCTGGAGAAAGAGCTCGGCGATCTGGAACAGGCCCGTTCCCCCGACCGGATGTCCGCGCGCCTTGAGCCCCCCCGAGAGGTTCACCGGGATCCGCCCGTGGGGCCCCGTCAGGGGATTGGCAAACGGGTCCTGCGCCTCGGCCTCGCCCCGCCCCTTTCCGATCAAGGCATCAATGGCCTCGGCCGGATCGAAGAGCCCGAGGTCCACGAGGTTCATGGGCAGCAGGCTGTTGAAGGCGTCGTGGGCCTCGGCGATCAGACCTTCGACGTTGCGGATATCCCGGATTCCCGCCTCATAATAGGCGAACTCCGCGGCACGTCGCGTGGCCTCCATGCGTGCGAGCTCTGTGCGGTCGAGCAGCGAGGACGTGTCGGTCGCGGCACCGAGACCCGCCACCCGAACGGCGCGCGGCATCGCGGTCAGGATGATCGCCGCCGCCCCGTCGCAAATGGGGGAACAATCCTTGCGGTGGAGCGGTGTGGCGACGGGAAGGTTCCGCTCCGTATCGAAGTAAGCGGAGAGCGGCTCGGGCCGCCCGCTGAAGGCCGCGAGTGGATTTTCTGCGCCGAACGCGTGGGCCCGGTGCATGAGGCGGGAGAGCACATCGGCCACCTCTGGCCCGCGCAGCCTGCGCTCGTCGCAGAAGACCTGGGTCATCAGCGCGATCAGAGCCGGCATGGTGAAGCCGAAGCGGCGCTCCACCGGATCGACCGTCTTGGACATGATGTGGGTCGCTTCGAGCGTGGTGACCGTCTTCATGCGTTCACCCGCGATGACCAGCACGTGGTCGGCCGCTCCCGAGCGGATCTTGTGGCAGGCCTCGTGAAAGGCCGCCGCCCCGGTCGAGGAGGCGGTCTCGGAGCGCACGGCAGGGACACCAACGAGCCCGAGACGGTCGGCGATCTTCGCGGCGATGTTGGCCCGGTTCTCGAACTCCTCCGAGTCCATGATGCCGACCTGGATGGCGTCGAAGCTGACGCGGGCGAAACCCTCCTGGGCCCGGCGGTAGGCATCCTGGAAGAGGTCGAAGACGCTGGCGAAGATCTTGCCCGTCAGGTCGACCTTGGTCAGCCCGACCCCTGCGATGTAGACATCCCGAACCCCAGCGCGCATCCTGTGCAAGGTAGAGAGTTTCGGGGGGAAGATCATGCGTCGGCTGCTCGCCGTGCTTCTCGTCACACTCGTCGCGGGTGTGATCTTCTACGTCCTCATCTACGCGCGTCCGCAGATTCCTGAGTCCAGCGTTCTCGTGCTCGAGCTGGGGGGCCGCATCGAGGAAGCGCCCGCACTGGACGCGCTGGAGCAGCTCCTCGCACGCGGCCCCGCGCTCCCCACGCTCGTGCTGCAGCTCGAGAAGGCGGCCGCGGACGATCGCATCGAGGCCGTGCTGCTCCACGTCCGTGGGCTCGAGGCCAACTACGCCCGAATCCAGGAGCTGCGCGATGCCGTCCGACGCGTACGAGAAACCAAGCCGGTCATCGCACTGCTCGACCTCATGTCGCTGAACGCGACACGCGAGCTCTACCTCGCGTCGTCCGCGAGCAAGCTCTACCTCGTGCCCGGCTTCCTGGGACCGTTCGCCGGTATCGCGGGCCAGTACCTCACCCTCGGGGGCTTCCTCGAGAAGCTGGGCATCCGTCTGGAGTACGAGCGCATCGGTCGTTACAAGTCCGCCCCCGAGACGCTCGCCGAACGCGAGCTCAGCGACGACGCGCTCGAGGTCTTCAACGAGCTGCTCGACGGTCTCTTCGCGCAGATCGTGCGGGGCGTGGCGGAGGGTCGGAGTCTGGAGCCCCGGGCCGTGCGCCGGCTGATCGACAACGCGCCAAGCACGGCCGAGGAGTACCTGGCGAGCGGGCTCGCCGACGGCGTGGCGGGCCGCTCCGAGGTCCTGGAGCTGGCCGGCTTCGAGGACGTCGAGGAAGTGAGCTACGAGACCTACCTGGGGATCGATCCTCGCGAGCTTGGCCTGCGGGACGGCCCGCCGATCGCCCTGATCTTCGGGGACGGCAGCCTCGTCCAGTCCGGTCGCGGCGGTCCCCGCTCCCGCGCCTTCGAGGCGGATGTCGTCGAGCAGGCCCTGAAGGACGCGGCCGAAGACGAAGACGTGCGCGCGATCGTTCTGCGCGTGAACTCGCCAGGAGGGTCGCCTCTGGCGTCGGACCAGCTCTGGCGCGCGGTGCGAGAGGCCCGCAAGAAAAAGCCGGTTGTGGTCTCGATGGGCGACGCGGCAGCGTCGGGAGGCTACTACGTGGCCTCTGCCGCCGACGCCATTCTGGCGCACCCGGCCACCCTGACGGGCTCGATCGGGGTCTTCTTTCTTCACCCGGCTCTCGCGGATCTGTACCGCAAGCTCGAGATCGGCTCCGAGGTTTTGACACGGGGTCCGTTCGCGCCGGTGGCGATCGGGGCCGAGCCATTCACCAAGGAGCAGCGCGAGCGGACGCGAGGCTTCGTGGCGGCGGTCTACCGCGACTTCGTCGACCGTGTGGCCACAGGACGGGGCCTCGAGGCGGCCGACGTGGATCGTGTCGGTCAGGGCCACGTCTGGCTCGGTGAGATGGCCCTCGGGCACGGCCTCGTCGATGAGCTCGGAGGCCTGCGCTCGGCGGTCAAGCGTGCCCAGAGCGAGGCGGGTCTGGATCTGGCCGTGGATCCCGAGCGCGTGATCTTCCCGGGCCCCCGCCCGCTCACGGAGCAGGTGATCGACCTGCTGCGCGGCGACCTGCCCCACGCACTCACGAGCCGCCTGCTGCCCATCGAGCTGCCCCCGATCGTGCAGAGCGTGGCAAGCCTGGCCGAAGGCGAGCTCGCCTACTTGCCCACGTACTGGATCGAGATCCGTTGAGCTTCGGGGGATCGGATCGTCGCGTCTGATACCCTGCCCACAGGAGGGAGCACCATGAAGCTCGAGCAGGAGTTCCTGGTGAATCGGCCCCGGGAGACGGTGGCCCGTCGTCTGGACGACGACGTGACGTTCGCCGCGCTCTTTCCGAAGACCCACGTGACACGATCGGCCGAAGGGCGGCGGGAAACGTGTACGCCGCTGCGCGTGCTCGGTCGGGAGCGCGAGGTTCGCTTCGTGTTCGAGACGCTCCCCGATGGAAACGTACGCTTCGCGAAGATCTGTGACGGAAACGTCTGGCGCTCGCTCGAGGGTGAGGTGCGGCTTGAGGAGAAGGACACGGAGACGACACGCTTAAGGCTTCGCATGGAAGGGCGCACGCGCAGCTTCGTCCCCGAGATCACGATTCGCATACCGATGCGCGAGCAGATCACCCAGATGGCGGGCGCGCTCAAGCGCCGCCTGGAACGGAGCTGAGGAGGCTCTCGAGATGCCCACCGTCGAAGCGAGCGACGGAGCCAAGCTCCACTACGAGGAGAGCGGCTCGGGAACCCCACTGCTGCTGTGCAACGCCTCCTTCGCGACCCATGCCCACTGGTCCGCTCAGCTCGAGCCCCTGGCCCGACACTTCCACGTGATCGTCTGGGACTACCGTGGGCACGGCCGCTCGGAAGCACCCGCAGACGACCGCCGCTACAGCCTCGCCCAGGTCGTCGACGATCTCCGCGTCCTTCATCGCGAGATCGCCGGCGGAACGCCCGCGGCCGTGGCCGGACTGTCGCTGGGGGGCCTCGTGGCGCTCTCTTTCGCCCTCGCCCACCCGGAACGCGTGCGCGCGCTGCTGCTCCTCAACACGGGCCCCGGCTTCAAGAACCCGGCCGCCCGCAAGCGCTGGGAGGAGGGGCTCGAGCGGGCCGCGGCGCGCCTGGAGGAGGTCGGCATGGCCCGCTACCTGGAGGGACGGCGCGCGACGGCCGAGCTGCTGGGTCGAGCGCCGGACGCCGATGCGGCGCGCCGCGCGCGGGAGGGCATGCTGTGCTCCGACGTGGCCGGCCTGGCACGCTTCGCGCGGCAAGTGGCGGGCCCCGTTCCGAATCTGGTGGACCGCCTCGCCGAAGTGCGCCCGCCCTGCCTGATCCTGGTGGGGGAGCACGACGCCGCCTTCCAGCGAGCCGGCGAGGTCCTGGAGGCGAAGCTGCCGCACGCGACGCGCCGGATCCTCCCCGGGGCGGGGCACGTGCTGAACCTGGACCAGCCCGAGGCCTTCGTGCGGGCCGTGGAGGAGTTCCTCGGGGCCCAGGGGGTGCTTTGACGCCTCCCCCCCTCTGTGCTCTACTGCGCGCTGCGGGGACGGGAGGCCCAGACGGGAGGCAGCCATGACGTGGATCTTCCTGATGATGCTGGCGATGATCGGCGGCTCCATCGTGGTCGAGCTCGTGCTGCCGCAGCGGACCAAGGATCGGCTGGGCACCCTGATCTGCTCGCTCATGATGTTGGTCACCATGGCCTTCCTGGTGCTCTCGGCGGTCGGCCTCGTCTGGGTGGCGGCCACGGAGTACGCACCCCGCCTCTTCTCGTAGCGCCGCCGGCCCTGGGGCGGGCGGCCCACCAGGGAGTACACTCTCGAGCGTGGCGCGACCGCTGATCCAGATCATGGACACCACGCTCCGGGACGGCGAGCAGACCCCCAACGTCGCCTACACGCCCGGTGAGAAGTTCCAGATCGCGCGCCTCCTGCTGCGCGAGGTCAGGGTCGACCGCATCGAGATCGCACAGGCGCGAATCTCGGAGGGCGAAGCCTCCGCCGTGAAGCGCATCACGAGCTGGGCCCGCAAGGCCAAGCTCCGCGACCGCGTGGAGATCCTCGGCTACGTCGACGGCCACACCTCGGTCGACTGGATCGGACGCTACGGCGGCTCGGTGCTGAACCTACTGACCAAGGGGTCGCGGCTGCATTGCGAGAAGCAGCTCCGTCTCACCCCGGAGCGGCACTTCAAGGACATCGCTGACACGATCCGTTACGCCCGGCGCCGGCGCCTCATCGTCAACGTCTATCTCGAGGACTGGTCCACGGGGGTCCAGGACAGCTTTGACTACGTCTTCGCCCACGTCTCGAATCTCAGCGGCCTCGACGTGCGGCGCATCTTCCTGCCGGATACGCTCGGAATCCTGAGCCCCAGTGACGTCGAGCGCTACGTCGGACTGATGACCCGTACCTGGCCCGACATTGACTTCGAGTTCCACGCCCACAACGACTACGGCCTGGCCACCGCCAACTGCCTGGCGGCGGTCGCGGCGGGCACGCGAGGCATCCACACGAGCGTGAACGGTATGGGCGAGCGCAGTGGAAACTCGCGGCTCGCCGAGGTCGTCGCCGCGCTCCATGACCAGGGCGGAGCCCGCACCGCGGTGGAGGAGAGCCGCCTGACCGCCGTGAGCGAGATGGTCGCCACGTTCTCGGGCAAGCCCATCGCCGACAACACACCGGTCGTGGGCCGCGATGTCTTCACCCAGACGGCGGGCATCCACGCCGACGGGGACTCGAAGGCCAATCTGTATGCGAACCGACTACTACCGCGTCGCTTTGGCCGCCAGCGCCGCTACGCGCTGGGAAAAATGTCGGGCCGGGCCTCACTCGACCAGAATCTCAAGGCCCTCGGCATCAGCTTGCTGCCGGAGAACCGGGATCTGGTCCTCAAGCGAATCGTGGAGCTGGGGGACAAGAAGCACACCGTGACGCCCGAGGACCTCCCGCTGATCATCGCCGATGTGCTCAAGACGCCCGGAGACGCGCGCGTACGGATCGAGAGCTACGAGGTGGTGTCCGGGTCGGAGGATCTTCCGCATGCGCGCCTGACGTTGAGCTACGGCGGCAAGCGGATCGAGACCCGTGCAACGGGCGACGGCGGCTACGATGCTTTCATGAAGGCGCTCGGCCGAGCGGCTCGCAAGCTGGGGCTGACCCTTCCCACGCTGGTCGACTACAAGGTTCGCATCCCGCCGGGAGGCAAGACCGGGGCGCTCGTCGAGACCGTGATCAGCTGGCGAACGAGCGCGCGCAGCAAGCCCTTCTCGACGCTGTCGGTCGACTCGGACCAGACAGCCGCCGCGGTACAGGCGACCGAGAAGATGCTGAACCTGATCGCGACGCAGCGGACTGCGAGGTCGTGACGAGGCTCCTGCTCCTGGCCACGCTGCTGCTCGCTTGCGCCTCGACGAAGGAGCCCGACCCCCTCTACGCGCCGACCGAGAACGTGCTTGAAGCCCTCGCCGTCCTGCGTCTCCACATCGACGACGACACCTACCGCTTTCCCCCGGCACGTGACTTCACGGGCAAGAACGTCTATCGCGCCGTGCTGAGCCGCATCGAGAGCCTCGAGGAGCTCCACGAAGAGAAGTACCGCTCCGGATACCTGGTCGACGTCCTGCTCTTTGCCAAGGGACGCGCGCTGGAACGCCTGACCGAGTTCGAGCTTGCCGCGCGACACTACGAGCGCGTCGTCCATCTGGGCTCTCCTCTTCGGGAAGCCGCTGCACGAGCCCAGCGCATCTGCGAGAAGCTGCACCAGACCAGCCAGATCGCGCCGGCGAGTGGCGAGACTCCGGGCGAGGCGATGGCCCACTTCGATCGGCGCCGCTACCTGCTCGAGCAGCTCATCGATCAGGTCCAGGGCACCCACTACGAAGCGATCGTCCACGAGGAGATCGAACGTACGGATCGGCTGGCAGCTCAGTACTTCGCCGCTCGCGCACTGATCGAGCCGTGGCTGGACGTGATCGCCCTCCAGCAGTACCGGAATCTGGTGCAGAGCCACTCCGAGAGCAAAAACCGAAATCGGAACCTGCTGGACCTCGCCGACCAGTACGCCGCTCTTTCCAAGCGCTACGTCGCGCGCCACCCACCGAGATCGCTGCGCTTCGATCCGGCCACGTTCGACGAGTACGCCTTTGGAGCCACGCGGCTCTACGAAACCGTCTCGCAGCAGGACGGTGCCGTCGAGAAGATCGAGGCTTCGCGCAAGCTCGAGGCCTATCTGGCCTTCACCCTTCAGGTTTATGAAGAGAAGCTGCCGCGCTGAGAGCGGACCTCGAGCGCCGCACGGTCTCATGTACGAGTCCTGTGCCGGGTGGCGAGGGCTGTTCATCCTGGGACTCGTGCTCGGAGCGTGCTCCGGACCCACGGGCCCCACCCCCGCGGAGCTCGCGCCCCTGATGGAGCATTCGGTTCCGGCCGCACCGCTGCCCGAAGACGTCGAGCGTGCCGCCGGCCGGCTCGCCGCGCTGGTTCTTGCCGAGAAGCCCGACCTCGCTGCCGAGGTGCTCGGGGCCATGCGGGACCACGAGGCACGGCGAATCGAGGAGGGTCTGCCGCCGAGCGGTCTCACCGACAACGCCTCCGACCTGCTCAACGCGATGAGCGAGCCTCCGATCTACGAGGAGCTCACGCGCCGGATGCTCGAGGACAACGGCCTCGATCCAGTCCTGCGACGCCGTCTGGAGAGCTACCTCGCCAGGCAGCCTCTGCGGGTGGCGGAGCGGCGGCTTCGCGAGGATCGGACCGCGAAGCTCGGCGCGATCTTCAACCGGCTGGTGGCCCCCGCCTCCCGTCTCTTCCTGGGCGGTGTGTTGCCTGCCTTCGAGGCCGGACGGGCCGCGCTCGCCTCCCTGCTCGTCATGCACAGCACGCCGGTCGCGACGACGCGTGAGCGCCAGGCGCTGCGCGCCTACCAGGAGTTCCTGGCCCGCTACCCCAGCTCATCGGAGCGAAGCTGGGTCGAGAAGCGCGTGAGGCGATTCCAGCGTGAGCTCAATGAGCAGCTCTACCGTGAGGCGATCGAGACGGCGGAGCGCTCGCTGCAGGCGCGCCAGCCTGACGCCGCGCTGTTGCACCTGGAGCGAGCCGAGCGCCTCCAGCCCGGTCGCGTCGGCACCGTGCAGCTTCGCGAGCAGGCGCGCGAGATGCGCGAGCGACGCGATCGAGCGACACGGCGAAGCCTGGGAGCGGCGGCCCGCGTCGGTGTTCCACTGGACCTCGAGGCCCAGGTCGAGCTCGAGGAGCTCTGCCGCGCAATTCTCCAGGGCCCGTCCGACGAGATCGCACGGAGCGCGCGGGCCTGGCAGGCTCGGCACCCGAACGACCGAACGGCGGATGAGATGGAGTTCCTCCAGGCGTGGTGGTACCTGGCCCGCTCGGACGAGGACGAGTTCTTTCGAGCGATGGAGCGCCTTGGGCGCGGCGATCCGCGGCGTGCGTCGATGGCCCGGCACGCGCGCTGGATCGTGAGGGATCCCGAACAGAACCCGTATGCCGCCTACCGAGCGGCGCGGCGCGCCGACCGCTCCCGCCGGATTCGCTGGCTGTTCTTGGGAAGACGAGCGCACGGTGCGCTGCATCGCGGTCTCTGGCGCCCGCTCGAATGGATCCTCGACACGCCCGGCTTCGCCGTATCGCTGGCGACGATGCCCCTGCGCCTGCTCCAGTACCCCGGCGCACGGAAGTCCTTCGGCGGCGAGGTGCTCCACGCCGGCGAGCGTTACGTGGCACGTTTTCCGAACGGCCCACACGCGGCCGACCTCCATCGAGACCTCGAGCGACGCTATGCGGTGCGGGGCAACTGGGGACGAGCGCTGGAGCATCATCAGGTCCTGCCCGAGCCCGATCCGGCTCGCATCGCCCGCTATCGGCGCCTGTTGGCCGACCGGATTCTGGCTGCGGCGCGATTGCAAAGGCGACTCGATGTACGGGCGGCACTCTACCGCAGCGTGATCGCCGAGTACGGCGGCACTCCGGCCGCCCAGCAGGCGCGCGAGGAGTATCGGGCCCTGATCGCGAGCGCCTCGCCCCAACACATCCGACTCTCGCGCGACTTTCTGCTCGAGCATCCAGAGCTCTGGGAGCCGCGGACCCTGAGTCTACGGCCCGAGCTTCTCGATGGTGAAAAGGACAACGGCGAGATCGCTGAGGAGGGCCTCACACTGGTCGGACGAAACGTGATTCGCATCGCGCTCGAGGGCCGCGAGCCCGTGGTCAAGGCCGTACCCCATGAGCACTTCGCGAACTTCATCGCCGCACTCGAGGAGGCCAGCTATCGGGACCTGATGACGGATGCGCGGGAGCAACCCACACCGGATCCGCAGCGCGATCTCTTCTTCGAGCGTGCACGTCTCGGTCTATTGGACAGTGCCGATGTCCGCCCCACGGCCCGATCCGAAGCCGAGTTCCTGAGCCTGCGCGAGAAACACGGGGGCTTGCGTCGACGCGAATCCGTTCTCCCCGTCGAGGTTGTCGTGCAGGGAGGCCTCGAGGACTTTGGTCTGGCCGCCTTTCCGCGCATCCGGCTTCCGCGCGAGACGCCCGACGCCTTTCTCTACCGCTGACCGTAGGCGAGCGCGAGGAGCTCGACGGGGTGGAGCACCCGGATGGAGAGCCCGGCTTCGTGCACGCCCCGCGAGAACTGGAGCAGACAACCCGGGTTGCCGGTCGCGACCGCGTGGGGCCGGCTGCGCTCGAGTGCGTCGATCTTGCGCGCCAGAAGCCGCTCCGACATCTCGGGGTGGGTGAGGCTGTAGAGGCCGGCGGCGCCGCAGCAGTCCCGAGCACCGGGCAGGTCGAAGAGCTCGAGCCCCGGCACGGCGCTCAGGAGCTCACGCGGAGCGCGCTCGATGCGCTGGGCGTGGAGCAGGTGGCAGGGATCGTCGTAGGCCACCCGCAGCTCCACGGAGTGACTCGGGGGTCGGAGACCCGCACTGCAGAGGAACTCGGAGATGTCCCGGGTCTTCCGCCCGATTGGATCTCCCGCCTCCTTGAGCACCGCGCCACAGCCCGCCGAGTTCACGATCAGCGCGTCCACGCCGCCGAGGCGAAGGCTCGCGCGGTTCTGCTCGAGCAGGGCCTCGGCCCCGGCCCGGTCGCCGTCGTGAAGATGCAGAGCGCCACAGCAGCGCTGCCCGCTGGGAATCAGCACCTCGAAACCGTTTCGCGCGAGTACCTGCACGGTGGCCCGGTGCACCGGCTCGAAGAGCTCACGCATTACACAGCCCGTAAAGAGCGCGACCCGTCCGCGCCGACGGCCCTCGGCGGGAACGAGAATCGGAGGGCGAAAGGAATCGGGCAGCGGTGGGAGCTGACGCTCGGCCCGATGGAGTGCCGGAGCCAGACGGAGCACCCCGCTCCGCCGCACCCAGCGCTGGGGACCGCGGCGTTGGTAGAGCCGCAAGGAGCCCGCCAGCAGTCTCAGGGCCCGCGGTGACGCCACGACGTGGCGCAAGAGCAGGCGCCGGAGCGTGCGCTTCCAGCGCGCTCGCAGCCCTCGCGCGACGATCTCCGCACGCGCGCTCTCCACGAGCCGCCCGAAGCGAACGCCCGCTGGACACGCAGACTCGCAGGCCCGACACGCCAGACAGAAGAACGCCTCCTCGGCGACCGCACCCGCGAGCGGGATGCGGCCCTCCGCCGCGGCGCGAAGCAGATGAATTCGGCCACGCGGCGAGCTCGTCTCCCGACCCGTCTCCTGGTACGTCGGACAGTGGGGCAGACACAGTCCACAGTGAATGCAGTCGAGCGTTCCAGCGTAATCGAGGAGGCCGGCGGCAGGCGGTGGGGCCGACACGTCCCGCATCAGATTCCCGACACGAAGCGTCCGGGAGACAGGACGTCTGCGGGATCGAACTTCCGCTTGAGCGCTCGCATCAGGCTGAGCGCGGGGGGCGGGGGACCAAAGACGTCGAGGGCACGCTTGCACTCGGGCGAAGCCCGCTCGACAAGGAGCCACCAGCTGCGTGCCTCGACAACGCGGTAGAGAGTCGGAAGCACGGGCTCGGGGACCTCGGCGACCAGGAGGCCGGCGAGCGGCAGCACGATCCGGAGTGCGGATGGGCCGGCGCACTCGGTGAGCTCTCGGCAGAGGAGCGAGAGCTCCGAGCTGAGAGCGCCCAGGCGCACGCGGACCCGGTCCTCATGCGCCGCGGTCGTTGCCCAGAGCGCGCGGGCGGCGTCTTCGAGCGCCGGCGCCATCTCCCGATCACCCTCCAGCGCGCGCTCCCGACGCTGTACGTCGGCCTCGCATCCCTCGAGTCGCCAGCGTAGCAGGGCGCCGCCGTCCACGGGACTCAGAACCGCCGCACTCACGTCCCGGTGCACCAGATCCTCCGACCGCTCCAGCGCGTCCTCGACGCACGCAAAGCTCCGGCAGAAGTCCAGGCGCTGCTCGGGCAGCGGCCGCAGCCGCAACGTCGCCTCGGTGATCACGCCCAGAGTGCCGAAGGAGCCGCAGTAGAGCCGCACCAGATCGAAGCCCGTCACGTTCTTGACGACCCGGCCCCCACAGCGAGAGAGCTCGCCCGTCGGGTGGGCGACCCGCAGACCCAGCACGTCGTCGCGCAGACGGCTCGCCGGGCCGAGCTCGGGCGAAGGGGGATCGGTCGCCAGTGTGCCGCCGACGCTCGCCGCTCGCGACGAGACCGGCAGTCGCGTGCGCTGTCCCTGCTCGGCCGCGCACTGCTCGAGCATCTCGAGCCTCACGCCCGCGCCCACCCGCACGACGCCTTCCGCCACGTCCAGCTCGAGAGGCCGATCCAGCCGCGTCAGCTCGATCCGTACGAGCTCCGCAGCCCGGCTGCGATTACCCCAGCCGAGCTTGCTCCCCGTCCCGCTCACGATCAACGGACGATGGGTCTCGCGTGCCGCGGCGAGACAGGCGGCAAGCTGCGACGCGTCGGCGGGACGCACCGCGTGCGTGATGGGGACGCCGTCGAGAGTCTGACCCTCGAGCTCGACGCAGGCGTCCACTCCGACGATCGTCTCGAACGGCGACCCATCCATCAGAAGCGAACCCCGTCATATCCACGCGTGTGTGGGTTGCTCTCGGCGCAAGCTCGCGGCGCTGGAATGAGCTTGCCGGGATTGCAGTGATCCTCAGGGTCGAAGGCGTCATGGACCCAGCGCATGGGCTCGAGGTCCGCCTCATCGAAGAGCATCCGCATGTAGTCGCGCTTCTCGATCCCGATCCCGTGCTCGCCGGAGAGCACGCCTCCCGCGTCGATGCAGATCCGCAGCAGCTCCTCGCCGAGCGCGCGAACGGCCTCGAGCTGCTGTGGATCGCGCCGGTCGAACGGCAGGTTCGGATGCAGGTTGCCGTCGCCGGCGTGCAGGATGTTCGCCACGCGAATCTGGCGAGCATCGGCCGCGCGCGTGATGGCCTCCACGACCTGCGGGAGGCGCGAGCGGGGCACGACGGCATCGTGCACGTAGAGATCCGGTGCCAGACGGCCCATGGCGCCGAAGGCACCCTTGCGACCGCGCCAGAGGGCTTGCCGCTCCCTCTCATCGCGCGCAACGCGCAGCTCCAGCGCACCTTGCTCGTCGAGAAGAACCCCCACGCGGCGACGCTCCTCGGCAACCTGCTCCGCGCGACCGTCGAGCTCGACGAGCAGAACCGCACGGGCCTCGCGCGGGTAGCCGGCCGCGTAGACCGAGGCTTCGATGGCCTCGATGGTCCGATCGTCCATCATCTCGAGCGCGGCCGGCACGATCCCCGCAGCCATGATCGCCGAGACCGCCTCGCATGCGGCCACGAGCGAGTCGAAGCTCGCCAGCATGGTGCAGACTCGCTCGGGCAACGGCAGCAGACGGACGACCGCGGCGGTCACGATCCCCAGTGTCCCCTCCGAGCCCACGAACAGCCCCCGCAGATCGTAGCCATGCGGGTGGCCGTCGCGGCGCCCGAGCCAGACCTGGGAGCCATCCGGCAGCACGACCTCGAGGGCGAGCACATGAGGACTCGTCGTTCCGTACTTGAGCGTGTGGGGGCCACCGCTGTTCTCGGCGAGGTTCCCGCCGAGCGTGCACGCACTCTGGCTGGAGGGGTCCGGCGCGTAGAAGAGCCCGAGCGAGGCGACGGCCTCGGAGAGCCGAAGGTTCACGAGGCCCGGCTGCACGGTGGCGGTCCGATGGACGGGATCAACCTCGAGCACGCGCGCCATGCGTGAGCACTCGATCAGGACGCAGCCGTCCACGGGAGTGGCGCCCCCGGAGAGACCCGTCCCCGCACCCCGCGCCAGAAACGGCCGCCCCGCGTCGCGACAGAGCTGGACGATCTCGACGACGGAGCGCGTGGTGGTCGGGAAGACGACGACCGCGGGTGTGCCCCGCAGCAGCGTGAGACCATCCGACTCGTAAGCCAGGCGGTCGGCCTCGGAGTCGAGCACTTCGGCAACGCCGGAGAGCTGGCGGAGTCGGCCGGCGAGAGCCTCCACCGCGAGCCGCTCAGCCAAGGCCGAGCTTCTCGATCTCTTCCTCGCCCAGGCCCAGATAGTGGCCGATCTCGTGCTGGACGGTCTTCTGGATTTCCTCGATCAGATTCTCCCGCTCGCTCGCCGCCTTCTCCAGGTTGCGCTTGAAGAGCAGGATGCAGTCGTGATCGACGCGGACATCCCCCGCACCGGAGCGCGTGGCCTGCGTGAGCGGCACACCCTCGAACAGGCCCAGCGTCTGGGGAGAGACCCGCTCTCGCTCGATCAGCTCCTGGCTGGGCAGGTCCTGGACCAGGATCGGGCAGTCCTTGACGTGCCGTCGCAGGCCGGCAGGAAGCGAGTCGATCGCCTCCCGCACGACGGCTTGAAATTCCTGCTCCGAGATCCGCACGGGTAGCGGGTAGAGGTCCGGCGCCAGGCTCGCCGCGCGCGCGAAGAGCTGCTCCGCCTCCTGAAAGTCCCCGAGCTGCTCGGCGACCAGGGCCGCATGGTAGAGGCTGTGCGCGCTATCCGGATCGAGAATGCGGGCACGCTCCAGGCTGCGCTGCGCGGCCTCGAAACGCCCCAGCTCGAAGAGGATCTGGCCCTCGAAGCCCCGGTACGTGCCCGTCTCCCCCTGGACCTTGAGGGCCCTTCGGAGCAGGAAGAGCGCACCCTCCAGATCGTCGAGGTAGAACAGCGCCTTGGCCTTGAGGTAGTAGAGCTCGGCCTCCACGCTGCGCCGCTCGTCGCCCTGCAGCGGTTCCAGGGAGGTCGCGAGCAGCTCGTCGCAGAGGCCCAGGGCCTCCTCCTGTCGGGGGAACTCCTCGATCAGGATCTCGATGCGGTTCAGGGCGGCACCGTAGTAGGTGGGGTCCGCCTCGACCGCCAGCGTGAACTCGGTCAGGGCTTGCGCGTAGCGCCCGTTGTCCCAGAAGATTTCACCCCGGCCATTGTGGGCCTCGGCCCCCCGCGGATTCGCGCGGAGCGCCTCGGCAAGCCAGCTCAGGGCCTCGTCCACGCGTCCACCGGACGAGGCCTCGTGGGCCTGCTCCAGACAATCCCAGTAGCGATCCCTGTCGAGCATCTGTCCCCGTTCCTGTCTCCCCGGGGGCGGATTCTAGCAAAACGGAGCCGGCTCCCCGCCCGCCCGGCTCCGACGGGGAGAGCCCGTAAAGTATTGAATTAACAGATGAAAAACCTACGATTGCCCGGCCGCTGGGGACCCCGGAGCGGCCCTCTCCCCGTCGATGGCGCGGTTGGCGAGTCGGTCGGCCGCCAGGTTCTGCTCGCGCGGCACGTGAACGTAGTCCACGCGCTCGAAGCCACGCTCCAGCTCGCGTGCACGACGGTGGAGCACCTGCAGGGCGGGGTTTCGGACACGGTACTGGCCGGTCATCTGACGCACGACGAGCTCCGAGTCCGCACGGATCTCGACGCGGGCGGCTCCCAGCGTGCCCGCCCGCTCGAGCCCCAGCAGGAGCGCGCGGTACTCGGCCACGTTGTTCGTGGCCTCGCCGAGGTAGAGCGACGCCTCGTCGAGGGCCGCACCGGTCTCGTCCTCGATGTGGACGCCCGCTCCGGCCGGTCCGGGGTTGCCGCGTGCCGCCCCGTCGGTGTAGACGCGCAGCGTCGCGCCTCGCCGCCTCGCAGGGCTCATTCCTCGAACGCAACGAGGATCCGCTGGCAGGATCCGCAGGCGTGAACCTCACCCGCGAGCACACGATTCACGGTCTCCGGGGGCACTTGACGGTGACAGGCTGCACAGCTTCCGCCCTGGATGCGTGCGGTCCCGGTCTCTCCGGCCGCACGAACCCGCTCGTAGTGAGCCCGGATCTCGTCGCCGAGCTGGCTCAGAAGCTCGGCGCGCTCCTTCTCCCTGAGCTCGAGCTCGGCCCGCGTGCGGTCGATCTCCTCACGAAGCGCGTCGGCGCGGCGCTGAAACTCCTGCTCGAGCGAGGACTGCTCCCGCTCCACGTCCTGCAGGTGTGCCCCCACCTCGTCGACGGTCTCGAGGGCCATCAGGATCTCCTCCTCGATCTCGGAGATGCGCGCCTTGACACTCTCGATCTCGTGCAGCAGCGCGGTGTACTCGTGGTTGGTCTTCACCAGCGCCGTCTGGGACTGGTACCGATCACACTGCGACTCGCAGTCCTGCAGCTCCGCCTCCTTGGTACGGCGCGTGCGCTCGGCCTCCTCCAGAAGCCTGCGCTGATCCTCGATCACCTCGCGGGCCGCGCGGGCGCGCGCCTCGGCCTCCTCGACGGCCTTGGGCAGCTCCTTGAGGCGGCGTGTGAGCTCCCGCGTCGCCTCGTCGCAGGCGCCGAGCCGCAGGAGGGTCTCCTTCTGGCGGGTCATGACCGGGGACTCACGAGCCGCAGAGTATCAAAGATCCGTCGGCCTCGACTACAATTCGCGTCCATGCCGGAGGCGCCCTCGCTCACCGTCTTTGCACCCACGTTGCTGGCGGGCAAGACCGCACTCGTGACGGGCGGCGGCAGCGGACTGGGTCGGGCCATCGCGTGGGCGCTGGCCGCAGCCGGGGCCGATCTGCTGCTCGCCGCACGTCGCACGGACCGTCTCGAGACCGCCGCGCGTGAGATCGCGGACGCGACCGAGCGGCGCGTGGAGCCGGCCTTCGTCAACATTCGCGAGCGTGAGGCGGTGGAGGCCCTCGGCGAGACGGCCGACCGGCTCTACGGGGGCATCGACATCCTGGTGAACAACGCGGGGGGGCAGTTTCCGCAGCCCGCGCGCGACTTCAAGCCCAAGGGCTGGCACGCGGTGATCGACACGAACCTGAACGGAACCTGGCACATGACGCAGGTCTTCGGGCGCCGCATGCTGGAGGGCAGCGGCGGTGCCATCTGCCAGATCATCGCCGTGGTCGGGCGCGGCTTCCCTGGCATCGCGCACAGCGCCGCGGCAAGAGCCGGCGTCCTCGAGCTGGCGCGTACGCTGGCCTACGAGTGGGGCCCCAAGGTGCGCGTCAACTGCGTCGCCCCAGGACCGGTCCGCACCGCCGGCTTCGACGCGACCTACGATGCGGAGACCGTGGACATGCTCGTCGGCTCGCGCATCCCACGGCCCGTCAGCGCCGAGGCCGTCGCCCACGCCGTGGTGTTCCTGAGCTCACAGGCGGCGGAGTACATCAACGGTGAGGTCCTGTACGTAGCCGACGGCCAGCAGTGTCACGGCCGGAACCAGGCGCTGCTCGACCACGACTTCGAGATCTGATCCCCTCAGGACCCACCGCGCAGCTTGCGAAGCTGGCGAAGATCGCGCTTGGTCGGGCGGCCCGCCCCTCGCGGGCGCGGCAAGAAGACCTGCTCGCGCGGGGGGGGAGGCGGGGAGTGATCCACGTAGAGCTCGCGCGCCTGCGGCGCCGGCAGCCGCCGCTCGGCCAGCGCGAGCACCTCCAGGATGCGCAGCCGCCGTGGCTCCTGCACCCGCACCTCGTCGCCGACCCGAAGCGCGTGGCTGGGCCGAGCGCGGGTCTCGTTGACACGCACGTGCCCTCCCCCGCAGGCTTCGTTGGCCTGCGTCCGGGACCGGAAGATGCGGGCCGCGCAGAGCCAGCGGTCTAGCCGCACCGAGTCCATTCCCAGAGTCTACGGGACGGACTCCAGCTTCTCACGCAGCGCGTCGAGCCCGGGATAGTCGGATCGGAAGAGCTCGATGCGCTCGATCGCCTCGCGTGCGCCGGCCGCGTCGCCGAGCTGGACGCGCAGCCCCGCGAGCGTGAACAAGAGATCGAGGTTGCCGGAGTGCAGCTCCAGGTACTCGCGCAGGCGGCACTCCGCCGCGGCGAGCTCGCCACTCTGGAACGCCGCCTGGACCAGGCCGTGCAGAGCCGTGACGCTTTCGCCCTCCAGATCCAGGGCGGACTCGAAGCACGGAATGGCCTCCTTGCCCCTCTGCTGTCCCACCAGCGCCAGACCGAGGCCGGTCCAGACCCGCGCGGAGTACTCGCGATCGATGGCCTCGCGGAAGCAGCGTTCGGCCTCGGGGGCGTGCTGCGCATGCAGCGCGAGGGAGCCCAGCCCCACCCAGGGGTCGGCGCTTCGGGGGGAGATCCCGGTCGCCTCCTCGAAGAGGCCCCGTGCTGCCCCGAGCTCGCCGCCATCGACGTGCGCGCGGGCACGCTCGCAGAGCACCCGACCGAGGTCCTCGCGCGCGAGCGGCTCCGCGCACTCGAGTGCCTCCAGGGCGGGAGCGAGCTCTCCCTGCCGACGATGGATGGAGGCCTGCAAGCAGTACGCGTGCGCGCTCGGCTGCGCGGCGAGGTGCGTGCGCAGCGCGGCGAGCGCACCGTCGATGTCGCCGAAAGAGGCGCGCGCCTCGATCTGCTCGAGCGACTCGGGTCCGCCGCAATCTGAAGGGGGAACGTTCTCGGTCACGGGTGCGGCGGGCGTCCTCTGAGCCTCCACGCGCTCCGCCGGTGCGAAGCAGTGTCGCTGGATCTCACGCGCCATCTGCTCCGCGGCGCGACCCGGAAACGAGAGCAGCTCCTCGCGGCAGTGCGCCGCGATCGAAGCGAGGCGCGCGGCCTCCGAGCCTCCCGGGAGCACGGACTCCAGCGCCGCGGGCAGGTCCTCGGCACGCAGCACGGCCGGCAGCTCCGCGAGCACGGAGCCCGCCTCGCAGACCTCCCGACCCCCCAGGCGAACAACGCCGCGTCCGAGCACGAGAGCCTCGTGGAGCAGCGGTCCGCCCTCCGCCAGGATGACGTCCGCCGCCGCCAGGGCGCGGTCCGTGGCGGCCGGCGAGGTGAGGGCGAGACCGGGAACCCGCAACGCGAGCTCACGGGGCGCCGATGGCGCGCCGTCGCTCTCCTCTGAGAGAACGATCAGGGCCAGCCAGCCGGCCCGGGCCACGCGTACGACCTCCTCGCCGAGCACTTCCAGGGCCCAGGACCCCGGAGGATCGGCGGGCGCGTAGAGCGCCAAGCGGGCGTCTTCGGGAACGCCGAGGGCCTCACGTGCGGCTCTGCGTCGCGCCTCCGCATCGCGGAAGAGCGGATCCAGCCAGGCAAGGCCGACGCCCACCACCTCGCCCGCGTAGCGTCGCGCGAGCGCAGCCTGATGGGCCGGTCCCGGTGCCAGGATGAGGTTCGCGCGGGCGAGGACGTCCGAAGGTGGCGCGTCCGCTGCCGGCGGCCAGAGGCGATCGACGATCCCCACACGCAGCTCCGCGGGAAGCTCGGGCTCTTTGGTGTCACCGGCCAGCTGGACTCGCACACGGCAGCGCACGGGTCCGCGTGGCCGAGCGGGCTCACCGGGCAGGAGCGTCTCGGCGGGCACGGTCAAGGTGGGCCGCAGGCCGATCTCGACCAGCGACCGTTCGAGAGCCTTCAGAGTCGAAAGGTCCCTCTCGTGGCGGGCGTGAAGCTCGAGCTCGGTCCCGTTCATTCGACTTGCACCCCCGTGCGCGCGCAGTGGATCCCCTAAGAACAACGGCCCACGTGCAGTTTCGCTTGAGGGGGATCTTCGGGGGCGGCCCAGGCAAGGCGCGAGGCCTCCCTCACGGCGCCCCCCGGATCTGGAATGCTCTTTGAATCCAAGATCTTGCCTTGGACGCCGCGTTCCCTAGGCGGGGCCCGGCTCAAGCCGCTCAACTCGCCCCGTCCCACCCCCGAATAGGCGGGGGTGGCTTGCCACGCAGGATCGTGAGGGCTACAAGGGACCACCTTCAGACCTCGGGAGGCTCGGTGGGGAAGGCACTGGTCATCACGGAGAAGCCGAGTGTGGCGCGCGACATCGTCGCGGCGTTGGGGGGGTTCCGCGAGGTCGACGGATACTGGGAGGGCTCGACTCACCTGGTCACCTTCTCGGTCGGCCACATCGTGGAGCTGCTCGCCCCCGAGGACATCGACCCCGTCTACAAGCGCTGGACGCTCGACACGCTCCCCATCCTTCCGCAGGAGTTCAAGCTCAAGCAGAAGTCCGGCGCGAGCGAGCGAGTGCGAACCATCAAGAAGCTGCTCGCGCGCAAGGACGTGGAGCGGGTGATCAACGCCTGTGACGCCGGACGGGAGGGAGAGCTGATCTTCCGCGAGATCCTCGAGTTCCTCGGCTGCCAGATGCCCGTGGAGCGGCTCTGGCTGCAGTCCATGACGCACGACGCGATCCGGGAGGGCTTCTCGCGCCTCGAGGACGGCTCCCGCTACGACACCCTCGGCGCCGCCGCCGCCTGCCGCTCACGCTCCGACTGGCTGATCGGCATGAACGCGACGCGTGCGCTGACCCGGCGCCTGCAGGGACGGCGCGAGCGGACCGCCTGGTCCGCGGGACGTGTGCAGACTCCGACGCTCGCGATTCTCGTGGGTCGGGAGCTGGAGATCCTTTCCCACGTGCCCGTGCCCTACTGGCGCATCGAGGCCCGATTCACGGCGGAAGATCACGAGTACGCGGCCACCTACTTCCACCCCCGCTTCCGCGCGGCGGAGGGGAAGCCGGAGCAGAAGGACGATCGCATCTTCGACGAGCTACACGCGCTCGCGATCGCACGCGCGGTCGACGGTCAGATGGGAAGCGCGCGTGAGTCGCGCAAGCCGAGCCGTGAGACCGCCCCGCCGCTCTTCGATCTCACGAGCCTGCAACGCGAAGGGAATCGCCGCTTTGGCTGGTCCGCCAAGCGTACGCTGAATGCGGCGCAGCGCTGCTACGAGGTTCACAAGATCCTGACCTATCCACGCACGGACTCACGCTGTCTGCCGATGGACTACCGCGCCGAGGTGGACGGGATTCTGCGTCGGTTCGCGACCCAGAGCCCGTTCCGCGCGGAGGCAGCGCGGCTGCTGGAGAACGGATTGCAGAACGAGCGGCGCACCTTCGACGATTCAAAGGTCTCCGATCACTTCGCGATCATTCCGACCGGAAAGCTCCCGGAGGGAGAGCTCAGGGGAGACGATGCCCGTCTCTTCGATCTGGTCTCGCGTCGCTTCCTGGCTTCCTTTTACCCGCCAGCAATCTGGCAGCGGGTCGAGCGCGTCACGGAGGTGGCCGGCCACTCCTTCCGCTCTCGCTCCCGGACGCTCGAGGTGCCCGGCTGGCGAGCCGTGCTCGGCCAGATCGATCAGGAAGACCAGGCGCTGCCTCCGCTGCGCCCGGGGTCGCATGAGGTCGCAGGCGTGGGCGTGACGTGCAACGATGTCGATCTTCTCGCAGAGAAGACGCGTCCACCCGCGCACATCACCGAGGCCCGGCTGCTATCGCTCATGGAGAACGCGGGGCAGTACGTGGAGGACGAGGACGCGGCCGACGCCATGCGCGAGCGAGGCATCGGAACACCGGCTACGCGCGCGGACATCATCGAGAACCTGCTTCTCAAGGGCTACGTCGTGCGCATGGGCAAGGCGCTGCGACCGACCGTCAAGGGGATCCGGCTGATCGACGTTCTGCGCCGGATCCACATCGACCGGCTCTCCTCACCGGAGCTGACCGGAGAGATGGAGCACGATCTGCAGCGCGTCCAGCACGGAGAGCTCAGTGCGGACGCGTTCATGCGGGAGATCGTGGAGTACACCAGCGAGATCGTGGACAAGGCACGGAGCTTCGACTACGAGGACCTGTATCCGGACGAAAACCCCCTCGGACCCTGCCCCGGCTGCGGGCGCCCCGTCTACGAACGCTCCTGGTTCTACCGCTGCAAGGAGGTACCCGACGTCACGCCGGAGGAGGACTGTCCCTTCCGGCTCTGGAAGGACAAGGCCGGGCGCTATCTGGACCGTCACACCGCGCAGCTCCTGGTCGAGAAAGGCGAGGCGGGCCCGCTCGATGGCTTCATGTATCGAGACGGCCGCACCTACAGCGGGATCCTCAAGCTCGAAGGGATGGAACTGAAGCTGATCCGCGAGGCCGGAAGCGAGGGCGATCGCATCACCGATCTGCCCGAGTACGAGGTGGACGATACGCCGCTGGGGCCCTGTCCGCGGGACCACGGCAGCGAGATCGTCGAGACCGCGACGCACTACGTCTGCCGGAGCGCACTCGAGAAGCGGGAGGGCGGCGGCGAGGGGGACCCGCCCTGCCCCTTCGTGCTGCCGCGCACGGTCTGCCGTCGCGAGATCACGCGCGAAGAGGCCGAGCAGTACGTGCGATCGGGCGCGACGGAGATGCTCAGCGATTTCATCTCGCGACGCGGACGCCCCTTCTCGGCGAAGCTCTTCCACAAGGAGAACGGCCGTCACGGGTTCGAGTTCGCACAACGCACGGGCGGCGGTCGCAAGAAGACCACCCGGAAGAAGGCGACCCGGAAGAAGACCACACGCAAGAAGACGACGCGCAAGAAGGCGGCCGCGAAGAAGACCACGCGGAAGAAGACCGGGACGCGCAAGAAGGCCACGGCACCTCGCGGCCAGTAGACCGCGCCGCGCGCGGCGCCCGCGCAGGACTCTGATAGACTCCCGGCCCGGCGGCACTCCGCCGGAGACCAGCCATGCCCGAGCCCTCCCGACGCATCGCACTGGTTCAGCAGCGAGCCAGCGACGATCCCGAGCGCAACCTCGAGCGTGCCGAGCAGGCGATCCGGGCGGCCGCCGTACGCGGGGCCGAGCTGGTCTGTCTGCAGGAGCTCTTCCGTACGCCCTACTTCCCGCAGACCCATGACCGCCGCGCCTTCGAACTCGCCGAGAAGATTCCGGGGCCGACCAGCGAGCAGATGGCCGGGCTCGCGCGTGAGCTCGCGCTGGTGCTGATCCTTCCCCTCTTCGAGCGGCGCGCGGCCGGCGTGTACCACAACAGCGCGCTGGTGCTCGACCGAGACGGATCGGTCGCCGGTCTCTACCGCAAGATGCACATTCCCGACGATCCCGGCTTTCACGAAAAGTTCTACTTCAGCCCCGGTGACCGGGGCTTCCGCGCAATCGACACCGCCGTCGGGAGGATCGGCGTGCTGATCTGCTGGGACCAGTGGTTCCCCGAGGCTGCACGTCTGCTGGCGCTCGACGGGGCCACGCTGCTGTTCTTTCCTACAGCGATCGCCTGGCCCGAGGGCGAGGATCCCGAGGAGCGACGCGGCGACCGGGAGTCGTGGCTGACCGTTCAGCGAGGCCACGCCGTTGCGAACTCGATCTTCGTGGCAGCCTGCAACCGCGTCGGCCGCGAGAAGGACCTGGAGTTCTGGGGCAGCTCCTTCGTTTGTGATCCACGCGGCCGGGTGATGGAGCAGGCGCCGCCCGACGAGGAGTCGCTGCTCGTCGTGGACTGTCCGATCGCGCTGATCGAGGCGCAGCGCCGCACCTGGCCGTTCCTGCGCGACCGGCGCGTGGACGCCTACGACGATCTGCTGAAGCGCTTCCGCTCGCAGCCGTGAGTCGCATGCCCGCAGAGTGGGAGCGCCACGCGGCGACCTGGGTTTCCTGGCCCCACAACCCCGAGACCTGGCCCGGCTCCCTGGCGCAGGCCGAGTCCGAGTTCCGGCAGCTGGTGTGCGTGCTTGCCAACCACGAGCCCGTTCAGCTCCTGGTGCAGAGCGACGCGCACGCGCGCCACGTGCGCGCACAGCTTCCCCGTGACCCGCGCCATCCCATCGCGCTGCACGAGCTTCCGAGCGAGGACTCATGGCTGCGCGACATCGGGCCGACCTTCGTCGAGGACGATCACGGGGAGCAGCTCGCGCTCGACTGGAGCTTCAACAGCTGGGGCGGCCGGTACCCCCCTTGGGATCGCGACGATGCGCTGGCCAGCCAGATCGCGGCGCGAAGCGGATGTCCCCACCGCCGCATCCGCTGGATCGTGGAAGGCGGTGCGCTCGAGGTCGATGGCGAGGGAACCCTGATCGCCACCGATTCGAGCTTTTTTGCGCCGGGACGCAATCCCGTCGAAGAGCGGGAGGCTCTGGAGGCCGATCTGCACGGCCTGCTCGGCCTGCGCAAGATCCTCTGGCTGCCGGGTGCCCTGACCGGAGACGACACAGACGCGCACATCGACAACCTGGTGCGCTTCGTCGCTCCGGGACGTGTGACCGTCAGCGTCGAGCCGAACGTTCAGCGGCCCCACGCCGAAGCGCTGGCGCGATGCCGCGAGACCCTGTCGCGCGCGCGGGATGCCTGCGGCCGACACCTCGAGATTGTCGACCTTCCCCTCCCTAGCCGGATCGAGGCCGCGGGCGAGGCGCTTCCCGCGAGCTACGCCAACTTCTACATCGTCAATGGCGCGCTTCTGGTGCCTGCCTTCGGTGTCGCAGAGGACGAGCGCGCGCGTGAGATCCTGGGCAAGCTCTTTCCGGGACGTACGATCCGATCGGTCGGAAGCCGAACGCTCGTGCGCGGGCTCGGCGGCCTCCACTGTCTGACCCAGCAGCAGCCGGCCTGCGGCCGTGGCTGAGAACCAGGCGACCGTTCTGGGGCCGCGGGCGTCGGACTACCTCCGTACGCTGGCCGGGGCGCTGGGCATCTCGAGCGCACCGGTGCTCTTCCTGCTGGCCTCGACCCATCCCACTCCGGCCGCGATCTGGCGCTTCCTCTACGCGCTGATTCTCCTGATACCGATCACGTTGCTGAGGGCGGACGGTCGCGCTTCGTTCCGCTCGCCACGCTGGCTCCCCCTGGCCGCGCTCTCGGGCCTCTTCTTTGCAGCCGATCTCGGGCTCTGGTACCACGCCATCCGGCTTCTGGGCGCCGGACCGGCCACCTTGCTGGCGAACACGCAGGTGATCTGGGTCGCACTCATCGGTCTGCTCTTTCTCGGCGAGCGTCCCTCACGCAGCTTCTGGCTCAGCCTCCCCCTGCTCGGGGCTGGGCTCTTCCTGCTGGCGGGTGGAACCCCGCGCTCGCTTCCCGCCCACGTGGACCGCGGCGGCCTGCTGCTCGGCCTGGCCTCGGGCCTGGCCTACGCGCTGATGTTGATCCACCTGCGAGGGGCCCAGCGCCGAGCCGCCGTGAGGCCCGAGGCCGCCCTGCTGGTTCAGCTGGGCGTGGCGCTCCCCGTGCTCGGCGTCGTGGGCCTGCTGGACGGCTCGCTTCCCGTCTCGCTGACGGCGCAGCAGCACGGCTGGCTTCTTGCGCTCGGCTTCGGCGTCCAGGTCGGCTGCTGGATGCTGATCTCTGCGGGGATTCGACAGCTGCCCGGACACCACGGGGCGATGCTGCTGCTCGCGCAGCCCGTCGCCAGCTTCGGGCTCGGCGCGGCGATCCTGGGCGAGAGCCCGGGGCGGAGCCGCCTCCTCGGCGCAGCCCTCGTGCTGCTTGCGATCGCGCTTCCGCTGCTCCGCGAATCTCGTGCGGCGGCACGCGCCGCGGCGGAGAATGCCTAGCGGGCGACGACGATGATCTCGGGTGAGCCTTCCGCATACGGACGGCGATCGAAGTTTCCATGGAGCGTCACGTGGTCAAACCCCGCCTCGGTCATCAGCGCGCGGAGCTCATCAGCTGAGAAGTAGCGCATGGGGATGTCGATGCGTTCGCTGTCGATCACCTCGTTCCCGCTGCGTCGCTCGTAGCGCATTCGCGCCGTCAGCAAGCGCCGGTCGAGATCTCGTTCCACCGCCGTAAGGCGGATGATCGTCTCCCCGTCCATCTCGAAACGCACGTCTTCGGCTTCGGGCTCGTGCGCGAGCCGTGAGCGCTCGGGATCGGGCGAGAACACATCAAAGGCGAATCGCCCGCCGGGCGCGAGATGTCTCCGGACGCACGCGAGACAGGCGAGCTGATCCTCGTGCGTGTAGAGATGCTGAAAGCCACGGAATGCACTGAAGATGAGGCTGTAGCGGACCTCGCCCAGATCGAAGTCCTGCATGGGCGCACAGACGAGCCGCAGCGTCGGGGGAAACTCCTTGCGGCGGAGCGCTGACAGCATCCGCGGCGAGGCATCCAGACCCGTGCAGGGGATTCCCTGCTTTGCGATTTCCAGCAGCACACGGCCGGTCCCGCAGGCGAGCTCGAGAACGGGGCCCTGGGCCTCACGGGCCAGCTCCCGGTAGAACTCGACGTCTCCACAGCCCGCCCTCAGCTTCTCGTATGCCGCGTCGTAGTAGCGGGCCGTGACGTGGCCGTAGGCGTCCGCGTCATCCAGCATTTTCCCCCTCCGGCTCAGATCTACCGGAGCTTAGCGCAATGGCGAGCCGCCGATCCGGTCCCACGCGAGCCGGTCGGGGCGAAAGCGGATCGGTCTCAGACTCCGGTGGGCCCGGGATGCGGCAGCTCCCGGACGTGAAACGGCTGCAGGCTCGCGATGACCTCCAGGCCGTCGTCGGGGTGCCAGCGGAAGAACTGGAGGCGCACCCCCTCGGATGTGAAGTCGAGAATCGTGAAGCCGTTCTCCTCCAGCGGCTCCAGCCACGCCTCCGCCTCGAGGCTCCCGGAGGGAACGGGCCGCTGCTTCCGGAACCGCGAGGGCCAGCCGGGCCCTGCGGTACCGGGCGTCCCGCAAAGGACGCTGACCACGGGGTTCGCCTCCAGACTGTGCTCCCCCGTGCGATGGATGCGACCGATCGCCGTCGCATGCAGATCCCCGCTCACCCAGAGGGGGATGCGATCCCGCCGCCCCGAGCTCGCGCGCAGCAGACGGTCGTGCTGCTCGCGCCATCCGACCGGCCAGAAGGGCTTTCGGGTCGTGATGCTCAATTCGCCGTGCTCGTCATGTACATCCGGATACCACTCGCCCCACTTTCCGGCGGTCCAGAGCACGGGCGTCGAGGGCATCTGGACCAGGTGGCGCGCGGGGCTGCGGCGGGTCCTCTCGACCAACCAGCGCTCCACGGACCCGGGCACGAACTGCGCTCGAGAAGCGGGCGCGCCCAGAGTCAGGTGTCGCCGGCAGTCGTAGAGCAGGGCCTCGAAGAGCCGACCGTAGCGGAGCTGACCGAAGCTCTCGCTGAGCTCCTCCGTAGAGACGAGGTCACGTGCCAGTGAGGGCGGAGCGAAGAACTCGGGGTAGTAGAGCCGCTGGGTTGCACGCGCCACGGCGAGCATGAAGCGATCAGGCGGAAACGTACGCAGGGATTCACTCGCCTCGTCGTTCTCCGTGTAGTCGTGGTCATCCTGGAGGAAGAAGACCGGAACGGATCGGAACAGAGTGGTGTAGAGATCGGCGATCTGTGGGCCAAAGCCCGCCTTGAGCACCTCCTCGTTCTGCGTCCCCAGGATCGCGGCGTCGCGATCGAAGTGGCCGGCGGACCACCAGGCCTGCGGTGAGCGGCCCATGGCGAGTCCGGATCGTGAACGCAGATCCCAGTAGACGTGATCTCCGTTGGCCACGACGGCATCGGGGGCGAGGGCGAGCGCGCGAGCGAGCAGCCGGCGGCGAACCTGGAGCGGCTGGAAGATCCTTCCCTGGGTCGGATGCCGGAAGAGATCCGAGCCTCCCGCACAGGTGTAGACCAGCAGGCGAAAGCGCACGGGGGATGCGTCCGGTGCCGGCAGGGTGCGGAGCGGCCAGGGGTCGCAGAGGGGGTCGCCGCCGCGGCTCAGCAGCTGGAACTCGTACTCGGTCGCAGCCTCAAGATCCCTCACATCGAAAGCGAAGAATCGTCCGGCGGAGTCCGTGCGCCGACCGGGGGCACGCCGGTCGGCCACGCGCAGCACGGGAGGAGCCTCCTGGGCCGAGCGAAGTGAGACCTTCAATCGGATCCGGCTGTGGCTCGCTGTCGGGAGCAGGTGCTGCACCTCGCCAGGGTTCCAGCTCGACGCCTCGACGAAGGTGGGAACCTCCTCGCCGCAGGACGCGAGCGGTGCCGTGAGCCCGAGCGTGACGCCGCCGCGAAGGGTGAGCTTGAGGAACTCTCGACGATGCATGGGGCGCTCTCGGATCCGCACGTAGGCGCGCGCGTGCGACGTGCTAGGGTGCCCACGGCGCTGGCCGGCGCCGCGCGCAGGGAAGGAGGTTCAGCCGCGATGCACGATCCCCGAATCTACATGCTCAACGTGCTCTGGTTCAAGCCGGACGGTGGCGCGGAGAAGTATGCCGAGTATGCGGCGGCGGCGACCCCGATCGTGAGCGAGCTCGGAGCCAGGATGCTCGACGCCTACACACCGGATCTGGCCCTGATCGGCGAGTGGAGCCCCGACCTCTTCTTCATCGTCGAGTGGCCGGACTGGGAGACGTTCACTCGGCTGCCCCAGCACCCGGCCTATCAGAAGATCGCTCACCTGCGCGAGGAGGCCCTGGAGCATTCGCTGCTCATCCGCTGCCGGCACGCTCCGGTCCCTCTTCCCGAGTAGCGGCCCCGCTCGGGGGGCTCCAGGGACGGAGCCGCGGCACGAGGCGGGGGACGTGGCCCCGGTACTCGCGGTACGCCTCCCCGAAGCGCCGCTCGAGCTGCGGCTCCTCCACCAGCGGAATGTAGATCGCGTTCAGCAGGATGAAGAAGACCGCCCAGAGGCCGTGGACCCAGGAGCCGAGCAGGACGGCCTCACCCAGCAGAACGAAGCAGACCCCAGAGATCATCGGGTTGCGCACGAAGCGGTAGGGACCGTCGACGACGAGCCGGAGAGGGGGGTCCCAGGGGGCCAGGGTCCCTTCTCCGCGCGTGGCAAAGCCGTGAAGCGACGCCGCGAAGAGTGCGAGCCCGAGGCTCAGCAGTACGCCGGCCCCGGCTGTACGCGCGAGCCCGCCGACCCCTCCGAACGAGGACCAGGAAACCTCCTGGCTGTGAGCGAGCCAGAGCGGTACGACGAGCGTCACCGTCACCGGCAGTGCGGTGATGGCAGCCAGGTGACGGAGCAGAGCGGTCAGTCGCACGGCCGCAACCTCGTGGCGACGAGCCGGTCGTGCCCGCCACCGGTCCGTGTCGCGGAGAGCCGAGCTCGGGCGGGCACAGCTCGATACGACCCCGCGCGTCTCACGCTCGCGCCTTGCGGGCGAGATGAAAGCGGAGTGTCCCGTAGACCGTATCGAGCTTGCCCGGCTCCGAGAGGGTCCCGAAGCCCGCCGAGCGCATCAGCTGGACGAGCTCTCCTCGTACGTGAAGCTGCGTGGTCTCGAACCCATCGAGGAGCTGTATGGAATAGAAGAGCAGCCGAGCACGCCTTCCCGAGGGCGTTCCCCAGTCCACCAGATGCAGCTCCCCACCCGGGCGCAGCACGCGGTGGATCTCCACGAGCGTACGGAGCTTGTCCGCCCTCGGAAGGTGGTGGAAGAAGAGCGTGGAGAGAACGCGGTCGAAGCTCCGATCGGCGTACGGGAGCTCGTGCGAGAGCCCGCGCACGAAGGGGACGGCGAGTCCCGATTCGCTCGCCTTGCGCCGGGCCCGCGCCAGGATATCCGAATCGACATCCAGACCACTGACGCGGGCGAGCGGCTGGTTTCGCTTCAGCCAAATCGCGAGCGTCCCCGTGCCGCACCCGAGATCGAGGACTCGATGGCCCGAGGCCACGGCCGCCTGGTCGAGGAGCTCACTCTTGAATCGGCGTTCCCGGGTCGTCCAGCGAAGCACCGGATCGTACAGCGGCGTCAGCCACGCGAAGCCGAGCGCGGGGACATAGCGGGGAACGCTCCCGGCTCGCTTCCCGTACCTCCAAAACACGGCCGTCACCTCAGGCAGACGGTGCCGTCCCTCACCAGATCCCCTTGAAAACACGCGAGGGCGTGCGGTCCATGTACGCTCGATATTCCGCGCCCCGCGCGGAGAGAAGCTGCCGCTCCTCGACGGGGATGAAGCCCAGGAACGAGGCCGCGCAGAGCGCCACGAAGAGGAGCTGCCCCGCATGGGGGTGCATGAGAAGCGACGACAAGACCAGGAAGCACGCCGCACGGTACATCGGGTGGCGGACCGCGGCGTACGCGCCCTCCGTCATCAGAGGGGTCTCGGCACCCACCGAGTGGGAGAGCGGGGCACCCGGAAGGCCGAGCAGGCCGGCGAGGCTCTCGAAAGTCGCGAACTCGAAGAACGCAACGACCGAGAGAAGGAGAGCGCAGAGCCCGACGAACTGCAGCCAGAGGGGGGAGGCGAAGCCGAAGCCGGGCACGGGCTTGTGCAGCACATAGAGAGCGACCCAGGTCACGACCGCGATCGTCACGTAGAGGCGCCGCTCCGGCGGGGTTCCCTCCGGATTCCCGAAGAACGTCCTCTTGAAGGCCGGCATCATCATCACGATGTGAACCGCGATGAAGAGGGTGAAGAGTCCCACGTTGAAGCCCACGTTGGCGAGCGGTGCTTGGGGATCGTGCCGGAAGCCCATCGCGAAGGCCGCCGCAAAGCTCATCAATCCGAGGTGGGCCAAGGCCCAGTAGAGGCGCCTGTACATCTTTGCAGCCTTTTCTGTCGGCGCGATCTCCCCGCCCAAAGACCCCGCCCGTCCCATCGATGCTACCAGAGCGGCCCGTGCCGGTGGGCCTCGTCTTGCAGGAAGGTTGCTCCCCACCCCTGACTCTCGCGGTGGTACGCTGCCCCCTGCGCCCCTCCGGGCGTGAGGAGGTGATTCCATGCCTGTAAGTCCCCCCAAAGACATGCCCCGAATCACCCCGTATCTGCTCTACGAGGATGTCGCGGCAGCCCTCGAGTGGCTTGCACGCACCTACGGCTTCCGGGAACGCCTTCGTATTCCCGGTGCCGACGGGAGCATCACCCACGCCGAGATGGTCCACGCCGATGGCGTCATCATGATGGGCTGTCCGGGTCCCGACTACCGGAGCCCGGCACGGCTGGGGCAGGTCACCCAGAGCCTGTACGTCTACGTCGACGACGTGGACGCGCACTTTGAGCACACGAGGTCCGCCGGAGCCCGCGTTCTGGCCGAGCCCGAGGATATGTTCTACGGGGACCGCAGGTACGGCAGCGAGGACCTCGAAGGGCACCACTGGTACTTCGCCCAGCACATTCGGGACGTAGCGCCCGAGGACCTGATGCCGCCTGCCTAGCGTCGTTGCCCTTCGCGCCAGTCGACCCAGTCGTCGCGCCAGTCGTCCTGCATCTTCGTGAGCTCGTCCGAGTGCTCCGTAGACCCTGCGGCGCGCGTCAGCACGAGCAGCGAGTTCGTGACCAGATCCGTGGCACCCAGCACGGCAGCACCGATCCCGGAACGTAGGGTCCAGATCCGCGCCTCATGGCTCTTGGGATCGAGGTAGTCGCCCAGGTCTTCGGGGAACTTGTGGAGGTCATCGTTCCGGAAGCCCTCGAGGGCACCGCTCGCCAGACGTGAGAGACCGTAGGCAAAACGACGCGTGAGAGTGCTGGCGAAGCCACGCAGAAGAACACGCCCGTACTCACTCTGATCAATCACGGCCAGCACGTCGCCGGTGGCCCCGACCCCAGCCGCCAGGACCAGACCGACCGCACCCAGGGCATCTCCCCCGACGTCGTGCGGCAGTGCGATCAGCGCATCGACGGCGCCATCCACGTCCGGCTTCGCGCTCGCGGCTCCCGCGCTCATGAGCAGCGCCGCCAGTGCGGCGATCCCGACCGTCTCTCGAATCATCCAGCGGTTGAGCCTCATCATGCTTGCCTCCATTCTGGGACGATCGCGCGAAGCCCTCGCGGCACCGCGTGACCGGCCTGATCGTGGCGCGATCATGGACCATGGATGCTGGTCCAGTCCAGCCAGGCGTCACTCGCCGCGGAACACGGGCTTTCGCTTCTCAAAGAAGGAGCGGAGGCCTTCGCGGGCATCGCGGCTCGCGCTGGTTTGCGTGATCGCCTCGCGCTCGAGCGCGAGACCCTCAGGAAGCGGTCGGAACTCGCCGCCGATCACGGCCGCGAGGATCCCGGCCACGGCGAGCGGAGGCTTGGAGGCGAGCTCGCGGGCGAGCTCGCGCGCTCGTGCCTCGAGCTCAGCGAGCGAACAGACGTCGTGCACGAGCCCGATCCGCTGCGCCTCTTCCGCCTCGATCAGGCGTGCGCGCAGCATCAGGTCGAGCGCGTGTGCGCGACCCACCGTCCGTGTCAGCCTCTGCGTGCCCCCCCAGGCGGGCACGATGCCGAGCTCGATCTCCGGGAGACCGAGCCGCGCGCCTCGGGCGGCGATCCGGAAGTGCGCCGCGAGCGCCAGCTCGAGACCGCCCCCCACGCACGCCCCGTGAATCGCACAGATCACCGGCTTGCGAAGGTTCTCGAGCTGCTCGAGCAGACGCAGCCGCTGCCCCAAGAAACCCTCCAGGCCCAGGCGCGCAACGGCCTCGCCGAACTCCCGAATGTTGGCCCCGACGGAGAAGTCACGCTCGCCCGCTCCACGGATCACGAGCACGCGCACCTCCCGATCCTCGTCGAGCGTGGTCAGCAGCGCCTCGAGCTGGTCCACCATCGCCAAGCCAATCGCGTTCCGAGGCGGGTCGTTCAGCGTCAGCCAGCAGAGAGGTCCCTCACGCTCGACGACGATCGGCTCGGACACCAGAGCTCCCGCAAGGTTCGGATCCAGTATACAGGGGGCATCACCGGCCGGAAGGACCGGGGGCTCAGAGCCGACCGTACAGCGTCTCGAGCGTGCGGCGTGCCTCATTCATGATTCGGTCGACGATCTCCTGGACAGTGAGAATCTCGTCGACGCCGCCGATGCCCTGTCCGGCCGGCATGCAGGCACGATCGGGATCCACGCCTTCCTCCTGCCCGAGCTGGAGCACTCCCGCGCGGAGGCTGAAACCGATTTGCTGGGGGAAGGGCTGGATGCGCTCGGGGTGTCGCTCCAACTCCTCGATGTAGGGGTTGCGGATGACGCGCATCGGCTTTCCGGAGTAGCCGCGCGAGACGATCGTGTCGGCGCTCCCTGCCTCGACGATGCGCTGCTTGTAGACCCGTGCCGCACGCGCCTCGCGGGACGCGATGAAGCGCGTGCCGATCCAGACACCCTGCGCACCGAGCGCGAGCGCAGCCACGAGCCCGCGACCGTCGACGATCGATCCCGCCGCGAGCACCGGGATGTCGACAGCATCGACGATCTGAGGGATCAGGGCCAGGCCCGCGATGCTGCCGGTGTGGCCGCCCGCCTCCGTCCCCTGCGCCACGACCGCGTCGCAGCCGGCCGCCTCGGCGCGGAGCGCGTGGCTCACCTTACCGCAGAGGCTCACGACCTTGAGCCCGGACTCGTGACAGCGGTCGATGACGGGTCCCGGTACGCCGAGCCCCGCGATGAACGACGAAGCCCCTTCTTCGATGATCCCATCGATCGCGGCCGTGACCTGGTCGGGTAGCGCCGCCAGCAGGTCCACACCGAAGGGACGGTCCGTCCTCCGGCGCACCTCGCGCATCTCGTTGCGGATCTGCATCGGTGTGGCCCCGGCCATGCCGAGCGTGCCGTATCCTCCTGCCTCGCAGACGGCCGCGCAGAGCTGCGCATAGGCCACGCCGCCCATGCCCGCGAGGAAGATGGGACGCTCGATCTCGAAGAGGTCGCAGACCGGCGTTCGCAGATTCATGCGCTCCCCCGGGTCGCTCGTTGGGGTCGGGGACGAGGACCGCAGCCCATTCTATCCGTCACGACGAATCAGGTGGATGTGGCGCGGCGGAACCGAGAGGCTGAGCACCTGCCCCGAGGCGAGGCTGCGGGCCAGTCCTCGCCCCGCCAAGAGGTGGGTCCGCAGGACGAGGTCTCCCCAGGCGACGTGGGCGGTGGCGACCGCCCCGTCCGACACGATGTGTCGCGTGATCCCCTTGCCGAGCGGCACGCCAGGATCTCCGTGGCCGGATCCCCGCTCGCCGAGCTCGACCTTCAGGTGCTCCGGACGGATGCCGACCCAGACCCGCGTACCAGGTGCGAAGCGGGGAGGCGCGAGGAGACGGTGCTCGGAGTCGATCTCCACCCAGACGAGATTCCCGCTCCTCTCCGCACTGACCCGGCCGGGAATCAGGTTGGACATCCCGACCAACCGGGCCACCGCGTCGGTGGCTGGACGGTCCAGAACCTCTTGTCGAGGACCCTGCTGCACGAGTCGCCCCTCGAGCAGAGCCGCGATCCGGTCCGAGAGCAGCAGGGCTCTCCGCAGATCATGGCTGACCAGCGCCAGAGCGATGTCGCGCTCCCGGACGAGCCGGCGCAGATCGAGGGAGAGCGCCTCCTGGGCCTGAGCGTCGAGGTCGTCGAAGGGCTCGTCCAGGAGGAGCACCGACGGCTCGAGCACAAAGGCGCGCGCCAACGCCAGGCGCCGCAGCTCACCCCCCGAGAGGGTGGAGGCACGACGCGAGGCGAGCGTGAGAATTCCGAAGTGCTCGAGCGACTCGTACACGCGCCGTCGGGCCGCCGCACCCCGAAGGCGGGCCGCGCGGATCGCAACCCTCAGGTTGTGCTCGACGGAGCCCGCGAGTGCGATCGGACGCTGGAAGACGAGCGTGACCGGTCCCTCGGCTCCGCGTTCCACCCGCCCGGCCGCAGGCGGCTCGAGGCCCGCGAGGGCTCGCAGCAGCGTGCTCTTTCCCGCGCCGTTGGGACCGAGCACCGCAAGCGCCTCGCCGCGACGAAGCTCGAGCTCGTCCACGCAGAGCTCGAAGGCACCGGTGCGCGAGGTACGGACCACCCGCAGCCCCCGGACGGCCAGAGCCGACCGATCGCTCACGCGCGGTCTCCCTGCTGCACGACGGTGAGGAGCCCGGTGAGCACGAGCATGAGGCCCAGCAGAACCGCGGCGAGCGCCATGGCCACCTCGTACTCCCCCATCTGCGCGTGCATCAGGATCGCGGTCGTGAGCACCCGGGTCTCGCCCTCGAGGTTGCCACCGACGAGCATCACCGCGCCGACCTCGGAGAGGATGCCCCCGAGAGCGGCGATGACGGCCGCGAGTACCCCCAGGCGAATCTCGCGCAGCAGCAGCCAGACCCGAGCGGCACCGGACACGCCGAGGGTGCGAACCTGGAGCTCCCAGTCGATGTCGAGGGCTCCGACCGCCGCGAGCGTGATGCCCACGACGAGCGGAAGCGCAATCAGCACCTGGGCGAGGATCATGGCCTCGGGGGTGTACATCAGCTCCAGACCGCCGAGGGGCTGGCTTCGCCACAGGAGCAGCGCGACCCCGAGACCCACGACAACGGGCGGGGCCCCCATTCCCGCGTTGACGACACTGATCAATGTTGAGCGCCCCACGAAGCGGCGGCGGCCGAGAGTGATCCCGATGGGCAGGCCGATGATTACGGAGAGTGCGAGCGCGGCGAGGCAGACCTGAAGGGTGCGCGCGGTGATCTCCAGGAGGATCGAGGGCTCGAGCTCAGTCATCCGGGCGTCCGACCGTGAGCGGTCGGAAGAGCGGCTGGCCGAAGACATTGACGCCGTACTTCGCGATCCTCTCCCGGGCCTCGTCCGAGAGCAGGAAGCGCGCCAAGGCGTCGGCCGCCTCGGCGTGGATGCGGCCCTGGAAACGTTTCGGATTCACGCGCAGCACCGAGTAGACGTTTCGCAGCGCCGGCTCCGAGCGCGACAGAGACACCAATCCGACTCGCTTGCGAAACGCCAGGAACGTTCCGAGATCCGAGAGCACGTACGCCCGCCGCTCCCCCGCTACCTGGAGGGTGAGCCCCATCCCGGCACCCGTGCGCGCGAGGCCCGGCCAGCGCTCGTCGGGGCCAATCCCGGCCTGCGCGAAGAGCGCCCTCTCACGACGGTGCGTACCCGAGTCGTCCGCTCGGCTCACGTAGGCCGCTCCGGCCGCGCGGATGTGCCGAAAGGCCTCCACAGCATTCGCTGCATCAGCCACGCTGGCGGGATCCTCCGCTGGGCCCGCAATGACGAAATCGTTCTCCATGAACGGCGTGCGGTCCAGCACGACGCCCGACGCCAGGAGTGCCTTCTCGCCGTCGGGCGCGTGCGTGAGCAGCAGGTCCGCATTGCCCTCGGCCCCCATCCGCAGCGCCGCACCGCTGCCGACCGCGAGCACACGAACCCCGATGCCCGTCTTCGCCTCGAAGACCGGCAGCAGAGCGCCCAGCAGCCCCGAGTCGCGCACGCTCGTCGTGGTCGCGAGCAGAACACGGTCGGATTCCGCGGCCGCACTGCTTCCGCCGAGACCGGGCCAGAGAATCGCGAGGCCCAGGAGCCACGAGCCGATCCACGTCCGCATCGGGGAGCGAGGATACTCGATCCGCCGTCCCGTGGCCGCGAACGACGCCACCGGATCCCGATCGGCGTCCGCGGCGACTCGGTGCCCCCAACCGACCGAGGCGACCCCCCGCTGCGGAGAGCTCACCCGAGCCCCGCGACGGTCGCGGCCGCCTCCACGAGGGCGGGCACGCGCTCACCCAGGTAGACGAAGCGCTCGTCCCGCGTCTGGCCGCGCAGGTAGCGGATGTAGATCTGCTGCAGCACCACGGCGGTCTTCCACAGGCCGAAGGCCTCGTACCAGACCAGGCTCTCGACCGCGATCCCGCGCCGCTCGGCGTAGCGACTCGTGATCTCGGCCCGGGTTGGAAAGCCCGGCTGGGCGGTCACAGACGGTGTGGCCCCGCGCACGTCGGGATCGTCCGCCTGCGCCCAGTAGCAGAGCAGCGTGCCGAGATCGACGAGAGGATCGCCCAGCGTGGTCATGTCCCAGTCCAGGATCGCGACCACGTGCCCGGGATCCTTCGGGTCGAGCATGACGTTGTCAAACTTCAGATCGTTGTGGACCAGGCCGGCTCGAGCGCTCTTGGGCATCTCCGAGACGAGCCAGCGGTGCATCTCGTCGAAACGCGGCCGCTCCTCGTGCTTGGCGCGCTCCCAGCGCTGCTTCCAGCCACGCACCTGCCGCTCGATGAAGCCCTCGGGATGGCCCAGATCTCCCAGGCCGATGGCCTCATAGTCTACGTCGTGAAAGTCGGCCATCACATCGATGAGCGCATGGCTCATGCGGCGGCGCGCATCGGGATGGCGATCGATCTCGGGCGGAACGCTGAAGCGCACCACGATTCCCCGCCGCCGTTCCATGACGATGAACGTCGCGCCGACGATCTCGGGATCCTCACAGAGGAGGTAGGCGTGCGGCGCCGGGGGAAAGTGGTCGGCCAACCGGGAGAGCACGCGGTACTCGCGCGCCATATCGTGAGAGCGGGGGGCCACCGGACCCAGCGGCGGACGGCGCAGGACCAGCTCGCGCTCACCGAAGCGAACCAGGTACGTGAGGTTCGCGTGGCCGCCAGGAAACTGGAGCACCTCCATGGGCCCATTGAGCCCGGGAATCTGCGCCTTCAGGTACGCCTCGACGCGCGCCTCGTCGAGCTCCTCCCCCGGCCGGATCGGGGCCACCTCAGGGGGGTTTGGAAGCTCGGGCTCGCTCACTCAGACTACCCCTGAATGCGCCGGTCCCGACCGGCCCATTCCTTCTCGCGCAGCTTGAACTTCTGGATCTTTCCGGTGGACGTCTTGGGAAGCTCGCAGAGCTCGACGGCCTTGGGGCACTTGAAGTGCGCCAGCCGCTCCCGCGCAAACTCGATGAGCGACGCCTCGCTCGGTCGGCTGCCCGGCCGTGGGGTCACGAAGGCCTTGGGCACCTCACCCCACTTGGGATCGGGCGTCGAGACGACCGCAACCTCCTGGACATCGGGATGCTGGTACAGGACGTTCTCAACCTCGATCGTGGAGATGTTCTCGCCACCCGAGATGATGATGTCCTTGCTGCGGTCGCGCAGCTCGATGTATCCGTCCCCGTGCAGGACCGCGACATCGCCCGAGTGGAACCAGCCGCTGCGAAACGCCTCCGCGGTGGCCTCGGGGTCCCGGTAGTAGCCCCGCATCACGTTGTTCCCGCGCATGACCACCTCACCCACGGTGGCCCCGTCGGCGGGCACGTCACGCATCTGCTCGTCGACGACGCGCAGGTAGACCGCGTGCGGGTAGGGCACGCCCTGGCGTGCCATCAGCCGCGCCCGAGCTTCGCCGTCGAGCGTGTTCCACTCGGCCTGGATCTCACAGATCGTGTGCGGTCCGTAGGTCTCCGTCAGCCCGTAGATGTGGGAGATGCGCACGCCCAGCTTCTCCATGCGCTCGAGCAGCGTGGGCGAAGGCGGTGCGCCGCCGGTACAGACGCGAATCGGAGGATCGAAGTGCCGACCCGCGGCGGCCGGATCGCTCGCGAGCATGAGCAGGACGGTGGGCGCGGCGTTGAAGTGGGTGACCCGGTGCGCCTCGATCAGCTCGAAGACCCGCGCCGGCTCGATCTTCCGCAGGCAGACGTGCATCCCGGCCGCGGCCGTGACCGCCCAGGGCATGCACCAGCCGTTGGCATGGAAGAGAGGTAGCGTCCACAAGAAGCACGTCGCGGGTGAGAGCCCCAGTACGGCAACCTGGCCGAGTGCGTTCAGCGCGGCGCCCCGGTGCGTGAACATCACACCCTTGGGCTGACCGGTCGTTCCGGAGGTGTAGTTGATCGAGAGCACGGTATTCTCGTCGGTGAGGGGGTTCTCGATCGGCTGCTCGGCTGCACCCACGGAAAAGCTCCGATACGAGCACGCACCCTCACGCGCGGGCCAGCCGTCGTCCTCGATCTCTACAACGTGCTCGAGCGCATTCCGCCCCTCGCGGATCCCATCGATGAGCGGCGCGAGCTCGGGGTCGACCAGCAGGATGCGCGCACCGGAGTGATCCAGGATGTACGCGATCTCGCGCGGCGCGAGCCGAGTGTTGATCGAGACGAGCGGTGCCGCGAGCAGAGGCAGCGCAAAGTTTGCCACCAGGTGCAGGGGCGTGTTCGGCGCGAGCACCGCGACGCGATCGCCGGAAGAGATCCCGGCCCGGCGCAGCGCGCCCGCCATGCGTCCCACCTCGACACCGAAACGCGCATAGCTCCAGCGCAGCTCCCCGTGCACGACCGCCGTGCACTTCGGAAAGACCCGGAGTGTACGCTGAAGGAAGGTGACGGGCGTCAGCGGGTCGATCCAGATGTCTGTGTGCTCGGGGGGCGCGGGCATGGCCGGCCCATTTTACGGGCTCAGCCCAGGGGATGCATCTGAGGCACGCGTCCCGGTCGCGGGAGTGCGAGCGGCCCGACACACGGACAGCGCATTGACGTGCGCGGGTACGGCTCCCTAGGCTCGGGCGAAGCAGCCATGACGAAGAGCGGAGCGCCCGGAAGGAGCCACGATGGGGACCCCGCCGCTTCGCGTGCGGAGCTCTGGGAGATCGCCACAGGCCAGGAGCCAATCGCCGCGACGGCAATCCACGACGGCCACGAGCTGCGCGTGGACGTCGCAGAGCTCATGGCCCTGTCCGATCTCGAGCGCCTGCGGGAGGAGGACCCCTTTACGGGAGCCTGGGCCCGCATCGCCTCGACCCGGCTCATCCCCCGACGCTCGCGCTTCGAGATCGATCTGAACCGACCTCGGCACCGTGCCGTGTATCGCTCTCCCGCCGATGCGTGGGGCCTCCGGGTCTGGCGGGAGCTTCCCCCCGACTCGCTCATCGAGCGATCCCTGTGGGAGTACGACGCGTTCTACGCTGAGGCCTTCCGGATCTTCTCCGAGCTGGAGCGTCGCCACGGCCGCTTCGTTGTCCTGGACCTCCACGCCTACAACCACCGCCGCGCCGGCCCAAACGCCCCCGCCGACGACCCGAGGAAGAACCCTGACGTGAACCTGGGGACCGCGAAGCTCGACCGCCAACGCTGGGGACCCCTGATCGACCGCTTCATCCGGGATCTGCGTGGAGCCGATCCCTTCGGCCGCGAGCTGGACGTGCGCGAGAACCTCCGCTTCCGCGGCGGCCACCTTGCCGGCTGGATCCAGCGACACTTCCCCGCGTCAGGCTGCTGCCTCGCGATCGAGATCAAGAAGTTCTTCATGAACGAGTGGACCGGCCAGCCCAACCCCGCCGAGATCCAAGTCGTGACCCGAACGCTCCAGGCAACCCTCCCCGGTCTCCTCGAGTCCCTCAACCTGGACCCAAGGGGGGACGTTGGTTGAGTTATCGAGCCGCGAGCCGGGACGTTGGTTGAGTTCTAGGCGCGAGCCTGCACCGCATCGGGCTGGCACCAACCCCCGGAACAAGAATCGTCCTACGGCTGGTCCTCCGTCCAGGCAATCACGATCCCAGGCTCAACAACTCAACCAACGTCCCCGGGTCCGTCCCCGGGTCTGGGCTCCGCCCGTCCGAGGACGTGGCGGGGGATCTCGCGGGGGTGCTCGACGATGGTGTCGGCGCGGGCGCGGCGCAGCTCGTCGCGGCCGCGCAGGCCCCAGGCGCAGCCGATGGTGCGTGCGCCGCGGGCGCGGCCCAGCTCCACGTCGACGGCGCTGTCGCCCACGACGTAGAGCGCGCTGGGCTCGGGCTGGATGCGGGCCACCAGGTGCTCGAGCACGGCCGGGTCGGGCTTGCGCACGTCGAGGGAGTCTCCGCCGAGCACGAGGCGGAAGTACATCTTGAGGCCGAGTCCCGCGACTATCGGCTCGAGAAAGCACGCCGGCTTGTTGCTCGCGATCGCGAGTGCGGCGCTCGAGAGCTCCTCGAGACACTCGGGGATGCCCGGGTAGAGCTCGGTCGTCTCCAGGCAGCAGGCGGCGTAGTGGACTCGAAAGCGTGCGTAGAGCTCATCGATCCGCTCACGGCTGCGGTGCGCTTCGGGTACGGCGCGCTGCAGGAGCTTGAGAGCGCCGTCTCCAATCCAGAAACGCACCTCTGGGCCCTCGACCAGGGGCAGTCTCGCCTCGCCCAACGTCTGGTTCAGAGCCGTGGCGATGTCCCGCCAGGTGTCCGCCAGTGTGCCGTCGAAGTCGAAGACGACGAGGCGGGGCGTCTCGGGGCTGGGCATGGCTCCCCAAGGTAGGCGGCGCGCTTCTCGTTGCAAACGGGGGGTCGGGTGGTAGCTTCCCGTGCCGTCCCGGAGGCCCGGTGGGTGGCGTCGGGGGCGTGAGCTGCGCACGTCTGTCCCCGGCGTGCCGACAGCCGGTACGGGCCCGCGAGCCCGTCGATGCGGAGGGGCGGAATGCAGGGCCGCAACGAGTTGAGGCGCCGGGGATCCGCGTGATCTTTCCGCTCCGGATCAAGCTCGCGCTCGTCACCAGCGTCCTGCTGGGGCTGGCGATCGGGACCGTCTCGGTGCTCGTGCTCAGCGAGTCGCGAGACGCGCTCGAGGGCGAGGCCCGCAAGCGAGGCATGACGCTCGCGATCAACCTGGCTCGCAACACCCGCGTGCCCCTGCTGGAGCAGGACGACGTCGTTCTCGGGCAGCTCCTGAAGTCCGTCACCCGGGAGGACGAGATCCTGGGCGCGGCACTCTTCGATGCCGACGGCGAGAGCGTCGCCTCCGCGGGCGTGCAGGTGCCTACCGGAGCACGTCACCTCAGCCACGACGAGGAGCTCACCATGCTCTCGGTCGGCGGACACCTCGTGATCAGCTCCCAGATCTCCTTCAACGGCCTGCGCGTGGGTGAGGCACAGGTCGTGCTCGACCTCGACGGGCTCATCGCCCCGGTCGTCGCGCGCGCGCGCCGCAAAGTGCTGATCGCCTCGGGCGGCCTGCTCGGAATCGGGATCCTGCTGGCGTTCGCAATGAGCGCACGCACGACGCGTCCCCTGCAACGCCTGCGCAGGGCGGTGAACGCGCTCGCGGAGGGAGACCTGTCCGCGCGTGTCGCCCCTTCGACCCGCGACGAGGTGGCCGACCTGACACGCGCCTTCAACGAGATGGGCGAGAGCCTGTCCCAGAAGCAGCGCATCGAGACGGCCTTCCGGCGCTACGTGAGCGATCACGTGCTCCAGGAGGTGATCGAATCGTCGGATCCCGCTTCCCTGCACGGGGCACGGCGCGAGGTGACCGTCCTTTTCGTGGACATCCGCGGCTTCACGCGCCTGACGAGCCTGCTCGGCCCCGAGCGCCTGGTGCCCTTCCTCGACGAGAGCTTCGAGCTGATCACGGGCTGCCTCCACGAGTACGGCGCCACCGTGGACAAGTACCTCGGCGACGCGATCCTGGCCTACTTCGGCGCACCGGCCGAGATGGACGACCACCCCAACCGCGCCGTGGCCGCGGCGATCTCGATCCAGCGCGCGGCGCAGGAGCGCAATCGGAAGCCCGCGCCGGACGCCGAGCCCTACCTTCCCCTCGAGCTCGGCATCGGAATCCACACGGGGATCGTCGTGCTGGGCAACGTGGGCTCGCAGCGCAAGATGGACTACACGGTGATCGGAGACCCGGTCAACGTCGCGAGCCGCCTCCAGAACCTGGCGCGGCCGGGCGAGATCCTGCTGACCGCCGATGTGGCCCAGCGGGTCGACGTGCGGGTTCGCTTGGAGCCCCTCGGGCTCAAGGAGCTTCCGGGGCGGGACGGCCCGGTCGAGGCCTATCGCGCACTCTACTGAGCCCCCGGGCCGGCCGCTGCGCGGCGCCGGGAGCCTCCTGGCGCATCGCCAGCTGGCCGCGGGGCCGCGGGGCACTAGAATCCCGCTGTGCCAGCCGCTCGGGGCAGAATCGCGCTCGGACTGGTCCTGACTACCGGGCTGCTCTCATGCGTGAGCCCGTACGAGCGGGGCGAACGTCTCTACCGGCAGGGCGACCTGGCCCGCGCCCTGGCGGCGTGGCGGAGCGTGGCCAGCTCCGGGCGGGATTACGAGCGCGCGCAGAGCCGCCTGCAGATCGTGAGCGCCGAGTTCGATCGCATGCTGCGCCGCTACGAGAAGCGCGCCGAGTTCTTCGAGAGCGAGGAGCGCCTGGCCGAGGCGGTGCTGTACAACCGGCTGGCCTACAAGCTGGATCCGAGCCGCACCCACCTTCTCGAGCGCGTTCAGCGGCTGGCCCGCGAGCTCGAGGCCCGAACCCAGGAGGAGGAGCGGGCGATGCAGCGGGCGCTGGAGGCGGGTCGGCTGCGCGAGGCGAGCGAGCACGCCGCCCGGTTGAAGCGGCTGGATCCCTTCGACGTCTCGCTCCAGATCGAGATCCGACAGGCGCTGGCCGCGGTCGGCACCGAGGTGCTCCGGAACCTCGAGGCGGGCAAGCGTGCCTACGCCAGCGGGCAGCGCGTGCAGGCGCTACGGGCCTTCGAACAGGTGCTCGAGCTCGAGCCCCAGAACGGGACGGCCCTCGGGTACATCTCCTACCTGCGCCCGGGCCGCGGCACGCGGGGCGGATCGACCCCGGCCCCGCCCGCCTCGATCTCGAGCGACGAGATCCTGGCGGAGGGCCTGTACCGAGCGGGCCGGCGGGCGGAGGGCTCCGGGGAGCCCTTCCGCGCGCTGGAGGAGTACGACGCGGCCCTGCGCGCCAGCGCGGAGCACGCGGAGGCGCGAAGCGCCCTGGATCGGCTGCGCCGGGAGCTCCGACCACGCATCGAGGAGCTCTACGACGCAGGCAAACGCTACTTCCAGGACGAGGATCTGCACAACGCGCTGCGCGTCTGGCGGAGGGTCTTGCTGATCGACCCCACCCACGAGCGCACACGCGAAAACGTCGAGCGGGCCGAGAGGATTCTCTCCCGCCTGGAGGAGATCCGCACCGATGGGTCGTGAGCGGGTGCGGGTTGCGCTTGTCTTCAGCCTGCTCTGGGCCGGCTGCTCTGGGCTGCCGCCCTTCCTGGGGCGCGATCTCCTTGAATCCAGGATCCGGCCCTCCTTCGATCGCGCCGCCGACCTGCTGCCGCCAGAGCGCCTGCGAGTCGTCTCCACCGCGAACCGCGAGATCTGGCTCGCCTGGGATCCGGTGCTGGTGGGGGACGTGGCGGGCTACGTGGTCACGAGAGCCGAGCAGGCCGCCGGCCCCTACGAGACCGTGGGTCAGACCCGCTCCCGCTTCGACACCGTGTTCACCGATCGTGGCCGACGCGTGGGGAGCCTGGGAGATGGGCGCACCTACTACTACCGGGTTCACCCGTTCGACGGGGAGGGTCGCGTCAGCCGCAGCCACGGGTATCTAGTGGCTACCACCGATCCGCCGCCCCCGGTCCCGATGGGGCTGCACGCCTTCTCGAACCTGCCGCGCCGGGTGGTGCTCGAGTGGGACCCCAGCCCCGACCCCAGCGTCACCGCGTACACGATCCATCGCAGCCCGACCGTGGCGGGGCCCTGGGAGCAGATCGCCCGCGTCTCGGGCCGCCTGCGGACGCTCCACGAGGATCGGGTCGATGGCGACCTGCGCGTCATGTACTACCGGGTCCGAGCGGTCAACGCGTTCGGAGGTGAAAGCGGGCTGAGCGAGCCGATCCGAGCGGTGACCAAGGCGGAGCCGCTCCCGCCCACGGGGCTGAAGCTCGCCGGGAGGGCGCTCGGGCGCGTCCAGCTGCGCTGGGCCCCCAACGTCGAGCCAGATCTCCAAGGCTACGAGGTCTGGCGAGCCGAGCGCAACGGTCGGAAATGGAGCGAAGAGCGCCTGATCGCCGAGGTGGAGCCGGCCGCGATCGCGCTCACCGACGCGAACGTCGGGTGCGGCGCACGCGTGCGCTACCGCCTGCGGGCCTCCGACCGCGACGGTCTGCGCAGCGGCTTCTCCGAAGTGCTCGAGGCCACCGGCGTCGACGTGGGCCTGCGCGCACGTGTGCGCAAGACCGGGGCGGTCGAGCTGAGCTGGGACCCCGACCGCTCAAAGGGCTGGACCGCCACGGCCGTCCTGCTGCTGCGCCGCTGGCTGCCCGACCGCTGGCTCGGCACGCCCGCCCCAGACCACGCCTTCACCGTGCCTGACCTCGAGCCCGGTCGCCATCGCCTCACGGTCCTCTTCGAGGCGGACGGCGCCCCCGGCACCGAGCCGCCCGTGACCGACGTACAGGCCACCGAGCTCCGCTGCGACGCCGTCGTCGAGCTCCCCTGACCCCACCCCCGCCACGAGAGCCGCCGACTTGAATCCAACCCGCCCCCCTCTTAGACTCCGGTCGCCGTGCTCCTCGGTAGCTCAGTCGGTAGAGCGGGTGGCTGTTAACCACTAGGTCGGCGGTTCGAGTCCGTCCCGAGGAGCCAGCTGCATCGAGCCCTGCGCCCGCATCCTGCCCACGCATGACGCCCTTCGGTGTGCGGGAAGTGTGCAGGTGTCGACTTGCGGTCCTGGGGGCAACGGTCGGGTGTCGCGGACTGGACCTCGGGGACGATCCGGGACCCTTGATGGATGACCTGCCCCCTCGCGGTTCAGCCGGACCTCAGCGGCAGAGCCCGTACTCTTGGATTCCCGCGAAAAGGGGGAACGAGAGGGGTGTGCAGCTCGTCGATGCCGGACAGGTGTCGGGACGGAAGAGCGGGCAGAGCTGCTGGCATTCGGCCGAGCCCTGGAGGTCGACGCAGGTGAAGCCCGTGGCACAGTCGTCGTGGAAGGGCAGCGTGCAGGGCGAGCCCTGCGTTCCGGCCCCCGTGCTCCCGCCGCAGAGGGCGACGCCGTCGGGCTCCGGGAAGCAGTGCCGATCGGGACCACAGACGGGCTCCGGATCCAGCGGGTCACAGAGAGGCGGGATGCAAGCGCTCACGTCGTAGCTGCAGGATCCCGGCGTACAAGCCAGGGTTCCACCCGAGAAGCCAAGATCGTGGCACGATGCGCCCCGCAGGGTTCCGAGCTCGCACTCCTCTCCCGGGTCGAGAATGCCGTTGCCACACTGCAGGACACACTGCTGTGTGATCCCGGGTCCCAGATCCACGAGCGCGCGGCGAAGGACGCTCGCATCCAGGACGTCGAGCCTTCCATCGTCGTTGATGTCCCCCGGGACGAACTCAGCCGGGACGACAGAGACGGTCAAGCTCGACTCGCCCACGATGCAGGGGGACACGCTGCAGCGGGAGCAGCAGGGCTCGAAGAGCAAGGCCCGAACTCGGTAGCGCCCGACCGGGAGCGGAGCGATCTCCTCAGTGACACTCCATGGTGTCACAACCTGGATGCAGCCATACAGGCCGAACCGAACGAGCCCCACGTGGACCGTGATCTCCTGATCGGTGACCTCGTGTGAGGAGAAGAGATGAAAGCACGGAACGCCGAACGCACCGGTGACGGTGACCCGTATGGTGTCCCCGACCCTCGCATGGGGAGGGGACACGGTCAGCTCGGCCCGCGCGGCTGTCAGGAGCATCATGCACCAGAGCATGGTGAGCACGTTCAGGCGCAGATGTGCTCGCGTCGCCATTGTGCGCAGATCGTATCACCCCCCCCCCCGCGGGCCGACAAAAGCCACGAACGATCCGCACGGCCTTCCACCGGCGATCTATCGTCCGATCTCACCCGGTGTCGGAACGGGGGTCGGGCGGGGCTGGGGTGACGGGATGCCACAGAACCCAGGGGCCCGGCGGCCGGCTGCGGGCGCTAGCTCGCGCGAGGATGGAGAGCAGCCACGGAGTCGACCCAGGAGATGGAGGTCGACAGAAGAGCGCATGGGCTAGCAAATCGCCTGTTCCCCGAGCCGGGGCGCCGTCCGACCCGCGAAGCCGGCCAGAGCGTTCGGAAGCCGGCGGCATCCCTCTGCTCGAGGTTCATGAGCGGCTTTGCCTCTTCGAATGGGAATCCGGTACCCATGCCGCTCTCCTGCCCCGGCCAAGATCTCGGGCTTCTGGCCAGGGCCCCATGGCGTGCTCAAACAAGAGAGTGGCGAAAAAAGGTCACGGAATTGTCAACCGGGCTGGAAATCTTCGTCACGATCCGGCGGCTGCGTGGAGAGGCGGAAGGAGAAGCGGGTGCCCTGGCCGGGGCGGCTCTCCACGGCGATCTGGCTGCCATGGAGCTCGAGTATCCGCCGCGTGATGGCCAGACCGAGCCCCATGCCGTCGGACTTGCCACCCGCCCCTTTCCGTTGACGCGAGAATCGATCGAAGACATGGGGAAGAAACCCCGGATCGATCCCGGGCCCCGTATCGCTGACGCTCACCGCCACACCGCCGGGGCAGGGCTCCAGGGCGACCGTGACCTGCCCCCCCGGGGGCGTGTAGCGCAGGGCGTTCTGGAGCAGGTTCTCGAACACGCGCTCGATCAGCTCCAGATCCACCCAGACGGGGGGGAGGTCCGGCCGCAGGTCGGCGCGCAGATCGATTCCCTGCTCCGCGGCCGCCAGGGCGAGCTTCTGGACCACGTCCTGGACGAGCTCGGCGAGCGGGAACGACTCCAGGCGCGCGCGCATCTCTGGCGCGTCGAGCCGGGCCAGCTCGGAGAGCGAGCCGATCAGGCGCGCCAGGCGCTTGCCGTGCTCGATGGCCGACTCCAGGTAGGCCCGACGCTCGTCCTCGCTGAGCGGGCGCTGTGCGAAGAGCAACGTCTCGAGGTACCCGCGCAGCGTAGTGAGCGGCGTGCGCAGATCGTGCGAGACACCCGCGATCAGCTCGCGCCGCACCTCGTCGGCCTTCTCCAGCATGGCCACCTGCTCGGTGATGCGCTCGACCATGCCGTCGAAGGCCGCCTCGATTCGATCGACCTCGTCGCCGGCGAAGCGGCTCCCGTCGAGGCGGCGGCCGAGGCGCGGTGCGTGCCCGGTTTCCTGGAACTCCGCGATCACGTGGCTCAGACGTTGGAGACGGCTGGTGAGCAGACGGAAGGTGAAGACGCCCGCGATCAGACCGAGCACCGAGCAGATCACCACGACCGTGACCGCCAGGCGCAGGGCCTGGCTGCGTTGCAGGAGCTGGGTCACGGTCAGGTAGCGCTCGCTTCCCAGCACCGCGTAGAGGTAGCCGCGCCGCTTCCCGTCGACGAGGATGGGCGCCGCCGAGAACGCCTCGCGACGCTCCGGCCGCAGCGGATCGTCGCCCAGGATCGGCAGCGGCTGGCTGCCCTCCAGGAAGGTGCGGATCGGCTCCAGCGAGATGCGCGGGAGCTGCAGCCGACTCGGATCAGCCGACTGGGCGATGATGCGCCCCTCGAGGTCGAGCAGATAGAGCTCGATGCTGGGGTTCGCGGTGGTGAAGACCCGGAACCACGCCCCGATCGTCGAGGGATCGACCTGGTCCACCTCGACGGGCAGTGGCTCGGTGGCCAGGTTCTGGGCCAGCGACTCGTGCAGTCGCTGGATCATCTCCTGCTGGTAGACACGCGTGGAGTACAGGACGACCCCGAGATAGACCGCGCCCACGGCCGTGAGCAGCGCGATGAGGACCAGCGCGAGCTTCGCGTAGAGCGTGCGGAACAGCGTGCTAACCCTCGGCGGGTCGGTCGGGGTCACAGAACTTGTACCCGACCCCCCAGACCGTCTGGATGTACGTCGGCTTCGAGGGGTCCCGCTCGATCTTCGCGCGCAGCCGGTTGATGTGCGCGTTCACCGTGTGCTCGTAGCCGGTGTGTGCGTAGCCCCAGACCGCATCGAGAAGCTGGGAGCGCTGGAAGACGCGCCCGGGGTTGCGAGCGAAGTGCAGCAGCAGATCGAACTCCTTGGCGGTCAGCTTCATGGGCTTGCCGTCCACGGTCAGCTCGCGTCGCTCCGGATCGATGCGCAGGCCACTCACCTCGATCGGTCGGCTCGCGCTTCCCGCCGCGGCGTCCTCCAGGCTGTCGACCCTGCGGAAGAGTGCCTTGACCCGTGCCACCAGCTCCCGGACCCCGAACGGTTTGGTCAGGTAGTCGTCCGCGCCCATTTCGAGGCCGACGACACGATCGATCTCCGAGGCCCGTGCGGTGAGCATCAGGATCGGGACGTAGCGGGAGCGGGCCCGGAGCTGCCGGCAGACCTCGAGCCCGTCGGGCCCCGAGGGAAAGCCCACGTCGAGAACGACCAGGTCGAAGGCCTCCTCTGCGCTGCGGGTCAGGCCCGCCGCCCCGTCCGAGACCCGCTCGACGCTGTAGCCGGCCTCCTCCAGGTGCAGCTGCAAAAGCTCCGCGATTCCGGGGTCGTCCTCGATCACCAGGATGCGTCGCGACACCTCGTCCTCCCGCGCCACGGCCTCAACTTCCGCACGGGGATCATACCGCTCCCCCGCGGATTCGCAGGCGGAGCCGGGAGGCGGGCTGTTACCCTCGGGCGATGGTCGGCGAATCCGCACAGCGCTCCCCGGGCCTCCCCTGGACGCTGCGGCTGGTCAGCTCCGCGCCCCTTCCGCTTCCCATGACGGGGCTGCTCATGGCCGCCAGCGTGCTCGCCGTCTACCTCGTCTTCGCCCGCTTCAGCGGGATATTGCGAGGCGTCGAGCTGGCCGGCACGCCTCTTTGGCAATCGCCCCAGATGTACTTCGAGCTGGTTCAGGCGCTGCTGATCGGCTATGCGCCCGTCGCCGGCATATACGGGCTGCGCGGGACGCTGGCCGATCTGCGCGATCTCCGTCCGGCCCTGGCGTGCTCGGAGGTCGAGCTCGAGCGGCTGGCGCGAGGGATCGCCGCAACCCCGACCTCCGCCCGGGTGGGTGCGCTCGTGCTGGGCGTGGCGCTCGGTGTCGCGGTGCCCTTCGACGACGCGGGCTGGACCGGCGGCCAGCGCCCCCCCTTGGGCGACCCCCAGCTGAGCTGGGCGATCTTCCGCAACGGGCTGCTCTTCTGGCTCTTCCTCCAGGCGGGCTTCGTCGACGTGCTGATCGCACGCCGCCTGGCGGAGATCGGGGAGCGCTGGGCCCGCGTGGATCTCTTCGACCTCGCACCCCACCGCCCCTTCGCGCGCCGTGGCCTACGCAGCGTTCTACTCTGGATGGGCGCAGTTCTCCTCGTCTCCCTGATGCTGCTGGCGCCCTGGTCGGGCCGCATCACGATCGCCGGGCTGGCGCTGATCGTCGGCTTCGCGTTCAGCGCCCTGCTGCTTCCCGTTCGGGGGGTTCACCGACGCATCCTGGCCCACAAGCAGGAGGAGCTGCGCCGCGTCCGGGAGCGGATTCGTGAGGCCCGCGCAGCCCTCCTTTTTGGCCGGGAGACGTCGACCGCCGGTGAGGGTCGCATGGCCGACCTGATCAGCTACGAGGCTCGGGTCAGCGCGGCCGCGACCTGGCCTTTCGACGTCCCGACCCTGCTGCGCTTCACCCTCTACGTCACCGTCGGAATCGGGTCGTGGCTGGGCGGGGCGATCGTCGAGCGACTGCTGAGCCTCGCGCTCGGCTGAGGCCCGGGGCACCCCGGCGTGCGGCGGACTCAGTCCTCCTCGATCGACAGGGCGTGCGTCGGGCAGTAGCGAACCGCCAGGCGCACGCGCGCGTGCTGCTCAGGATCGGGGCACTCCCGCCGGATCTCCACCTTGCCACGCTTTCGATCGAAGGCGAAGACGTCGGCGGCCTCGGAGACGCAGACCTCGTGCCCCTGACAGAGATCGAGATCGACCCGGATCTTCATGGTCCGTCTTCCCCGGTGCGCCGGCGGTAGCGAACGCGACAAGGCTGCTCGAGCTGCACGACCATCTTGGAGTGATCGTTCCGGTAGCTCTCGAGCAGCTGCGCCGCCTCGAAGTCGTAGCGACGCAGGAGGATGCTGAAGATCGCCTTGAGCTGCATCATCGCGAACGCAGCGCCCACGCAGCGGTGGCGGCCGCCGCCGAACGGAATCCAGACGAAGGGGTTGGCGAGATCCTCCTCCCGGCCCTCGGCGTAGCGATCGGGGTCGAAGCGATCGGGATCCGGGAAGTGCTCGGGAAGTCGATTCGAGATCGCCGGAGAGACCGCGACGATCTTGCCCGGCCTCACGACCCAGCGGCGGTAATGGAAATCCTCCATGACCTTGCGCATCAGGATGATCAGGGGCGGGTGCAGGCGCAGCGTCTCCTTCAGGGCGTTCTCGAGCTGGGGGATCGCGCGCAGCGCCTGGTAGCTGACCGCGACGCCCTCGCCGTAGATCTCGTCGAGCTCGTTCCGAACGCGCTCGAGCCAGCCCGGGTTGCGCAGGAGCTCGATCAGCGTCCACGCGGCGGTACCCGAGGTGGTGTGATGGCCGGCGAACATCATCGAGATGAAGATGCCGGTGATCTGGTCCGCATCGAAACGGGGACGTCCCCGCTCGTCACGCAGGCGAACCAGAACCTCGAGCAGGTCGCGCCTCTCCGTCCCTTGCGCGCGGCGCCGCTCGATGATCTCGCCGACCATGCCGACCAGGCGCCGCCGAGCGCGGTCACGCGCCCTGAACGACGGAATCGGGAGCCGTGGGTTCACGTAGGCCAGCGCATCGGTGCCGCGCTCCAGTTCGTGGAAGGCGGGCGTGAACTCCGGGGTCAGCTCATCACGAAACCCCTTGCCGATCAGGCAGGCGCTCGAGGTGTAGATCGTGAGTTCCGAGAAGAAGTCGAGCAGATCGATCTCACCCGACCCGCCCCAGCCCGCGATCATCCTCTCCGTCTCCGCGGAGATCACCTCGGCGTGACCCCGCATGAAGCGGTCCCGCAGTGATTGATTGCGCAGCATCTCCTTGCGTCGCTCCGGCGGCGCGTCGAAGACGACCCCGTGCCCGAAGATGGGCTTCATGAATGGGTACGCCGCAGCCTGATCGAGCTGCTCATCGGGCGCACGAAAGAAGGCCTCGTTCGCCTCGGCTCCGGTCATGAGAACCACGGAGCGGCGCGCCAGCCGCATCTCGCCGATCTCGCCGCACTCGCGGTGGACGCGCCCCATCAGCTCGATGGGGCGGCGGCGGAGCTCGAGCAGATGGCCAAGCAACGGGACGCCGCCCGAGACGGGCGGCGGCTCGTGCGGCGGAACCGTTCGCGCGGTCCTTCGCGACACACCCTCGCTCGATTGCGGAAGACTCACGTCGTCCCCTCCGCGCTCATGTCTCCGGGAGCACCTGCAGCACGTCGACACGCGTTCCCGGAGGCGCTGTCACGACCTGCACCACGGCGCGCGCAACGGAGTCCGGAGAAAGCCAACGAAGGCTGCGCAGCACACCCCAGTCACGCCAGGACCTGACGACGCTGCGGGCGAGCTCGTCCCCGAAGCCACTGCCGAACTCGGAGCCCGTGGGTCCCGGTCGCACGATGCTGGCACGCACACCCGTTCCCTCAAGCTCCATTTGCAATACGCGCGCGACGCCTTCCACGCCGGCCTTGCTCGCCGTGTAGGCCGCCTGGTAGGTCCGAGGCGCCACGGCGTTCAGGGAGGAGATGAACACCAGATCCCCCCGTCCCTTCTCGCGCAGCGCCGGCAAGGCCCGACGGGAGACCCAGAGCGGTCCGAGCAGATTCGTCGTGATCTCCTCCCGAAGCTCCTCGACGCGAGCCTCGTGCAGCAGCGCCGGACGCCCGATGCCGGCATTGTTCACGACCACGTCGGGAGGTCCGAGCGTCTTCTCGACCGCTTCGAAGAACACCTCGATCGAGTCCGGATCGCCCACGTCGAGAGCGTGGACGAAGGCGCGGCCACCCAATCGCTCGACCCCCGCGGCGACCTCCTCCAGCCGCGCGAGGCGCCGCGCACCGAGCGCCACCGGCCAGCCGAGCGCGCCGAGGGCCTGGGCAGTCGCGGCCCCGATCCCCGAGGAGGCGCCGGTGACGAGCGCGACCCGGGCGGCGTCCTCCGGGCCGGGAGCCGAGGCGGTCACGGCTCGAACTCGACCGGCAGCGCCGCAAAGCCGCGGACGTTGCACGAGTGCACACGGACGGCCTCTTCGGTGCGCACCTCGAGCGTGGGAAGAAAGCGATGCAGCTCGTCCAGGGCGACGCGACCCTCCAGGCGCGCGAGCGATGCGCCCAGACAAAAGTGCGTCCCGTGCCCGAAGGAGAGGGACGCCGTCGTGTTGCGGAGAATGTCGAACTCCTCCGCGCGCTCAAAGACATCCTCGTCCCGGTTGGCCGAGCCCAGCAGCAGCAGCAGCTTCTCACCCGGGCGCAGCTTCTCGCCGTAGAGCTCCACGTCGCGGGCCAGCGTGCGTGCGAGCGCCTGCGTGGAGTTGTCGTAGCGCAGCGTCTCCTCGACCCAGCGCGCCACGAGACGAGGATCGCGACAGATACGCGCACGCTGCTCCGGATTCCGCCAGAGCCAATACACCGCGTTGCCGATCAGCTTGGTCGTGGTCTCGTTGCCCGCGATGATCATCAGAAAGACGAATGCGATGATGTCACGCTCCGCCAGTCGCTCTCCATCGATCTCGGCCTCGAAGAGCGCACCGAGCAGATCATCGTGAGGTCGCGCACGGCGCTCGCGGACGAACTCCGCGAAGTACCCAAGCAGCCGGGCCGCGGCCTCCATACCGGCCGGCGGAACGTCGCTCATGCCCTCTTCGCGGTGCACGACGGTGTCAGCCCAGCTCCGCAGCTCCTGCCGGTCGGCCTCCGGTACCCCGATCAGCTCGCTGATCACGGCCATCGGAAGCAGGCCGGCGTAGTCTGCGATCACGTCGAAGCGACCCCTCTCGGCGAAACGGGCGACGTACTTGCGAGAGAGCTCTCGGATGCGCGGCTCCATACCCGCCACACGCCTCGGCGTGAAGGCGCGCGAGACCAGGGCCCGCATCTGGGTGTGCCGGGGCGGATCCATGGCCAGGAAGGACATCACGGTATCGGCCTGTGCGTGGCTCGAGCGATCGAGCGAGACTCCCTGCGCATTCGAGAATGCAACGGGATTGCGCAGGGCGGCCAACACATCGGAGTGGCGCGAGAGCGCCCAGAATCCCAGGCGTTCGTTGCGGTAGAGTGGCGCCTTCTCTCTCAGATCTCTGTAGATCGGGTACGGGTCTTCGTGGGTCTGGTACGCGTAGGGGTCATACTCGACCACGGCGAAGCTCCTGCGCCCGGCGGGGCAATCTACCTTATTCCATCCCCATATTGTGTGCAATCTCACCATCGCGTAAGCTGGCCGCGCAGCAGAGGAGCCGCCCGTGAGCAAGCGAGTCGGATTCGTTGGCCTGGGGAACATCGGGCGCCCGATGGCGCTTCGCATCGTCGGCGCAGGATTCGAGACGCGCGTGTACGATGTCGATCCCGGGGCCGTTCGGGTCCTGGTCGAGGCCGGTGCCAAGTCGGCCGCCTCGCCCGCCGAGTTGGCCGCGGGCTGCAGCGTGATCGGCCTCTGCGTGCGCGATGACGCCGACGTGCGCGCCGTACTGCACGGCGAGAGTGGTGTACTCTCGGCCATCGCGCCGGGCTGCGTGATCGCGATCCACAGCACGATCCTCCCGAGCACCGTCGAGGAGCTCGGTCGAGCCGCAGCCGAGCGGGGCGTAGGCCTTCTCGATGCCCCCATGACGGGAGGGGCCGCCGGAGCCCAGGCCGGTACGCTGACCTTCATGGTGGGCGGCGCCGAGCCCGATCTCGAGCGCTGTCGAGGGCTATTTTCGGCCTGCGCCAGTCGGATCGTGCACACGGGTCCACTCGGAACCGGGGCAGCGACCAAGCTCTGCAACAACCTCATGACCTACCTCGGCTTCCTCTCGGCCTTCGAGGCCACCCTGCTGGCGAGCCGGGCGGGCCTCTCGCTGAGCGCCTTCGAGGAGGTGACGCGCGCGAACGGCAATCTCACCGACCAGATGCGGGCGTTCCTCGCGCTGCACAAGATCCCCGCCAACCAGCAGGCGAGTGAGGCATTCCAGGCGCAGCTCCGCAGCTTTACGACGTTGGCCGAGAAGGATCTGGCCGCCACGCTCGCGTTCGCGCGCGAGAACGGCGTCGCCCTGCCCGGCGCCGGTCTGTGCCAGCAGCTCATGGCGCGTGTGTACGGGCTCGAGGATTCAGCGCGCCGCTGAGCCCCTGGAGAGGAAGAGAATGGGAAGCGAGAGAAGTCGTGAAAAGGGCGCCGCGCTCTTCGAGAAGGTCATGGGCTTTGCGCCCCCTGCGCTCGAGGGAGATCTCTTTCTCGATGAGACCCTCGATCACCTCTTTGCGGAGGTCTGGGCCCGGCCCGCCCTCTCCATCCGCGATCGCAGGCTGATCACCTTGACGATACTGATCTGCCTGGGGAACGAGTCGACGCTGCGGCTGCACCTCGGCGCGGCCATGCGCAGCGGCGACCTCAGCGACCAGGAGATCGACGAGCTCGTGTTGCACCTGGCCCACTACGGCGGCTGGCCCGTTGCGGCCGTAGCGTCGGGTGTGGTGCGCGAGCTTCGCGCGCGGCGGAACAAAGAGGCGCGGGGCGGCTGAGGCCACCCCCCACAGGGGAGCCATCGGATGAATCTCGACATCGATTTCCTCGACTCGGCGAACTGGGACGCCAGCATGGACGCACGCTGGGGCTGGCTGCGCCACAACGATCCCGTCCACTGGTCCGAAAAGAGCCAGCTCTGGGTGATCACGCGGTACGAGGAGGTCTCCTACGTGTCGAAGCACCAGGAGCTCTTCACGTCGGCCGAGGGTGTGCGGCCCGGCAACCCCACCAAGCTCTCACTGATCGACGAGGGTGAGCCGCGACACGGCCAGATGCGGCGCTGGATCAACCGCGGCTTCACACCGCGGAGGGTCGCCAAGCTGGCGATTCCCTTCCGCGGACTCGTCACCGACGCGATCGACCGGGTCGCACCGCTCGGGGAGTGTGACTTCGTCGAGGACATCGCCGTCCCGATGCCGCTGCTGCTGATCGCCGAGATGATCGGCATCCGCAAGGAGGATCGGGAGCGCTTCCATCGCTGGTCCGACGCGATGATCGCGGCCGAGGGCAACAGGCACCGACCCGAGTTCATGCAGGCGGCCGCCCAGGCCTTTCTGGAGTACTCGACCTACGTGACCGAGATCATCGAGGACCGACGTCGGAACCCGCGCGACGATCTGGTCAGCATTCTCGTGGGCGCCAAGGACGAGGGACTGCTCCATGAGATCGAGGGGGAGGCCGCCGTCGTCCTCACGGAGCTCATCGACGCGGAGCCGATGGCGAACGACGAGCTGATCATGCTCCTGGTTCTGCTGCTGGTGGCGGGGAACGAGACCACGCGAAACGGGATCTCAGGTGGCATGCAGCTCCTGATCGAGAACCCCGGGGAGCGCCAGAAGCTGATCGACGACCCCAACCTGATCCCCGCGGCCGTCGAAGAGATGGTGCGGCTGGTCTCGCCCGTCCGGAGCTTCGGCCGAACGGTCACCGGGGACACCGATCTCCACGGCCGCCGCCTCCTCGCAGGCCAGAAGGTGCTGCTGGTCTACCCGTCAGCCAACCGCGACGAGGAGGTTTTCGAAGACCCGGACCGATTCCGAATCGAGCGCAATCCCCAGCACCTGGGCTTCGGCATCGGCAACCATTTCTGCCTGGGGGCCAACCTCGCGCGCATGGAGATGCGCATTGCTTTCGAGGAGTTGCTCCGCCGGCTGCCCGACATGGAGTACTCGCGCGGAGGCCCAGAGCTGGCTCCTTCGGCCTTGGTCCGGACCTGCCGCCACATGTACGTCCGCTTCACGCCGGAGGCCTGAAGCGCTCCCGGGGTCAGCGCGTGACCTCGATCCGACCGGCCGTGCCCACCCGAAGCTCGCCGAGGCTGGCACAGGCCGGCGTACCGCGCCGCTGGAGCTCCTCGATGAGGCGCGGCTCGTTTTCCGGGGGAACCGTGATGAGCAGACCCCCGGAAGTCTGTGCGTCGCAGAGGATCAGGCGCTCGACCTCGTCGACGCCCTCGTCCCAGCGGAGATGCGCCGTCACGTACTCGAGATTTCGGCGCGTCCCGCCCGGAACGATCCCGGCCCGCGCGAGCTTGCGTACGAAGGGAAAGGTCGGAACCGCTCCCGCCCCGAGACGCGCGGAGCAGGAGGCCGCGAGAAGCAGGTTGTGCAGATGACCGAGCAGGCCAAAGCCTGTGACATCGGTCGCGGCGTGAGCGCCGGCGGCGAGCGCCGCATCGCGCGCAGCTCGGTTGAGCGTACAGAGCGTCTCGACGACATCGGCGAGCTCGCTCTCCGAGAGCTTGCCCTTCTTGAGACCCTGTGCAGCGATCCCCGTCCCGACCGGCTTGCTCAGCACGATCCGATCTCCCGGTCGCGCACGGGTCTGTGATAGGTCGTTCTGCGGTTCCACCACGCCGACGACACAGAGTCCGTACTTGAGCTCGGGGTCCACGACCGTGTGCCCCCCGGCGATGGCACAGCCCGCCTCGGCGGCCTTGTTCCGTCCCCCACGAAAGATCTGCTCGAGCACGTCGAGCGAGATCTTGTCCTCGGGATAGCCGCAGATCGCGAGCGCGATCTGGGGCTCACCACCCATGGCATAGATGTCGGAGAGAGAGTTCGCCGCCGCGATCGCACCAAAGGTCTCGGGGTCATCGATGATGGGTGTGATGAAGTCGACCGTGAAGGCCAGCGGAGGACCGACCTGAGGGCGCAGCAGGGCGGCATCCTCCATGGCGGCGGTCTTCCCGTCGAGCCACGGATGATCGAACGGGGCGATCTTCTTCAGGACCTGCACCAGGTCCTCCGCACCCAGCTTGCGGGCTCAACCGCCGGCGGGAACGATCTCCGTCAGCCGGACCTCGCTCATCACATCTCCTCGTCGTTCAGCGACGCGCCGCCTCAGGCGGAAGCCGCCGGTAGCGGAGCGTCCAGGGAAGGGTATCGAAGGGCTTCCCGTCCACCTCGGCATAGGGGTAGATCGCGTAGTTGAGCGGCTCACCCCGCTGCGGAGGCTCGAGCACGAGGTCGCGTCCGACGGTGAACTCGACACGGTCGCTGGGCAGGCGGCCGAAGTAGGCGTCCTTCCGACCGCTCTTCTTGGCCTCGCTCGCATCGAGGGGCAGCCAGCCCCGCCTCGGAACGAAGACCTCCGTCCAGCAGTGGTAGCCACGGACCTGGCCCTCGTCGCTCTCAGCGGGGAGCGGATAGCCGATCACGAAGCGCGCGGAGATTCCCTGGCTGCGGGCCATCCCGATGAAGAGGGAATGAAAGTCCGTGCAGTTTCCGTATTTCCGGGTGCACGCCCAGATCGCATCGCCCTCGCCCCAGCCCTGGCCCTCCTTGCTGTAGCGCATGTGCTCCACGACGTAGTCGTAGAACGCACGCACCTTCTGCTCGTCGGTCTCCAGTCCGGCGGCCTGCTTCTCGGCGATCTTTCGGATCGTTCCCTGGAGGGGAATCTTCCGTTGTGGGGAGAGATAGAGCGATGGATCGAGCGGCGTGCCCGGCCGGACGGAGCTCTGAGCCACACCCCGGTGCGGGGAGCGCAGGACGGTGAAGCGCAGGCGCAGCACACCCCCGGGGGCCGCGCTGCCGCGCTCGAGGTAGACGAACGCGTTCCCGTGGCGGTCGCGGGTCAGGCGGTGCCTCCAGGGTGCCTCGACGCGCCGTGCCAGGACGCGCTGGTAGGTGGTGTCGCTCGGGAGCGGGACCCAGAGCCGTGCTTCACCGGGGCCGGCGTTCGCCAACGGATCCAGCTCCAGCCGATACTCGAGCTCGTAGCGGGCCGCCTCCGACCACGGATCGAAGTCGGTGCCCGCGGCGGGATTGGAGCCCCCGACGGCCCAGAGGGCCGCAAGAAAGCCCACGAGCGTTGCGGAGCTCCAGCGCATTCGATCTCCTTCCCGACGCATTCCGACTCAGAGAGTTCGCGGGAGCATAGCAGAGCATGGGGCTTCGCATTCAGATCGTGTGTCCAGCACCCGCGGGATCCAGGACGGGGAACCGCGTGACGGCCCTGCGCTGGGCCCGACTGCTTCGAGACCTGGGTCACGCGGCACAGATCCGCACGGCCTACACGGGGCAGGACGTGGATCTCCTGATGGCCCTGCATGCCCGCCGGAGCGCGGAGGCTGCGAGTCGATTCTGTCGGCAGTACCCCACACGGCCCCTCGTCGTGTGCCTGACCGGTACGGATCTCTATCGCGACCTCGCGCAGAGCCGACGCGCCCAGCGCTGTGTCGCCAGCGCTGACCGGCTCATCGTGCTCCAGCGGGCCGCGCGAGCTCAGCTTCCGCGCGCGCTACGGCGCCGCGCGCGCGTCATCCACCAGTCGGTCTCGAGCGCAGCCCGTCCCCCCCGGCGCGACTTTCCGGTCCGCGGGACCTTCCGGATCTGCATCGTCGGGCACCTGAGACCGGTCAAAGACCCATTTCGTACGGTGCTCGCGCTGCGGTGTCTTCCGGCGTCCCCGCGCCTCCGCGTGCGACACCTCGGCCGGGCCCTCACTCCTCGGATGCGTGCCGTCGCGCGCGCTCACGAGGTTCTCGAGCCGCGCTATCGCTGGCTGGGCGAGCGCTCACACTGCGAGACGCTCCGCTTCATGGCGCGCTCTCATCTGCTTGTGCACTCGTCACGGATGGAAGGAGGGGCCAACGTGATCGCCGAGGCCGCCTACCTGGCGCTCCCGATCTTGGCGAGCCGCATCGACGGGAACATCGGCCTGCTGGGAGCCCGGCATCCGGGCCTCTTCTGCGCCGGCTCCACATCGGAGCTCGCAGATCTGCTGCGGCGCTGTGAGAGCGATGCGGGCCTCTATCGAGCCTTGATCACCGCTTCACGTCGCATCGCTCCGCTCTTCACACCCGCGCAGGAGCGCAGCCGCCTGCGCACGCTTCTCGCGGAGCTCTTCTGAGTCGCGCAGAGCCTCAGACACGGCAGGTGCGAAACCCGGCCCAGACATCGCGCCGCTCGGGCGTGTAGAAGTTCCGCCAGGTGTTGCGCAGCAGCCGGGCACGCGTGACCCAGCATCCTCCGCGAAGCACGCGGTGCCCTCGGAACCAGGGCTCGGAGTACTCCCGATAGTGCCCGGGTGCAAAGCCCGGGTAGGGGCCGAAGGCGCTCGCTGTCCACTCCCAGACGCTTCCCAGCATCTGACGGCAGCCGAAGGCCGAGTCGCCCGCGGCCGCCGCGGAGACCGCCGCCGGCCCGCCCCCAACACCGTCCAGTCGGGCGTGCTCCGGTCCCGGCGGATCGTCGCCCCACGGAAAGCGTCTCTTCTCGGCGCTGAGCCCGCCATCGCCCTCCGCTGCGCTGGAGGCGGCCGCTTCCCACTCCGCCTCGCTCGGCAGCCGTCGGCCCGCCCAGCGGCAGTAGGCCTCGGCCTCATGGGCATTGACGTGCAGCAGCGGGAGCGTAGCCGCGAGCGGAACCCAGTGGTCAAAGACGCGCCGCTCGAAGCGGCCGCCCGCCGCGCGCCGCCAGTAGAGCGGGAGCCGGACCTTCGCCCCCTCGCGCCAAGCCCAGCCGGCCTCGGACCAGAGCTCGTGGCGCGTGTAGCCTCCGTCGTCGACGAACTCGGCGAACTCGGTCTGGGTGACGGGGCTGCGCGCGATCCAGAAGTCCTCGAGCTTCACGGGGTGCGCCCACTGCTCATTGTCGAAGACGAACCCCGAGCCGGGACGGGCCCCGAGCTCGAAGCTCCCACCGGGAACGCGGACATCCCCCCGGACCTCGGCCGCGATGGACGTCGTGTCCCTCCCTGCGGGGGGCCAGTCGGGCGATGAGTAGCCCAGCGTCTGGCGCGTGTACGCAAACGCCTCGCCGTGCATGTCCTCATGAAGAACCGTGAGCTGCACGCGGCTCCGTTCGTCCGGATCGAGCCGCTCACGCTCGAGCCGCTCGAGCACGCGCTCCAGAACCTGCCGCGCGTACGCCAGCGTCTCCTCACGCGGCGGGAGTGGGAGCTCCCAGCGATCGTCGTGGGCGATCGCGATCGAGTCCCAGAGCCGATCCGCATCCGCGCGCAGCGATGGCTCACCCCGGAAGCGAAGCACCCAGCGCTCGTGGAACCAGGCCACGTGACCGATCTCCCAGAGCAGCGGGTTCACGATCGCCAGCCGCGGTCCGATCAGCTCGTCGTCGTCGAGGTCCGAGATCAGCGCGAGGCTGCGCTCGCGTGCATCCACGAGCCATGCCCGCAGCTCGTCGACCTCCGGATCGGCACCCATCTTCACACGCTGAGTCTAGCGGACAACGCCCGGGCTCAGGTCACCCCGGCCCGCGCCGATATGGGGGAGATGGATTATGGGCGCGGGGGCAAGCGGAAGACGGACCCGGGCTACGGGCAGGGCCGCGCGGCCATCGCCTGGGACGACGACGTCTTCCTCGACGAGGAGAAGCTGACCGCACACCTCCTCGAGGTCTTTCAGGCCCCCTCCTACCGCCCGCCAACCCTGCCGGGCGTCGCCATGGAGCTGATGGGGCTCTCTCAGAAGCCGGACGTGGAGTTCGACGAGATCGTCGCTCTTCTGGAGCAGGACGCGATGCTGGCTGGGAAGATCATGAAGGTGATGCAGTCGCCCATCTACCGAACGGCCTCACCGATCACGTCGCTCAAGGCCGCGGTAACGCGCCTAGGCCTCAATACGCTGCGGGACATCGTGGTCGAGATCGCAATGCACCTGCGCGTCTTCCGCTGCGACGCCTTCGCCGACACCATGGAGCGTACCCGGAGACACAGCACGGCCACGGCCCATCTCGCGCGCATCGTCTGCCGCTACACCGCGCTCGAGGGCGAGTACGCGTTTCTCTGTGGGCTGCTGCACGACATCGGGATCGCGGGCATTCTCATCGCGCTCGCCGAGGGTGTGGGCCGCAAGGATCGGCCCGACCTGATCTCGATCTGGCCCGCGATCGATCGTGCGCATGCCGAGGCGGGTCGCTCGATGTGCGGGCTCTGGGAGCTCCCCGCCGAGATTCAGATGGTCGTCGGTGCGCACCACCAGGTGCTGATCGAGGGCTACGCCCATCCGCTCGCGGCGACCGTCTGCCTGGCGGACGATCTCAGCCACGAGCTCGGATTCGGTGTGATCCCGCGGGAGGAGGAGGGCGTGGCGGGTCGATCGGAGCTGGAGAGCGCCTGCCTGCAGAGCCACACCGGCGTGGACCGCAGCGGACCCAAGACCCTCGAGCAAGCCTGCGCGGCCCTCCAGATCGGCGACAAGCAGATGGAGCTGATCCGGCGGGACGCCGAGGAGCTACGCGATCAGCTCGCTTGAGGGGATGACGGTCCTCCCGGCTCAGGGCAGCGCGAACGCCACGAGCGCATCCCCTGGGGTGGAACCCAGCGTGGCGTGGCCACCTGCGGCGATCACGACGTACTGCCGCTCCCCCGGTCCGAGGCGGTAGGTGATCGGCGTCGCCTGTCCGCCGGCGGGGAGGCGGGCGCGCCAGAGCTCCTCACCGCTGCGGACATCGTAGGCGCGCAGGTAGTCGTCGAGCGCGGCCCCGATGAACACCAGGCCGCCGGCCGTCACGATCGGACCCCCCATGCTCGGCATGCCCCAGCGAAGGGGGATGGGGAGAGGCGCGCGGTCGCGCGTCGTTCCGAAGGGGACCTCCCAGCGCACCTCACCGCTCCGGAGGTCCAGTGCCAGCAGGCTCCCCCAGGGCCGCGGCGAGCAGGGAATGCCCAGGGGCGAAAGCAGCACGTCCTGCCGCTCCAGATAGGGCGTCCCGTCCTGAGGAAAGAGGATCGTCGCAGGCGGTCGGCCCGGCTGGCCATCGGCCTCCGCGCGTGGCACCGCCGTCTGCACATTGGCCACCCGTGTGATGTTGACGACGACCAGGTTGCGGGGGGGGTCGTAGGCCACACCGCCCCAGTTGACGCCGCCCGCCACGCCCGGGTACTCGACCGATCCCTCCAGGCTCGGTGGCGTGAAGATCCCCTCGTTGCGGAGCGTCTGGAGACGCCTGCGGCAGGCTGCCCGGTCCCAGGGGGTGAGACCCCAGGCGTCCTCGGGGGATAGCCGAGCCGGATGCAGCGGGGGGGGAAAGCTCGGAAAGGGCTGGGTGGGCGCGGTTCGCTCGCCAGGCAGATCCGACTGAGGCACGGGTCGCTCCTCGATCGGAAAGATCGGCCGTCCGGACTCCCGCTCGAGCAGGAAGAGGTGCCCCATCTTGGTCGCCTGCAGCACGGCGGGGACGGAGGTGCCGTCGTGCGGCAGATCGATCAGGGTCGGCTGGGCCGCCACGTCGTAGTCCCAGAGATCGTGGTGCACCGTCTGGAAGCTCCAGACGACCTCACCCGTCGAGCCCCGCAAGGCAACGACGGCGCTCCCATAGTGGTCGAGCCGCGTTCGGTGCGCTCCGTAGAAATCGGGGCTGGGGTTGCCGGTGGGCACGAGGAGCAGGTCACGAACGGGATCGGCGGAGAAGACGCCCCAGGCGTTCGGGGTGCTGCGGTGGAAACGTGGCTCACCGTCCGCTCCCCGGGGCAACGTGGGCGTGCCGGGCGGAACCGGATCGAAGGCCCAGCGCAGCTCACCGCTGCGCGCGTCGAATCCGCGGACCACACCGCCCGGGACGTCGAGACGTCGCGCGTCAATGACCATCGCGCCGACCGCCACGACGTCCCCAATCACCGTCGGCGGGGAGGTCACGCGGTACTCGCCCGGTCGGACCTCACCAAGTCCTCTTCGCAGGTCGACGCTGCCGCCGTCTCCGAAGTCCGAGCAGAGAAGACCGGTTCGCGCGTCGAGCGCGATGAGCCTGGCGTCCGTGGTGCCAGTGAAGATGCGGACGGCACAGGGCGCCCCGGAAGACGCGCGCGAATCGCTCCACGCCGTCACCCCTCGGCACGTGTAGCCCCAGCGGCCGCTGCGGTCGACTCGCGGATCGTGCACCCAGAGCTCAGCTCCCGTCCGTGCGTCCAACGCGAAGACGCGGTTGAAGGGCGAGCAGTAGTAGAGCGTGGAGCCGACCAGGATCGGTGTCGCCTCGTGGGCCCCGCGGGGGCCGGCGCGACCGTCTGCGAGGTCTCCGGAGTGGTGGGTCCAGACGACGCGCAGCCGCGAGACGTTCTCCGGCGTGATCTGGGTGAGCGGCGAGTAGCGCCGGCCCCCGGGGTCGCCGCCCCAGACGGGCCAGCTCGCCAGCGGCCCGCCCGGGTCGAGCTCCGGCGCCGACTCCCGGCCGCATCCCTCGAGCAGCCCCAACAGGAGCAGGCCCGCGCTGAGAGCGAGCGTGGCGGGGAGCCAACGGAGACGGCTCAACGCGTGAGGCTCTCTCTCGCCGTCTCGAGGCGCGGGACGTCGTGCGGATCGAGCCGCAGCACGCGCGGGAGGCCGCCCTCGATCTGCCAAGCGGGCGCATTCGAGTTCGAGGTCCACACCCGCCCCTGCGCGTCGAAGTCGATCTCGCGTGTGTAGGTCACGCGCGTCGGCAAGGGGTAGACCGTGAAGCGCTCCTCACGTGGGTCGAAGCGGATCAGCGTGTCGCTGCTCGTGCCGCAAATCCAGACCTGCTCGCGCCTGCGGTCGACGTGCAGGGCGTAGGGTGTCTCGCTCCCGCGCGGCTCGATCGGCAGCTCCCAGCTCCGGAACTCGCGGCTCTCGGGGTCGAAGCGCGCGATCAGGGCGCCCGAGAAGCTGGGGATCCAGAGCCGCCCCCGGGCATCGAAGCGCAGCCGGCGCGGCGCCGGGAACGGCGTGTCGATCATCTCGATCTCGAAGCTTGCGGGGTCGACGCGGCCGATCCGGTGCTCGTTGAGCTGGCTGAACCAGACGGTTCCGTCGGGGGCGATGTCGATGCCGTAGGGTACGGGCATGGTGACGCCGTCACCCTCGGCCGCCGCTCCGCGCAGATCCACGTGCCGCCCGATCCAGAGCATGACCGGCATCAGCCGCAGCACGAGCGCCTGCGAGAAGCTGCGCGCGGGAAGCCGCAGCTCGCGGCGGTCGCCGCTGGCCGGGTCGATCATCCCCAGGTGGTTCGAGGCCGCGATCGTGTACCAGATTCGCCCGGAGGCGTCGAAGCGCAGCGTGTGAGGAAAGTAGCCATGCTCCAGTGCATGAATCGACCACGTCTCGGTCCTGGGATCGAAGCGCGCCAGCTCGTTGCCGAGTGCCAACGTGATCCAGATCGCGCCGTCGGGGGCCACCTGGAGGGAGTGGGGTCCCACGTGGGCGTTCGTCGCGGGCGAGCGGGGGGCTCCAGCTGCCGCGAACGCTCCGCCGAGGGGCCAGTCGCCCCTCGGGATGTCCCAGGTCTCTCGCCCCCCGCCGGGAACTCGTGGGTCGAGCCGATAGAGCTTGTCCTGGCTCATGTCCACCGAGTAGATCGTTCCGTCGGGGTGGACCGTGACGTCGTGCTGCATGGACGCACGTCCGCCCAGGTCCCACTCCTCGATCACCGCCCGTCGCGCTTCAGGGGTCGGCGGAGGCACGAAGTCGGGGGTGTCCATCCCGGCGGTGAGTCGGGGAACCGCGTGCTCGGGGGCGTACACCGCGTTCAGGTCGGCGGGCAGGCGCTCGCGGAGCTCACGCGAGATCATCCCTCCCATGCGGCCCATCAGCAGCAGCAGCTTGCGCCACTCCTCCTCGCTGCGTACGCGCCGCGTGCGCTCGCTCCCCTGCTGATGGCAGTAGGTACACTGACGCTTGAACTCCTCACGCAGCTTGTCCGTTTCCAGACGTGCGAGCAGAAGCGCCACCCAGTGGTTGGCGGGGAGCTGCGCGGCGACGGCGGCGGGATCGGTCTCCCGCTCGAGGACGAGATCGAGCGGGGCGGGCTTCCGCGGCAAGAGCTGGAGGTCTCTCCAGCCGATGCGCCGCACACGCACGGCGAATCGCTGGTCTGCGTCGAGAGCCGGCGAGCGAAACAGACCCCGCTCGTCGGAGAACACCGTGATGCGATGGGAGGGTGTGCCGTGCGCGAAGCTGACCATGGCCCCCACGACCGGGTTCCCGGACGCGTCGTGCACGCCGCCCGTGAATACGGCCGCGTGGACCGGCGCAAGGGGCGCGGCGACGGCTATGATGAGCCAGAGTCCGCAACCCTGCGTGAGAGATCTGCGAATCATGGATGCTCCCGGCTCCGCAATCGCGCCCTATCCTACCCTACGCCGCACGCTCCGGCGCACGGCGCTCACGACCACGCTCCTCCTGGCCTGTGCCACGGAACCGGCCTCCGCACCCGATCCGTCGCTTCCTCCGCGTCCCGCCGGGGCGCTCCGCGTCCTGCTCCGGTTCGGGCCGGCCGCGGACCTCGATCTCTACGTGACCGATCCCGGCCACGAGACGGTGTACTACGGGAACACGCCGACGGAGCGCGGCGGACGGCTGGCGGAGGATCTGCGCTGCGACCCCCCCGGGGAACGCGTCGAGCGCGTCGAGTTCGCCGATCCCCCCGTGGGACGCTACCGCGTGGGCGTCGACTTTCCCGAACGCTGCAACCTCCGCACTCGTGCGGCACGCTTCCGGGTCATCGTAGAAGCGGAGGGTCTCCACCGCGAGAGAAGCGGAGAGATTCGGCTCGGCCGCTTTCAGCCCGTCGTCCTCGAGTTCGAGCTCCCCGCCCCATGAGCTCCACCCGGGATCCCTCGGGTGAGATCCGGTGGCTCTACGTGATGTGGAGGCGGCCGGGGCTCTCCCCTGAGTCGTTCACGACGGCGCTGATTCACTTCGTGGGTCCGGAGTTGCGGGCGCTCGGGGCGCTCGACCTGGTCCTCTATGCGGCCGATGCGCGGGCCGAGGCCGCCCGAGCCGCGCGCATCACGCGACTCGATCCGTCGCTCGACGGAACCCTCTCGTTCCGTCCTCCTTGCGCCGCCGCGAGCGAAGGCATCGAGGCGGTGCTCGCGTCATGCTGCGGGCGCGTGGCGGGCTACGTCGTCGAACGACGCGTCGCACTCGCGACCCCGAAGACCGACGAAGCGCCTGGTGTTCCGAGCGCCGGTCTCGTCATGCTCGCTTGTCTCGAACGGCCCGACTGGATCGATCCGGAGAGCTGGCAGCAGCGCTGGCTCGAAGAGCATGTGAGCGTCGCGCTCGAGACGCAGTCGACGCATCTCTACGTACGGAACGTGGTGATCCGGGCCCTCACCGACGCGGCGCCCCCGTGGGCCGGCTTCGTCGAGGAGGGGTTCGCGACGGAGGCCGTCACGAGCCCGATGCTCTGGTATGACGCGCGCGGGTCGCCTGAGCAGCTCGAGCGGAACCTCGCGCGAATGCTCGAGAGCTGTCGGCGCTTTCTGGATCTCGAGCGGATCGAGTCCCATCCGCTGACGCGCTACCGGCTGTAGCCGAGCGGGATCCGCCCGCAGATCCACGCTCCAACCACGCTGCGCCCGCGCTTGCGGGGCCGGCGCGCGTCTGCAATGAACTCGATGCATGGAGCTCTCGCGGCGACAGCTGCTGTGGAACTCGGCGTGGGTCGGTGTGGGCTTTGCGGCCTTGCAGGCGTGCCTGGGCCAGAGTGAGGGCCCGCCGCCGGACGACCCGGAGCTCGTCGCCGACCCCGCCGGGCTGCTCGACCTGCCCCCCGGGTTCCATCACGAGGTGCTCTCGCGCACCGGCGATCGCATGAGCGACGGTCTGCGCGTGCCCGGGCGCCCCGACGGCATGGGCACGTTCTCGGGGCCGGGCAGCCGCGTCCTGCTGGTCCGCAACCACGAGCTCGATCTCGGGGACCCCGAGCAGAGCGCGTTCGCTGGACACGCGAGCCCACTGGGAGATCTCGACGCCACGCAGCTCTACGACGCCGGCCACGGAACGACACCGGGCCCGGGCGGCACAACGACGCTCGTGTACGACCCAACCGCACAGCGCGCGGAGCTGCAGTTCCTGAGCCTGGCGGGCACGTACCGCAACTGTGCCGGCGGCGTGATGCCCTGGGGGAGCTGGATCTCGTGCGAGGAAACCGTCACGCGTGCGGGCGGCGCAAGGGAGCGCGACCATGGCTACTGCTTCGAGGTACCGGCCTCGGCGCGACCGGGTCTCGTTCCGCCCGTCCCCCTGCGCGAGATGGGACGCTTCAACCACGAGGCCGTCGCCGCCTCACGACGCGGCGACGTGCTCTACCTGACTGAAGACCGGCCGGACGGTCTGCTCTACCGCTTTCTCCCCGAAGTCCCCGGCCAGCTCCTCCGCGGTGGGAGACTTCAGGCCCTGAAGCTCATCGACCAGGCACAGGCGGACACACGGAACTGGACGAAGCTCGGGATCTCTCCGGGTGAGCGAGTGGCCGTGACCTGGGTCGACCTCGAGCACGTGGATCGGCCCGACGACGATCTCCGCTACGTCGGCTTCGGAGATGGCGGCGCCGCGGTCTTCGCTCGTGGGGAAGGCCTCTGGCCGGGCCACGACGAGATCTACTTCAGCTGCACCTCCGGCGGTGCGGCACGCATGGGTCAGATCTGGCGCTACCGCCCGAGCCCCCTCGAGGGCCGGGATGGGGAGCGCTCGCGACCCCCCTCTCTCGAGCTCCTCGTCGAGGTCGTGGACCGGGCGAAGCTCAAGAGCCCGGACAACCTGACCGTGGCCCCCTGGGGCGATCTGCTCGTCTGCGAAGACGGTGGTGGAGACAACCGGCTGCTGCGCATCGATCCCGCGGGCCGCCTGCACCTCTTCGCACGGAATGTGTTCAACGACTCGGAGCTTGCGGGCGTCTGCTTCTCTCCCGAAGGTCGAACGCTCTTCGTGAACATCCAGGATCCGGGTCTCACACTGGCGATTCAGGGTCCCTGGCCGCGTGCCTCACGACCGGGACTTCTCGAGCGCGTGCTGCGGGGGATCTGAGCTTCAGCGCATCTGCTTGAGCTTCTCGCGGAACTTCTCGCAGGGATCCAGAGCATCCAGGCGCGGCGTGAACCAGAGGTAGTCGAAGCTCCCACGCAGGTAGGCCTGTGGATCCGTCTCACCACGCTCCACCTCGAGCAGCCCGACGCTCACGATCCGCTCCGGGTCGGCCTCCCGCGCCAGCGCCACGGGAACGCCGCCTTTCCGGCGCGCATGACCGCCGCCCGCAAGCAGCACCCCAGGGTCACCGTCGGGAAGATCGAGCAGGACCTCGGCCATGCGCGCGTCTCGGGCTCGCTGCACCAGGATCATGCGTTCGATGGCGCGCTCCGGTGCATATCCGCAGTGGGCGTCGCGGATCTCCTGGGCCAGGGCGTCGTGCACGGCGGGGGGGAGAGGCTCGTCGAGCCCGAAGCGAAGCACGAACGCAGTCTCGAGCGCCTCGAGCCCCCGCTCACGCAGACCGCGGCGCTCCTCCCGAGACAGGTTCGCGCTGCCGACGGACAGATCCGCCGAGACTGCGATCTCGAAGATCGGACGGTAGAGGCGAAACTCCGGCCAGCCGCTGGCCTCCCAGCCGATCGCACGCGCCAGGTGATCGACGTCTCTCGGGCGCTCGCGCCGCGCTCTGCGGAGCTCCGGAATCTGCTCCGGCGCGAGCATTTCCATGAGCAGGCCGGGGTGCCGACCCGCCGCGACGAGCTCGGCCAGGAGCCAGGCTTGGATCCGATGGTGATCCGGATTGTCGTGCTTTTCGCCGAGCAGCACGAAGCGATCCGTCGCCAGCCGTCCGACGAGCTCCGCCGGGGAGAGGAAGCGTCGCTCGCCGCTGCCGTAGATCGTGCCCACGAGCACGTGCGAAGCTTCCACGTGCGTCTCCCAAGGGGGAACGGGGGCCCGTCCACGGGTCCCCGCGCAGCCGAGGGCCAGCAGGAGAATCACCCCCTGCCACCGGGGGATCACCGCAGACCCCACGCCCGCACCCCCAGCAGCATCCAGACGGATCCCAGACCGAGGCAGAGCCGCGAGGCCCATAGGAAGACGGAGCGATACAGGCGCTCCACCCGCTGGGCTCCCCGCGCCACTCCGACACTGAGCAGCCACGCGAACCCACCCATCGCCAAGATCGTACCCAGCGCGAAGCCTGTCAGGGAGCTCAGCACGAGGGGCCAGCTCGGCTGCGCGATGGCGGGCAGCACCCCGAGCAGGTTTCCGGTTCCCGCGATGCCGTGGAGCGCTCCGACCAGAAACGCGGCCCCCGTGTGCACGTGCGCGGGTCCCGCAGGCGCCTGGGCGGGGGCGGATAGGGCGAGCTCTGCAGAGCGGGCGTGGCGCAGACCCCAGAGCCCGATCGCGATGAGCACGCCTCCGACGAGCCACGGGCTCCAGGCCCGCAGAGCGTGGATCTCGAGCCTGGCCATCAGGGCGTACGCGACGACCGCGACCGTGACGATGCCCACCGCGTGCCCTACGCCCCAGCGCAGCCCCACAGCCCAGGCGCGGCGGCGCGCATCGAGGGCAAAGGGGGCGACGGCAGCGAGGTGATCCGCCCCCAAGAGCACGTGGACGGCCCCGGCGAGCAGGGCGCTGCCGGCGATGGTGAGGCTGTCGAGCACGATCCGAACCCCCTAGCGGCGGGCGGGGGCCGGACTATAGCCCGCGCCGGACCCTTGCGCGGACCGTGGAGAATCTTGACTAGCTGGTACATTATCCTATCGTGCGGTCATGCATCTGCTCGCCCAAGAGGAGTACGGGCTGCGCTGCCTGCTCCAGGTGGCCAGCCACCGGGGCTCCCAGCCGCTCACGATTCCGGAGATCGCTGAGGCCGAGGGCCTGAGCCCGGAGTACACGGCCAAGCTCATGCGCGCGCTGCGCAAGGGTGAGCTCGTGATGAGCACCCGGGGCGCGAGCGGCGGCTACCGGCTGGCGCGGCCGGCGAACGAGATCACACCCTGGGAGGTGCTCCAGGTGCTCGGGGGCAGCTTCTTTCCCGAGAGCTTCTGCGACAGCCATCCCGGGCAGCGGCAGGACTGCGTGCACACCACGGATTGCACCGTGCGCGCGCTCTGGCAGCGCGTCGAGACGGCGGTCCGTGAGCTGCTGGAACGGATCACGCTCGAGCAGCTCCTCGGGGCCGAGCGCAGCGTTCTCGTGACGCTCGACTCCGAGGCCGAGGTGAGCCTACCTGCGGCACGGACGCCGCAGGCCTGAGGCCGGAGGGCGGGGTGGAACGAGGTCGCAGGCACGTCGCGAGGGCCGCAGCGGAGAACCGATGAGCCAGTCCAGCGAAGACATCCGGCGCATCACGGAGCGCGATTACGAATGGGGCTTCGTGAGCGATGTCGACGTCGACACCTTTCCGCCGGGACTGAGCGAGGAGGTGATCGAGCGGATCTCCGAGAAGAAGGGGGAGCCCACCTGGCTCCTCGAGTGGCGCTTGCGCGCGTATCGCCGCTGGTGCGGGATGAGCGAGGAGCCGCGCTGGGCACAGCTTCGCTACCCCGAGATCGACTTCCAGCAGATTCGCTACTTCGCCGCACCGCGCAAGAAGGCGCTCGACAGCCTCGATGAGGCCGACCCCGAGCTGCTCGCAACTTTCGAGAAGCTCGGCATCCCCCTCGAGGAGCAGAAGGCGCTGGCCGGTGTGGCCGTGGACGCCGTCTTCGACAGCGTCTCGGTGGCGACGACCTTCAAGGACAAGCTGGCCGAGCTGGGGATCATCTTCTGCTCCTTCTCCGAGGCGGTGCAGGAGCATCCCGAGCTGGTTCGCCGCCACCTGGGCTCGGTCGTCCCAGCCGGCGACAACTTCTACGCGGCCCTAAACTCCGCCGTCTTCACCGACGGCTCTTTCGTCTACGTGCCGCCGGGCGTACGCTGCCCGATGGAGCTCTCGACCTATTTCCGCATCAACACGGCCAACACCGGCCAGTTCGAGCGCACGCTGATCATCGCCGACCGCGGCGCCTACGTGAGCTACCTGGAGGGCTGCACCGCGCCGATGCGGGACGAGAACCAGCTCCACGCGGCGGTGGTCGAGCTGATCGCGCTCGAGGACGCCCAGATCAAGTACTCCACGGTGCAGAACTGGTACCCGGGCGACAAGGAGGGACGCGGAGGGATCTACAACTTCGTGACCAAGCGTGGGCGCTGCAAGGGCGCGCGCTCGAAGATCTCCTGGACGCAGATCGAGACGGGATCGGCGATCACCTGGAAGTACCCGAGCTGCATCCTTCAGGGCGACGACTCGGTGGGCGAGTTCTACTCCGTCGCGGTGACCAATGGGTATCAGCAGGCCGACACGGGCACCAAGATGATCCACATCGGTCGTCGCACGCGGAGCACGATCATCTCCAAGGGCATCGCCGCGGGCCACGGCCAGCAGTCGTACCGGGGTCTCGTCGAGATCCACGCACGAGCCAGCGGGGCCCGGAACTACTCCCAGTGCGACTCCCTGCTGCTTGGAAGCGAGTGCGGGGCGCACACGTTTCCCTACATCGACGTGCGAAACCGGTCCTCGACCGTGGAGCACGAGGCGACGACTTCGAAGCTCAGCGACGACCAGCTCTTCTACTGCCGCCAGCGCGGCATCGACATGGAGGACGCGGTCTCGATGCTCGTGAACGGGTTCTGCAAACAGGTCTTCCGCGAGCTCCCGATGGAGTTCGCCGTGGAGGCCTCGAAGCTGCTGAGCATCTCGCTGGAAGGCAGCATCGGATGAGCTGATGGGGAATCCTGCGATGCTCGAGATTCGCGATCTTCACGTGTCCGTGGAGGGCAAGGAGATCCTCCACGGAGTCGATCTCTCGCTCGGTACGGGCGAGGTCCACGCCCTGATGGGCCCGAACGGATCGGGCAAGAGCACGCTCTCGAACGTGCTCGCGGGCCGCGAGGGATACGAGATCACGGGGGGCGAGATCCTCTACCGGGGACGGGACCTGCGGACGCTCCTCATCGAAGAGCGAGCGCGCGAGGGCATCTTCCTGGCGTTCCAGTACCCCGTGGAGATCCCCGGCGTGACCAACGGCTACTTCCTGCGCGCGGCGCTGAACGCTCAACGGAAGCATCGCGGTCAGGAAGAGCTCGATGCCATCGACTTCTTGGGCCTCGTCAAGGAAAAGATGCAGCTGCTCGAAATGGATCCTCGACTGCTCGATCGGGGGATCAACGAGGACTTCTCGGGAGGCGAGAAGAAGCGGAACGAGATCTTGCAGATGCTCATTCTCGATCCGATGCTCGCGATCCTGGATGAGACCGACTCGGGTCTGGACATCGATGCGCTGCGTTTCGTCGCCAACGCCGTGAACACGCTGCGCTCCGAAGCCCACTCCGTTCTCGTCATTACGCACTACCAACGTCTGCTCGAGTACCTGGTACCCGACTTCACTCACGTTCTGCTGAGCGGACGCATCGTCCGGTCGGGCGATCGGTCCCTCGCCGAGGAGCTCGAGAAGCGCGGCTACGGATGGCTCGAGGACGGCGCAGCGGGAGCCGGCCCATGAACGACGGCCCGGCGGTGGAGTCCTTGCTGGCCCTCGCGGAGGCCGCAGCCCCGTCGCTTCCGGGAGCGGGCCATCCCTGGCTCGCCCGCCGGCGCGAGACGGCCCGGGCCCACTTCGCCGAGCTCGGTCTTCCGACGACCCGGGAGGAGGACTGGCGTTTCACCCCACTCGACGCCCTCGCGAGGCTGAGCTTCGAGGCCGCGCAACCCCCGGCGGAGACACCCGATCCCGTTCGTCTCGAACGGGCGACGCGGTGCCTCGGGACGGCCCATCGTATCGTCTTCGTGAACGGTCGCTTCGCGGCGGAGCTCTCGGCGCTCGCTGATCTTCCGGAGGGGCTCGCGATCTCTCCCCTGGCTTGCATCCTCGAGGATGAGCCGGAGCGTGCCCGCGGCCTGCTCGGGCAGCTCGCCGACCCCAAGCAGAGCCGCTTCACCGCGCTGAACACCGCGGCGGCCGCGGACGGCCTGTTTCTGGAGACCGCGCCCGGCACACGGATCAGACAGCCGGTCCATGCCGTGCACCTCCAGCTCCCGAGCCCAGTCCCGCACGTCTCCCACCCCAGGGATCTCGTGCGCATCGGCGAAGGCAGCGAGCTGACGCTCGTGGAGCACCATCTCGGTGCGGATGCCGGAGCGAGCCTCACGAACTCCGTGAGCGAGATCGTCGTTGAGCGGGGCGCCGCTCTGGAGCATCTGCGCCTGCAGGACGAGGGCGCGGAGAGCGTGCACCTCGGCGTCCTGCACGTACGCCAGGCGACGCAGAGCCGGTACCGCTCCCACGCCGTGAGCCTGGGCGCCCGCCTGGCCCGGCTCGAGATCCGCTGCGAGCTCATGGGCGAGCTGGCCGAGTGCACGCTGAACGGGCTCTACCTGGGCCGCGGCACGCAGCTCGTGGACCACCACACGACGATCGACCATGCAGCGGCCCAGACGACGAGCCGGGAGGCCTACCGAGGAATTCTCGACGAGCGCGCCCGCGGCGTCTTTCACGGTCGCATCCACGTACGCCCCGGGGCGCAGCGGATCGACGCCGCGCAGACCAACCACAATCTGCTGCTTTCGGACGGTGCGCTGTTGCGGACCAAGCCGCAGCTCGAGATCTACGCCGACGACGTTCGCTGCAGCCACGGCGCGACGGTCGGTCGACTCGACAAGGATGCCCTGTTCTATCTGCGCACCCGCGGGCTGGCGGAAGCAGCCGCCCGGGCCCTGCTCACCTTCGGCTTCGCGAGCGAGCTGCTGAGTGAGCTTCCCGTCGCATCGCTGCGTACCGAGCTGGAGGCTCGGGTGCTGGACTGGATCCCGGAGGCTCGGCTTTGAGCAGCGCGGAGCCTCTCGATCTGGAGCGGGTCCGCAAGGACTTTCCCATCCTGGAGCGGCGCGTCCACGGCCGGCCCCTGGCGTACCTGGACAATGCCGCCACCTCACAGAAGCCCCGGGCCGTGCTCGAAGCCCTCACCGATTACTACACGAAGCACAACGCGAACATCCATCGCGGTGTCCACACGCTCTCGGCCGAAGCGACGGCGGCCTACGAGGCCGCTCGCGAGAAGCTCGCGGAATTTCTCGGCGCCGCCTCGGCGCACGAGATCATATTCGTGCGCGGTGCGACCGAGGCGATCAACCTGGTGGCGCAGAGCTACCTGCGCCCGCAGCTCTCGGCGGGCGATGAGATCCTGATCACGGAGCTCGAGCACCACTCGAACATCGTGCCCTGGCAGCTCGTGCGCGACGCCACGGGGGCGCGTCTCATCGTCGCCCCGATCGACGACCGTGGGGAGCTCGACCTCGATGGGTTCGCGGAGCGGCTCGGTGCTCGCACACGCCTCGTCGCGGTCAGCCACGTCTCCAACGCCCTCGGCACCGTGAATCCGGTGCGCGACATCGTGCGACTCGCGCACGACCGGGGGGTCCCCGTGCTGATCGACGGAGCGCAGGCCGTACCCCACCTCGAGGTGGACGTGGAGGAGCTCGGCTGCGACTTCTACGCGATCTCGGGCCACAAGATGTACGGGCCCACGGGGATCGGGGCCCTCTGGGGACGCATGGAGCTGCTCGAAGCCATGGAGCCGTATCAGGGCGGCGGGGAGATGATCCTCTCCGTAACTTTCGAGCGGACGCTCTTCAATCAGGTTCCCTATCGTTTCGAGGCGGGCACACCGGACATCTCGGGGCCGATCGGCTTGGCCGCCGCGATCGACTACCTGCGGGCCCTCGGCTTCGACGCGATCCGCAGCCATGAGGACGCGCTTCTCGAGTACGCCACGCGCGAGGTCGGAAGCCTCGCGGGTGTGCGGCTCATCGGCACCGCAGAGCAGCGCGCCGGGGTGCTCTCGTTTCTGCTCGACGACATCCATCCGCACGACATTGGAACGATTCTCGATCGGGAAGGCATCGCGGTGCGTACCGGGCACCACTGCGCGCAGCCGGTCATGCAGCACTTCGGGGTCACCGCCACCACGCGAGCTTCTTTCGGGCTCTACAACACACTCGAGGAGGTGGACCGCCTCGTCGAAGGGCTGCGGCGCGTGAAGGAGATCTTCGGAGCATGACGGACCTGGATGAGCTCTACCAAGAGGTGATCCTCGATCACACCCGGCGCCCGCGCAACTTCGGGTCGCTCAAGGGTGCCAACTGTCGCGCTGAAGGCGTCAACCCGCTCTGCGGGGATCACGTCACGCTCCAGCTCCAGGTCGAGAACGGAATCGTGCGGGACGCCCGTTTCCAGGGCAACGGTTGCGCCATCTCGACGGCCTCGGCCTCCCTGATGACCCAGGCGATCAAGGGCAAGCCTACCGACGAGGTCGTACGTCTCTTCGAGCGCTTTCACCAGGCTCTCACGAGCTCCTTGGAAGGCGAGTCGGACCTGGAGGGGCTCGGCAAGCTCGCGGTGCTGACCGGCGTGCGGGAGTTTCCGCTGCGCGTCAAGTGCGCGAGCCTCGCCTGGCACACACTCAAGTCCGCACTCGAAGGCCGGTCCGAGCCGGTGACGACGGAGTAGGAGGACGCACGATGTCCGAGAGCCAACCCGAGCCCGAGAGCATCCGAGGCACCGTGATAGAGGCGTTGGAGACGGTCTTCGATCCCGAGATTCCCGTGAACATCTACGCGATGGGACTGATTTACGGGATCGAGGTCAGCGAAGACGGTCGTGTCAAGATCACTATGACCCTGACCTCACCGATGTGTCCCGTTGCCGAGTCTCTTCCCGCCGAGGTCGAGGCCAAGGTGCGCGCGATTCCGGGCGTGCGCGATGCGGAGATCGACCTGGTCTGGGATCCTCCCTGGGATCCCAGCCGCATGAGTGAGGCCGCCCGGCTTCAACTCGGCATGTGACCTCGCCCCGGTTGGGTTAGGATGGAACTGCACATCCAGAGGAGTCGAGGCAGCCATGATCGAGTGGAGCGAGGAGCAGCAGGCCTACCGTGAGGCCTTGCGGCGTTTCATCGACGCCGAGATCGTACCGAACCTCGAGGAACTCGAGCACGGGGATACACCCCCTTACGATGTACTCCGAAAGCTCTTCAGCAGCTTCGGCATCACGGAGCTGCAGCGCCAGCGCTTTCAAAGCCAGATCGAGCGGGCCAAGACCGCCGGTGCAGGCCAGCAAGTCCAGAGTCCGGACGAGGGGGGTGCACGATCCGGCGACATGATGGCGATGACCGCCCTGCTCACCCTGGAGCTCTCGCGTTTCTGCCCTGGAATGGTGACCGCGATGGGCGTGAGCCTGGGGCTGACCAGCGCGGCCATCCAGTCGCGGGGCACGATCGCGCAGAGAGAGCGCTGGGTGTCGAGTCTGCTGACGCTCGAGAAGATCGGTGCCTGGGCCATCACCGAGCCAGGCTCCGGCTCCGATGCCTTCGGGTCCATGAAAGCCACGGCGAGGCGGGACGGCGAGGGGGGATACATCCTGAACGGAACGAAGACGTTCATCACGAACGGACCCTACGCCGACATCATCGTCTTCATCTGCAAGCTCGACGACGGAAGCGAGCCTCGCGAGCGCAAGATCCTGAGCTTCGTTCTGGAGAGCGGCCTGCCGGGGCTCGAGCAGTCCAAGCCGCTGCGCAAGATGGGTCTGCACTCCTCACCGACCGGTGAGATCTACGTCAACGACGTGCGGGTGGGGGTGGATCGGCTGCTGGGCGAGAGTGAGAGCGCCTACGGACGCGCGGGCGCCAAGGAGACGTTCGGGACGGAGCGATCCGGAGTCGTGGCGATGGCGCTCGGCATCGTGGACCGCTGTCTCGAGCTCTCGGTGTCGTACGCGCGCGAGCGCGAGCAGTTCGGCCGCCCCATCGGCGAGTTTCAGCTCATTCAGCTCAAGCTCGCCAAGATGGAGGTCGCGCGCATGAACCTACAGAACCTGCTGTTCCGGCAGATCGAGCTGTCCCAGACGGGAAAACGACTTTCGCTGGCCGAAGCCTCGGCCTGCAAGCTCTACGCGGCCCAGGCGGCGATGGACGTGGCCCTCGAGGCGGTGCAGCTCTTCGGGGGCAACGGGTACATGGCCGAGTATCAGGTCGAGCAGCTCTGCCGCGACGCCAAGGTGCTCCAGATCTACGCGGGCACGGACGAGATCCAGGTGACCCACATCGCACGAGATCTGCTGCGCGGCTGAGCACCCCACGCGCACCGGAGCCGTCACTCGAGAAAAGGGTCAGGCCGGGCATAGGTCCGGTAGGTGCAGCTCCGGTGCCGATCTTCGGTGAACTGTGAGATCAGGGCGATCCAGCGGCGGCCCGGCAGGGTCGCCTCCATGCCCTCGGCCACGTACCGACACCAGACCGCGGCAGCGCGATCGCTGAACGCCGGGAAGTCGTGCGGGGTCAGGTTCCAGGCCAGCCACCCGTCTGGAAGCGGCGCTGGATCGACCGCGACCCAGCGGCCCATGCGGGCCCGCTCGAAGTGTGCCGCGAGCCGAACCACATCGGCCGAGAGCTTCGTGGCCGCCGCGTTGGGCACCGGCCTTTGAATCGGAACGACGACCCCGTTCGTGAAGGTGAGAGCCGATGCGAAGGCCGCGACAGCGGAGAGCGCCAGCAGCCAGCTTCGGGCGCGCTCCCGGACATGGTGCGCGAACCGTGCGAAGAAGAGGGCCGCAGGAACGATCAGCGGCAGCAGGTAGGAAGCCTTGACGGCCGCCGTCGTCGGGGCGCGCAGGGTGAAGACCAGGAACGTGAGCAGGGCGATCAACGTCATGACGGTGAGCGGAGCGTCGGGAGCCTCGCTGCGCCGCTGGAGGAGATCCCTCAGCGCCAGCAGGAGGCCACCGAGGACGGCCAGTGTCGGGACGATCCCGAGCAGGAGCAGAACCCGGCCCAGCTTCAGGGCCTTCGCCTGGAGTCGGACAGGAACCCGTTGGGAATGTGGATCGTACCAGAGCGACGCGTAGGCCAGGCCCGGGACGTTGGTCATGTCGGGATTGAGCGTCTTGCTCCGGACGTCCTCCGATGGGAGCTGGACCACCGGACGCGCAAGAACCGCCGGATTGACCCAGACGTAGTCCCACCAGCGCCGCTCGCGAACCGTGAGCTGCCTCTCCACGGTCGCCACCGGGTCACGATCTCGCGTCATGGGCACCGCTGATCCGGTGAGCTGGAGATTCCGGACGTAGACCGGCCCCGCCACGGCCGCGCCCACCAACGCACAGGCGAGCAGGGCCCCGAGACAGCGGCGGTCGAAGCTGCGGCGGCAGAACGGCACCACGCAGGCCACCGCCACAAACAGACCGGTGAACTTCGTGGCGAGCGCGAGACCGGCCATCAGCCCCGCCAGGCCCGCGATGGCGGGCTGGCGCGGCTCAGCCTGAAGCCGAAGCAAGAGCGGGAGAGCGAGCGCGCAAAAGGCTGTCCCCAGCGCCTCGTTCCCGACCATCGTGGCCGCAAGCTGAACGCACGGAACGAAGAGCAGAAGGGCCACGGTCACGGTCGTCAGCCCCTCTCCGGCCCCACCGCGACGCAGCAGTCGGTGGCCCACCAGCGCCGTGACGAGGATCGCCACCGCACTGAGGCCCTCGATCAGAAGCGGGCGCCACTCGGGGCGGGTCGGCCAGGACAGCGCCGCAACCAGCAGGTAGTAGAGCGGCGGGTGGAAGGTCGACCAGCCCTCAAGGGGATGGGGCAGCCGTCCCTCATCGATCAGCGTGGCGACGTACTGCATGTGCCCGACGCCATCGTAGCCGGTAAAGGGCAGCATCGAGCTCAGGTTCCAGAAATACTGGGCCAGAGCCACCAAGGTGACGAGCAGAGCGGGCCGACTCATGGCGGCCTCGCCGCTCCCCCTGCGATCTTCCGAGGTCCTCGGGGCAGCGGGAACGGGGGTGCGGAGCACGGATTCGTCATGCAAAGCCGAGCCTCGCGAGCTGCTCGCGGAGTGCGCTGCCGGGCTCCAGGAGGCGACGGAAGACGCGAACGGCCGGACGCTCCATGCGACGCGCCGGAATCACGAAGTCGTAGCTCTCCGCACGCAGTGGCCGAAAGCACAGGCCCGCCTCGCGCGCAACCGTCTCGATCGTGACGCCCCAGTCCGCCCGCCCCTGGGCAATCGCGGCCGCCACTGCGTGGTGTGAGCTGGGCTCATGCGCGTAGCCGTCGGGACGTCGATCCCCGAGGAGCCGGTCGATCAGGACCCGGGTGCCGCTCCCTCGGTTGCGATTGACCATCCGCAGTGCGGGGTCGTCCAGGAGCGCCTCGGTCGGGCGCGTCTCGTCGGGTCGCGTCACCACACCCTGCTGTCTTCCGTAACCCTCCACGAGCTCCAACGTGTCGTCGAGAAAAGGCGTGTTGTAGCGGTCGGTCCGTGGATCAAGCAGATGGATCGGCGCCACGTCACACTCTCCTCGGCGCGCCGCGGCCAGTCCCGCCTGGCTCCCCACGGCGAGAAGCTTGACCGACAACCCCTCTTCGAGCATCGCGCGCGCGATGCAGTCGAGGCCGCTGCAGTGGCTTCCAATCACGATCAGATCGGCGGGCTCGAGCGAGTCGCTCAAGAGGGTGATCTCTACGTGCTCACCCTCCTCGATGATCTCGGTGTTTCGACCGATGCGAACGAAGGCGTCCGCCCGGCTGAAGCTCGTCACGCTCCCGCTGCCCTTGCCCATCGGGTAGGCGGCCAGCTCCCCGTCCTCGTCACGCACGAGACCGATGAGCAGATACTCGAGGCGCCCCCGCTCCGACGCCACGCGTACGGCCAGCCGCGCACGTCGTGTCTCGGGCCGCCGCACGGGCAGCCCCGCCATCTCCCGCAGCAGCGGTGCGACGAACTCGTGGAAGGTGAACACGGCCGACGTGGGAAAGCCGGGCAGGATCACAACGGGCCGGCCTTGGTGCGCTCCCAGACAGATCGGCTTGCCGGGCTTGAGCGCAACGCCATGGACCACCACACCCGGATCCAGCTCGGCCACCACCCGATACGACAGGTCCCCCTCTCCCTTGGATGTGCCTCCGGAGAGCAGCACCAGGTCACAGTCCTCCAGGGCCCTCCTCGTCGCCTCGCGCAGGGCGTCCACGTCGTCGCGGAAGGCGCCCAGAAAGATCGCCTCCCCACCCAGCTCTCGGACCGCGTCGACGAGGATGCGGCCGTTCGAGTCGTAGACGAGGCCAGGTCGCATCTCCGTGCCCGGTGCGATCAGCTCGTCACCCGTCGAGATCACCGCGACCCGCGGCCGTCGATGAACCCAGACGTGCGCGGCGCCGATCGCGGCCAGCACGCCGGTCTCGCGCGATGTCAGCCGCGTGCCGGCCCGCAGCACGGTCTCGCCACGCCCCATGTCCGTGCCGGCAAAGGACACCGCCCCCCCAGGCACCTGGGCAAGGCGAATCACGACGATGCGACTATCCTCCTCGAGGTCGGTGTGCTCGACGCCGATCACCGCATCCGCGCCACGTGGCAGCATTCCGCCGGTGGCGATCACGGTCGCGGTCCCGGGGGTCACCTCCTTGCGCGGCTGAACGCCGGTGGGAATCGTCTCCTCGTTCAGGCGCAGCCGCACCGGACGCTCCTCGCTGGCCCCGAAACTGTCCGCGGCGCGCAGGGCGAAGCCGTCGAGATTGGCCCGGTCGAACGACGGCACGTCCACCGACGTGCGCACGTCGCGCCCCAGCACGCGCCCCAGCGCGCGGTCGAGCGAGAGCTCCTCAGGGTCCAGCGGCACGACCGCCAGCACCGCCCTCCAGCGTCGCTCGGCCTCATCGCGATCCAGGATCTCGAGGAACTGCTCCTGTCTCATGGCTCTCCCGCATCGTAGAGCAGAACCTCGACGGACGCGCCTTCGGGCATTCCCTCGAGCTCACGCGGAACGATCACGACGCCGCTGGCCCGAACGGTGGACGAGAGAATCGAGGCGCCGGAGGTCGCGATCGGGAGCGCCTTCCCGTCTGCGATCGCCACACGCACGTAGTCGGTCCTCCCGACGGCGGACGCGATCTTGCGGCCGAGCGGCACCCGCACCCGCCGGTACGGCCAGCGCCGGGAGCGGGCGCCCAGCGCGCGAATCACGGGTCCGGCGAAGAAATCGTAGGCACAGAGGCAGCTCACGGGATTGCCGGGCAGCAGAAAGACGAGCTGCCGTCCGATGCGCCCGCAGCCTGCCGGGCTCGAGGGGCGCATGGAGACTCCGTGGAAGTCCAGCGTTCCCAGCTCCGCCACCAGCCGGGGAGCGTGATCCTCCTGGCCGACGGAGCTTCCCCCCGAGACCAACACGACGTCGGCATCGGCGAGGCGCAGCGCGCCGCGGATCTCTTCGGCGCGATCGGGAAGGATCTCGAACGGCAGCAGCTCGCCCCCGTCCCGGCACACGAGGGCCCGCAGGAGAACGGAGTTGGAGTCCACGATCTTCGGGCCCTCGGGTCGGGATCCCACGGGAAGCAGCTCATCCCCGGTGATCACCAACCGGACGCGGGGCCGGCGCACGCAGAGAATCCTGCAGCGTCCGATCGAGGCGAGTGCAGCCGCGTCCTGCGGGCGCAGCGTGCGCGGGGGACCCAGCACGCGCTGGCCACGGCGGATGTCCTCTCCGACCCTTCCCACGTTCTTCTGCGGCACAACCGGCTCCAGAACCTCGACGTGAGATCCTCGCTCGCGAGCGTGCTCCGCCATGAGCACGGCGTCGGCTCCCGCCGGTACGGGCGCGCCGGTCATGATGCGCACGGCCTGGCGGGGACCCAGCTCGCCCGCGAATGGAGCCCCCGGGAGCGCCGTACCGATCAGCTCCAACGCGAGCGGCGCGTAGGCGCTCGCGCCAAACGTTTCCTCACCGCGCACCGCATAGCCGTCCATGGCCGCACGCGCGAAGCCCGGCACGTCGACCTCTGCGGTGACCTCCTCCGCCAGAACCCGACCCGCGCACTCGGTGACGGCGACGGGCTCGGCCTCGAGCGGGGGCGAGTGCGCCTCGAGGAAGCGGCAGACCTCCTCGACGTCGGCGCGCTCGGCGAACCCCCGCATGCGCACGTCACGAACCCGCGGCGCCTCCGCGCCGGCTTCGCGACGCGGACCGGCCTCCGGCCGAGCGGTGCTGTCCTCCTCGCGGGACGGCGTGGCGACCTAGCCCACGGCCTTCAGAGCGAAGAGCTCCTCGCGGAGCGGCATCCGCTCCTTGGCCTGCTTGATGATCTCCGGCTTGACGTCGAAGACCACTTTGGCGGGACCGATCGGATCTTCACTCAAGCACGCGGCCAGGCGGTCGTCCGCCTCGGTGAAGCCTGCACGCCGGTTGAACTCCCACTCGTCCTGGAGAACCTGCCAGCCATAGTCCGCGATCTGCTCGCGTGAGATGTCCTCACCGTAGAAGTGCCCGTAGGCCGTGCGGATCTCGTCGAGCGTGGGCATCATGAACTGGCAGAACCCCGAGGAGTCGTTCACCGCGTTGACGAGCTGGGACTCCTGGGATGCGCGCGCCCACTGGTCCTCGGGAAGCGCCGGATTGATGACCAGACCGGCCGTGTGATCCGCACCCATCGCGCTCGTGCAGTACGTCACTCCAGTGGCCTTGAGCGGCCGCGGATCCCAGGCCGGGAGGGCCTGTCCCCGGGCGACCGGGACACGAGGATGCCCAGTCCGCTTGCCCACGGCGACGGCGCCGTTCCCAATGGTCTTGCCGAGCTCCGTGCCCTCGGCCACCTCCCGCAGCAGGCGCTTCGCTCCCTCCGCATCCCCGAACGCCATCTCGCCCGCGTCCATCAGGATCGCGATCGCGGCTCCGGTCTCGATCGTGTCCAGACCCACCTCGTCGCAGAGCCGATCCAGATCCGCCACGTCATCCAGGCTCCCGATGTCGCAGTTCGCGCCCAGCAGCGTGATCGTCTCGAACTCAAGCGCCGAGGTCTTGTAGCGTCCTTCCGCGTCGTGAACGATGTTGCTACAGCGCACCACACAGCCGGTGAGACAGTTGTGCATCCCGCCCCCGCGCTTCTCGAAGCTCTCCACGATGCGCATGCCGTCGAGCGCCTCCGCGTGGGGGGACTGGCCCTGGGTGCGGTTTCGCGAGGGGAAGGTGTTCAGCATGTTGGCGATCTTCACCGAGGTGCTGGTACCGTGCTCGAAGATCTGTGGTCCCTCCTGATACTGGCGCGTGAAAGTCTTGCAGAACCCGTTGAACTCCTTGCTGCGGACGGGCCGGCGCACACGGGCACGGCCAGGATCGATCGCGACGTACTTCAGGCCCTTGCTCCCCATCACCGCGCCCAGCCCGCCACGTGCCGCGTGCCGCGCGGGATGGCGGTTGTCCTGGTCCGTGCAGGCCACCGAGGCGCCGGCGAGCCGCAGCTCCCCCGCCGGTCCGATCGTGATGAACGAAGCCGTCTTGGGATAGATCTTGGCCAGCTCCTCACAGCACTTGTAGTTCCACAGGCCCTTCGGCTCATCGGCGGGCACGAGCCTGACCTCTTCGGGCGTGACGGAGAGTCCCCAACGGCGCTCGGGATCGGCGGCCTGACCCTTGACGATGATCACGCGGTAGCCGCACTTGGTCAGATGCTGGCCGGGGTTGCCGCCTGCGTTGGCCTCCTTGATGCCGTTCGTGAGCGGGCTCTTTCCCCCGACGGAGATCCGTCCCGAGGTGGGGGCCGCAGTCCCGGCCAGGGCACCGGGCGCGAGGACCAGGACGTTGTCGGGCCCCAGCGGGTCGCAGGTCGGATCGCACTCCTCCAGGAGGATTCGAGCCGAGAGCGCACGGCCACCCAGCAGCTTCCAGGCCTCCGGATAGGCCTCGACCGCGACGGTCTGCCGGGTCATGTCCACGCGAATCAGTCGCTCGGCTGTGGGACTCTCTTGCGCCATGCAGATTCTCCTCGTCTGTGCCGGATCGTACCACAGACCCCGGCGCTCTCCTCGGCCCCCAGGGCCGATCCCCGAGCACTCCTCGGGACCGGGACGGGGAGCTCAGCCGCCGGCGATCGGCGACATCACCGCGATCTCATCTTGCGGGGCCACGGGCTCATCCAGCGCGTCGGGGGCGAGGGGCTCCCCGTTGTGGAACAGCTTCGTGAAGCGGTGCAGGGAGCCATCGGCCTCAAAGAGCAGCTCGCGGAAGCCAGGATAGGCCCCTTCGACGGCGTCGAGGCACTCGCGAACACTGCCCCCGTCGACGGCGACCTCGGCGGCCCCCTTCGTCACGCCACGGTACGGCGCGGGTATCCTCACCTTGGGCATCGCGGCATCCCTCACGCGGCAGCGCTGGAGATTCTAGCGGAGATCCCCCACCCGGGAGGGTCCGCCGACCGATCGAGGAGGCGCTGCCCGGGGCGCCCGGCGTCGGCTATGCTCGCCGCCCATGGCCGAGATCGACCTCTACCACGTACTGGGCGTCGAGCGAGGCACATCCGAAGACGCGATCCGCAGCGCCTACCGCAAGCTCGCCCGCCAGTACCACCCGGACGTCAACCCGAACGATCCGAAAGCGGAGGAGCGCTTCAAGGAGATCTCCTTCGCCTACGAGGTGCTCTCGGATCCCGAGAAGCGCCGCCTCTACGATGAGTTCGGTCACGAGGGTCTGGCCAGCGGCTTCGACCCCGATCAGGCCCGAGCCTATCGGCGCTGGGCGATGGGCGCACAGCGAAGCCCGTCCAGCGGCGAGTTCTTTGGCTCCATCGATTTCGATGACCTGCTCTCGCAGCTCTTCGGGCGCGGCGCACGCACGCGGCGTGGCCCGCGGCGCGGATCCGATGCCGAGGGCGAGATCACGGTGGACTTCATGGATGCGGTCCTCGGCCGCGAGGTTCGCGTGCAGCTCGCCGGTCGCGGAGCCCTTCGCGTGCGGGTCCCCGAGGGCGCCGACGAAGGGACGCGAATCCGCCTGGGCGGACAGGGCGCAGCCGGAAGCCACGGAGGGGCGGCCGGTGATCTCTACCTGACGCTCCACGTCCGGCCACATCGCTTCTTCCGGCGCGAAGGCGCGGACCTCCACCTGGACCTGCCCGTGACCATGCTGGAGCTGGTCGAGGGTGCCACCGTGGACGTGCCCACGCCCCACGGCCCCGTCAAGATGGCGATCCCACCCGGCTCCCGGAACGACTCGCGCCTGCGGCTTCGGGGCAAGGGCGTCAAGCGACGCGGTGGGAGCGGTCGCGGGGATCTCCTCGTTCGGCTGGTGCTGAAGCTTCCCGAGACGAGGGACGAGCGCCTGCGCGAGATCGCGCGCGAGCTCGAGCCACTCTACGGGGGCACGGATCTGCGCCAGGGGCTGCGGGAGCACGCATGAGGTACTACTCGCGACTCGAGATCGTGGAGCTGCTCGAGATCGAGGCAGACTTTCTGGAGGAGCTCGAGCAGGAGGAGATCATTCAACGGGATGCCCCTCCGGAGGCTGCGGGAGAGTTCTCCGGGAGGATGCTCGAGCGGGTGCGGGTCGCGAGCAACCTCGTCCATGACCTCGAGGTGAACCTCCCCGGCGCGGCGATCATCATTCGTCTGCGCGAGGAGATCTCGGGGATGCAGCACCAGATCGAGGACCTCCTGAAGCATACCCGGGGTCGATTCACCGAGCGCTAGCCCGATCCGCGACGGAGTGTCCGGTCAGGGTCCTCGCCGTCCTGGCGGGGGATCGTGGGCGTAACCCTCGCCGACCCTCCTCCGTAGTGCTCAGCGATCATGGGACGAGCCCTCCGCCAGATCGGGAGCTGGATGCCGCTCCTCGGCCTCCTCCTCCTTGCAGGCCCGGTGGCCGCGGCCGACACGGCACCGAGCGGGTCGTCCACCCCATCGCCCGACCCGCCCTCGGACGTTCCCCCCGAGTGGTGCCCGGGCTGCGAGCTCGAGGCGCCCCCGGAGCGCGGAGACCCAGCCGCGGTGTCCGCCGAGACCGACGCCTCCCGCCCGTTCTTGGTGAAGATCCACGCCGACTGGTGCGCGACCTGCCTGATGCTGGACTTCACCTGGGGGGACCTGCGCAAGCGGATCTCCGACGGCGCCCGCTTCGTCGTGCTCGACGTGACGAACGAGGAGACGACGGCGCGGGCTCGGGCCGAGGCCGCGCGCCTCGGACTCACACCCTTCTTCGAGCGCTACCGCCGCCGCACCGGAACGATCGGTGTGCTGCACGGCTCGACGCGTGAGGTCGTCGAGGTGCTCGCGGGTGAGACGGACCTGCGTCGCTACGAGAGTGCGCTCGCGAAGGCCACGCGTTAGCAGAGCAGCTCGATGTCGCGGTCGATGCGCTTCCCGGCGAAGCCTGCGCGCCGATCCTGCACCCAGACGGCGCGGAGCTGCGTATCCTAGGCGGCCTGACGCACGAGCTCATGCGCCTGCTCGAAGAGGCTGACGGTCACCCGCCCCATCATCTCGCCCGCCTCCCGGTCCGCCAGCCCCGCGAGTCCACGCGCGTAGTTCCCCTCGAGGAGGATGCCGAGCTTGTAGCATCCGAGCACCCGGAAGTAGCCCACCGCCCGGGGATCCCGGTCCGTCACCGACAGGTAGCGCTCGATCAGCTCGGCACGCGTCGGGAAGTCCCGCCAGGGATGCAGGTAGCTCGTGGCCGTCTCCGTCTCACCCGGATCGCGCCAGGTGCACAGGATCCATCCGAGGTCGAGAAGCGGATCCCCGACGGTCGAGAGCTCCCAGTCGATCACGGCGAGCAGCTCGGGACGATCGTGCGCGAACATGACGTTCGCGAACTGATAGTCGCCGTGGAGGATGCCCGGACGGAAGTCCATGGGAAGGTTATTCTCGAGCCAGCTCGCGACCTCCTCGAAGCCGGGGAGTACCCGGACGTCGTAGCCGTCGAGCTCCCGGTAGCTCTCGAGCTGCGAGCGCCAACGGCTCACCTGCCGCTCGAGGAAGCTGTCGGGCTTGCCGAAGCCCTCGAGGCCCACCGCCCGGTAGTCCACGCAGGCAAGACGGGCGATCGCATCGACGAGCTCGAAGCCCATTCGGCGACGGGCCGAGGCGTCGGATCGAAAGGGCTCCGGCAGCTCCCCGACCGGGTTGAAGCCCTCGATCGGCTCCATCAGGTAGAACGTGGCGCCGATCAGGTCGGGATCCTCACAGCACGCGATCAGCCGGGGGTGCGGAACCGGGGTGTCCCGCAACGCGGCGAGCACACGCGCCTCGCGCAGCATCGTCCGGTTGCTGTTCGGACGGGGGTGGCGGGGGGGACGCCGCAGCACCATCTCGTGAGGGCCTCGCCGCAGCCGGAAGATCACGTTCGCGGCGCCCCCCGAGAGCTGGCTCACGTCGCGGACGGGCTCTCCCGCGCCGGGAAGCCCCTGCGCGTCCATCCAGCGAGCGAGCGCCTCGGGAGCCACCAGATCCAGGTCTTCGGTCTCGGGCATGGGCTCAGGATGATACCCGAGTGCCGAAATCCCGATCCAGCCGCGCCGCCGACGGCCGACCGGCCGAGCCCTGGCCGCGGGCGGGCCAGATCCCTCGGGCGACCGGATCGACGCGCAGGCCGCTCCGCGAGCGGATCTGGGCTCAGCCGAGATCCGACCCCTCGGGCGGGGCGTAATCGATCGCTGCGGGGGGATCGGTGGGCGGACCCGCCGTGAGGGCCCGCCCCGCCTCGTCTCCGATCACGATGCAGCCGCGCAGGCTCGCACCAGGCTCCACCGCGATGCCCACCGTGTGGATGTCCCCGTGAACGCGACCGCTCTTGAAGACCGTGACCTGGCAGCGGGCCGTGATCTCACCCTCGACCTGGCCGAGAACGACCACGCTGTCCGCAAAGATGCTCCCCACGACGCAGGCGCCCTCCCCCACGATGACGGCGCCCTCTGCGCGCAGCTCACCCTCCACGTGTCCGTCGATCCGGACGCCGTCGCGGAACTGGAGCTGGCCGGAGACGTTGCAGCCCCCCTCGATGTAGCTCGCCGCGTCGGGAATACCGGGCACCCCGAGCTCCACAGGTCGGGAACGACGCCGCAGTCGCATGCTCTTCCTCCAGGGGGACTGCCAAGAGGATCGGCACACCGCCGCCCGCGGTTGAGCGTCCGCTGGGATCGGCGATCAGGGCAGCACGTTCACGACGTAGTGGCCGGCCAGAGCCGAGAAGCCGCCCAGAAGCAACGCTACGGCCAGCTTGCGGATGCGACCTTGCGGAGGCGCTGGGTGGGCGAGCCATTGTGCGGCAAGGATCACGCCGATCGGCATCCAGGGAAGCCGATAGCGGGACGCAGCGACTGCGAGTAGATGCATCCCGACGTAGTAGAGAGTCAGCAGGAGGAGCCACTGCAGGCGAGGGGGCACGGGGCGCCGTCCCACCGCCAGGATCGACCCGAGAATCACGAGGACATAGCTCCCGATGCTGACCCACTTGACCCGCTCATAGGAGCTGCGCGCCAACGGTCCACCGGTATACAAGCCACTGTGTACGGATCCGATGACGTAGCTGTTCGGACCCCAGAAGGCGTAGAACTTCTGTCGGATGTGCTGAAGCACGAGCTTGGGCTCATGCAAGATGAAAGCCACGGCTCGCGAGAGCTCGCAGCGCTGGGCGGCGGGAAAATCCATCGTCACGAGCTCTCGGGCCGTGCCCAGCGTTCGCACGAGCTCGCTGCGGGATTTGATGACGCTGCGCTCGGGAGGTGGAAAGAGCGGAAGGAGCTCACGGATCGGCGGGAGGGGCTCCAGTTCCGGATGGCTGTGGCGCCGGCAGGGGGTCGAAGACGGAAACGACTGGCTCGATCACGGAAGCCCAGATCCCGGTTGATAACCCGCGTGTTGTAGGCAAGCCAGAGTGTCGGTGCCGTGGTCCCGTCGATGAGGAGGAAGCCGTCGTAGCGAAAAACATTCCGAACGGTCCATGGGAGAACGACGGCCAGCCCCACGGCGAAGATGACGGCCGCGCGGCGACACTCCGGTCCCCTCCGGCGAGCGGCAGCCCAGACGATCCAGAACGGAAGAAAGTACAACGCCACTGAACGAGTCAGCGCGGCGAGGCCGAAGAGCACAGCGGCGCTCACGGAGCAGGTACGTCCCTCCCTCTCCCACCCCTGAAAGACGAGGTAGATCGCCCCGAGGAGCAGGGTCATGAAGAGCGTCTCGGAGTAGAGAAACGCGGTGTAGACGATGGAAGTGGGATAGACGGCCCAGAGCAAAGCGGCCACCCGACCAGCACGCCGGCCCCCGGCGCAGGCCGCTACGCCATAGACGAGCCCGATGCTCACGACCGAGAGTGCGATCTGGGCCAGCCGTGCGGAGAGCGGGTTGGGACCGAAGAGCTCGAAGATGCCGCCCAGGAATACCTCGTAGCCCGGGCCCCAGTGGCCCAGGACGCGTGGTCCGAACTCGGCGAAGAGCGTCCCCAGCGCGTAGTGGAGCCCCTGATCTCCGCGACCGCCCAGGTACGGATAGCAGGCCGTGAACGCGACGCGCAGTGCCAGACCCAGGACGAGGATCGACCAGAGCACCCGGTCACGCATGAGCCGCGACGGATCTGGGCTGAGCGACGCACCGGTCATCCAGGGAGCAGGCGACCCGCGCGGCGCGGCGCGTCACGCTCAGCCGATCAGCTCGAAGTCTCCGAGATCGGGCTCGCGCGTCCAGCGCCAGTAGTCCACGAGACGCCAGGGGGAGGTGGTCGTGACGCGACCCTTGCTGTTCTTGTACCAGCTGTTCATGCCGGGATGAGACCAGACCATGCGCTCCAGGGTCCCTTCGAGCCTCTCGTTGAAGGCATCGTGGACCTCCCGCCGACAGTCCATGGCGTGGTGTCCCCTCTCGAGCAGGGTGCGCAGGCAGCCCATGATGTAGCGGACCTGACACTCGGAGTGGAAGATGATGCTGCCCGCGTGGGCCAGGTTCGTTCCGGGGCCGTAGAGGCAGAAGAGATTCGGGAATCCTGGCACCGTGATCCCCAGATAGGCCTTCGGATCGTCCCCCCAGAGCTCACGAAGCTTGATACCTCCGCGCCCCACGATCTCCATCGGCCAGAGGAACTTGTTGGCGTGGAAGCCGGTTGCAAAGACGATCACGTCGACCTCGTGCTCCTCGCCCGCGGCGTCGACGACACCGCGTGGGGTGATTCGGGCCGCTCCACCATCGATGAGCTCCACGTTCTCGCGCTTGAGTGCGGAGAGCCAGCTCCCGTTGTCCTGAAGCATCCGTTTGCCGAACGGCGGATACCTGGGAACGACCTTCTCGAGCAGCTCGGGATCGTCCCCCACCTGGCTCTGGATGTACTCCGTAAAGGCCACCCGCATGCCCTCGTTGAGCGCGTTGATCGAGCGCTCGGGATGGGGCCAGTCGGGATCGATCACCAGCGAGGGCCAGAGGCCGTCCGACCCCGGCCAGAACAGCAAGAATCGGTACCAACGCCCGTAGTAGGGGACGTGCCGCAGGAGCCACTTCTTGCCGTCGCTCACCCGGGCGTGGTAGTTGGGATTCCAGACCATCCAGGCGGGTGAGCGCTGGAAGACATAGAGTCGGCTGGCCTGCTTGGCGATCTCCGGCACGATCTGCAGCGCGCTCGCACCGGTCCCGATCACCGCGACGCGTCGATCCTCCAGATCCTGATCGTGCTGCCACTGAGCGGAGTGGAAGGCCGGACCCGCAAACGTGTCGAGGCCTTCGATCTTGGGAAGCTTCGGCCGATTGAGCTGGCCGACGGCGCTCACGATCACGTTCGCGGAGAGCGTCTCCTCCTCACCGGTCTTCCGCCTCACGCGGACCGACCAACCCCTCTCTCGTTCGCGCCACTCGGCCGAGATCACCTCGGTCTCGAATCGGATGTGCTCCCGGACCCCATAGCGGTCGGCGCAGCGCTCGAAGTAGGCTCGGAGCTCGTTCTGGCGCGCGTAGAACTCGGACCAGTCGGGGTTCGGCTCGAACGAGTAGCAGTAGAAGTGATTGGCCACGTCGACCCGGCAGCCCGGATACGTGTTCTCCAGCCACGTGCCCCCTGCGGCCGCGTTCTTCTCGATCACGGTGTACGGAATTCCGGCCTCCCCGAGGCGGATCGCCGTGAGCAGACCCGACATCCCCGCCCCGATGACGAGCACATGAAAGGGGGGCTGGGCTTCGGCCCGGCCCTTCCACTGCCAGTGGACGCCGCGGGCGTCCTCCCCGTCGAGGGCGAGCTCCTCGAGCATCATCGGGACGTACTCCTCGGGCACGGGCTCTCCCACGACGAAGCTCATCATCTCGCGAATCGTCTCGGGGGACGGGGGCGGCGGGAGCTCGCACCCACGGTCCCGGTACGCCTTGAGCGCCTCCAGCGCCCGCGCGCGGATCTCGGCCTTCTGTTCCTCGCTCATGCCGCCCTGAACCTGGCCGAGCATCGCCCTGGCGGGGCGAATGGGGCCGCGCAGCAGCGAGGCCTCGCCCGTGAGATGCACGATCGACATCATCAGCGTCGGGATGCTCGCACGCTCCAGGGCGCGCGCGATGCACTCGTCGTCTTCGGTGATTGGCTCGGGGGCCGGTCGCAGCACGCGCGTCATCGAGCTCCTCCTCCGGAGCATTGTACCAGCGACGCGGCGGAAGACCGCGGCCCGTGCGGCGCTCGCGTCGCCCTCAGCTCTCGAGCGCGTGCACCCATCGGGCGAGGGGGCTGGCGCCGCCTCCCAGCCCCACCGCGCGACGCCGGCCCTGGTGCTCCTCGACGAAGCGGCCGTACAGGGCGGCGATCCGGGGGACGGCGTCGGGCGCCCGCTTCCGCTCGCCCGCCGTCACGAGCGCGAGCGCGGAGAAGAAGAGCGGGGCCCCGAGCAGCCCCAGCGCGGCGTTCTCGACCTCATCGAGGTGCGCCCCCAGACCCACGGCCTCGTGAGGACGGGCTTCGAGCAGGTAGCGGACGTGACCCATGCCGTAGCTCAGCGTGCGGGAGAGATCCTGCACGCCGAACGACACGATCGTCTGATCGGCTGCGTTCCGGGAGACCGCGCCGACGTGGCGCAGCAGAATCTGCATCAGCCCGCAGAGCAGCAGGTGCGCCGACACCGAGACGCAGGGATACGTACCCGAGTCCATCACGCACTTCAGCAGCTCCCCCAGAGCCGCTTGATCACGACCCAGTCCGGTTCCCCCCGCGATCGCGCGCTTCCGAAACACGTCGGCGAGCTGCGCCGCATCGAACATCTGCGCGCAGTACCAGCTCTTGAGTTCCAGAAGCTCGTGGTTGATGTGCCAGACCCACTTCGAGGGAACGTCGCAGAGCGCCGTCGCCATCGCGGTGAGGTCGGTGTAGAGCTGCGCGAGACCACGCTCCATGTCCTCGGAGTGAGCGAGGCTCTCGAGCTCGTGCCACGGAACCATGCGTGTGGGAATCCAGTGACGAGCCTTCGCCTCCTCGTAGAGGCGCGGCGCATTCTCGCTCCAGACCTCGCTCTTGCAGTTGATGTCGTAGCCCAGATGCGGCAGTCCCGGTGGCTGCACCGCGCCCCGGGGAGCCATCGAGTAGTTGTGCCGAATCTTCTCGGGAATGCGATCCCATCCGTAGCTCCCGACGTTCGTATCCTCGTAGCTCAGGCCGCGATCGGGGTGACTGGGACGGCAGCGAACCCTCTCGATCTCGAGCTGCATCCAATCGAGGGTCAGCTTGCCCCGCAGGATCTCGACGACACGATCGAGGAGGCGGGGATCGTTGAAGAAATCGTTGCGCGCGTAGTACGCCATGGCGCTCGTCCTCAGGCGGCCTGGACCGCGGCCAGCATGCGCTGCTGCAGCTCCAGGAGCGGGCTTCTGTCGCGACGCTCGGGGAGACCCGCTCGCTCGGCCCGGTGGAAGTACTCCAGAATCTGCATGCCCTGGAAGGCCCCGACCACCTCGATGCCCCGGCGGATGCAGGCGGGGCTCGTCCCCTTGCCCGCGAGGACGATCATCGCCTCGAGCTGGTCCGGGTTGAACAGGCCCGCGAGGTGCTTCTCCGCCTCGTCGAGAAAGGTGTTGATCTGAGGCCTGACCTCCGGGCAGCAATCCATCAGGTACCGAAGATGCTGAAGGCCGTACGAGACGTGGCGAGCTTCGTCCTGCATGACGAGCTGAAACATGCGCTGCTCGACGGGTGTCGGAGAGATGAACTCGCTCGAACGGAAGAGGGTCAAGATGAACCCCTCGCCGAGCACGTGCAGGAAGACACTCCCCTCGCTGTAGCTGTCGGCCTCCAGGATCCCCTTGAGCGCGTGCTCGCCGCGGACGCTGGCGCGGAGCAGGCCGACCCCGTTGGCCAGCGCGCGTTTTCGAAAGACCTCGCTGTGCCGCGCCTCGTCCATGCACTGGCTCGCGATGAAGCCCTTCACGTCCTGGAAGTAGCTGTTCATGTGGTGGCTCCACTTGGCGGGGAGGTCCGTCGCGATCATCTCGACCTCGGAGAGCAGCGTACAGAGCTGGCAGAACGCGATCTCGATCTCCTGCGGGATCTCGTAGCGATCGAGGTCGGTCCAGGGAATGTCCGTGGCGACGTTCCACTGTCGGCTCATCGCCTCCTCCCAGAAGCGCTGGACCCGATAGCCCCACACCTCGCTCTTGCGGTTCAGGGAAGGACCCAGGTCCGGCTGCCGGCTGCCCTCCGCGAGAATGGAGCCGCGGGGGGCGAGGCCTCGATTGTCCCGCACGATCTCGGGCGTATTCTCGATCGCGTACGGACCGACCTCACAGTCCGCGAGCTCGAGCCCACGCCGGCGGTCTCGCGGTCTCACCTCCACCTTTTCCCGGGCCTCGTCCAGCCAACCGAGGTCGAGGTGGCCCTTCTTGAGATCCCGAACCCGGAGGTGAAAGTCCGAGTTGTACGAGTAGTCCGTCGTTCCGTAGTAGCCCATGCCTGGCTCCTTCCTGGTCGCTACGCCCCCACCCAGTCGATGTCGAGACCGGCCGCCTGATCGACGAACGCCTGAAGCGTGGCCATGAAGCGGTAGAACGCGTCGTGCCCTTCGGGCTCGTCGTAGACCACGCGCATTCGGTCGCCCAGGTGCGAGAGGCTGTTGAGCGTGTAGGCCGGCTCGGCGCTGCCGTGCTTCTGGATCGACTCGAGCATTTCCCTCCAGACGCCGAGCTCCGCTTCGAGCGTGAAGTCGAGCTCGGCCTCGTCGGGGATCGTGAGCTCGCGAACATCGGAGCACTCGAACACCTCGAAGGTCAACGCGTAGAGCCGGGTCTGCTTCCCGAGCACACGCACCCCCATCACCGTGTCACAGAAGCCCAGCTTCTCGAAGCGCACGCGGTCGGCGTCCATGCGCCTCGAGAGCTCCTCGAAGAACTGCAGCGAAGGAAATGCGATGGCCATCTCTTTCTCCTTGCGAGCGCGGATCGATCTCGGGCCCTCAGACGGGTGGCTTCACGCCGAGATACGTCAGATACGCTCGAGTCAGCTCCACGGTCAGGCGCTCGTCGGAGCCGGGGAGGCCGTACGCCACCGGAGCTCCGAAGAGGATCGCTTCGCGCAGCATTCCGAGCACGAGGCGCAGCCCGAAGCTCACCGCCCGCTCGGGCTCCGGATGCGTGATGTCTTCAGCTCGCGCGCGAAACAGCTTTCCGAGCAGATCACAGAGATGCGCGATCAGCCGCTCCTTGCGCGCGAAGATCTCGGGGTCGTTCGGCGCCCGGACCAACAGCTCGCGCAGGATGCCTCCGCGCTCTCGGTGAATCTCCACCAAGAACGCGATCAGCTCCCCGGCGATCTCCGGGATCGACGCACCCTCCCAGCGCTCGGGGCTCAGCGCCAGGTTCGCCGTGGCCTGCGCCTCGGCCACGAATCGATCCTGGAGACAGTGGAGCAGCCCTTCCTTGTCCCGCAGCCGCGCATAGAACGCGCCGACCGAGCAGCCCGCACCGCGTGCGATGTCCGCGACGGCGACGTCGGCGAAGCCCTTGTCGGCGATCAGCCGCTCGGCGCTGTCGAGCAGGCGCTCGAGCGTCTCCTGGCTGCGCGGCTGCTGGGCGGGCCGGACCCAGCGGAAGTGCGGGGCCGATCTCACGCGGGCATGACCGGGGCGCGAGGCGCATTCATCTGAATATCTACGATTATTTCCATAACCATGATTCGTATTCGCTTTTTATCCGAGCTCGATCGAAAGGTCAAGGACCCTTGCGGTCCCGCGAGGGCCGCGGCTCGATCAGCACCCGCCCGATCGCACGGCGCTCCGCCACGTGGCGCAGGGCGGCGGCCGTCTCTTCGAGCGGATAGCGGGCGGAGACGTGGGGGCGCAGCCGTCCGTCACCGAGCCGTGCGAGCAGCTCGCGCTCGTTCTCACCTGCCTCGCGCGGACGGCGCGCCAGGAACGACCCGATCTCCAGACCCAGAAGCGCGGTGCCGCGCAGCAGCAGGCGGTTCGTCGGCACGCGCGGAATCTCTCCCGACGCGAAGCCCACCACGACGAGCCGACCCCCGAACCCGAGCCCTCGGAGAGCGGCCTCCGTCCACGCTCCGCCCACAGGATCGAGCACGACGTCCGCACCGCGCCCGTACGTCAACGTGCGAATGCGCTCACGCAAGTCCTCCGTCTGGTAGTCGATCGTCTCGTCCGCACCGTGCTCCCGACAGACGCGGAGCTTGGCGGGCGAGGACGCAGCGGCAATCACCTTCGCACCGCGCAGCTTGCCGAGCTCCACGGCCGCAAGACCCACGCCTCCCGCCGCACCGAGGACGACCAGCGTCTCACCCGCCTCGAGCCCGGCGAGGCTTCGAAGCGCCGTCCAGGCCGTCACATACGCCACCCAGAAGGCCGCTGCGGAGCCGAGATCGATGCCATCGGGAACGCGGCGAAGGCTCTGCGCGGGAGCCACGATCTCCTCGGCGAAGGCACCGACGAGGACCGCGCCGAGCACGCGGTCTCCGGGTCGCAGCCCCTCGACCCCCGCGCCCAGCTCGCTCACGACACCCGCGAACTCGCTCCCCGGAACGAAGGGCGGGGTCACCGAGATCTGGTAGCGGTCCTCCAGCACGAGCAGGTCGGGGAAGCCGACCGCCGCCGCGTGCACGTCCACCCTGACCTCGCCATCGCGGAGCTCGGGCGTGGGAAGCTCCGCGATCTCGAGCTTCTCCGGAGGTCCGTGGGCTCTGGCAACCACCGCTCTCATGGCTCCAGCAGACAATACCACCGGGGCTGGGCTACGAAGGCGAGGATCTATGATAGGGTCGCGATTCGCAGCGCGAGGAGGAGGGGATGAACGAGCGCCGTGCGCGGGGGCGTCCCGTGCAAGGGATCTCGCTGGCCGGCCTGATCGCCCTCGCCGTGCTGGCCACCGGCAGCGCCTCGGCCCAGCTGCCGATCGAGGAGGTGGGGGGTGTCGAGCGGCTGCCTCGTCCGCGAAGCCCCCACTGGGTCTGGGTGAGCGATGCGTTGCTCGCGCGCACGGCGCTGGTGGACCTCGACAGCGGACGGATGCTCGGCGTGCTCGACGGCGGCTGGGGCCTGACGGCGGCCTTGTTTCCACGGACACGTCCGGAGATCTACGTGCCCGAGACGCACTACTCACGCGGCAGCCGCGGCGAGCGGACGGACCTGATCACGATCTACGACGCCGTCTCGCTCGCACCGAACGGCGAGGTGATTCTTCCGCCCAAGCGCGCGTTCAATCCGCTTCCGAGCGGCAATCACGCGCTCTCCGACGACGATCGATTCATCGCGGTCTTCAACTTCACTCCGGCCACCTCTCTGAGCATCGTGGACATCGAGCGGCGCCGCTTCGTGGGAGAGATCCCCACGCCCGGATGCAGCCTGGTCTACGCCGGGGGCCCGCGGCGCTTTCTCATGCTCTGCGGAGACGGTGCCGCCCTGATCGTCACCCTCGATGAGGAGGGACGCGAGCGCAGCAAGCTGCGAACCCGCCGATTCTTCGATCCGCAGCAGGACCCGGTCTCCGAGAAGGCGGCGCGCTGGCGCGACCGCTGGATCTTCGTCTCCTTCGATGGCCTCGTTCACGAGATCGTCCTCTCGACCCCTGAGCCGCGCTTTCCCCAGCCCTGGAGCCTGCTCGACGAGCGGGATCGCGAGGGCTCCTGGAGGATCGGGGGCGCGCAGCACCTCGCGATACATGAGGCGAGCGGTCGGCTCTACTCACTGGTCCACCAGGGAGATCGGGACACGCACAAGGACGCCGGCACCGAGCTCTGGGTCTACGACCTCAAGAGCCACGAGCGGCTCCAGCGGATCGAGCTGAAGAGCCCCGGCTTCACCTTCATGGGCATCTCGATGGAGTTCGGTCAGGGCTGGATCTGGCCGTTCAATCGCCTCTACGACTGGCTCGCCGACGCGACGGTCTCCAGGGTCGGCGTGGGCGAGATCGCCGTCACGCAGGACGAGGCACCGCTGCTCGTCACGGGCGCGAACTTCACCGGATCGCTGGCGATCTACGACGCGCTCAGCGGTGAGTTCCGCAAGCGCGTGGTAACCGGAAACATGACGACCCTGATCCTGCAGGCCCCTTGGGCCTCGACGCGCGTGGCCGGCCGATGAGCCCCCCCCTCACGATGGATCCGGCGCTCGGGCTTGTGCTGCGTCTCGCCCTCGGCCTTCTCCTCGTGCGCGCAGCCACCCACAAGCTCGCAGCCCCTGCGGCGTTCCACCGGGCACTGCGCGGCTATCGCTTGCTTCCCGAAGCCTGGACAGTGCCGGCCGCCGCCGCACTCGTGGTTGCGGAGCTGACCGTGGCCACGGGCCTTGGCTTCCCGGCGACGGCCGCGGCCGCCACCGGGGCGGCACTCGGGCTTCTTGGGCTCTACAGCGCCGCCATCGCGATCAATCTCGCGCGCGGTCGGCGATCCATCGACTGCGGCTGTCTGGGTCCGGGACATCGCCAGCCGCTCGGGCCCGAGCTGCTGGCCCGGAACGGCGCACTGATGACGATGGCGCTGATGGCGTTGCTTCCGACCGCCGCACGCCCTCTCGTCTGGCTCGACGGCGTCACCGTCTCGGCCGGGGTCGCCACACTCGGGCTGCTCTACCTCAGCGCTGAGATCGCGCTCCAGAGCGCACCTGCGCGCGGGATCTGGAGGGTGCCCCGTTGATCCAGGCCCTCGTGATCTCGAACCTGCTTCTCTGGGCTCTCGTGCTCGGTCTTGGGCTCGTGGTGCTCGCCCTCATGCGGCAGCTCGGGGTGCTCCACGAGCGGGTGGCCCCCGCCGGAGCCCTGATCACCCAGGCCGGTCCTCAGGTGGGCGAGGCCGGCCCGCTCCTGGAGCTCGAGGACTGGTCGGGGCGCACGCTGCAGGTCGGCGGCGTCGATCCTCACGGGCGGAGCACCCTGCTCTTCTTCGTCTCGCCGACCTGTCCCGTCTGCAAGGAGCTGATTCCGGTCGTAGCAGCGGTCGGGCACAGTGAGGGTCCGGGGCTCCGCGTCGTCTTCGCGAGCGACGGTCCGCGTGAGGAGCACGAAGCGTTCGTGAAGCGACACGGGCTCGCCCATGGACCTTACGTGCTCTCGAGCGAGCTGGGCCTGGCGTACCGAGTGGATCGCCTCCCTCACGCGGTGCTTCTCGACGAGACCGGCGTGATTCGCGCCCGAGGGCTGGTGAACACCCGTGAGCACGTCGAGAGCCTCTTCGAGGCGAAGGAGCGCGGAGTCGCCTCGCTGCAGGAGCTGTTGCGCACGCCACCCGCCGAGAAGCGCGTTGCCTGGGATGCGGGAGGGAGAGGATGACCCGTCTGGATCGCTGGTTCACACATCGCACTCGGCAGCTCGCGCGAGGCACGTCGCGGCGCGCCTTCCTGACGCGGCTCGGAACGCTGCTCGTAGGCGGGGCCGGCTTGCCGCTGCTGCCGATCGCTCGTGCTTCGGCCGCTGCGCGCGAGCCGCGCCCCGGTGAGCCCCACCCCTCGACGCCCGAGGGAGACCCGGAGAGCTGCTCCTACTGGCGCTACTGCTCGATCGATGGTTTCGCGGCGGCCTGCTGCGGCGGCACGGAGCGCTCCTGCCCGCCGGGCACCGAGATGTCCCCGATCACCTGGATCGGCACCTGCCGCAACCCCGCAGACGGACGGGACTACGTGATCTCGTACAACGACTGCTGCGGCAAGCACGCCTGCGGCCGCTGCTTCTGCCACCGCAACGAGGGCGACAAACCAGTCTACTACCCGAGCAAGAGCAACGACATCGACTGGTGCATGGGAAAGGCTGGGGTGATCTACAACTCGACGGTCGCGATCGTCGTGGGCGTCGCGACAGAGTCCGAGTAGGCGTGCGGGCGGCTGGCACTGCGCTGCTCTGTACGCTCGGACTCGGCAGCATCGCGCCTCCCGCCGCCGCGGAAGCAGCGCGCATCCTCTACATGCTCGAGTGTCAGGGCTGCCATCGCCCCGACGGGAGTGGCTGGCCCGGTGCGGTCCCCTCGCTCCGGAACTCGATCGGCCGCTTTTTGACGGTGCCTGGGGGCCGGGAGTTTCTGGTCCGCGTCCCGGGCAGCGCGCAGTCTCCGCTCAGCGACGCCGAGCTCGCCGAGGTGCTCAACTGGATGATCCGCAGCTTCGGTCCCGAGCCGATCGCCGCCCGCTTCGAACCCTACCGCGCCGAGGAGGTGCAGCGCTACCGGCGCTCTCCGCTCACGGACGTCGAAAGCGTACGGCGCACGCTCCTGGAACAAATGCGTACGGAAGGCGACGGCTGAACGCCGGCCCGCGGGAACGGCTTACCCCTTGGGCGGCATGCGGAGAGCGCCGTCCAGCCGAATCACCGTTCCGTTGAGCATGGGGTTCTCGACGATGTGACGCGCGAGAGCGCCGTACTCCGACGGCTGGCCCAGACGCTTGGGGAACGGCACGTTCGCGGCCAGCACGCGGCGCTGCTCCTCTGGCAGCGTGCCGAGCAGGGGTGTGTCGAAGAGACCCGGGGCGATCGTCACGCAGCGGATTCCCAGGCTCGCCAGGTCGCGTGCGACCGGCAGCGTCAGCCCGACGATGCCGCCCTTCGACGCCGCATAGGCGACCTGCCCGATCTGGCCTTCGAACGCGGCGACGCTGGCTGTGTTGATCAGTACCCCCCGCTCCCCGTTCTCATCGGGATCGTTGCGGCTCATTCGGTCGGCGGCAAAGCGGATCACATTGAACGTTCCGATCAGATTGACCTCGATCACCTTCGCGAAGGGCTCGAGGGGATGCGGACCCTCACGCGTGACCGTGCGCTGCGCCCAGCCGATGCCCGCACAGCTCACGGCGATGCGCAGAATCCCGAGCTCGCTCACCGCACGGTCCACGGCCGCCTCGACCTGATCCACCCGCGTCACGTCGCAGGCCAGAAAGAACGCGTTGCGGCCGAGCTCGGCCGCCAGCTTCTCACCCCGAGAGGTCGGCAGGTCGAGAATCGCGATCCGCGCGCCCATGGAGATCAGCTCGCGCGTCGTCGCCTCGCCCAGTCCCGAGGCGCCCCCCGTGACGATCGCTCCGCTTCCCTGGATCTGCATCTCTCTATCCTTCCTGATCGAGGTAGGTATAGCCCGAGAGGCCTTCGCGATAGCGCTTGCGCAGGAGCGCCGACTCCTCGAGGCTGATCTGACCGCGGCGCAACGCTCCCTCGATCGCTCGCCTCACACGCTCGGAGAGCCCTCGGCGATCGTACTGGACATAGGAGAGGACCTCCTCGACGGAGTCGCCCTCGACGAGCTGCTCAATGCGGTAGCGCCCGTCGCTGTCGATACAGACGTGGACCGTATGCGTGTCCCCGAAGAGATTGTGCACCTCCCCCAACGTCTCCTGGTACGCCCCGACGAGGAAGGCACCGATGTAGTACGGCTTTCCGTTCGGCTCGTGCAGCTCCAGCACATCGCGAACGTCGCGAAGGTCGATGAACTGGTCCACGCGCCCATCGGAGTCGCAGGTCAAATCGGCAAAGATTCCCCGCCGCGTGGGCCGCTCATCGAGGCGGTGGATCGGCATCATGGGAAAGAGCTGCTTCATCGCCCAGGAGTCGGGCAACGACTGGAAGACCGAGAAATTTCCGTAGTAGATGTCCGCCAGCGCGCGGTCGAGGCCCTGGAGATCCTCGGGCACGTACTCCAGACCTCGCACGACGCTGAGGATCCGCTCACAGCAGCAACCGTAGAGCTCCTCCATCCTCGCCCGCGCCCCAAGATCAAAGTAGCCGAGATCGAAGAGGCTGGTCGCCTCCTCCTTGAGCTGGATGACGTCGTGGTAGGACTCGAGCACGTTCTCCGGGTCGATCCCCATCCACACCTCGTAGAGCTCGCGGATCACCCGGTGCTCGTCGTCGCGGAGGGGTGCGGGATCGGGGCGATAGGCCACACCGTCTACACCGAGGACATCGAAGACCAGTACCGAGGCATGAGAGACCAGCGCGCGCCCCGATTCGGTCACGAGATCGGGGTGGGGCACACCGCACTCGGAGCAGGCTTCCGCGATCGCCGCCACCACATCGTTTGCGTACTCCTGGGTGGAGTAGTTCATGGACGAGTGGAAGTTGCTCTGTGAGCCATCGTAGTCGACTCCGAGGCCACCGCCCACATCGAGGAGCTTCACGCCCGCGCCGAGCTGGTTCAGACCCACGAAGATACGGCTCGCCTCGCGCAGCGCATCCTTGTGCGCCCGGATGTCCGTAATCTGCGAGCCGATGTGGAAGTGGACCATCTCGAGGCAGTCCAGCATGTCTTCGGAGCGAAGACGACGGACGATCTCGACGATCTCGGTGGCGGAGAGGCCGAACTTGGAACGGTCCCCGCTCGACTCCACCCAGCGGCCCGCGCCGCGCGCCGCCAGCCGGGCCCGAACGCCGAGGTGCGGGCGCACCCCGAGCTCGCGCGAGATCTTGATGAGCCGCTCCAGCTCGTTCGGGCGGTCGAGAACGATCACGGGGAGTCGGCCCAGCTTCTGAGCGAGCAGCGCCGTCTCCAGGTAGGCGCGGTCCTTGTAACCGTTGCACACGAGCAGAGCATCGGGGGCGTCGAGCAGCGCCAGCCCCACGAGCAGCTCGGGCTTGCTCCCCACCTCGAGCCCCAGCGCGAACGGCCGGCCGAACTCCACGAGCTCCTCCACGACCTGCCGCTGCTGATTGACCTTGATCGGGTACACGCCGCGGTAGCGACCCTGGTACTCGTAGTCGCGGATCGCTCGGTCGAAGCAGCTCGAGATCTCACGCACGCGGCTGGCCAGGATGTCGGAGAATCGAATCAGAAGCGGGGTGTGCAGCCCTCGTCGCCGGATGTCCTCGACGAGATCGCGCAGATTGATGCCCTCGCCGCCTCCCTTGGGGTGGACCTGGACATCCCCCTCCGGCGAGACCGAGAAGTACGCTCCGCCCCAACGCGAGATCCCGTAGAGCTCGCTGCTATCGCGGATGGTCCACCCCATGCGGCGCGGATCTTAGCGAAGTTCTGCGCTCGCGTGGGGATTCTCGAGCTTGACGAACTCGCCGCAGCCCGGGCAGCGCAGGGTGCACGGGAGGGCGAGGCGGGCCGGCGCGGGAAAGCCCTGGGGCTGGAGGCAGGCCGGACAGGGCCCGGCGAGGCTCTCGACCTGCTGACGCTGGCGCAGACGACGGATCCCGAGCACCACGGAAGCCACGAAAAAGCCGGGCACCGCAGCGAGGTGCCAGCCCGGCACCGGCAGGCTGATCACAGCGGCGCCGAACAGAGGAAGGGAGGTGCGCACCGCCCGCCTCACGCGCTCCCGGCGGTCGAAGCCGAGCAACCGAACCTGGACCCACGAGGGCTCGGCCCCGTAGCTCGTCGCCCGCAGCTCGAGCTCGCTCCGCGTGGGCATCGACGAATCCTCCGCCGGCGTGCAGCCTGGGGCCCACGCGAGCGCTCTGTCAAAGGGTGCTCTGAAAACGGCTAGAATACAGAAATGACGGAGGGAGAGGCGCATGCGATCGCGGTCGTCGGAGGCGCCGCAGCCGGCGCCGAGGCCGCCGGCATCTTCGCATCCCGCGGCATCCTCACCGTCGTGATCGAGCAGAATGCGAGGCCCTACGGCAAGATCGAGGACGGACTCCCCCGCTGGCATGTGGCGCTCCGCGAGAAGGAGTACCGCACGATCGACCAGAAGCTCGACCAGCCCCACGTCCACTTCGTGCCGCGGACCCGGCTGGGCCGCGACATCGACCTGCGCGAGCTGACCGAGGGCTGGGGGTTTCACGCGATCGTACTCGCCAACGGTGCCTGGCGGGATCGACCGCTCCCCCTCGAGGACGCAGACCGCTGGATCGGTCGCGGACTCGTTTACCAGAATCCGTTCATCTACGGATTCAACCACGCGCACGAGCCGGGGTTCGCGGGGGAGCGCTACGAGATCCGGGACGGAACCATCGTGGTCGGCGGGGGGCTGGCTTCGATCGACGTCGCCAAGGTCGTCCAGTTCGAGCTCACGCTCGAGGCCCTGCGCCAGCGCGGGATCGAGGCCGATCTCGTGGAGCTCGAAGTCAAGGGGATCCCGCGCGTGCTCGCCGCCCACGGATTGACCTGGGAGGCTCTCGGTCTGAGGGGCTGCACCCTCTACTACCGGCGCCGCCCCCAGGACATGCCGCTCGTGAGCCTGCCCGAGAACGCCACACCCGCGCAGCAGGAGAAGGTCGCCAAGAGCCGCGCGCGCGTGCTCGAGAAGGCCACGGAGAAGTACCTCTTCCGCGTCGAGCCCCTTCACGCACCCGTCGACCTGATCATCGAGAACGAGCGACTGGTGGGCCTGGAGTTCGCCCGCACGCGGGTCGAAGGCGGCCGAGTCGAGCGGACCGACGCGCGCGTTCCCGTGCGCGCTCCGCTGACCATCAGCTCGATCGGCAGCATCCCCGAGCCGCTGCCGGGCATCGCGATGAAGGGGGAGCTCTACGCGTTCGAAGACTGGGAGCTGGGTCGGCTGCCGCGCTTCCCCACCCTCTTCAGCGCCGGCAACGTCGTCACCGGCAAGGGAAACATCGTCGACTCGCGCCGCCACGCGCGCAAGGTCGCGAGCCACGTCACCGAGAGGTACCTGGCGCTCGCCGATGCGGTCCAGACCCGGCCGCCCCTCGATCCGGCGAGACGGCGCTCTCTCCTCGAGCGTATCCGCAAGCATCAGGAGCGCGCCGGATACGAGGGCGACTACTCGCGCTGGATCGCGCGGGTCAGTCCGGGCGGATGATCAGGACGAGCCGTCCGAGCAATCCGCTCGGCGGAGGCCGATCGAGCGTGCTGAGCTCGATCCGCGGACCGACGCCCTGCACGAGTCGCGGCCCCTCCGAGGTCTCCACAAAGCCCTTCACTCGCAAGGCTCCCGTTCGGCGCAGCTCCTCGCATAGCCGCTCCGGGGTGATCCCCGGCTCGAGCTGAATCTCCCGTGCCTTGAACTCGGTGTGGGTGTGCGGAGCGGGGCCGGTGGCTCTGCGGCGCCGCCGCTCTCGGAGCCCCTGAGGATCGGGCGGAAAGAGAAGATCGGGATCCACGGCCGCGTGCACGCTGCGGAGCAGCGGCGCGTCCGGCTCGATCTCGCGCAGCCGCACCTCCAGGCCCTCGAGCGTGCCGGCCGGTACACGGTCGATCTGGTTGAGCAGGAGCAGATCGGCTGAGGAGACCTGAGCCTCGAAGGTGGCATCGAGGTCGCGGCCCTGGTGAAGCTGCTCGGCGTTCACCACGACGACGGCGACGTCGTCTGCCACCCACTCGGCCACGGGCTCGCGCCAGAAGCTGAGCTGGATGTCCGCGGGCAGCGCGACCCCGGAGGCCTCGACCACGATGGCATCGGGCTCGACCTGCTCATGAAGCCTCTGCAGGGTCTCGATCAGCTCGTCAGAGAGCTTGCAGCAGACACAGCCTCCCTCGAGCTCCACGAAGATCTCGGACCCCCCACCGAGGAGCGCCTGATCGATCCCGAGCGCCCCGAACTCGTTCGAGATGACCGCCAGCCGGACGCCGGAGCGTGTCGCGTGCTCCAGCAGGTGACGAACCAGCGAGGTCTTGCCCGAGCCCAGGAAGCCCGCCACCACGAGGGCGGGAATCCGATCGGAGCTCACGGGCCCGGGCTCAGTCCGGAATGCCGGAGCAGCGCGTCGGTCGTCGGCTCACGGCCCCGGAACGCGCGAAAGATCTCCATCGGGGGTCGGCTCCCGCCCAGCGCCAGGATCGTATCCCGGTAGCGTCGGCCGGTCTCGGTGACCGCCCCCTCGTCGTCGAGACCGACCTCCTCGAAGGCCGCGAAGGCGTCGGCGCTCAGCACCTCGGCCCATTTGTAGGAGTAGTAGCCGGCCGCATAGCCACCCGCGAAGATGTGCTCGAAGCTGCACAGGAAGTGATCCTCGGGCAGCGGAGGAAGGATCGTCGTGTGCTGCGCGATGCGCGCCTGCAGGGCGAAGACGTCCTCGTTACCCTCGGGATCGAAGTGATGGTGCAGCTCGAGATCGAGCAGACCGAAGTAGAGCTGCCGCAGCAGAGCACTCCCCGCGCGATAGGTCCGCGCCGCGCAGATCTTCTCGAAGAGCAGCTCGGGGAGCGGCTCGCCCGTCTCGTAATGCCCGCTCAATCCGAGCAGCGTATCGCGATCGTAGCACCAGTTCTCCATGAACTGGCTGGCCAGCTCGACCGCGTCCCACTCGACGTTCCGAATGCCGGCCGCCAGACCGTAGTCGACGCGCGTCAGCATGTGTTGGAGGCAGTGCCCGAACTCGTGAAACAGCGTTTCGACCTCCCGGAATGTCATCAGGGACGGCTTGTCGCCAACGGGGGGACTCTGGTTGCAGATGAGGTACGCCACGGGGAGTCGCAGGGCTCCGCCCAGTCGGGTGCGACCCAGGCACTCGTCCATCCAGGCCCCACCGCGCTTCTCCGCCGGCCGGCTGTAGGGATCGAGGTAGAAGCTCGCCAGGCGCTCGCCCGTCTCGCTCCGCACCTGGAAGAAGCGGACGTCCGGATGCCAGACGGGAACCTCCCCGTCGGCCCCTACGACCTCGATGCCGAAGAGTCGCGCGGCCAGAGCGAAGAGCCCCTCGAGGACGCGCGGCAGGGGGAAGTACGGTCGCAGCTCTTCATCGCGGTACGCATAGCGCGCCTCGCGCAGCCGCTCGGCCCAGAAGGGCACGTCCCAGTGCTGGAGATCGTCGACCTCGGGAGCGCCGGCCTCACGCGCGAACGCGCGCAGCTCGTCCATCTCCCGCTCCGCAGCGGGATAGGCGTAGCAGAGGAGCTGCTCGTGCAGGTCCTTCACCGCGGCGACATCGGGGGCCATCTTGCTCGCGAGGCTCAGCTCCGCGAAGCTTCCGAAGCCGAGCAAGCGGGCCTCTTCGCGGCGCAGCGTGAGGATCCGAACGATCAGCGGGCGGTTGTCGCGCTCTCCGTGCGAGGCGCGCGAGATGTACGCCCGGTACATTCTCTCGCGGAGCTCGCGGTGACGGCTGTGCTGGAGGAACGGAACCCAGCTCGGTGCATCGAGCGTGAAGCGCCAGGGACCGCTCTCGGTGCTCGCTGCGGGCTCCACGCCGGCCTCGCGGGCCGATTGAGCGGCCAGCTCCAGCAACGTCGGCGGAAGACCCTCGACCTCGGCCCGCTCCCGCAGGACCAGGGAGAAGGCCTTGGTGGCATCGAGAACGTGATTGCTGAAGCGTGTGCGCAGCTCGGCGAGCTCGGTCTGGATCTCGTTGAAGCGAGCGCGCCCTCGGCCCTCCAGTCCCACGCCCGCGAGCTCGGCATCGCGGAGCAGAAGCTCGATGATCCGACGCTGCGGCGCGTCGAGCTCGCGCCAGGCCTCCCCGGCTCGGAGGCGGCGCAGCCCTTCATAGAGAGGGCGGCTCTGCGCGAGGCGAATCGAGAACGCGACCACGTCGGGCTGGACCGCCTCGTAGGCCGCGCGCAGAGCATCGCTGTTCCGCACCGCCATCAGATGACCGGCGATGCCCCAGGTGTAGGCAAGCTGGTCGGCGATGCGCTCGATCGGCTCGACCAGACCCCGCCAGCTCGGCTCGGCCCCGGCCTCGAGCTCCGCCAGCTCGTCGACGAGCTGCTCCAACAGCTCGCGGACCGCCGGGATCAGATGCTCGGGCCGGACCTGGTCGAAACGGGGAAGCTCGGAGCTTTCGAGCAGCGGGTTCTTCAACTCAGTAGACCCGCAGGCTGCGAAAGAGCTCGCGCAGGCCGAAGATGGGCTTGAAGCCGGTCTCCTTCACGAAGCGATCCCCCGCGATCGTGCAGGGGTACTTGATGAAGTCGATCGAGCCGGGCGGGAAGGGAAAGAGGCCGAGCTGGAAGAGCCGTGCGATCAGGGGACGGGCGATCGGCTCGGGCAGGGGGAGGGCACTCCCGCCCGTCTCGCGGATCGCGACGCGGAGGGGAACCTGGCCCGGTCCGGAAACGTTGAACACCCCGCGCAGGTCGCTCTCCAGCACAAGGACCATCGCCTCGATGAGATCGTCCTCATGGATGAACTGCATCATGGGATTGAACCCCATCATGCAGATCGAGCGGCGCATGCGGAGATAGCTGCCGATGGAGCTCTGAACCACGTGCCCCAAGGTGGGGACGGGCCGCAGGATCGTCGTACGTAGATCGGGGTACTTCCACATGAAGGCCGTCGCCAGCGTATCCACCTCGACGAGGTCGCGAATTTCCGGGTAGTTCCGGCTCCCGCAGAGCGGGTAGTCCTCATCCATGAAGCAGGGGTTCTCGGGCAAGGCCCCATAGACGTAGCTCGTGGAGAGGATGAGGATCCGCTCGACACCGTAGTTTCGGCAGTGGTCGAGCAGGCGGCGCGTCCCGCGCACGTTGATGTCGTAGCGCTCGGAGGCCTCGCCGCGAAAGTGCCGGACGAGCCCGAGATGGATGACCGTGCGGGGTCGCTCGGTGCGCAGAATGTTCTCGAAGCCGCGCGTACGAATGTCGGACGGGTAGAACTTTACGTCCGGTGGCTTGGCCGGCCAGCGTTCCCGATCCGTTCCGATCAGCTCACAGGAGCCCAGCAGACGGCGCGTGAGGAGGCTGCCGTGCCCCCCGGCGATTCCGACGATCAGGACCTTGTCCACCGCTCACTCGATCCGAAAGGGCCCATCCGGATCCTCTTCGTGCCGGATCTCATCGACAGGCTCCGCTTTTCCCGGCCCCGCATAGAGCCGATTGGGACAGTTGATCACGAGACCTTCCTCACTCCCCACGTTTCTGTATGCGTGCACGACCCCCTTGGGAACGAGAACCAGGAGAGGGTTCGAGTCCCCGGCCTCGAATCGGTCGTGATGCTTGTAGCTCCGCGAGTCTGGTCGATTGTCCCAGAGAAATATCTGGAAGCGGGACGGCCCGAGAAAGACGAAGAGGTCGGCCTGATCGCGGTGCTCGTGCGGCCCACGTGTGACACCAGGATGGGTCATCGAGAGGTAGCTCATCACGGGATGGAACTCTGCCGGGAGCTCGTCCTGACGGAACAGCTCCGCGAGCCATCCACGGTCATCCCGATGGCGGGCCACCTCTCGCACCAGAACTCCATCGATCGAGGTCTCGGGCCGCATGTCCCGCCCTTCTCAACGCTCCTTCATCGCTCGCGGCTTTCGGTCCACGAGATGGGTACTCTTTCGGCCCCGCTGGACGCCTTCCGGAGAGTAGAGATCGGCATACACTCGCGCGCCCACCTCGACGTAGCGCACGCTCAGCCAGGGATGACCATCTGCGCCATGATAGGTCCCGCTCACGACCTCTCCTCCGTCGTCGAAGTGGAGCTCCCAGTACCCCAGCTCGCGTCCCTCTCGTCGCCCCGCCGGCAGCTCATCGGCGAACGCATTCTCGAGGTAGCTCCAGACGCCAAAGTAGCGGACCTCCTCGGCAAAAGCGCTCGCGCCCGAGCCCAGCAGCAGCATCCACAACAGCCCGATCGACACCGCAAAGCACCGCATGGGGGTATGGTATAAGAAGGTCGCGATGGAGACGAACGTCAAGCTCGAGCCCATTCAGATCGACGTGACGCCTGAGCTTTCTGTTCGTGGCTCCGTCGGGATTCCCGAGTGGTGGCCGAGTGGGCACCGGGTGGGCGGCGTGCTGGCGCCCCACGCGGGCGGCGGCCAGGTAGAACTCGATGCTTTCGATGGAGTTCTCCAGC
>JBHHVJ010000001.1:0-133507 GCA_046754285.1 Myxococcota bacterium | reverse complement strand
AACAGGGCTTAGCCATCCAGCTGTCTCCGTCATTCTCCGTGATCCAATGCTGCGGGACAAGGGTTTTGGGGGGTGGAGGAGGTTGGGAGGGAGGGGTTCGTGCCGTCCAGGCCGAGTGGGCGCCGGATGTGGGGGGACCGTCGCAGCGTTTCTGGAAGTCGAGCTTTGTTGAGGCTGCGAGCCGCTCGCGGGGTTTGCGACAGCGGGAGGTTTGACGAACGCTGCGGGTGGAGTGGGGCTCTCGCCTCGATGACACCGATCTCGGTTGGTCGGAGCCGTGTGGCTCGCGGGGGTGTGCGGCGGGAGTCTTCGTGGATCGAGGGCTTCTTCTCGATGCATGCCTGTCCGTGCCGCTCCTCAGGGGCTGGGTCACCGGGGGGAACGGGGGGCTATGCCTCGGCGATTACCTCCTCGAGCACCTCGAGTGCTTCGTCGAGGTCGGACTCGGGGATGTTCAGCGCGGGAAAGAGGCGCAGCACGCGCTCGGCCGACAGGTTGACGAGGACGCCGCGCTCGCGCGTGCTTGGGTGGACCTCGGCAGCGAAGCTCGGGTCGCGCAGGACGAGACCGATCAGAAGGCCGCGGCCGCGGACTTGCTCGATGCGGCCGGGGTGGCGGTCGGCGAGTGCCGTCAGGCGGTCTCGGATGCGCGTTCCGAGTCGGTCGGCGCGGGCGACGAGGCTTTCGCGCTCGATCACGTCGAGGACTGTGCAGGCGGCGCGGGCGCAGAGGGGGTTGCCGGCGTAGGTGCCGCCGTGATCGCCGGGCTCGATGGTGGCCATCACCCCGTCGGTGGCGAGGAAGGCGGCGATCGGGACGCCGCCGCCCAGGCCTTTGCCCAGCGTCAAGATGTCGGGCTGCACACCGCTGTAGTCGGCGGCCAGCCAGCGGCCCGTGCGGCCGATGCCGGTCTGGATCTCGTCGAGGATCAGCAGCGCGCCGACGGCGTGACAGGCGTCCGCGAGACCCGGCAGGTAGTCGTCGGGAGGCACGTGGACGCCGCCCTCGCCCTGGACGGGCTCGACGATGAAGGCCGCCACGTCGCGATCGAGCGCGGCACGCGCGGAGGCGAGATCGCCGTAGGGGACGAAGCGTGCCTCGTGGATCAGGGCGGACCAGCGCTTGCGGTACTTCTCCTGGCCGAGCACGCCCATGGCGCCGAGCGTCCTTCCGTGAAAGCTGCCGCGCGTGGCGACGAAGCGGGCGCGTCCCGTGGCGCGGTGGGCGAGCTTGAGCGCGCCCTCGTTGGCTTCGGCTCCGCTCGAGACGAAGAAGGCGCGCCGGATGTTGGCCGGCGTGATGCGCTCCAGGCGCTCGGCGAGATCGAGCTGCTCGCGGGTGTAGACCACGTTGGTGGTCTGGATGAGTGTGCGGGCTTGGTCCGCGAGCGCGTCGGCGACCTCGGCGTGGCAGTGTCCGATCACGGTCACACCCCAGCCCGCGGTCAGGTCGATGTACTCGCGGCCGTCGATGTCCCAGACGCGAGATCCTTCGCCCCTCACCAGGGCCAGGGGCCAGCGGCGCACGCCGGGAGCGAAGACGCTCTGCTCACGCTCCACGATCTTCTCGAACGCATCACTCATCGCCGGCTCCTTCCCCCCCCAGAAAGCGCAGCACACAGCGTGCGAAGAGCTCGGGCTGCTCAAGATAGGGCAGGTGACCCGCGCCGGGCACGCGGCCGAGCTGGGCTCCGGGGATCGCCTTGGCCAGCGTCTCGGCGTGCCAGGCCGGCATCAGCCGGTCGTCGGTTCCGGCCACGACCAGCGTCGGGACCTGCAGCGCGTGCAGACGGTCGAGGGCATCGTGCTGCGCGCAGGCCTCGGCCTGCCGTGCGTAGTCGCGCGGGCGATCCGCGCTGCCGCGCGTCTGGAGATACGCGCGGACCCGGGCGCTGCTCGCCAGGCTCTCGTGCCCCAGGCACCAGAGCATCGAGCTCTCATGGCGCAGCTCGAGTGGCACGCCGCTCCTCGCCATGCGGGCCCAGAGCCGAAAGACGCGCGTGAGGTGGGCATCGACCCGCGCGCAGGTCGAGACCAGGATCAGCCGGCGGACCCGATCGGGCGCGAGCAACGCCAGCTCCTGCGCGATCATTCCGCCCATGCTTCGGCCGACGACGTGGGCGTGGCTCACTCCGAGCCGCTCCAGCAGAGCGTTCACGGAGCGAGCCATCGCACGGATGCTCACCGGACCGGACAGGGGTGGCGTGCCGCCCGCACCCGGGTTGTCGAAGGTGAGGACGCGGTAGGAACGGGTGGCCCGCTCGAGAAAGGGCTGCCAGCTCGTGCCCTTTCCGCCGAGGCCCGCGATCAGGACGAGGGGCTCCCCGGCGCCTTGCCAGCGGTGGGGAAGCTCGATCGAGTCGACGGTCATGGCTGGGCTCCTGCGCGCCGCGTCCGCTCCGGCGCGACGGTTCCGGGTTCCCGGGCCCGGGCGGGTGGATCCATTTCGGGTCTCGTGTCGGGGAAGGTCCCGGTCCGGTGCGCGGATCCGAGGATCGGGAGGGTCGGCTCTCGCGCGGCCCTACGCGCGCCGGTGGGACCCGCTACGGGAGCGAGCCGTTCTCGCGAGAGGCGGGCGGAGGCGAGTCTGCGCGGTGGAACCCATGGGGCGGCGGAGCATAGCCGCGGGCCTCACGGGCTGTCAATCGGGGACGGCCCGGCCGGCTCACGATCGACCCGTCGATCCAGTGCGGCGAAGAGACCGTGGAGCGCATGGAACACGAGCCAGCGCAGGGGCTCGGGCGGGGTCGGCAGGCGACGTCGCCGCCAGAGTACGGCGCCGAGCCCGTCCCTCTCGAGCAGCAGGTCCGCGATCATCTCGCCCGCGTAGCTCGCCTGTGCGAGGCCGTGCCCGGCGTAGCCGATCGAGTGCAGCAGGTTGCCGTGGCGTCCGCCCCGACCCACCACGGGCAGAAAGTCGAGGCTCATGAAGATCGGGCCGCCCCAGTGACGCTCGATGCGGAGCTGCGCGAGCTCCGGAAAGCGCTGGCGGAAGCTGCGCTCGAGCAGAGCCGCGATCGAGGCCTCCACGTCGGGGAGCACGCGCCCGCCGAAGCCGTAGCGAACGCGCTTGGCGCCGCCGACGATGCGCTGATCACGGGTCAGCCTGTAGCTCTCGAGGAGTTCGTGCGCGGTGTAAAGGCCCTCGCGGCCCTCCCAGCCCAGCGCCGCGAGCTGCTCGGCCGATAGGCGCTCGCTGCGGAAGAGCTGGACCTGAAGACGCAGACCCGCGGAGCGCAGCCGACCGAGGGCCGGCGTGAAGGCATTGCTCGCGATCACGGCGTGCGAAGCCCGCACGGTCCCCGACGCTGTGTGAAGCCGCAGCGTGGCGCCCTCCTCGATGCGCGTCACGGGGCTCCCCTCGTACAGCTCCGCCCCGGCCTTCAGCGCGGCCTGCCGCAGACCGCGCACGTACTTGCCCGGGTCCAGAATGCCTCCGTGCGGCTCGAGGAGGCCGCGCAGAAAGCGGCGGGGAAGGCCGCGGCGCTCCATCGCGTCGGGCTCGATCAGCTCCACGGTGACGCCGCAGCGTCGGGCGGCCTCGGCCTCCCGGTCGAGGCGGCGGTACTGTCGCGGGTGGACCGCCGCCACGACGTTGCCGACCGGCTCGTAGTCGCAGTCGATTCCGAGCTGCTCGATCTGCCGCTCCACGTGGCCCACGGCATGCTCCGCTAGTGCGACCAGCTCCCGGACCCGCTCCTGACCGTAGACCCGCTGGAGCGTGGTGAGGTCCTTGCCGATCGTCGGAGTGAGGTGGCCCGCGTTGCGTCCGCTGGCCCCGAATCCCGCGAAGCGGCTCTCGAGCAGCGCCACCTCGAGCCCGGCCCGGCGCAGCGCCAGCGCGCTCGAGAGACCCGTGAGGCCCGCCCCGATCACGGCCACGTCCACGCGCCGCTCGCCTCGGAGCAGGCGTGCGGGCTCGTCTGGCTCCCCGAGCCAGGGGCTGACGCTCTCGCGCTGCGATGCCTCCCGCACGGGCTCATCATACGGGGCGATCGCCGGGACCGCGACGCGCGCCCGGCCTACCTTCCGGTATGCTGATGGCGATGACCGACGTGATCCTGCTCGAGGGCCTCGAGGTGCCCGCAGCGCTCGGCGTCTCCAAGGCGGAGCGGAGCCTGCGGCGGCCGGTTCGCATCGAGCTGGAGCTCGAGGTCGACCTGCGGCGCTCGGGTCAGAGCGATCGCCTGGTGCACACGATCGACTACGGCGAGATCTACCGCACGGTCGAGGAGGTGGCCGGCGGAAGGGAGCATCGGCTGGTCGAGGCGCTGGCTGAGCGGATCGCCCAGGTGCTGCTGACGCGCTACCCGCTCGAGGCCTGCACGGTCACGGTTCGCAAGCACGCGCCCGTCGCCGGGAACCTGCGCCGCGCCGGCGTCCGCGTGCGTCGCGGGAAGGGGCACGACCAGCCCGACGCCGGAAGGCCGAGCTGAACGGCGCGAGCCCGGCGAGAGCGGTCAGAGCGGTCGGGACGCCTCGACGATGACCTCGGGGTGCGCCTCCAGGTAGCGGTGGAGCTGCTCGGCCACCAGGGCATGTGCGAGCGGCGTCCAGTGCTGGTCATAGGTGAAGTAGACCTGCTGGCCGTCTTCGAGCCGACGGCGCAGAGGCTCGGTCAGCGAGACGAGCTCGATCCCCTCGCGCTGGCAGAAGCCCCGGAGAACCTTCGCACGCGCCTCGGCACCCGAGCGCAGGATGCGGACCAGCTCATCGGCGGGGGGAAGGTCGTCGTCCCGGAGCGTGGCGAAAGCGTGGAGCTGATCCGGTGAGATCCTCTCGAGCAGCCGAGGCAGGAGCACGTGCACCTTGCTCGGTGCCAGCACGACTATGAGTCGCGTCCCCCGCGATCGCGTGAGGCGAAGCAGCTCGCGCAGCACCTCGGCCGATGTTTGCCACGCCGGTGAGCCTCGAAACGCCTCCTCGTCGATGGCAAAGCGAAGCAGATCCCGCGGACGGAAGCTGTAGTACGGGCCGGCTGTCTGGCTCGGAATCCCGACCGGCATCCACGCCAGAAGCTCCTGACCGCGAAACGAAGTGTTGGCCCCCAACGGCCCCAGCACGTGAATCAGTGCACGTTTCGTGGCGAGGACGACGGGTGACGCCTTGATCAGCCTGCGAACGGCCGCCAGCGATGCCTGGGCTCGAGCCGAGTGCGCGGAATGCCGAGCCAGGCTTCGGAAGTCGTTTCCCTCGTAGACCATCACGATCACGATGCGGGGCTGCAGAGCCATTCCGATCTCGCTGAGAACGGCGAGGTAGTTCCCGAGATGAGTTCCGGAGACACCCAGGTTGTAGACACTGCGTCCCTGGGCGCGTGCCAGCCGCGCCGGCCACTCCTGGCCGTCCGGGATCGCATAGCCCTCGGTGAACGAGTCGCCCACCGTGAGGATGTCCGTGCGGGGTCGCTCGGTCGGATTGCGAAGACCACGCTGGTCGGTCGTGATGGAGCCGACGATGGTCGGGAAGCCTGGGCGGACGACCGGATAGCTCCGCGCAGTGGGGGGAAGATCGTCGAACTCGAACTCGTACACCCTGCGTGGCTGGCGCAAGCGAACACGCGCTGCGAGCTCGGGGGAGAGCCATTGGCTCGGCTTCGAGATGTCCTGCTCCCGATAACGCGGGGCGCGAATTAGACGGCCCGTGAGTTCCACGATGATCACGCCCGAGAGAGCCGCGAGCAGTACGGCCGCCACGCGGAGCCCCCAGCGTCGGAGCTCGCGGATCGGGACGCGCCAGGTGGCGTAAGCTGCGACCCAGAGCAGTGGGGTCGAGAGGGCCAGCATGAGGAAGCGCTCGACCGAGTAACGTCCGAGCAGCACGTCATCGCGACGGGCGACGAGCTCGAGAATGTCGCTCGCAGGGATCCACAGAGCCACGCTCAGCAGCAGGAGCCCGACCGCCCAACGTCGCCGTGTCTTGGCGTCTGCGATCGGCGTCCTCACGCGGCACAGCTCCTCAGTACGTCGGGCAGCTCAGCCAGATCCGCGATCACGTGCGCAGGTGGCGGACCCGTGTACTCTGCGATGCGACGCTGCGGTTCGGGCACGCGGCGCGTCAGCCACACGGTCGTGATCCCCAGGGCCCCGGCGCCGGCGATGTCGGCGCTCAGGCTGTCTCCGACGTGGACGGCCGTTTCCGGCCGCGCGCCGAGACGCTCGAGCGCGGCCCGAAAGATCTCCGGCCGTGGCTTGCGGAACCCCACCTGCTCGGAGATCACGACCGCATCAAGGTGGGATCGCAGGCCCGCCTCGTCGAGCAGGCTCTCGGCCGTCGCGGCATGGCTGAAGTTCGAGCAGACGCCCAGGCGGGAATCCGCGTGCAGCTCCTCCAGCAGCTCCGCGTGCTGGGGCCGGACCTCCGCCGTCTCGCGCAGCAGGCCCATGTGCGTCTGGGTCAGGCGCTCCGCCAGCTCGACATCCGGCCGGCCCAGCCGATCGAGCAGCGCGATGAAGCGGTCCCGCGTCGGATACTCCAGCCCCTCCTCCTCGATGCGCCGCCGAACCAGACGGTCCACCGCTGCGAGCTCGCGCGAAAACCTTTCGAAATCCATCGCGATCCGCGGTCCGAGAACCTCGTAGATTGCTCCGTAGGTCGTCGGGACCCGCCGGCCCCCGAGCTCGAGCGTCGGCAGCTTCTCCAGGGAGAGATCGATCAGCGTATCGAAGAGATCGAAGAGGATCGCCTGCGCCGCCACGCGCCGCAGGATAGCCGTGCGGACGGCGACCCGCCTCCCGCGGGCCGCACTCGCCTTCGCGCGCGGAAATCATTCCGTCCACCCGATTCTCGGGCGATGTGCCAGAATCACGCTGTGGGGCGTGTGGTGCTCGCGGACAACCTCGAGGTGCTGCCCCGCATTCCGGATGCCTCGATCGACCTGATCTACGTCGATCCGCCCTTCAACACCGGCAAGGTGCAGAGTCGGAAGCGGATGCGGGTCGTCCGGGATGCGGAGGGGGATCGGGTCGGGTTCGCCGGTCGGCGGTACAGGTCGGAGCCGCTGGCGTCGGCGAGCTTCCGGGATCGTTTCGACGACTTCCTCCGCTTCCTCGATCCCCGTCTCCGGGAGGCGCGCCGCGTTCTCGCGGACCACGGGTCGTTCTTCCTGCACATCGACTGCCGCGAGGTGCACTACTGCAAGGTGCTGCTCGACGAGATCTTCGGCCGTGAGTGCTTCATGAACGAGATCATCTGGGCCTACGACTACGGCGGGCGAAGCCGGTCCCGCTGGCCCGCCAAGCACGACAACATCCTCTGGTACGTGGCGGATCCCCGGAAGTACACGTTCAACTACGAGGCCATGGACCGCATTCCCTACATGGCGCCCGGTCTCGTGGGCAAGGAGAAGGCAGCGCGCGGCAAGACACCGACCGATGTCTGGTGGCACACGATCGTCCCCACCGGGTCGAAGGAGAACCTACGCTATCCGACCCAGAAGCCCCTGGGCGTGCTCGAGAGGCTGATCAAGGTGCACACGCAGCCCGGCGATCTCGTGCTGGACTTCTTTGCCGGGAGCGGGACGCTCGGAGAGGCCGCGGCCCGCCACGGACGCGATTTCATTCTGATCGACTCCAGCCCCGAGGCCATCGAGGTCATGCGTCGGCGGCTGGCCTTCACCGACGCGCGCTTCGAGACCTGAGTCGCCGGGAGCCCCGCCGGAGCATTTCGCCTACACTGCGCCGGCACCGTGGACATTCGAGGGCAGATCGAGTCTGGCTTCGAGCGCTGGGGACACCTCATCGCTCACCGAAAATGGGAGACGATCGTCCTCATTCTGCTGCTCTCCGCCTTCGCGATCAGCCAGCTCGGACAGCTCCGCTTCGAGACGAGCATCGAGAAGTTCCTGCTCGAAGACGATCCCACCCTTCTCACCTACGAGGCGTTCCGCGATCAGTTCGAGCGTGATGACCGCATCGTGATCGGGATCCGGCCGCCGCGGGTGTTCTCGCTCGAGTTCCTGGCCAAGCTCCGCGCCCTTCATCGAGACCTGGAGAACGAGGTTCCGACCCTCGAGGAGGTGACGAGCCTGATCAACGCGCGCTCGACACGGGGCGAAGGCGACGATCTGATCGTCGAGGATCTTCTGGAGGACTGGCCGCGAGACGAGCAGCAGGTGGAGGCGCTGCGGCGGCGCGTGCTCGCCAACCCTCTGTACCGGAACCTGCTGGTCTCCGAGGACGGGCGCTACACGACGGTCAACATCGAGCTCGATGCCTTCGTGAGCTCCGCAGACGGCAGCGAGCTCGAGGGGTTCGGTGACGAGCCGGTCGAGGAGGCCGCGCCGCGGGATCGCGAGTTCTTGACCGGCGAGCACGACATCGCGGCCATGAAGGCGGTCCGCGCCGTGCTGACCCGCTACGAGGGGTCCGACTTCGAGGTATTCATGGCCGGAAGCCCGGTCATGACGGAGCGGATCACGGAAGGCATGACGCGAGACATGAGCCGCTTCCTGCTGCTCGCGTTCGTGGCCTCGGCCGTCTTTCTCTTCGTTCTCTTCCGGCGCGTCTCGGGCACGCTTCTGCCGCTCGTGGTCGTCGTGCTCTCGTTGCTCAGCACGTTGGGGCTGACACCGCTGCTGGGCATTCCCATTCAGGTTCCCACGCAGATCCTGCCTTCCTTTCTGCTGGCTGTGGGGATTGGCGACTCGGTGCACATCCTGGCGATCTTCTACCGACGGCTCGCGGAGGGCCGCAGCCGCGAAGACGCGATCGCGGATGCGCTCGCACACGCGGGCCTCGCCGTGGTGATGACCAGCCTGACCACCGCCGGCGCCCTGCTCTCGTTCGCCGCGACCGATCTCAGGCCGATCGCGCATCTCGGTGTGATCGCGCCTATCGGGGTGCTGCTCGCCCTGCTCTACACGCTCACGCTGCTTCCGGCGCTCCTCGTGCTGGCTCCGCAGGGACGCTCGGGCGCAGCGCGGAAGCTGGGGCTCGCGCGGATCGACTGCATCCTGGCTCGCTGCGCGAGCCTCGCCACGTCCCGACCCAGGACGGTCGTCGCAGCCTCTGGTCTCGTGATTCTGGTGGCCCTCAGCGGTGTGCTGCAGCTCCGCTTCGGCCACGACCCGATCGGCTGGTTCCCACGTGGGGACGCGCTGCGTGTATCGACCGAGAAGCTCAACGAGACGCTCAAGGGCGTGATGACCGTCGAGCTGCTCTTCGACACCCACGCCGAGAACGGGATGCACGACCCTGCCCTGCTCCAGCGGCTGGAAGAGCTGGAGGCCTACAACGCCACGATTCAAGACGGGGACGTCTTCATCGGAAAGACCCTCTCGCTCGTCAACATCCTGCGCGAGATCCATCAGGCGCTGAACGAGAATCGGCCCGAGTTCTACGCCATCCCGAAGGATCGTCAGCTCGTCGCGCAGGAGCTGCTGCTCTTTGAGAACAGCGGCTCGGACGATCTCGAGGACTTCGTCGACAGCCGCTTCAGCGTCGGTCGGATGACCCTGCGCGTCCCGTGGACCGACGCAATCGCCTATCCGCCGCTGCTGCGCGAGCTGGGGGCGTACTACCGCCGAGTGATCCCGCCCAACACGGACGTCACGGTGACGGGTCTGCTCCCCCTGCTGAGCCGCACCTTCGAGGCCGTGATTCACAGCATGGCCCGCTCGTACGTGATCGCCTTCGTCATCATCACGGGGCTCATGATTTTGCTGCTCGGGAGCCTGCGCCTGGGCTTGATCAGCATGATCCCGAACCTCGCCCCGATTCTGCTGACGCTCGCGGTGATGGGCTGGTTCCACCTGCCGCTTGATGGCTTCACGCTGCTGATCGGAAGCGTCGCGATCGGGCTCGCAGTGGACGACACGATCCACTTCATGCACGGCTTTCGACGCGTGCAGCTCCGTACGGGGGATCCGGCGCTCGCGGTACGCGAGACGCTGGCCACCACGGGCCAGGCTCTCTTCGTCACCTCGCTGGTTCTGTGCACGGGCTTCTTCATCTTCATGGCGGGAACGATGCGCAGCACCTTCAACTTCGGGTTTCTCACCGGGCTCGCGCTGGCGCTGGCCTTTCTGGCGGACGTGCTGCTGGCCCCCGCACTGATGATGCTCGTCACGCGGGACCGCCGGCCGTGCTAGTGTCTGGTCTGCCCCCGTGGGGGCGGTGGGGCGACTGAAGAGGGGCCGGGAGCCTTGATACGCGCCGAGATCCTGGAGCGCATCCGCAAGGCGGTGGACGGGGATGCGCTCGACCGGCCGGCCGCTCGCGCCATCGCGGAGCGGCTGGATCCAGGAGACCAGGACCTGCTGGAGCCGCTGCTCGAGGGCGCACGGGAGCTGGGGCTCCGGGGCCATGGCCGGACGCTGACCTTCTCCCGGAACGTCTTCATTCCGCTCACCAACCTCTGCCGTGATCGCTGCGCGTATTGCGGCTTCGCCAAGGACCCGCGCTCCCGGGAGGCCCGCACCTACGCGCTCGACGAGGTGCGCAGAATCTCGCGGGAGGCGGCACGAGCGGGCTGCCGCGAGGCGCTCTTCTGCCTGGGAGACAAGCCGGAGCTTGCCTACCGGAGCCACCGGCAGTGGCTGCGCGAGCGAGGCTACCGGACGACGGCGGAGTACCTGGTGCAGGCCTGCCGGGTGGCCTGTGAGGAGGGGCTGCTTCCGCACACGAACGCGGGCCTGCTGACGCGCGCCGAGATGACCGCGTTGCGTCCCTGGAACGCGAGCATGGGGCTGATGCTGGAGACGACCAGCACCCGCCTGCGAGAGCGTGGGCGCGCCCACTACTACGCCCCCGACAAGGACCCGAGCCTGCGTGTGCGCATGACGCGGGAGGCCGGGGAGCTCGCCATTCCATTCACGAGCGGCATCCTGATCGGCATCGGAGAGACCCCTGCGGAGCGCGTGGACACCCTCTACACGATTCGGGACCTGGCGCGTGCGGGTGGCCACATTCAGGAGGTCATCGTGCAGAACTTCCATCCGAAGCAGGGCACGCCCATGGAGGCCTGGCCGGCCCCGTCGGATGTGCTGATGGCGGGAACCGTCGCTCTGGCCCGGCTGATCCTGGGTCCGGCGGTGAATCTGCAGGCTCCTCCCAACCTCTCTCCCGGGTCTCTGCCCTTGCTCGCCCGCTCGGGCCTGAACGACTGGGGCGGGGTCTCACCCGTGAGCATCGACTTCATCAACCCCGAGGCGCCGTGGCCCGAGCTCGAGGAGCTGCGGCGAGGTACGGAGCAGGCCGGCTATCTTCTGCGCGAGCGGCTGCCGGCTTATCCGGAGCACATCCTGGAGCGGCCCGAGCTCTTCGATCCGACGATGCTCCAGCGGCTGCGCGAGGCCAGCGACGAGGCCGGCTTCGCAGCTTCCAAGGCGCTCGACTGAAGGAGAAGCGCGTCATGACCACCCCCCCCGTCTCCCTGGCCGAGAGGCTGCTGCCCGGTAGCAGCGTCTCTGTGCGTCATGTGCTTGAGGCGGCGCTCGAGGGGCGCGAGCTGAGCGTCGACCAGGCTCGCGTGCTGCTCGAGGCCGAGGGTCGCGACCTCCAGCTGCTCTGCATCGTGGCCGACGTTGCCCGCGCCGAGGACGTGGGCGACGAGGTCTCCTACGTCGTCAACCGCAACATCAACGCCACGAACATCTGCTACGTGGGCTGCCGCTTCTGCGGCTTCTCACGGCACAAGCACGAGGATGGGGCTTACGACCGAGGGCTCGACGATATCGTCGGCCGCGCGCGCGATGCGTGGGAGCGTGGCGCCTCGGAGGTCTGCATTCAGGGGGGAATCCACCCCAACAAGGATGGATTCTGGTACCTGGAGATCGTGCGCGCCCTCAAGGCGGAGCTGCCCGAGCTTCACATCCACGCCTTCTCGCCGGAGGAGATCGACTTTGGTGTGCGCAAGGCGGGGGGCCTGAGCCTGCCCGACTACCTTCACATGCTGCGTGACGCGGGGCTGGACACGATTCCGGGGACGGCCGCGGAGATTCTAGACGACGAGATCCGGCAGATCCTATCCCCGCGCAAGCTCCGCACGGGCCGCTGGCTCGAGATCGTGCGCACGGCGCATCAGGTCGGGCTTCGCTCGAGCGCCACCCTGATGTACGGGCACATCGAGAACTCCCGCCACGTGGCCGCGCATCTCGGTCTGCTGCGCGACCTCCAGCGCGAGACCGGCGGGTTCACCGAGTTCGTGCCGCTCGGCTTCATCCACCACGAGACGGCGCTCTACCGCGAGGACGGCTCCCGTCCAGGAGCGAGCATGCCGGAGGACCTCCGAGTGATCGCCGTGAGCCGCCTGTTTCTGCGACCCTGGATCCGCAACATCCAGCTCTCGTGGGTGAAGATGGGCAAGAAGCTCGGACAGCTCGCGCTGCTCTCCGGGGCCAACGACTTCGGAGGCACGCTGATGGAGGAGTCCATCAGCCGTGCGGCAGGCTCCGAACACGGCGATCATCTCGAGCCGGAGGAGATCGAGCGGCTGATCCGCGAGGTGGGCCGCAGCCCTTACGAGCGCACGACCTGCTACGGCCGTCGCGAACGCCGCCGCGGAGCGCAGCGTATCGAGTCGCTGGAAGTGCGCGAGGCACCGGCCTTGGCGCTGGGAAGCGGCTACTGAGGAACGGCCACCGGGGGGCCCGATGCGGCGTGTGCTGGTGACGGGAGGGTGCGGATTCATCGGGACGAACTTCGTGCGGCTGCTTCTGGCCGAGGACCCCGATGCCCACGTGGTCAACCTCGACCGGCTCACCTACGCCGGGAATCCCCGCAACCTCGAGGATCTGGAAGGCTCGCCCCGCTACCGGTTCGTGCGCGGAGACATCCGCGACGCGGCGCTGGCGGCGGAGCTGCTCGGGGAGGCGGACTGGATCGTGAACTTTGCCGCGGAGACCCATGTGGACCGCTCGACTCCTGCGCAGGCGGGGGAGTTCATCGAGACGAACGTCTACGGCCCCTACGTTCTGCTCGACGCGCTGCGACGCGTCGGGGGCCAGGGCCGCTTCCTTCAGGTGGGCACGGATGAGGTCTACGGCAGCGTGGAGCCGGGTGTCTTTCCACGCGAGAACGCCTGGCTCAACCCGTCCAGCCCCTACTCCGCCTCGAAGGCGGGTGGCGACCTCCAGGTCCTGGGCTTCCACCGGATGCTCGGTCTCGATGTCGTGGTCTCACGCTGCACGAACAACTACGGGCCGTATCAGTATCCCGAGAAGCTCGTCCCGCTGTTCATCACCAACGCGCTGGACGGCGAGCCCCTCCCCCTCTATGACGGCGGCACGCAGATCCGGGACTGGCTCTGGGTCGAGGACCACTGCCGGGCACTGCTGCTGCTGCTGCGCGAAGCGGAGGTGGGCGAGGTGTACAACGTGGGAGCGAACCAGGATCCCGAGGTCACGAACGGCGAGCTCACGCGCATGATTCTCGCCGAGACCGGCGCGGCCGAGGATCTGATCCAACCCGTGCAGGGTCTTCGGCCCGGCCACGACCAGCGCTACGCGGTCGACACGAGCCGCATTCGCGCGCTGGGCTGGTCCCCGGGGGTGGACCTCGAGGAGGGAATCACGCGGACCGTCCGCTGGTACCGTGAGCGTCGCGACTGGTGGGAGCCGCTCAAGTCGGGCGAGTACAGCGCGTACTACCGGGAGCACTACCGGCTCGATGCCGGGGAGCCGTCGTGAGGCGACCGGCGAGCGCCTCGAGCTCGTAGCGGAGCTGAGGCCGCTCCGCCACGCGCCGCTCCACGCTCTCGATCGCGTACCGCACGCTCGAGTGGTCGCGCCCGAAGGCGAGGCCGATCTCCTTGAGCGACGCCTCGGTGCAGACGCGCGCCAGATACATGGCGATCTGACGGGGCCGCACCAGCCGGCGCCTGCGCGAGCGACCCCGCAGCTCGTCGAGCCCGATGCCGTAGGTCCGGGCCGTGACGTGCAGGATCTCGTCGAGGCTCCGGGGCCGCCCGGGCAGCTCCACCGCGGCCAGCGCCTGCTGGACGAGCTCGGGTGAGACCGGTTGGCGCAGCAACGCGGCGCGCGCGACGACCTGATTCAGGCCCGCGAGCAGATCGCGCACGCTCTGTACGGGCCTGGATGCGAGAAGCTCGAGGCACTCCACTGGGATCCGCACGCCGCCCCCTGCGGCCTTCTCGCGCAGGATGGCCCGGCGCGTCTCCAGCTCCGGGGGGCTGATGCACGCCACGAGCCCCGAGCTCATGCGCGAGACCAGGCCGGGCTCCAGACCCTCGAGCTCGTGCGGCGGTCGAGAGGTGCTGAGCACCACGGCCTTGTCGTGTGCGATCAGATGATCGAGCGTGTGAAAGAGCTCGACCTGGGTGGCGCGCCGCCCCGCGAGGAAATGAACGTCCTCGAGAATGAGCACGTTGAGGGAGCGCCGGTAGCGCAGACGGAAGGCGTCCATGCGCCCCGTCCGCATCGCACCCGTGACCTCGGACGTGAACTCGTCGCTGGAACGGTACACGGCGCCGCGGCCGAGCTCCGTCTGGATCGCTCGGCAGAGATGCGTCTTGCCGAGGCCCGACGCTCCGACGAGAACGAGCGGGCTGCAACGGCCCGCGTCGCCTCGCGCCACGGCGCGCGCGGCCTCGAGCGCGAGGACGTTTCCGGGGCCGGCCACGAAGCTGTCGAAATCGGGGCCCGGCCGGCTGGCTCCCCTCGAGCCCGGAGCGGGGAGCTCTTCGGGCCGCGTGGATACGGCTCCTGCGGCATCCTGCCGATACTCCAGACGCAGCGACTCCCCTGTGAGCTGCTCGAGAAGCTCGCGGTAGCGCGCACGGATCCAGTCGCGCGTGAAACGATCGGGACAGCGCAGCACGAGGGTGCCTTCCTGGCACTCCCCCTCGACGCCGCCGAACCAGGTCTCGAACGCAGACGCACCCAACCGCTGCCGCAGCGCCCGGCGGACGGCCTCCCACCCCCCATTTCGTGTCATTTCAGACGATTTTTCCCTGCTCTGAGACGGTTTTTCCGAGCGAACCGAGGAGCGCGACTCTCCCATGCGCTCACCGAGCGATCAAGTTCGATACGCCCCGATCCGGTTTTCGCCCGGCTCGCCGGAGTGCCCACCCGAAGCTCCCGTGAGGCGATTCCCCGACGCTGACCGAAGGCTGCGGAATTCCCGCATTCTCTCCCCGTACGACCCCATTCGGAGTGCATCGTTCACAGTCGAGTGCACAGGCTCAAGGGCAGCGAATAGCACACTGCTGTGTCGAGTGATCTTTCGATTACGTATTATTTCGTGAAAATTCGAACTGATTCGTTGAATTCAGTTAACGCTCTCGCTGGCATTGGGCAGCCGCCGCGCGGCGCTTCGGAACTCGAGAAGGCGCAGCAGGAGCTCGGCACGCTGCTGCGGATCGGGAGACTCGAGCAGGCTCTGCTTCTCGACCGGAGTGCAGTCCAGTCCAAAGCAGAGCGCGTGGACCAGCGACACCGTGTCGAGCTGCTCGATGCGTTCGCGCACCAGAGCGATCTCCTTGGGAAGCTGCTCGTGCGCGATCTTCAGGGCTGCGGCTTCGAGATCTTCGCGAACCCGCGAGAGCTGCTCAGCGCTTGCGGCCGGAAGGTCGCCGAGCGTGGGATCCGCGAGCGCCTCACATTTGGCGACGCGGTAGCCAGCCGCTGTGAGCCGCTCGCTCACGATCCGGAATCTCCGCAGGCCCCGCAGCACGACTTGGTAGCGGCCGTCCGTCAGCTCCCGGGCCTCCGCAACGTGTCCCGCGCAGCCGATCGTGTAGATCGGAGCGCGTGCGGTGGCTGCACGGCTGCCGTCGGTGAGCAGGACCATTCCGATCACGCGGGATCCCGCCAACGCCTCGGCCGTCATCGCCCGATAGCGGGCCTCGAAGATGTGAAGAGGAAGCAGCGCTCCGGGGAAGAGCACCACATTAGGGAGCGGAAAGAGAGGAATCTCGTTGGGAAGCGCGTTCTCGGACACCGGGGTGCAGGGTATACTCTGGCTCCCCCCTGGAGCCAGCCGGAGTGACCAGGCAGGAGCGCGAAGAGCAGGGGGTGGTCTTGGAGCATCTACGTCGCGACGCCTTTCGGCTCGCGACGCGCTTCGCTCTTCCGCTTCGCTCGCTCGAGGCCGAGTCGCCTCGTGTGAGGCGTCGCTACGGAATCTGCTACGAGGACGGCAGCATCCGCATCCGCTTGCGTCACGTGCGAACCGGAAAGCTGCTCAGGTACTCCGCCCTGGTCGACACGCTCTGCCACGAGCTCGCGCATCTGCGCCACTTCGACCACGGCCCCCGTTTCCAGGTCTTCTACCGCGGGCTGCTCGGCTACGCGCGGCGGGCGGGGATCTACCGCCCGCGCCCGCGCCCTGCACCCCCGGCCCCCGCGGCGCGCCCAGCTCAGCCTCAGAGCGCACGTCCGGTGCAGCTCGAGCTCTTCTGAGCGCACCCCCCGGGGTCTCCCAAGGCGTGCCGTAGAGGCTCGCTCAGCGCCCCTCGGCGCTCGCGGAGGCGAACTTGTCGTACTCCTCGAGCGTGTTGGGGCCGTCGATCACGCTGGCCTCGACCGCATCGAGGGCGATGGCCTTGTCCAGAACCTGCTTGATGAGCTCGGAGACCGTGAGCTCGTCGTACTCCGCCATGGCATCCTCGAGAGCGGACTCCTCCAGCGAGAGCGTCACATTGAGCTTGATATCGATCGGCATGGCCCCTTTTCTCGCACCTTCCCGCGGCACCTGCCGGCGGGAGTGGCGGAGTGTAACGCAGGGGTGCCGGAACGCCAGCGATTTCTGCACCCGTCGCGACGGATTTTCCAAAGAATATTCCACAGTTACTAGGACATGTGGGGGGAGAATCCGGACGCCGCCGGGGGTCGGACACCTCTCTTGGGGCCGCCCGAATGGCAACTACACCGGGATGCGGCGCCGCAGACGATCTTGCCTATTCTTCCCGCGTGCGAAACATCCTGCTCCTCGCGCTCTGCCTTTTGGCGGCGTCGCCGGCGGCGTGCAACCGACGTGTGGCTCCCTACGTGCCACCCGATCAGGAGCCACCCGCTCCCGAGCGACCCGTGCGAATCCCCGGTCTCCAGAGCCCCACACCGGCCCGGCGCGAGCTGACCGCACCCCTGGTGGAGTCGCAGCCGATCCGCGGAACCGTGCGCCTGGCGCCCGGAGCGCGCAGCGACGGAGGCGGGACGCTCTTCGTGATCGCGCGAGGCGCCGGAGCCGGCCCACCGCTCGCGGTCAAGCGAGTTCCGTCGCCCACCTTTCCCGCCCGCTTCGAGATCGGACCGCAGGATGTGATGATGAGCGGACGGCCCTTCAACGGACCGATCCGTCTCTCGGCGCGCCTGGACCGGGACGGGAACCCCATGACACGCGAGCCGGGAGGGCTTCATGCCGACCTGGGCGAGGCGCTCCAGCCGGGCGCCTCGGGAGTCGAGCTCGTCCTGAGCGCGGACGGCAGCGCGCCTTCCACCCGCGCCGGGGATGGGCGGGACGCCGGGGATGCCGGCGGAGGGGCGGGGAGCATCTCGGGGATTCTCCGGCTCGCACAGGGCGCGCCCGGGGGCGCGGCGGGGACGGTGTTCGTGATCGCGCGGTCACCGGCTGGAGGGCCCCCGGTGGCTGTACGCCGACTGAGCGTCGTCTCTTTTCCCGTGAGCTTCGAAATCGGGCCGGAGCATGTGATGATCCCTGGCAGCTCGTTCAGCGGGAAGCTCCGCCTCTCGGCGCGCCTCGACGAGGATGGCGACGCGCTGTCGCGCGGGCCGGGCGACCTCAGTGGCGAGGCGGGCTCGCTGCTCGAGCCGGGGGCACGCGGCGTGGAGCTGGTGCTCGCGCCCGCCATGCCCGGCAGGGCTCCCTGACTCGCGGCGTTCGCGGGCTCAAGCTCACGAAGCTTCACCACGAGTGAGAGGCCATGGAGCTCGAGTCGCTTCACATCCTGCACGAGACGGGGCTGACGATGCTGATCGCCATCGACTCGACTGCACGGGGGCCTGCCCTCGGCGGATGCCGCTGGCGCAGCTACCCCGATGAGGAGGCGGCACGACGTGATGCGGCCGATCTCGCGCGGGCCATGACGCGCAAGGCCGCGCTTGCGGATCTGTCCCTGGGCGGCGGTAAGGCCGTCGTGATTGGCGATCCCGGCGATCGCACGCGCGATCAGCTCCTGGCCTTTGGGTCTTTCGTGGACTCGCTGGAGGGCCGCTACATCACGGCGGCCGACATGGGGACGGGAGAGGAGGAGATGGCCGTCATCGCCGAGCGAACGCTCCACGTCAGCGGTTTGCCGCAGCGCCTCGGCGGGCCGGGCGGCCCCGGCCCCTTCACGGCGATCGGCGTGCACCTGGCGATGCAGGCCGCCCTGGCGCAGCTCGGTCTCTCGCTGGAGGGAGCCCGCGTCGCCGTGCAAGGGGTGGGCAACGTCGGCTTCGGGCTGATCCAGCGCCTGCTCGGGTCCGGCGCCTCGGTCTGCGCGTCCGACACGCGCCCCAAGGCTCTCGAGGCGCTGCCCGAGGAGGTCGAGCTCGTGGATCCCGCGGCGATCGTCACGCGTGAGTGCGACGTCTTCAGCCCCTGCGGGCCGCCCGGCGTCATCGACGCTCAGAACATGGCGGCACTGCGCTGCCGCATCATCTGCGGCGCGGCCAACAACCCGCTGGCGAGCCCCGAGCTCGCCGCGGAGCTCGCGCGGTGCGGCATCCTGTACGTGCCCGACTTTCTCGCCAACGCGGGTGGGCTGATCCATCTTGCGGTGGCACTCGAGGGCGGCGATGAGGCGGCCTCGCAAGCACGGCTGCGGGTGATTCCCGAGAACCTTGAGCGGGTCATGGAGCGGGCACGTCGCTCGCGGGTCACACCCGCCGAAGCCGCCGAGGAGCTAGCGGGTCGGGCAGCTCTCGAGCAGGCCTAGAATTTTCGGTGAGACCTCGTCGCGGCTCCAGTGCAGCTCTGGGTCGATCTCCTTGAGCTTCCCGTAGCTCTTGCAGGCCTCCTCGCGACGGTCGAACGCCGCGTACACGAAGACGAGATGACGCAGCAGGAGCGTCTGCTCGGCGCGTCGGCCCTTCTCCAGGATCGTCGGCCGCAGCGCCTCGAGCTTCTTGAGCGCCGCCTGATAGCTCCCGTCCAAGTATGCGTTCACGGCATGACGCAGCTGGCTCGAGAGGCTCGGCGCCTGCGTGCCCCGGCCAGTGCCCGCCTCCTGCGGCGGGGACGCGGCCACATCCGGAAGTGTGGCTGGGGACTTCCCGGCATCGGCCGGTGGCCAGACCGGAACGTGCAAGATGGTGCCCACCTGCAAGCGGCGGGGGTCGCTCACGCCGTTGAGCCGAGCGAGCAGCTCGGCGTGCGCGGAGTCCCCGAAGATCCGGCGGGAGACGGCCGCGAGCGTCTCTCCCGGGCCCAGCGGATAGGGCGCGAGCGCCGGAATCACCAGAGTCTCTCCCTTGCGCGGGGGAGCCTGAGGATCACCGGCCACGAGCTCAGCCAGTGAACGGTGCAGCGAGGCGTCGCTCCAGTAGCGGTCGGCAAGCCCGCTCCAGGTCTCTCCCTCGGTGACGCGGTGGCGGTCCGCGACCCGGATGCGGAGCTCCACGCTGGGAGAGCTCTGTCCCGGCTCCAGCCCGTTGTACACGCGGAGCAGAATGGCCAGGTCCTCATCCCCGTAGAAGCGCCGGGCCAGCGACTCGAGCGTCTCTCCTTTCTCGGGCCGGTAGACGAGCTCCCGGCTACCCGCTGGAGATGCAGCCGCGAAGAGCGTCAAGAGAACGAGCCAGCGCGTCACGGCCTGCCCCGATCGAAGACGTGGCGGACGATGCGACTCTCTCCCGGCTTCAGCCGTACCCGGCGCTCGACGGAGCCGTAGCGGGGATGCCGGAACACGATCTCGTGGCGACCGGGACTCAGCTCGACCGGAGCGGCGCGGGGCGTGAAGAAGGACTCTCCCCCGTCGATCTGGATCTCGGCCCAGGGGACCGCCACGAAGAGCACCGAGCCGAGCTCTGGCTCGGTCGCGCCTTTCTCGGTCTTCTCAGGAGCCGCGATCTCGGGTGGGGGTGGGGGCTCGGCGGCGGGGGTGCTCACTGCCGACGCCACCGGGGGAAGAGTCTCGGCCTTCCCGGCGCGTCCTCCAGCCAGCCCCTCTCCCTCGGGACCCCGCATGAGCACGGCCAGCGCGACTGCGGCCGCGCCGGCCGCTCCCGCCAAGATCCAGCCGAGATCCCGAGCCCCGCGTGTGCGCTCTCGGATGTGCCGTGGATCCGGGAGCCCTGCGACCGGGTCGGCCGCCCGAGGCGCCGGACGCGGCTCTGCAGCCGCCGGCTCCGCTCGCTCGTTACCCCCGTCGGGCACGGTCTGCGCCGGATCGCCGCTTGCATGAGGCGTGGGTTCCGCCCGCTCAGCTTCCTCTTGGGGTGCCGGCTCCGTGCGGGTCCTCTCAGGCTGGCCGGGAGCAGGACCCAGCACTCCGCCCAGATTCGGCGCGGGGACCCTTGGGCGCGTCATGGGCGACTGGGTCTGGACCGCGCGCTTCTCGGCAGACTCCCCGAACGGCTCCCGAGCCTCGGGGTTCGCTCCCGAGCGCTCCGCGGTCCGGCGGGCAGCCGGTTCCTGCGGCCGCAGCACGCGCACCTCGAAGAGCCAGGCCGCGGTCTCGATGCGAGCGTCGGCCTTCCCGCGAGCGGTGGCACGTTCGAGTGAGCGGCGCAGTGCTGCGAGCTCGGGGCGAGCGGAGGGCCGCTCCTGAAGACAGCGACGGAGCTGGCGCGCTACGGAGGCGCTCGTGAGCGCCACGGCCCGGAGACCGTCTCGGCCTGGACGTCCACTGATCAGCTCGCAGAGAAGCACGCCCAGCGAGTAGACGTCGGCGCGTGAATCCACGGCCCCACCCTGCCGGAGCTCGGGCGCGCTGTACGCCGTGAGCTCCTCGCGGCTCGGAGGATCCGTCTCGGAGATCTCCTGTGCCCCGCCCAGACCCCCGAGCTTGACCTCGCCCCAGCGACTGATCCACACGCGCGCAGGGGAGAGCTCGGTGTGGACGATTCCCCGACGGTGCAGCTCCTCGAGCGAGCGAGCCAGCTCCAGGGCGATGCGCAGGGCGATGCGAGGGGGCAGCTTCCCCATACGCTCCAAGACCGCGCTCAGGCTGGGCCCTTCGACGTGCTCCAGCACCAGGTAGTGGTCGCCGCGCTCGGCAAAGAAGTCGAAGACCTGGATCACGCCGGCGTGTTGGACGCGGGCGGCGAGGCGGGCCTCTCGGCGGAAGCGCTCGACCAGCGTCGTCGCGCCGAGCAGGTCCCGGCGCAGCTTGCGAAGCAGCACACGCCGATCCAGCCCCGGCTGACGACCGACGAAGAGCTCACCCTCCCCACCCGAGGAGAGCTTCTCCTCGATCACGATGCTACCGACCGTTCTCCCACCGGGGACCCACATTCTGCCGGCGATCCTACGCGTTCCGTTCCCGAATTTCTGCCGGGGGGTACGCTAGCGCGGCTCGACGCGGTAGGAGAAGCTCAGCCGGCCGAGCTGGAAGCGGTCCGTCGGCTTGAGCGTCGCCTTGCGGACGGCGCGGCCGTTGACCTGGATCTCTGCCTGCTCCGCCAGGCGTCGCAGCACGAAGGCCCCTTGGCTGAACTCGAGTACGGCGTGCTGGCAGGCCAAGCTCGCATCGTCGATCGCCAGATCGACCCCGGGACCGCGGCCGATCGAGATCCGGCGCTGGTCGAGCACGTACTCCATGCCGGCCAGCCCACCCGAGCGCACCAGGATGGTGGCTCGAAGCGTCGAGAGGAACTCCTGCAGTGCTCTCGGAGGCGTGGCAGACACGGGCTTCTTGCATCGGTCCCCCCTCAGCTTCCCTTGACGCCTCGCAAAATCCGGCGAAGCTCGGGGGGCAGGGCGCGGTAGGTCCAGTAGGCCGCCAGGTAGTCGAGCCCGCTGTAGGTCCAGCCTGGCATCACGCTGCCATCGAGCCGGTAGGGGCTGGACTTCCACTCGAAGCTGCTCGGGGGACGCAGCTCGATCGGAACCGGCTGCCGCGCCAGGGGTCGCAGCTTCCGGCCGGGCAGCCAGCGCCTGGGAAGCTCCCCGAGCCGGGGGTCGAGCGAGCGCTTGCGCTTGTCCAGCGGGAAACGGGCCAGAAGGTCCAAGGCCTCGGCCAGCTCGGGGGCCTCGCAGGTCCGGCGCTCCAAGCCGCAAAGGGTCAGCGTGAGGTAGGCGTTGCCATCGCCGCGCACGCGCAGCCAGGTCCGGAACAAGCCGTGACGCAGATCCGGCAGGGCCGGATCCAATCGGCGTCTGGCCAGTGGAATGAGGGCCCGGTACAGGTTCGCGGCCATCAGATCGTTCGAGGGATTCGTGATCCCCAGCAGCCGCAGATTCGTACGTCGCGCGCGCGCGAGTACTCGCCCCCGGTCTCGCAAGCGATCTCGTCGGCGCGCCCAGCGCGGATCGGTATCGAGATCGGCGGCCAGTGCAAAGATGGCGTAGCCCGTGAGCATGGCGAGCGAGTTGAAGCCGAGTGCCGACCTCGGCGAGAGGTCCCCGTAGCGCGTCCGACGGCCGTCTGGATCGACCAGGCGCATCCCGTGCTCGAGAAGATGCGCCGCCGCGTCCGTGGCCAGCCTGCGGGTACGCTCGGGAAAGGCCGCCGCGCAGGCCGTCAAGGCCGGGACCAGGCCGTTGGCGTACTGGTCCATCGAGACGTCCCCACGCCAGCGATAGCCACGATAGCCCTCGGCCCCTCGGTACCAGCGACCCCGCAGTGTCTCCGCCTCGCCGTCGGGCTCCCGGCGGAGAGATCGAGCCATCAGGCCTCGCACTCCGGTCACGTCCATGAGGAAGCGCAGCCCATTCAGGGCCCGGCGCGCATCGTCGAGGGCCTCGCGTCGCATCGCTCCCCGCTCAACTGCTGCGCGTGTGCAGGACACGGCCGCGAGCTGACCCGTAAAGGTCGGAGTATCGGCCAGCGGCGGATAGAGACCCTGCTCCAGGTCCCGCTCGATCGTCGCGAGGTTGACCAGGTAGAGCACGACGCCCTCGGGAGCGAGGTGGCGCGCCAGCAGCTCCGCTCGGAACTGCCGGGCCTTCTCGAGCAGGGCCCCCTCGTCCACTGCTCGCACGGGGGTCGGGAGCCACAGAGCGAGGAGCAGGAGACCCGTGCCCGCGGATCGCATCAGCGCGCGGGCATGAGCTCACGGGCGATCTGGTACGCGGCTCGCAGCTTTCGCTCCGCCTTGGCGTACATGCCGCGGTAGGGAGCGGGCAGCAGAGCGGCAATCAGAAAGCCCACTGTGTCCATGATCAGCCGCCGGCTCTCGGCGCAGCGCTCGCGCAACGTCGCCGCAGCGATCGGACGGCCGAGGCGCACCGACACGCGGCCCGGAGTGACTCGGTCCTCGCCGGGAGGCATCAGGATCTCGCTGCCCGCGATCCCCCAGGGAAGCACGAGCGCGTCCTCCCGCTCCAGGTAACGGGAGACGGCGGCCAGCGTCCGGAGCATCGCGCCGCTGCGGCTGCGGCTCCCCTCTACGAAGACGGCCAGCGGATGGCCCACGCGCATCTGCTCGTGCGCCGTGTGGAGCGTTCGGCGCGAGATTCGCGCGACCTCGCGACTCGACATCCGCGCCTCGCCCGAGGCACGGCTCGTGCTCTGGGCCGTCTTGATCGTTCCGAAGCAGAGACTCGCAAGACGTCGGAGCGGATCGGCGTAGACCTTGGGGCCGACGATCACGCTCAGGCCATCGGCCACGTCGCGGAACGGTGTCCGCGAGATCATGAAGTCCAGGATGTTCAGGTCCGCGAAGCTCAGATGGTTGCCCATCAGCAGGACTGGGGCGGCGCGTGCAGCCTCGAGCGCCTCAGCGCCCTGAAGCGTCGAGGCCGGCGCGAGCACGAGCTCGTGTACCCAACGAGAGATCGCACGGGCGACGGGATCGGGGGGGTGATGGCCCCAGGAGCCACCCGTAGTCCCGACGCGCTCCCAGAACGACGCCAGCTCCGGCTCGCCGAACCCATCGAGCAGCTCGGTGAGGCGCCTCCGGAGCGTTTCCTCGTCGCCGGCTCTCCAGCTCGCGAGCAAGCGAGCCAGCTCGCGCGAGAGCTGGCTGCGATCCGGTGCGGAAGGACGCGGCTCGGAGGCGGTCGTCATGCTGCATGCACAGTGTTCGCGTTTTGCTGTGGCGTCGCAAACTTCCCGAGGCGGCCGCTGCTGGGCACGGGCGGCGGGGGTCTCGGGCGCCCGGGTTGCGAGCGGCGAGGTGGGGCCCCTAGCCTGCTCGCTCATGCAAGGGCGGTTCTCTCCCGAGCGACGATTCGCCGAGTTCTACCGGCTCTACATCGCCGACTTCCGACACGACGTTCCGCTCTACCTCGACCTCGCCGGCAAGAGCTCCGGCCTCGTGCTCGAGGTCGGATGCCGCACGGGCCGTGTGGCGGCCCATCTGGCGGCCGCCGGACACGCGGTGCACGCCATCGATCTCTCCCGCCCCATGCTCGAGGTGGCCATCGAGCACCTCCGACCCTGGTCGGGACACGCCCAGGTCTACGACTTCGATCTCCGGGCGCAGGCACTCGGTCAGCGCTTCCCCCTCGCGCTCGTCACCTTGCACAGCTTCAACCGGCTGATCGACATCGAGGAGCAACGGCTCTTCCTCCGTCACCTGCGAGGGTCGCTGACCAGCCCCGGCCGGGTGGCCCTCGACCTCTTCTGCCCGCTCTCCATGATCCGGCCGGAGGCCGCGAACGAGTGGCGCAGTATCGAGCGCACCGTGGGCGGCCGGCGTCTCCAGGTGCGGGACCGACGCGAGATGCTCACTCCCCTGCTCGAGCGACGCACGCAGGTGTTCTGGATGGACGACAAGCCCTGTGAGGAGGTCGTCACCCACCGTCGCTACGTGCCACCGGGACAGATGCGGGAGCTGCTCGCAGAGGCCGGCTTCGAGCGTGCACGTGGCCTCGTCGACTACGATCCGTCGACACTCGCGCCTCTGGGAGGCGAGGGCGGCCCGCGCGGCCCCTATCTGGCCCTCGCCGAGGTCTGAGGGCCGGATCGGCCCGCCTCCTTCGTTTGCTATCCTGCGGGGTGCGGGACGGTGCGTCGGGTCGCGGGGGGGGCGCACAGGGGATCGGCCGTGGTGGCAGTGGTGCCACGGTCGGTGTCCTCAGGGGACAGACGCACAGGGACAAGGATGGGCAAGAGCCTCCTCGACAAGGTCTGGGATCTGCACACGGTCCGCGAGCTTCCGAGTGGACGCACGCAGCTCTTCATCGGTCTGCACCTGATTCACGAGGTGACCAGCCCCCAGGGCTTCCAGATGCTCGAGGAGTCCGGGCTGCCCGTTCTCTTTCCGGAGCGCACCTTCGCGACCGTGGACCACATCGTCCCGACCGACTCCCACGTGCGGCCGCTCCGCGATCCTCTGGCCGAGCGCATGCTGCAAGCTCTCGAGCGGAACTCCGCCAAGCACGGAATCACGCTCTTCGCGCCGGACTCGGATCGAACGGGGATCGTTCACGTGATCGGGCCCGAGCTCGCGCTCACCCAGCCCGGCATGACGATCGCCTGCGGAGACAGCCACACGTCCACCCACGGAGCGTTCGGGGCCATCGCCTTCGGGATCGGCACGACGCAGGTGCGCGACGTGCTGGCCACGCAGTGCCTGGCCCTGGACCGACCGCGCGTCCGGCGCATCTGCATCGAGGGAGCGCTCGCCCCCGGCGTCTACGCCAAGGACGTGATCCTTCACGTCATCCGGACGCTAGGGGTCAAGGGAGGCGTCGGCTACGCCTACGAGTACGCGGGATCCGTCGTCGAGTCGCTCTCCATGGAAGGTCGCATGACGCTCTGCAACATGTCGATCGAGGGTGGAGCGCGCGTGGGCTACGTGAACCCCGACGAGCGGACCTTCGCGTATCTGCACGGGCGCCGCTTCGCGCCCGGGGGCGAGCGCTTCGAGCGGGCCGAGGCGTTCTGGCGCTCGATCGCGAGCGATCCGGACGCCGGCTACGCGGACGAGGTCGAGATCGCCGCTGGGGAGATCGCGCCGACGGTGACCTGGGGCATCCACCCCGGTCAGGCGATCGCTGTGGACCAGACGATTCCAAAGCTCGGCGAGCTCGAGGAGCGAGATCGCGGCAGCGCCGAGGAGGCGTTCGCCTACATGGATCTGCGCCCGGGCGAGCCGATCGCCGGCACGCCGATCGACGTCGCCTTCGTGGGCTCGTGCACGAACGGTCGGATCTCCGATCTGCGCGAGGCTGCACGCGTGGCCCGTGGACGGCACGTCAAGCCGAGCGTGCGTGCGCTGGTCGTGCCCGGCTCGGCTCAGGTCAAGCAGGCCGCCGAGGCCGAGGGGCTGCACGAGATCTTCCGGGCGGCGGGCTTCGAGTGGCGCGAGCCGGGCTGCTCGATGTGCCTGGCGATGAACCCGGACAGGCTCGTGGGGCGGGAGATCTGTGCCTCTACCTCGAACCGGAACTTCCGGGGACGCCAGGGCAGCCCCACCGGACGCACGCTGCTGATGAGCCCGGCCATGGTGGCGGCGGCGGCCGTCGAGGGACGGGTGACCGACGTGCGGGAGCTTCTCCGTTGAGTGGGGGCGAGCCCATCGAGGCATGCCGCGGTCGGGGGATCGTTCTGCGCGGCGACGACATCGATACGGACCGTATCCTCCCCGCCCGCTACATGCGTGAGGTCAGCTTCGCGGGGCTCGAAGAGCACGTCTTTGCCGACGCCCGCCGGGCACCGGAGGGGACGCCCAAGGGTCATCCCTTCGACGATCCCCGCTTCGACGGGGCCTCGATCCTGATCGTGAACCGCAACTTCGGTTGCGGCAGCTCCCGCGAGCATGCACCGCAGGCGTTGATGCGCTGGGGGATCCGCGCGCTCGTGGGGGAGTCCTTCGCGGAGATCTTCTTCGGCAACTGCCTCGCCCTCGGCATTCCGGCCGTCACCGCGTCTCACGATGACGTGGTCCGCCTGATGGATTCCGTCGAGCTCGCGCCCGAGCAAGAGATCTCGATCGACGTCCGGACCGGTACGCTCCGTTTCCGCGACGGCACGATTCTCGTGGCGATCCCCGAGGGGGCGCGCTGCCAGCTTCTCGACGGGAGCTGGGACGCGACGCGTACGCTGCTGGCCGCCGTCGACGAGATCCGGCGCAGCGCCGAGTCCCTCCCCTATCTGCGGGACTTCTGAGCGCAGCTCCTGGAGCGTGCGCGCACGTTGCCGCGCTTCTGGGCTGGAACGGGAAACGGGCCGTCCGCCAGCAGTTTGTCCTCGGCCCGTGCCACGGTGAGGCGGGACGCGGAGCCCGTTACGGAAGCGGGCAGGCGATCGGAGCCGGCGCGGCGCGTGCGCTGAAGCGGCCCCTCACCCCGGCGCCGCCCCGATCACTCTGGATCGAGCCCCCGAAACGCAGGCAGTAGACGGACTCGTTTCCGAGCCGCAGGGCGACGGCCAGCGCGCCCTGTGTTGGCTGATCGAGCGTGAAGGTGAGCGCCTCGCCGCGGCAGCTCACACGCAGCCGTCCCGGAGCGAGCCTCACCAGGCTGCACGGGCCGCGCGTGAGCTTCGGGTCGCGGTAGAGGTAGCCGCGCGCGCCGGGCGGGTCGCCGCGTGCGCTCCAGTGCGAGGCCGGGAGAGCGATCCGCTGGGTCTCTCCGCTGGAGGGATTGAGCAGCTCGAGCACCGCTCCGACGACGCTCGGGTCGGCGTTCCCTCCGGTCGACGGCGGCACCAGTGCGGAATCGCGGGACACGGCGATGAAACGGCGGTGCGCGGGCCGGGCCGCGTCGCCGATCACACGCAGCCTCGTTCCCGCGATCGGGATGTCGACCGCGCACGCCGGCGTTCCGGGCACGCAGAGCGCGGTGAGGTTCTGCGGAAGCCGGGAGCTCTGATCGGACAGATCGTTGGGATCATCCGCGCGAGCACCGATCCCCGCACCGACCAGGACCAGGCCGTCGACCACCGCGGGCGCCGCGGCGAGCGCGGTACCCACCGCGACGCTGCCCAGCTTCTCGCCATTGGTCGCGTCGTAGGAGCGCAGGAACCCGCCCAGGACGCTGCCCGTGAACACCACTCCCGGGACCGCGCTGGTGGGTGAGAACGTCGCATCCGCGTTCACCTCTCCCGTGTTCTGCCAGAGGACGTCTCCGCTCCCCGCGTCCAGCGCGTGCAGCGTCGGACGTTGGGGGTTGAACAGGTCCCCGAACGAGCCGGGGGCCGTGCCGAAGTAGATCCGATCCGCAGCGTCGTCCACGGCCGCGGTCGCGAGGATCCCCCCGGCGGTTCCGCCCGCCACCACGTTCGTGCTCCAGTAGGGAAGCTCCGCGGCGGCGTTCGGGGAGTCCCAGCGCACGCCGTTGATCTCGTTGACGCCGTCGCGGTCGAGTGTGTAGTAGGTGCCGTCCTTGTTGCCGATGCCCACGACATCCCGCTCTTCACCGCCGATCACGGCCGTGAAGAGGTTGGGCACGGCCCCAAAGGCGAGGTCCGCGTTGTCCACCTCGCGTGGCCTCCAGTGCCAGACGGGGTGACCGTCGAGGTCGAGCGCCACGAGTGCCTCGTCGAAGGGGGGCATGGGAGGATCGGGCTTGAGCGTGTTGGGGTCGCTGTCCGTGTCGCAGTTGCTCGATCCGAAGAAGAGCCACCCGCGCTCCGCGTCGAAGGCGGGCGAGGACCACACGTTTCCGCAGCCGGTTCCCACACGAGGAAAGTCACAGCCGCTCCGCGAGGCGAAGAAGCCGACCGGAAGTCCGAGTTCGGCCTCGCTGTGATAGCCGTCGAAGCGGCGGATCTCATCTCCGGGATCCGGTGTGCAGGTGGCGCCGCTCTCCGGATCGAAGTACCAGGCCAGCCGGCCGTCTGTGACGTCGACGGCGTAGAAGCCGCCCTTGCCGCCGGTGCGGTCATTCACGTCCATGCCGAAGAGGACCCGGCCGCCCGCGGCGATGGGGGAGGACTCGATCTCGTTCCGCTCGGCGTCGAAGCCACAGGCCCCGGGCACCCCGCAGCCGGTGCCTGCCTCGAAGCGCCAGATCTCCGCTCCGGTGATGGCATCGAGCGCGTAGAGGGTCTCCCCCGAGCCCACCAGGACCGTCTCCCGGCCCGCCACGTTCTCCATGTGGGTCGAGCCGGCGTGGGGAAAGCTCGCGCCCGGCTGCAGGTCCGTCGTGAAGCGCCAGAGCTCACTACCGTCGCGGATCCGGACCGCATACACGTTCGCGTCCCAGGCCAGGAAGTACGCGACCGCGATCCGTCCCTCGCCGGGAGCCTCGACGCGCGCGATGCTCGGGGAGCCCGTGATGATCGCGCCGGTTTGGAAGGTCCACTTGATCGTGAGGTCACCCACGTTTGCTGCGGTGAGGCTCGCCTCGGCAGGCTGAAAGAACTGCCGCAGGGGCCCGCCCGCATAGCTTCTCCACTCCCGTGGCTGTAGATCGCCGGGTAGGATCGAGACGCCGTCGGGGAAGGCCAGGCCGGACCGGATCACCTCGGGCGGCGAGGGGTTTCCCGATGCATCGAAGCGCACACGCCAGACCTTGCCGTCGGGCCCGGGACCCAGCGCGGGAAAGGTCCCGACCAGATCCAGATCGGCGTAGTACAGCGTTCCGTCGCCCCCGACCGTGATCCCCTGAGGCGTTCCAGTCGAGATCGGGGGCAGCGACTCGTTCGGCTCCACGAGCATCCGCACGAGGTTGCCATCGAGGTCGTACTCGCCGATCCGGCCGGTGATCACCTCGGCCGCGTAGAGGTGGCCGTTCGGCGCCAGGGCGAGGCCCGTGTACGTGGACAGCCCGTTGGGAGCGAGGAATGTCTCGCGCTGGACGCTGTCGGCGAGTGGCGAGCCGAGTGCGTCGACGGAGCCGCATCCGCCCGCGGCGTCTGGACCGGTCGGGAACGGTGGCGAGAAGCGGAAGACCGAGAGCTGGCTGGCCGCAGCCACGTAGACGCGCCCTTGACGGTCGAGCGCGATGCCGCCGGCGGTGCCGATGTCCGTGGCGATCTTGCAGAAGCTCGTGCTCGGTGCGTCCGTGTTCGGGTAGGCTCCCGCTGGGCCCGGAAAGCGATCGTAGGGTGGGAACCAGAGGATCAGCTGGCCGCTCGGTGTTCCGAAGTCCTGGCCTCCCACCTCGGTGGTGAAGAGCAGCCCGTTGGGATCGAAGGCGCAGCCAAAAGGCTCCCCCTGCGCCACGTTGTAGGTCGCCGTCAGCTTGCCGATCTGCTCGCCGCCGGGGCTGAACACACCCCAGCCGGGCGGTGGGCTGGGCTGGCCCGTGTCCTCACCCGCGACGAAGCGCCCGCTGCCGTCGGGAATCAGGCAGACCATGCCGTTGAGGTCGCGGAAGCTCTCGGTGGGTCCCGCGCCCCCGCTCTCGGCGGCGCTGGCCCGGTCGATCAGCACATCCTCGAGAGGTGCGGGACCCCCGAGCGTGTCGATGTCGAGTCGCCGCAGCCGGTTGCCCTCGGTGGCGTAGAGCAGCTCGGGGCCCGCAGCCTCGGCGCCAGCGCAGAGCGAGAGCGTCAGGAGTACGGCCGCGGCGAGATGCAGAGCCGAACGCGAGAGGGGATGCGCAGCGACAGCATGAGGCGTCACAAACCGTCAATCTTCCGGGCCACGCCCCTTCGGGTCAAGCAAAATCTCGGCTGCAGTCGGGGCCCCGGTCAGCGCTCCTCGGGGAGCAAATCGCGAAGAACGGGCACGAGGTCAGGACCCTTGCGGATCGTGTGGCCCCCGTCGATGCCGATGCACTGCCCGGTGAGCCAGCTCGCATCGTCCGAGAGCAGGAAGCCCACCAGCCGGCCGACGTCCTCGGGTCTCCCCACACGCGCGAGGGGCATCAAGCGCAGATACTCCGCGAGCGCCGCCTCGGTCGTCGTGAGAAGCGTAGCCAGCTCGGTATCCACGACCCCGGGCATAACGGCGTTCACGCGGATGCCGTGCTCGCCCAGATCATCGGCGGCACAGCGGGTCAGCATGTTGAGACCGGCCTTCGACACGCAGTAGGAATCCATCCAGCGATGCGTGAGCACCGCGGCGATCGAGCTGATGTTCACGATGATGCCGCCTCCCCCGGCCTTCATCGCGCGCGCCTCCGCGCGCATGCAGCGGAACACCCCGATCAGGTTGGTGTCGAGCACCTCGCTGAACTCTTCGACGGTCGAGTTCAGCACCGTACCCCCGCCGCCGCGGCCGGCGGAGTTGACCGCGAGGTGGAGCGCTCCATGGCGCTCGAGCACGGCTGCGACGGCCGCCTCGACCGAGGCGTCGCTCGTCACGTCGCAGAGGACCCACTCCGCGGACGGGCCGAGCTGCTCCGCGGCCTCGCGCAGCACCGGCTCGCGGCGGCCCGCGAGCACGGTCCGGCCCCCGCCCCGGACGATCTCCTGGGCGCACGCGAGCCCGATTCCGGTGCCGCCCCCGGTCACGAAGCCGACTCTTCCCTCGAAGCGCCCCATGGTCCCTCCCGCGTCGTGTCGCGCGAGCATAGCGGCTAGAATGAGGGCGTGGTGGACCTCAACGGCGGCATCCTGGCCTTGGCAGCCCTGGGGATTGCCGTGGCGAACTGGATCGCGTACTGGCCGAAGATCCGGGCCCTCCGGGTCCCGCTCTGGCCGACGGGCCACCAGGCGGTGGCCATCGCCTCGGTGCTCCTGGCGCTCTGGGCTCTGCAGCTCGGCACGGGCTGGCTGGGGGCCCTCGGGTGCGGGACCAGCTTCCTGGTGAGCGGTGCCTTCCTCTTCCTGACCCTGAACAGCCGCGTACCCCAGCGGCGTCCGGCGGTCGCGATCGGGGAGCCCGCCCTCGACTTCGTGCTGCCCGACTCAGAAGGCCACGAGCTGCGCCTCTCGGATCTGCGCGGTCGCGCGGTCCTGCTCAAGTTCTTCCGGGGACACTGGTGACCCTACTGCCGCGCTGAGTTGCAGCGCTGGGAGACCATCCTGAAGCCCCTCGAGGACCTAGGCGTCGAGGTGCTCGCGATCAGCCCGGACACGCTGGAGGAGGCCGCCGCACTGCGCCGGAGACTGCGGCTTCGCGTGCGGGTGCTCTCGGACGACTCGCTCCGCGTGATCGATCAGTACAACCTGCGCCACGACCGGGCGCTTGCCGGGGGCGGGGGCCGCGGCCTGATTCGCTCCCTGGCGATTCCCACGACTTTGCTGATCGGTCCCGGCGGGCGCGTGCGCTGGATCGACCAGGCGCGGGACTACCGCGTGCGCTCCGACGCCCCGAGGGTCCTGGAAGCCGTGCGACGGGTGCTCCGACGAGACTTCCCCTCGGAGCCCCCGGCGCAGTAGACTCTCGCCGTTCTGTGAATCTGTGAACCCCCGCAGAACCGCCAGAGGAGGGCCCCCATGAAAGCCGTCGTGGCTCACGAGATCAACCGGCTCGCCGTCGAAGACGTCAGCCTCGATCCCCCCCAAGCCGGTGAGGTCCTGGTCAAGATGTCCGCCACGGGTGTCTGCCACTCCGATCTCTCCGTGCTCAACGGGACGCTCCCCCTGCCGCTCCCGATGGTCCTCGGCCACGAAGGCGCGGGCGTCGTGGATCAGGTGGGCGAGGGCGTTCGAAACGTGAAGCCGGGAGACCACGTGGTGCTCTCCTTCCAGCCGGCTTGCGGGGACTGCTTCTTCTGCGTGCGCGGCGAGAGCTTCCTGTGCACCTGTGGCGCGCCCACGGGTCGCATGCTCGATGGCACGGCACGCGTGAAGCTCGAGGGCAAGGATCTGGGGGTCATGCAGTTCCTCGGGAACATGGCGGAGTACGCCGTCGTGCCGTCGATCAGCGTTGTGCGGATCGATTCTGATATTCCGCTGCGCTCCGCGGCGCTGGTGGGCTGCGGGGTCACCACGGGCGTTGGAGCCGCGATCAACACGGCGGGCGTTGAGCCGGGATCGACGGTCGCGGTCGTGGGCTGTGGCGGCGTTGGGCTCTCGATCATCCAGGGTGCGCGCATCGCGGGCGCGCGGCGCATCATCGGGGCGGATCTCGCGGATCACAAGCTGGATATGGCCACGCACTTCGGGGCGACCGACACCGTGCAGGCTTCCGGAGATCCGGTCGCCCGTGTGAAGGAGCTCACCGATGGACTCGGCGTGGACTACGCCTTCGAGGCCATCGGGCTCTCGACGACGATCTTGCAGGCCCATTCGATGGCGCGGCGCGGCGGCACCGCCGTGATCGTCGGGGCGGGCAAGATCACCGACACGGTCAGCTTCTCCGCGCTGATGCTTTTTGCCGAAGCCAAGACGATCAAGGGCTGCTACTACGGCAGCGTCAACGCTCGGGCGGACTTCCCGATGCTGATCGAGCTCTACCGGCGCGGCAAGCTGGACCTTGACGGGATGGTCACGAACACCTACCGGATCGAAGATGCGCCTCAGGCGTTCACGGATCTGGAGAAAGGTCTCAACGCGCGGGGCGTCATCGTCTTCGACACGTAGGAGGCCCGTCAGGCCCGCTCGACGTAGCGGCGATCGCGCGTGTCGATCCGGAGCTTCTCGCCGCGCTCGATGAAGCTCGGGACCTGAACCACCGCCCCGGTCTCGAGCGTCGCCCTTTTGAGCTTGCCACCTTTTTCGGGTGGGTCGGTCTCGGCCACGGAGAGCTCCACGAAGTTGGGAAGCTCCACACCGATCGGCCCCTCCCGATACAGGACCACATCCACCGTGCAGCCTTCGGGAATGAGGTCGGCGTTCGGGATCAGCTTCTCGGGGATCTCCATCTGCTCGAAGCTCTCCTGGTCCATGAAGACCCGCCGCTCACCGTCGCTGTACAGGTATTGCATCTGGCGGTGACGAACCTCGGCGAGCTCGAGCGTCTCGCCGCTCTTGAGCGTACGGTCGAGCACCGCGCCGGACTTCAGGCTCTTGAGCTTGAGGCGAACGAAGGCGCCGCCCTTGCCGGGCTTCACGTGCTGGTACTGGGTGACCAGGAAGGGCTCGTCCGCGAGCTCCACGCGCATCCCCGGGCGCATTCGCGAGGTGTCGATGCGGGCCACGCGACGTTTCGCTCTGGGCTCAGTGGGCCGCCGACGAAGAGTCCACCGGCGCCTGCCCCGTCATCTGCGCAACGAGGGTCAGGAACTCGGCCGGAGGCGTGGCCTCGATCTCCTGCGTCGAGTCCTTGCCGTCCTCGAAGCGCAGCAGGCCGAGCCTCTCATAGGCTCGGCGTACGCGCGGCGTCAGCAGACCGAGACGCTTCAGATTCGGCACGATCTTGGAGAAGAGCATTTGGCGGAAGGCGGCCATGAACGGTGTGTTCACGGCCCAGTGCAGCCACTTCTTCTCATCGAGTCCCATGCGCTCGAAGACCTGCTGCATCAGCAGCCGGTCGCGCATGAGCTCGGTCGCGAAGATCACGAAGTCTTCCCGTTCCCGCAGCTCCTGTTCGGTCATGTTTCCCTCGGTGTAGAGGCCTTCCAGGGAGAGAACGCCGAACGCCACGTGCCGCGCCTCGTCCCCCATGATCCGTGTCGTGATTTCCTGAATCAGCGGCTCGTCGGGCATCGTGTACTTCATCATCCCGAAGGCGGCCAGAGCCAGCCCCTCGACCATGATCTGCATGCCGAGGTACGTGATGTCCCAGCGTGGGTCCGTGACGGTCGCGTCGAGCAGCCCGCGCAGATCCTTGTTGACCTCGAAGGAGCGCCCGAGCTTCTCGGTGAGGTAGCGGTGGTAGACCTCGACGTGTCGGGCCTCATCCGCAACCTGATTCGCGGCGTAGAACTTTGCCTCCTCGGTCTCGACGCACTGCACGATCTTGGCGGTGGCCACCAGTGCACCTTGCTCGCCGTGCAGAAACTGCGAGAGCAGCCACGCGTTCATGTTCAGGTTGAAGTCCGCGCTGCGCTCTGGCGAGAGCGGCTCGGGGGGATTCATGAGCTGATTGAAGACGTCGACCCCTCCGGCTGCGGCGCGCCGCTGGGCCACGATCCTCTCCATGTTCACCTCGGTGTCCCAGGGGAGCTGCGTCGCGTTCCAGGTCGCGGCCTTTCCCTTCTCGTAGAGTACGAGAAGGTTCTGTCGCTCCAGCGCGTACTTCCAGTCGAAGCTCGTGGCCATCGTGACCGGGATCCGGTCCACGGGACCGGTGGAGGGAATGGGCAGAGGGTTGTGCTGAACGTACTTCATTGTGGGTCTCCGGGTGGGCTCCAGAGAATTCTCCAGATACGAACCCGTATGTCAAACGGGCTCCGCTCAGACCAGCCAGGTTGCCAGCGCGAAGCGGCCGGACTCGACGAGCGCCGCGGCACTGGTGACGGGGTGCTCGAAGGCCGCGAATGCGCCGCCGTCGACGACGAAGCGAGCCGCCGCCACGGCGCTGCGCGCGTCGAACTCGGAGCTTCGGGCCGGGTCCACGTCGTCGATCACGTAGGTGGCCAGGTAGCTGACCCGGCCCGCTTCGAGCGGGATGGATTTAATCGCCAGTGCATCCTGCCGGACGATTCCGAGCCAGGCCCGCTCCCCGGCAAAGGGGACGGCGCCCGCGATGCGCGGGGTGTGGTGATCGTCTTTCTCGTAGTCCAGCGCGAGCAGCACTGACGCCAACGCGTCGCGGACCGGCACGCCCATCAGGATTTTTTCGGCGATGGGATCGGTCTGGCTCCCGTTGCTGACGACCGCCCATTCCCCGGCCACGCGCAGGCAGTTGTACGAGATGTAGGGGCTCTTCTGGAGGTCGGCCTCGTGACCCTCGCGTGGGATGATGGCCAGATGTCCGTTCAGCTCCACCGCCCGCCGGTTGGGGAAGGAGCGTGAGGAGACCCGGTAGAGTGCGGAATTGGCCCCTGCCCGGGTGCGCCCGACGCCCACGATCCGACCCACGTACATGACCGGCAGTCTCGCATGACTTCCAGTCACACTCAACTGAGTCGAGCCGGAAGCCGACAAATCACCTAGAATCGAATCTGTCAGGAGGGCCCGAGGATGGCCGATTACCTGCACGAGGGGCTGAGGCTCTATCTCGACGAGCTCGTCGACTGGGCAGGCTACTTCCGCTACCGCAAGGGCGAGGACGTCGATGTCGAAGCCGAGCGTGCCGCCCTGCTCGGGGTGCTGACCACCTGCGCCGAGATCTGCCGCGAGATCGAGCCCCGTGCGCGTGCAGGCTGGGACGAGCCCGCCAGGCTAGTGGACGGGGAGGTCGTCGTGCCCGACCACATCGCCTGGGGCTACGAGCGGCTCAAGGAAGCAGGCCTCGTGAGCCTGGGCGTGCGTGAGGAGTACGGTGGATTCGAGCTTCCTGCCCTGATCGGGAACATCGTGCTGCAGATGATCTCGCGGGCGGACGCCGCCCTCATGACGGTCATGGGTCTGCAATCGGGAGTGGCCGAGGACATTCAGAAGTACGCATCGGAGGAGCTCTGCCGCGAGTACCTGCCACGCTTCGTCACAGGCGAGCTTCAGGGCGCCATGGATCTGACCGAGCCGCAAGCGGGCTCGGATCTGGGCGGTATTCAGACGCGTGCGACCGAGGAGGACGGTCGATTCTTTCTCGACGGTCAGAAAATCTTCATCACGAACGGAGGCGCCCACGTTCATCTCGTGCTGGTTCGTGATGACGATACCTTCGAGCAATCCAAGGGCTCGACCCGGGGGCTCTCCCTCTACCTCTGCCCGCGGGTTCTCCCCGACGGAAAGCCGAACCGGCTCAAGGTGGCGCGCCTCGAGCACAAGATGGGCATTCACGGGTCGCCCACCGCGGTGATCGAATTCGATCATGCGGAGGCGTTCCGGATCGGCGTCAAGGGTGAGGGCTTCAAGGCCATGCTCGACCTGATGAACAACGCGCGAATCGGTGTGGCTGCCCAGGGGATCGGCATCGCGGAGGCCGCCGTCGAGGAGGCGATCCGCTACGCGAGGGAGCGCAAGCAGTTCGGCAAGCCGATCGCCGAGCAGCCGCTGATGAAGAACATGCTCGCGCGCATGGTGCTCAACCTCGAGGGGGGCCGCGCGCTTCTCTACCGGGTGGCCGTGCTCATCGATCGAAACAGCGCGATCGATGCCTACCTGGAGCGTGAGCGCGATGTATCCGAGGTGGAGCGCTCCGAGCTGGAGCGGGTCAAGCAGAACAACCTGGTGCGGATCCGGCTGCTGACGCCGCTGGCCAAGTACCTGGGAACGGAGTCCTGCGACGAGATCACGCGGATGGCGATCCAGGTTCACGGCGGAATCGGCTTCATGGCCGAGTCCATCGTCGGGAAGCTCCACTTGGACGGGATCATCACGACCATCTACGAGGGCACCTCGGAGATCCAGGTCTCGTTCGCACTCAAGGAGATCGGCAAGGGCGCCCTCACGATCGTCTTCGATGAGCTACGCAAGGAGCTCGGGGAGCTCGAGGGAAAGCTCGCGCCCCTGGCGGATCGTGTGCGCGCCGGCATCGAGCGGATCCAGGAGAGCTCTCCCGCCCTGCTTCAGGACTTCAACTACGCGCTGCTCTCCTCGCGCCTCGTGGCCGAAATGGTGATCAGCGTGATCGTGGCCACGGAGCTACTGCGGCAGGCGGCGGTGGCACCCTCCCGCCTCGATCTGGCCGCGAGCTGGATCAACCGCCGCATGCTGGAGGTCGAGATGCACGCCGCCCGAGTCGGCTCGGGCGACGTGGACCGCATCAACCGTTGCGAGCGCATCGTCGCCCTGCTCGAAGAGTGATGCGCGGGAGCCGCACGGGGGTCCTTCGCGGCGCGATCCCATGAGCTCCGACGAGACCTGGCGCGAGCGGTTGACACCCGAGCAGTTCGAGGTGACGCGCCGCAAGGGCACGGAGCCTCCCTTCAGCGGGCGCTATCACGACTGCAAGGATCCCGGAGTCTACCGCTGCGTCTGCTGCGCCTCGGCGCTCTTCAGCTCTTCGACCAAGTACATTTCGGGTACCGGCTGGCCCAGCTTCACGGCTCCGCTGGATCCCGATTGCGTGCGGACCGAGCCCGACCGCAGTCTGGGGATGCTCCGCGAGGAGGTTCTCTGCGCACGTTGTGGTGCGCACCTGGGCCACGTCTTCGACGATGGTCCGGAGCCCACCGGGCGCCGCTACTGCATCAACTCGCTTGCGCTTGCGCTCGAGCGAGACGAGGGCCCGCGCTGATCCCGCCGCGTCGGTTCCTGCTGCTCCTGCTTCTCGCGACGGTGGCCTGCGGAGGCCCCGCGACCCCCGACGTCGCAGATGCGTCCGCGCCCTACAAGTACCGCGAGGAGCACGATCGCAACGGCACCGGGAAGTTCTACCTGGGGCGGGAGATTGCACGGACCACCGGGCCCGAGACGGCGACCTGGCAGGAACGTCCCACGCGCGAGCGGGAGCAGCGACCGGATCTGCTGATCGACAACCTGGACCTCGAGCCCGACGATGTGGTGGCCGACGTCGGGGCCGGGACCGGGTACCACAGCTTCCGCATCGCGACCCACGTACCGAAAGGTCGTGTGATCGCGGTCGAGATCGACCCCGAGTGGCTCCGGCTCATCCAACAGAAGGCCGAGCGCCTCGGCGTGCGGAACGTCGAGACACGGCTGGGAACCGAGATGGACCCCGGCCTCGAGCCGTCGAGCGTGGATCTCGTGCTCATGGTCGACGTCTACCACGAGCTCCTCTACCCCGTGGAGATGATGCGGGAGATCCGGCGTGCGCTGCGGCCCGGCGGACGGGTCGTCCTCGTCGAGTACCGCCTCGAGGATCCCGACGTCCGGGTGATGCGCGTCCACAAGATGAGCGAGGCGCAGGCGCGGCGCGAGCTGGAGGCTGCGGGCCTGGTCTGGGTCCGGAACGTGGATGTGCTGCCGCAGCAGCACCTGCTCGTGTTCCGCAACGAGGGGCCCTCCGGAGCTATGGAAGACCGAGACCCCGGCGCGCGATGATCTCGCGCAGGATCTCGTTCGTGCCGCCCTGGATGGTGTAGGCGGGCGCGTAGAGCAGACTGCGTGCGGCGCGGCCGTGGAGCGGTGCCCGCTCGTCGCCGGGAAGCAGCAGCGAGGAGGGCCCCAGGATCTCGCTGGCGAGGGCCGCGATGCGCTGCTCGAGTGAGGTGCAGAAGACCTTGGCGGCGGCAGCCTCATGTGTGGGCAGGCGGCCCTCCGTGAGCAGTGCAGCCACCCGGTAGATCATCCCGCGACCCGCCTGCCAGTCGATCTCGATGGCCGCGATGCGCTCACGCATTGGAGAGCCGTGCGCGAGACCTCCGTCTCGGACGACACGCTTCACGTCCTCCCAGAGCGGAGCGTTCGAGAGCAGGCGCTCGATGCCGCTGCGCTCGTGATCGAGCTGCTGCATGATCTGCCGGAAGCCGCCGTGCAGATTCCCGATCAGCGCATGGCGCGGGACCTGTACGTCGTCGAAGAAGAGCTCGCCGAAGTGACACTCGCCGACCATGTCCCGGATCGGCCGCACGCGGATTCCCGGAGCGTCCATGGGTACGAGCAGCTCACTGACCCCTCGATGGCGCGGCGCGTGAGGATCCGTCCGTGCCACGAGGTAGCAGTAGGCTGCGCGGTCGGCGAAGCTCGTCCAGGTCTTCTGGCCCCGGATCACGAAGCCGCCCTCGGTGATCGTCGCGCACGTGCGCAGCGATGCCAGATCACTCCCCGCGTCGGGCTCGCTCATGCCGACACAGAAGCTCAGCTCGCCCCGAGCGATGCGCGGAAGCAGCTCCCTTCTCTGCTCCTCGCTGCCGTGCGCGAGCAGGGCCGGGCCGATCTGGCGATCTCCGAACCAGTGCGCCGCGACGGGCGCGCCCGCTCGCAGCAGCTCTTCGGTCACGATGAGCCGATCGAGGGGGCTCCGCACCTGCCCTCCGTAGCGACGCGGCCAGGTCATCCCGATCCATCCGCACGCCCCGAGACGGCGCGAGAAGTCCTGGTCCCAGCCAGCGATCCAGCCGTCCTCGCGCATCCGGCGTCGGCGAACGACGGGATCTTCTGTGACAAAGCGCCTCACCGCTTCACGCAGCTGCCTCTGCTCGGATGTCTCCCGCCAGTCCACGGCGGCCAGCATACCTCGGCCCTTGCTCGCTTGAGTTCCCTCTCCGAGTTCCGGTAGCATCGAAAATCAATTCGGGATGGTCGTCATCGGGGAGCGCAGGGAATCTGGCATGGGAATTCACGGGTTCCGGGCCCTCGTGGTGCTCCTCCTCCTCTGGCCCGCTACCTCGCTGGCCCTCACGCAGACCCTGGCCCCGGGAGCGTCCCCCATCGGGATGGGGGTGAGCGGACCCTGGGTCGTCTGGGGTCGTGGCTTCGATCCGGACTGCTTTACGACGGGGGACGGCGGAGCGATCAGCAAGGTTTTCCAGAGCGCTTCCGGTCCCGGTCTTCCCCGTCGCCTTGCCGAGGGGGGGGGCTGTGAGCTGTCGCCGTTCTTGGTGCGCACCGACGAGGCCCATGTCTACTACGTGGATGAGGGCGTCATCCATCGGATCTGGATCGGTGCGGACGTGGCGGACCCACTTGCGCTCGCTGCGGTCGAGGACCTGGCCACGGTCGTGGGAATCGTGAGGGATCTGGAGGTCGACGAGACCCACGTCTGGTGGATCGATGACGCCGGCATCAAGCGGATCCCGAAAGCGGGCCTCGCACCGGGGGCGTCTCCGGAGCTCTATTTTGCATCCACGATCGTCGGCGTGCCGATTGAGATCGCGCTGACGCCTTACCGCAACGGGCGCCTCTACATCGTCCTCGTAGTCCTCGGCGTGCACACGGTCGTCACGCGGCCGAAGACCGACACCTCGAACCCGGTGGGAACGCTGCACACCACCTCCCCCGGTACGGTTCTCTCAGATCTCGTGCTCGACTCCGTGTCGTACGCGGGCGATGAGTTTGCCTACTGGGTCGAGGACGAGATCCGCATCGCTCGCGGGCGCTTCGACGGCACGGGTCTGAACACGCTCTACAACGCACCGCTGCGCCGGATACGTGGGCTGGCCGCCGACGCCACGCATGTCTACTGGATTGACCAGGATGCGAGCGGCACACCGGGGTCAGGCCAGGTGCGGCGCAACACACCGACGGGGAGCAACCTCACGATTCAGATTCTCGAGAGTGGGCTCGGCGCGGTCTCTCTGCCCGTGCTCGATGACCACTGGGTCTACTTCGTGGACGGAACGGACATTCGCCGAGTGACCAAGGACACGGCCGTAACTCCCTTCGATTTCGACTGGGAGCCGGTGGGATCCGCCCCCTTGCTCGAGGTCACACAGGGGGTCCAGCACCTGATGACCGGATCGCCGCGTGTCCGCCTCGTCGCCGAGAAGACCACGATCGTGCGGGCCTGGCCCGCCGTCAGCCCCCACGAGGCGACTGGGGTCACCGCCCGCCTCTACGGGTCGCGGCTGAACGGCACGAGCTTCGTACCCCTTCCCGGCTCACCCCTTCTTCCGCTCGAGGGTGCCGGAGGCATGAGTGTCCAGGCGGCGTCGGGTGGAATCGCGCGCGGCGATCCGGCGCGGAGCTTCGAGTTCCGTCTACCCGCATTCTGGACCGAGGTCCCCGCTGGCGAGACGAGCGTCACGATCTCTCTTGCCGCCCGCATCAACGACTTCGGCGTACTGCCTGAGGTGCAGCTTCTCAACAATGAGGTCAGCACGCTGGTCATCTTCGAGCGCAAGGCGGTTCCGTGTGTCCTCGTGGTGCCCGTCGAGACGCAGGATCCCAACACCGGAGCCGTGGATCCGCTCTACACTATGGCCAGCCCGGGTTTCTGGCCCAATCTCGACCGCCTCGCCTCGATGTGGCCGGTCTCCCGCTTCCGGCCGGTCTGGACCGCCAGCGTGGCGCGGCGCGGAAGTCGCGCCATGCTCTGGCCGGGCGAGGAGAAGAGGATCATCGGGGAGGTCTCACGCTTCGGGGGGCTCTCGGAAGTCTTCTGTGAGCCGGGTGCGAAGCGCTTCAAGGCGGGAATGGTCCACTCGCAGGCCACCATGCGTGCGGGCCCGTGGGGCCGCGGCCAGCTGCCGGGAAGCGTCTCGTACTCGGTCATGTTCGACGGCGAGCTCGGTGCGCCCTACTCCGGACCGGCCGGTGGCGTCGTCATGACCCAGGAGCTCGGGCACAACCTCGGCCGCCTGCACGTCGGCTGCGGCTGTCCCAAGAGCCTGGACGGTGGCTACCCGTACTGCAGCGGCACCGAGACCTGCACGGACGGCGGCTCGACCCGCACCCAGCCCCGCTGCTGCACGATCGCAGCGACGGGATCGGACCTCGACGTCTGGGGCTTCGATCCGATCACCATGGCGCCGATCCCGCCGACGGAAGCAAGGGACTTCATGAGCTACTCGTCTCCGAACTGGAGCTCCGACTACTCCTGGGAGGCGATCTTCGACAGACTGAACACGCGTCCAGCTCCGGCAGCAGCTGCTTTCACGGCCCGCCGAAGTGAGGTGGGTTCCGAGAGCACGGCGCGCGCTTCCGCAAGGATCGATGAGAAGTTTCTGGCTGCTGCCTCGCCCGTCTGTGGCGCGAGCGCGGCGAGCTGCTGCAGCGGCGACACGAATCCCGCTTGTAGCGAGGGAGGCTGCTGCGAGCGTGTCTGCACCTGCGACCCCTTCTGCTGTACGAACGTGTGGGACTCGTTCTGCGCGGGAAGTGGTGCGAACGCCGGCTGCGGGGCCGAGCTGCTTTGCCCGTCGTGCGCAAGCGTGGCCGATGACGTGCTCGTGCTCTTCGGATCGCTCGTTCCCGAGACCGCAACGGGCGTGATTGAGACGGGGATGCGGCTTGACCCCACGCTCGTCCCGGATGCGCTGCTCAACCCAGAGCTGCCCTCGCCCGGCCTTCCTCTCGATGCGCTGATGGAGCTGGTGGATGGCTCGGGCAACGTACTCGTCTCCCAGCCCTTCGCTTCCGGAGGCGTGGAGGAGCACGGGCACGGTCCGGTGCTGAGCTTCCAGCAGGTCGTACCCTGGGATCCGGCGACCGCGGAGGTCCGTCTGAGCTACCTCGGAGGCGTGGCGGCGCGCGTCCTGGTGAGCGCGGGTGTGCCCGAGGTGAGCTTGCTCACGCCGGGTATGGGCGACGTGGTGGATCCCGATCTCGTCGTGGTCTGGCAGGCCAGCGATCCCGACGCTGATACGCTCAGCGCCATGATCCAGTACAGCCCGGATAACGGCGCGAGCTGGTCTCTGATCGCCTCGGACCTCCCCGACGTGGGCGGGCCGAGCCACAGCTTCGTGCTGCGCGATGTAGCAGGCCTGGCTCTGCCTGGATCGAGCTCGACCAGCTCGCCCGGCACGAGTCGCGTTCGCGTCCTCGTCAGCGACGGTGTCCACACCGGCATTGCTGTCAGCCCGCCCTTCGTCGTGCCGCCGAGCCCTCCGTTCGTGCATCTGCGGGAGCCGCTCGACCGGGCCCGAGTCGCGCACGACGACCCGTTGGTGCTGACGGGTCGTGCCCATGATCCCGAGGACGGAGAGCTCCCGGGCACCGCGCTGAGCTGGAAGCTCGACGGAACCCCGCTGGGCACGGGCGAGGAGCTCATCCTTCCGGGTGTGGCGCCCGGCAGCCACGTGATCGAGCTGACGGCCGTGGACTCCGACGGCAGGAGTGCGAGCCGGAGCGTGACGATCAACGCGGCCGAGGCTGATCTCGTGGTGAGCGACTGCTGCGAGGCGAATGGCTCGCCGGGCTGCCAGGACCCCGTCTGCACGGAACGCGTCTGTGCCTGCGATGTGTTCTGCTGCAACAACACCTGGGACGCAAGCTGTGCGGGAATCGGGCTCAGCGACAGCCGCTGCGGTGCGGAGATCCTCTGCCATGATCTCTGCGGTGGAAGCACGGCCGTCGCGCGCGACCGCGATCGCGACGGGAGCGCCGACTCGATCGACAACTGTCCGGGCCTTCCCAACCAGGGACAGGGAGACGCGGATGGCGACGGCCTCGGCGACGCCTGCGACAACTGCCCCGAGATCGGGAACGCCAAGCAGGTGGATGAGGACGGTGACCTGCTCGGCGATGTCTGCGATCCCTGCCCCGGTATCAGCAACACCGGACGGGACGATGCGGACTTCGACTGCATCCCCAGTGCATTCGACGTCTGCGCCCTGCACTTCGATCCGAATCAGCTCGACCGCGATGCCGATCACGCGGGGGACGCCTGCGACAACTGCCCCGGCGAGCCCAACCCCGGTCAGCTCGACAGTGATGGGGATGGCACCGGGGACGCCTGCACCTGTGCCGACCTGGATGGCAACGGGCACATCCAGCAGCAGGATGTCCACCACTATCGCCGGCACCTGGCCGATCCAGAAGCGGGTCTCCTCACAGCGGCGGCGAAGCGCAAGTGTTCGGTGATCGGGCTGCCCGACGACTGCGACATGGCCGATGTCGTGGTGCTGCGTCGCTGGCTGCGGGATCCCAAGCTGGCTCCCGGCCTCGCGCCCATCTGTCTCGCGGCCCAGTAGCCGCCCAGCCCCCGCCGAGCGCTCCCCATTCTCCGTCCGCCGGGGATCTGGTATGATGCGAATCTGATACTTCGTCAGATCTCCCTGGACTCCCCTGGAGACTCCCCTGGAGGTAGTGCACCGATGAGCGAGGCCGAGAATCTCGATCCCTTTGACGAGTTCAATCGGGCCATGGGGGCGGGTCTGGTGCGGGATCCGTATCCGATCTTCGCGGCGTTCCGGCAGCAGGGGCCGATCGTCAAGCTGGACGTGAGCGCGCTGACCGGGCCGGGTCACGGCGAAGCCCCGGATCCCCTCGGAGGGGTCAAGGAGATCTACATGGCCGTCACGCACGAGGCGGTCTCGCACGTCCTGCGCGATGCTGAGACCTTCTCGTCGCGCGGCTACGAGGACATCATGGGCGTGGTGATGGGCCACACGATCCTCGAGATGGACGAGCCCGAGCACTCGCGCTACCGGGGCCTGATTCAGCAGGCCTTCACTCGGAAGATGCAGGCGCGCTGGGAGAGCGATCTGGTCGCACCGATCGTCCACGAGCTGATCGACCGTTTCATCTCGCGTGGGCGGGCGGACCTGGTGCGCGAGCTGACCTTCCCGTTCCCCGTGAACGTGATCGCCGGCATGCTTGGTCTTCCGGCTGAGGACCTCCCGCAGTTTCATCGCTGGGCGATCGAGCTGATCAGCGTGAGCTACAAGTGGGAGCGGGGCATGGCGGCCTCCCGAAAGCTTGCCACGTACTTCGGCGGGCTGCTCGCCGAGCGCAGGCGTGAGCCGCGCGAGGATCTGCTCACCCTGCTTGCACGGGCCGAGCTCGAAGATGGCCAGCGGCTCAGCGACGAGGACATCTTCGCCTTCCTGCGGCTGCTGCTGCCCGCGGGTGCCGAGACCACCTACCGCTCGTCGAGTAACCTTATCTTCGGCCTGCTCAGTCATCCCGATCAGCTCGAGGCCCTGCGCAAGGATCGCCGGCTGATTCCGCAGGCGATCGAGGAGGGCCTTCGCTGGGAGGCCCCGCTCACCGGGATCACGCGACGCACGACGCGCGAGGTGGAGATCTTCGGCGTCAAGATTCCTGCCGGCGCCACGGTCGCGGTGAACCTGGGGTCAGCCAATCACGATGAGAAGCGCTACGAGCGGCCCGAGGAGTTCGACATCTTCCGCGAGCCCAAGCAGCACATGGCATTCGCATTCGGCCCGCACCGCTGCCTGGGGATGCACCTCGCGCGCATGGAGACACAGGTCGTCCTGAACGCGATTCTCGATCAGCTGACCGACCTGCGGCTCGATCCAGAGGCCGAGGACGTGCACATCACGGGGCAGGCTTTCCGGGCGCCCGCGTCCCTGCCGGTACTCTTCGATCCTTCCACGTCACCCGCATGAGCGAGAAGGTCTTCCGCGTTCTGCCGCGTCTGACGCCGGAGAACGAGCACTTCTGGACCGGCGGCGCCCAGGGAGAGCTGCGATTCCTGCGCTGTCAGGATTGCAAGCTCTACATCCACCCGCCCCAGCCGATTTGCCCAGACTGTCTGAGCAAGAACCTCGCCGTCGAGGCGGTCTCGGGTCGGGCCGAGGTTCTCACCTACACGATCAACCACCAGCCCTGGATTCCCGGTGTGCCTCTTCCCTACGCGATCGCGATCGTCGAGCTCGTCGAGCAGAAGGGGCTTCGCCTGATGACGAACATCGTGAACTGTCCAGTGGAGGCCGTCGGGATCGGAATGAAGGTCCGTGTGCTGTTCGAGCAGCATGACGCTGTGTACGTACCGCTCTTCGAGCCGGAGGTCGCCTGATGGAGATCCTAGAGCGCCGTGCGGCGATCACGGGCATGGGCCAGTCCGAGATCGGTCGGCGCCTCAACCGCGATCCTCTCGAGCTCACGCTGGACTCCTGTCTGGCGGCGATCGAGGACGCGGGCCTGCAGCGCGAGGACATCGACGGGCTGGCGACGTATCCCGGCAACATGGCCACGCCGCCGGGCTTCTCGGGGGCGGGCGTCGTCGAGGTCCAGGACGCGCTGCGCCTGAACCTGAACTGGTTCACCGGGGGTCCGGAGCTGCCGGGTCAGCTCGGCTCCGTCGTGAACGGCATCCTCGCGGTGGCCTGTGGTCTGGCGCGCCACGTGCTCTGCTTCCGCTCGGTCTGGGAGGCCACCTCGCAGCAGCGCGGTGTGATCCCGCACGGCCGCGCGCGAGGGAGTGGTGAGGGCGGCGGGGGCGGCTTCCGCGCCTCGGGCTTCACGCAGTGGTCGCTGCCCTTCGGCTCCGCGTCGGCCGCGAACTGGATTGCCATGTTCGCGCAGCGTCACTTCCACGAGTTCGGCACGACACGCGAGCAGCTCGCGCAGATCGCGCTCAACGCACGGCGCAACGCGGCACGCAACCCACGGGCCATCTACCGTGATTCGATGACGCTCGAGGACTACTTCGCCGCCCGCATGATCACCACACCGTTCTGCCTCTTCGACTGCGACGTGCCCGTCGATGGCAGCACGGCGATCATCGTCTCGCGCCTGGAGGCGGCACGGGATCTCCGTCGCCCTCCGCTGCGCGTCGAGGCGGTCGGGACGGCCATTCACGGCCGCCCCTCGTGGGACCAGTTCGACGATCTCACGACCATGGCGCTGCGCGACGCGGGTCCCATGCTCTGGTCACGCACCGACCTGCGACCCTCCGACGTGGACGTGGCCGAGCTCTACGATGGCTTCAGCTTCATCGCCATGTCGTGGCTCGAGGGCCTGGGTTTCTGCGGCCGTGGCGAGAGCGGCCCCTTCGTCGAAGGAGGCAAGCGCATCGCGCTCGACGGTGAGCTACCCCTGAACACGCACGGCGGCCAGCTCTCGGCCGGACGCCTGCACGGCTATGGCTTCCTGCACGAGGCCTGCGTGCAGCTCTGGGGTGAGGGCGGGGAGCGTCAAGTACCGGGCTCGCCGCGCGTGGCCGTGGCGGCCGCGGGCGGAGGACCGCTGGCTGGCTGCATCTTGCTGACGCGGCCCTGATGGAGGCCCTATCCTACGGCGAGGGGATCTACCGGCGTCGCGTTCGCATGACGGCCTCGGGTGACACCGTCCGTGCCGAGCTCGAAGACGACTTCCATCACTTTGCGGTGAGTCTGCTCCACGATGGCCAGCGCGTGCGGAGCATCGAGGGCGAGGCGGTACGTTACCCGTGGACGACGTGCGGGGATGCGACGCGACCGCTGAGGTCCTTCGAGGGCCTGCGGCTCACGACGAGCCTCGTCGAGTACCTGAACACACTCGAGCCACGCTCGCATTGCACGCACCTCTTCGACGTCGCCAGCCTCGCGGTGACGCACGCCGCGCGCGGCGACGAGCGACGCCAGTACGACATCGAGATCCCGGACCGCAAGGAAAACCGGACTCGGGCTCGAATCGCACGAGACGGCGAGGAGATCCTCGTCTGGGAGGTCTCGCTGCGCAGGATCCTCGCGCCCGAGCCCTTCGCGGGTCGCTCGCTGACGCGAGGCTTTCCCGAGTGGGCCGAGGCCACACTGGATCGCGAGCTCGCCGAGGCCGCCATCGTGCTGCGTCGAGCGTGCTCGATCTCGTTCGGTCGCCTCTTTCCACTCGACCGCATCCCGCGCTCGAACGTGCTCCGCGACCGCATGCTCGGTGCCTGCTACAGCTTCGGCCCCGACATCATCGAGGATGGCCGACGCATGCACGGTACGACCCTCGAGTTCACGCACGCTCCGGAAGAGCTTCTCGCGGAAAAGCGCTCGCGGCGCTAAGCGGTGAGCCGTAAAGCAGTGCGAGGTGTACGAGCAGGGCGCCGTACGTCGTGCCGCTCCAGAGCATCATGCTCACGAGCGAGACGCTGCCCAGCAGCGCACGAAGCGGAGCGACACCGCGCAGCGAGGCGGCCGCGAGCTGGGCCGAGCCTACGATGCTCCACGACCAGACGCCGAGCCCCTGTGTCGAGGTGAGCAGGAAGCCGGCAAAGTAGACCGACTCGCCGATGGCGAAGAGCAGCTCACCGGGTGTGAGGATTCCCCGTGGCGACCCAGACCGTGCCAGACGCAGCGCGACCGAAGCCAGCAGGAGAGGTACAGCTATGAGCAGAGGCTTCAGGCCCGGAAGGCTCAGACCGAGAAAGGGAATCAGCACGTCGGTGCGAAGCGGTACGCCCAGGACGGCGACACAGCTCAGCGTTGCGGTCGTCACCGCGGCCAGAACGGCCAAGGCGCGCAGCGTGGTTCGTCCACGACCGGCTCGCTGCCAGAGGGCGGCCGGCACGAGAGCCGCGAGGGGTACCGCGCTCTTAACAGCGAGGCGCAGCGGCCCGAATGGCTCACGCAGAAGCAGCACCAGAGCCAGCGCCACCATGGCAGGGAATGCGATTCCTGCCGCAAGCTCCGCGAGCGACGTTCGGAGCGTACGGCGATGTCCGCGAGGCCAACTCGCCGTTGCCATTCTTCACCTCCCACCCTGCCTCACGCTGGGACGCCGAAAGGTCACTCGATATTCGGCCTCCGAGCTGGCGCGACGGTCACTTCTGGGTCCCGTCAGACCGAATCCGTGTGCGCCTGGATCACGCCGGGGCAGGAGGCGTGGCCCCCTGCTGCTCCACCTCCGGCATGAAGTGCACGCGATCAGAAGATGCGAACGGGCGGAGCGCCATTCCGAGCGCTTTCCTCGGCGGTACCTCCAGGGAACCGGACGAGACACCCCTACTCGATACATGGCCGACCTCATCGCCACTGGAGAGGTCGATCGCTGAGGTCTGCGAAGAGGGGCGTGACGGCCAGTCAACGCACGGGAGGATGAGTGACCATGGAATCCGTTCTCGTAGTCGGCCTTCGCGTGCTCTGGCTCTGAGAGACCGTCGAGACGAAGCTGAAGATCGGGGCACAGTGGACATGCCGAGTCGTTGAGGACCGCTGGAGCGAAGCCGAGCGTCCGAGCCACTTCGGTGAAGTCCAGCCACCTCGGACGGGGGCAAACCCACCCGTCGTCGAGGTACAGACCCGCGTGAGGGAAGCGTCTCCACGCCGCAGTCCCGCGCGCGAGTCGAACCGTCCATCCGAACGACCCCACTGTGGATCCAGCGATCTTGTACTCGTCATCGTCCTCGTGGTCCATTCGATGAGACGATCCAACACAGGGTGCTGTGACATGTTGGAACATGTCGGGATTTCCGAATGCGCAGTGCCTTCCGAGTGTCGGCACGCGGCTTGCGTATAGCCGGCGCGTCGATGAAGCGTGGGGTCTCGGTTGCGGCACCAGAGCTGAAGGAAGAACTGTCATGAATCGTTCTTCATGTCTCCCGTTGGCGGTCGCACTCATCATGATGCCGACCTTTCCCGCATATTCCCAAGCCGACGATGTCGTCTGGAAGGCCTTGACGAGGGGCAAGGTCGACTTCGCGATGCGTTACCGTTTTGAGTACAAGGACGACCACGTCGCGAACAGTCGTGCCAAATCCTCGACCCTCAGAACGACTCTGGGGTACAGAACTGCCAGTCTCTTCGGCCTGGGCGGATACCTGCAGTTCGAGGACATCACACCCATTGGCAGCGAGAACTACAACGATGGAGGGACGAATCGCAGAACCAAGTATGCAACGGTCGTCGATCCCGAAGGAACCGAGGTCAACCAGGCCTACGCCTTCTTCAACGGCCCCAAGGACATACCGGTTCTGCAGGACACGCTACTTCAATATGGGCGCCAGAGCATCGAGTACGACGACCAGAGATTCATCGGGACGGTACCGTGGCGTCAAAATCTGCAGACCTATGACGCGTTCACGCTGGTGAACCAATCGCTGCCTCATACAGCTTTCCACTATGCGTATGTTCACAACGTGAGACGTATCTTCGGTGAGGACAATCCGACGACGAATCTGAGCAACTTCGACGTCGACAAGACCCACTTCCTCCATCTGAATTACGATGGCCTCACCCTTGGCAAGATCTCGACCTTCGCCTATCTGATCAACTTCGAGAATCAGGGAGGATTTTTCCCTCTCTCTGCGGCTACGTATGGAGGCCGCTTCACTGGTGGATACGATCTCACCGATCAGTCCAGGATACTCTACACGCTAGAGGGCGCGCATCAGATCGATTACGACGACAGTACTGCGTCGATCGATTCCGACTATTACAAGCTCGTAATCGGCGGAAGGCACCAGATCGGAGGGCTCATCGAGTGGGTTACCGCAAAGGTGGCCTACGTGGTCCTGGAAGGGGACGGAGGAACGGATGTCTTCCAGATGCCATTTGGAACGAACCATGCTTTTCAGGGCTGGTCAGACAAGTTCCTGGTCACACCCAAAGACGGCATCGAGGAGATCTGGCTGAGCCTTGGTACCTCCATCAAGGGGGTGAAAGTCACGGCCATCTATCACGACTTCAGCTCAGACCATCTCGACTACGATTATGGCTCGGAGCTCGATCTCCTCATCGTACGGAAAGTCGCCAAACGTTATCGGTTCGGCGTGAAAATCTCCAACTATTGGGATGACAGAAACACGAAGAACCTCACTCGAAACACCCGCCAGCTGAACAACGAGTTCATTTTCTCATTCTTCGCCATCGCGAAGTGGTTTTGATACGTCGTAGCGGTTACTGGATCGGCCCCGGCTTCTTGATCTGCTCCAGCAGGTCGTTATTCCACTCGCCCTCCACCTTTACGTGGGCCGCCGCGCCCTTCAGGATCGCGTCGATCAGATTGTGGTTCAGGTATACATAGAGGCCGGGCTGTCTGAATTTGTAGAGTGCCGCACCGGCAGAGCCGCCGGCGATGAACCAGGTCTCGAGGTTGGTCCGTGGCGGATCTCCGAACGAGCCGGACGGCCACACGTAGTCCCCATGGCCACCGATCAGGTGGGGTCGAGTGTCTCGATTTGCCTGTGAGTGGATGAACAGGACCGTCTCACCGACCCTCGCCGTCAGCGCATGCTCCCCGGTGAGCGCTCCGACGGCCCCGTTGAACACTACGTGACTGGGCTCATTCGTCTTCATCACCTCGAGTGTGTCCGCCATGGCCGCGGCAGGCGAGTCAAACTGCTTGTAGTTTCCGTTTGCATCTTTGGGAACGTAGAAGTCCTGCTCACCGATGTAATAGGCCCTGTCGTAGTGGAGAGGCCTTCCGCTTTGATCTTTCAATCCGTCTCTCGGCAGAACCATGATGGCCCCATTCATGCCCGAAACAACGTGATATGGGATCATCGCCCCACCCGGCGCACAGTGGTAGACGAAGACTCCCGGCTTCGTCGCCCTAAAACGGATCGTCGCCTCCTGCCCGGGTGCAACCAGAGTGAGCCCGGCCCCCCCCAGGGCCCCCGTCACCGCGTGCAGGTCGATGTTGTGGCTCATGATATTCGGCTTCCTGTCCTTTGGACCCGGAACACCGTAGAAGATTCCGCGACCGGACGGATTGACCAGAGTTAGCTCTACGTAGTCGTCTTGATGAACAACGATCAGGGGTCCGGGAACACTGCCCATGAATGTCAGCCCGTAGATGGTGGTTCCCGCCGGGTCAATGACCATTTTCTTCTCACTGACCTCCAGCCGAACGGCAACGATCTTTGGCCTGCCCTCTGCTTTTTGTGAGTGTTCGGGAACGAGCGGGGGTTTGACCAATGTCTGCGTTACGCGCTCCAGTCCTTCCGCCTTCGATGGAACGTCGGCGCGGGAGGACGCTGCAGTCGTGCCAATAGCCATTGTCAGGATCCCGCAGACCACTCTATTCATCACTCGTCTCCTTCCACATGGTTGGGTATTCGATGGACGGCCGGGTTCTCCGGGCACGTGGTTTCCGAGGAATCACAATCCGTGCTCGTCGACTCAGCGAGGAGAGCCAGGACCGCCTCTCGCATCTTGCTCAGTGGGGACCCAGTGAAGAATAGAGCCCGTGTACGGCCCAGCTTATCCAGGAGATAGATCTGCTGTGAGTGAGCATAGAGATACGAATGCTCCGTAAAGGTCTTGGAGCGGTTGTATTCTGTGCTCACTTTTACCCCATGGCTGCGGTCATGCTTGACGAGGAACAGCTTGGCGATCTGATTGATCTGCTCCTGTGTTCCGGTAAGGCCGATGAATCGAGGGTTGAACTGGACCAGATATTTTTTGAGGTGCTCAGCCGTGTCGTTCTCCGGATCCACGGTCACGAACAGGACCTGAACATTCTTCGCCGCAGTTCCGATGCGCTTCATCAGAGATTGTAGATGAGCCAAAGTCGCCGGGCAGATGTCCTGGCAGCTTGTGTATCCGAAGAACAGCAACACGACCTTGCCGCGGAACTCCGCTGAGCTCACCTTGCGCCCAAGGCTGCTTTCTGCCGTGAATTCACCTCCCACTCCGTCGTGAATGGGTAGCTGCTGCTCGCTGCTCACTTCTGCGAGTCCCGCAAGTAGCAGCGTCAAGATCAAGCTGGCTCGTGACAGGACTTTCATGCTCACTCCAAGACCGGTCTAGTAACAGATGATCTGCGGTCCGGTTCCGGGGAAAGACAGAAGAAGTCGCTCCTCGATCTGAACGATCACGGGTGGAGCGTGCGAGGTGGCTCGAACGAGCCAGATGTTCTCGGTGCGGACTGTGTGGGGCGCTCCAGTGCGGTCGAGCGCGTGCCGAACGACTTCGAAACGCACGCCGTACAGGCTCCCTTCCAGGGGTTCGACTCGAACCCCGTCGATCCGATAGTGGAGCTGTGAACAGGCAGAGCGGAGGTTGGAGAGCCAACGGTGCAGTTCCGTTTCGGTGCGAGCGGTGCCCTCCAGGAGCGAGAGCTGGAAGGATGGCTTGGCCAGGAATCGGTCCAAGCCACAAGCTCGGGGAGGCCGGTGCTCGAGACACGAGAACCAGCCGTGGATCATCGCCTCGATGCCGGGTTCCAAGCTCGGCTCTTCGGAGACCATGGGGCCGCCTGGGCTCGCGGTGCAGCTCCGGAGCCCGAGAGCGACTGCGGCCAGAACCGCGAGGCGCAGCCTGAGCCTGCCCGTGCGTGGGCACCCCTCGGCTCTGCTCGGACCCGTTGGCGACACGGTCACCCGCCGACTCGGGCGGTCTCCGGAGGTTGGGCGGGGCGACCAGAACGACTGTCCTGGGACATGAGTTTGACTTTCTCGTCAGTCAATAAAGTCTAGCTGATGTGTCGGAGGCATCAAGCCGGACGTCCCTCCGAACTTTGCGACTGCGGACACGTGCCCGGAAAGCGGAAGAAGCGGGCCTATGAAGCTGTTCCATCTAAGCAGCCCCGACCGGGAGAGGAGAATGTGACATTAAGCCTCGAACACCCGAGAACCGCGAAGGGCGTGGCCCACAAGGCGATCGCACGCCGGCGGGGTGTCGACGTGTGGACGGTGCGCAAGTACATCGCGCGCTTGGAGCAGGGCGCCGAGGCGTCCGGGCCGACTTGCGTAGGCACCGGGAACCCCTGCGCCCGCCACCGCGAAGTCTCTCGCCGATCTCCGTACCGCCCATTCTGAACGGACATGACGCGCTCGATCGGAGCTCTCGTCAGCGAGACCGCTGCAGACTATTCAATCAGACCGCAGGTCTCATCGCGACTCACCTCGGGAAGGGATGTGGAATCGAGTCTTGAACGATCGGGTCGGTCGGCAGCGATGTTTTTTCGTGCAGAAGGAGGAAGCTCAGGGCGCGCTGTGGCCGGTGAGGGTCTGGTAGAGGATGCGGGCGGAAGTCTCGATGAGATCCCGGCGGGTCACGCCCAGGCTCTCGAGCTCGCTGTGGTAGGTGGCGAGGCGCTCGAGGATCGCGGCCAGGGCGGCGGCAGCGGCGTAGTCGTTGATCTCGCGCGAGATGCGGCCTTGGCGCTGGGCCTCCCGGATATGGGCGGCGAACTGGTCCAGGATCGGGCGCAGCGCGCGCTGGCGCACGCGGCGGAAGCGCTCCTCCCCCTCGTCGGCGGCCAGGTTGCGGATGCGCAGAACGGCTTGGTGGTCGTCCCAGTGTTGGATGAACGCGTCCACGATGCCGCGTGCGGCGTCCATGCCTCGGCCATCCTCCCAGCCCTCGCCGAAGTACTCGTCGAGCGAGGGCATCTGGTCGGCGGCATCGGCGGCGAGCGCGAGCGTGGCCTGTTCCACGTCGCGGAAGTATTGGTAGAAAGTGGCCGGCGAGGTGCCCACCTTGCGCGCGATCTCCACCACGCGAATCTCGCGCAGGCCGCGCTTGGCGAGCAGGTCTGCGGTGGCGTTGAGCAGGCGACGCCGCGTCTCGAGGGCACGCCGTCCCAGCGGCCGCCCCTTCTGGTCGACCGTTTGTTCTTCCACTCAGACTCGCATGATCTGGCCGCCGTCCACCGCGAGGATCTGTCCCGTCACGAAGCCCGCCTCGTCCGAGAGCAGGAAGAGGGCGGCACCCACCATGTCCTCGGTCTCGCCGATGCGGCCCAGCGGCATGCTCTCCAGAATGCTCTTGAGGATCGGCGGGGGCACCGTCGTGCGGGTGGCCTCCGTGTCCGTGGGTCCGGGCGCGATCGCGTTGACACGAATCTTTCGCGGTCCCAGCTCCCGGGCCAGGCTCTGCGTGATCGCGTGCAGGGCGAGCTTCGCGATGCCGTAGTAGCCCGCGCCCATCCAGGCCGCCGTTGAGGACTGGTTCACGATCGCACCGCCACCGCGTTCGGCCATCGACTGCCAGAGGGCGCGCGTCACGAGGAGGGCGCCATCCATGTTCACCGCCATGAAGTGCTTGTAGTAGTCCAGAGGGACGGTCAGGAGGGAGTGCAGCTCCATTTTCCCGTAGATGGCGGCGTTGTTGATCAGCAGGTCCACGCCGCCGAAGTGCTCCCGCACGGTGCGGCCGAGCGCGAGCGTGGACGCCTCGGAGGCGACGTCGGTGTGGACGAACTCGGCCCGTCCGCCGGCCGCCGAGATCTCTTTGGCCACCCGCTCTCCCTGCTCCCCATCGATCTCCGCCACGACGACCGCGGCGCCCTCCCGCGCGAGTGCCTTCGCGTACGCCTCACCGATGCCGCCCCCGGCCCCCGTGACCACCGCGACCTTGTTCTGAAAGCGCATGCTCAGAGCCCGTAGACGCGCGCGCAGTTGCCGCCGATGATCTGCCGCGCCTCCTCGATGGGTACGTCGTCGAAGTGCGTCTCCAGCACCTTCTGCGAGTGGGGCCAGGTGCTGTCGGGATGCGGATAGTCCGTGGCCCACATGAGGTTCTCGATTCCGAGGCGCTGCCGCTGGGCGATGCCGAAGCGGTCTTCCTCGAAGGTGGCCATCATGTTGCGCCGCCAGTAGTTGCTGGGCTTCTCCTTGATCATGGTGCCGTAGGTGTCCCAGCCGTGGCTGCGCTGCATCGTGTCGAGGCGCTCGAGGTAGTACGGGAGCCAGCCCAGCCCCGCCTCCACGAGCACGACCCGCAGCTGCGAAAAGCGCTCGAAGACGCCGCCCACGATCCAGCTCCCGAGGGCCTCGGCCATGAAGATCGGCGGCAGCGACTGGAAGATCCCACGAGCCGGCGTGTCGTCGTAGCGGAATACGCGCCAAACCGCCTCGCTGGCACCGACGTGCTGGCTGATCGGGATCCCTGTCTCCTGGATCGCTCCCCACAGCCGGTCGTAGTGGGGATCGAAGTACGGGGGCAGGTCGAGATCGGCGGGGAAGAGCGGGATCATGAAGGCCCGCGCACCCTCCTTGGCCAGGCGGGTCACCTCCCCCACCGCCTCGTCGATATCGACGATCGGGATCAGGTACACGATCAGCAGGCGCTTGGGATCGTGCCGGGCGAAGTCCAACGCCGCATTGTTGAAGGCCTGAAACGCCGCCAGGCGGCCGCCGTTGGGCATACCGTTGTAGGCGACGCCCGCCTCCGGGTCCGTGTAGAGTACCTCGGCCTCGACGCCGTCGATGTCCATGTCCTTGATGCGCTCGGCCGGGTCGTACTCGCCCTTGCGGTTGGCGGCCTCCCAGGGCTGCTGGCGCCAGATCTCCTCGGGGCTCTGCGCCTCGCCGCTGCCCGGCTTGCGCTTCGCCTTCTTGATCATGCGCGCGATGTACTCGAGCCGCGCCTGCTTGTAGGCCTCGTGGTGCCGGGATGCGAGGTGACCCAGGACGGCGTCGTCCAGGATCCGGACGTGTGAGTCCGCCGAAAGAATCCGCTCCTTGGCCATTTCTGGCTCCTTCCCTCCCCCACCGATCGGGGATCTGACGGTCCATCAGATCCTCTCACTCCTCCGGGGGGAAGGCAAGAGCTTTCCGGGGGCGGTGGCCTTCCGGCGGGTGGGCGCTCAGGCGCCCCCGCTGGCCTTCTCGCGCTCCAGGAAGCGCGTGAACTCGTCCGCGGGAAGTGGCGTGCTGAGCAGGAACCCCTGGACCTCGTCGCAGCCGTGCTCCCGCAGGAACTCCATCTGCTCCAGTGTCTCGACGCCCTCGGCCACGACACGCACACCGAGCCGGTGGGCCATCGCGATGATCGCGCGCGTCACGGCGCAGTCATCGAGATTCGTCGGAATCTCCTCGACGAAGGTGCGATCGATTTTCAGGCGGTCGATCGGCAGGCGTCGCAGGGAGCTGAGCGAGGAGTAGCCGGTCCCGAAATCGTCCAGGGCGATCGCCAGGCCCTCCTCGCTGAGCCGCGTAAGCACGCGGATGGCCTCGTCCTGCATGACGGTGCTCTCGGTGATCTCGAGCTCGAGCTGCGCGGGCTCGAGCTGCGCCTCTTCCAGCACCCCGTGGACGAGCTCCCAGAACGCGGGGTGGCGGACCTGGTGCCCGGAGAGATTGACGGCCATGCGAGGTGGCGCGAAGCCCGTATCGCTCCAGCGTCGTAGCTGCTGGCAGGCCGTGCGCAGCACCCACGCACCGATCGGGACGATCAGTCCGCATTCCTCGGCGACCGAGATGAACTCGGTCGCCTCGACCACGCCCAGCGAGGCGTCCTCCCAGCGCAGCAGCGCCTCGGCGCCCGTGAGCCGGCCGTTCATCGTGTCCCGGAGCGGTTGATAGCAAAGCGCGAAGCCCTGGACCTCCATCGCGCGGTGAAGGCCGCTCTCCAGAGAGAGCCGCCGCGTTCCGAGCTGGTTCATCGAGGCCGAGAAGAACTGATAGCTCCCCCGGCCCCGCTTCTTGGCGTGGTACATCGCCGTGTCTGCGTTCTTCAGCAGCGTTTCTGCGCTCTCCCCGTCGGACGGGTAGACGGCGATGCCGATGCTCGCGCTCAGGAAGAGCCGGTTTCCTTCGATCACGAAGGGCTCCTCGAGGACCTTGAGCAGGCGGCGCGCCACGACGGCTGCGTCGGGCCCCTCGCTGATCTCCTCGAGCAGGATCGTGAACTCGTCACCTCCCAGGCGCGCCAGCATCACCTCCCCCTCGTCGTCGGAGGGAAGTCCGACGACATCGGTGAGGCGCACGCTGCGTACGAAGCGGTCGGCCACGTCACAGAGCAGTCGGTCCCCGATCGTGTGCCCGAAGCCGTCGTTGATCCGCTTGAACCCGTCCAGATCCATGAAGAGCAACGCCTTGGTGCGACGGTGGCGCCGGGCCAGCTCCACGGAGCGCTCGAGCTCCTTGCGGAACTGCCGACGATTGGGCAGGCCGGTCAGCGTGTCGTAGTAGGCGAGGCGGCGAATCTGCTCCTCGGTGCGCTTGCGCTCGCTGATGTCCCGGCACACTCCGGTGAAGATTCGTCGGTCTCCGAGCTCCACCTCGGTCACGGCGAGCTCGAGCGGAAAACGGGCCCCGTCCCGGCGCTGGCCTACGAGCTCGCGAGTTCTTCCCAGGATCGAGGTCGTTCCGGTCTCCAGGTAGTGAGTGATCTTTGATTCGTGCTGAGAGCGGAAGGGCTCCGGCATCAGCACACGCACGTTCTCTCCGATCAGATCCGCTTCACTCTCCCAGCCGAAGGTCTCGAGCGCCGCGCGATTGGCCGACTCGATCGTGCCCCGCTCGTCGATCGTGATGATGGAGTCGGCCGCCGCCTGCACGATGGCGCTGGCGCGTACGGACTCGCCCACGGCGAAGTCCCGGAGCGGCCGGATCAGGACGCGCCAGAGAATCGGTGCGCTGCCAACGGTCAGCAGCGTGGCGTCGGAGAGCGCCTCGATCCACGCGGAGGTTGCCGGGGGGAGAAGCAGGGGAAGCAGCAACATCACGCCGGCTTCCAAGCTGAAGATCACCAGCAGCAGGGTCAGGAAGAGGCGCCTGGGAGAGACGCGGCCTCTCGCCACCCGCGCCACCGCATCCTTCAGCCGCATCGCCTGCCTCCTGCCCCCCTTCCTCTATCGAGCGCCGGCGCCTTCCGATTGAGCTGGAGCGGCAGAGCTTCGCGCAGGCTTTCCGGCGTATTTGCCGATGGAGTCCAGCGCGGCTCTCCGGAGGGCGCCGCCTGGTCGAGGATCCCGATGGCCTCGGAAGCCGAGTACGAATTCTTCAAATACGTCTGGGAGTGCGAGGAGGCCCGGTCGCGGGGCCTCATGCGCCGCGGCCAGCGCCTCATCGCGGTGGGCACGCTGTACGTGGCCGGACTGGGCGTCGGGATCGTCCGGACCGCACCCGTGAGCCAGCCTCCGGAGCTTCTCGGGGGCTACGCCCTGGGTGCGGCCCTGATCGTGCTGGCGTTGCTCTTCGCGATCCGGGCTCTGGGCGTGGCGCACTACGATTTGGCGCCACCACCCGTGGCGGGGGGGCGTGTGGGCGGGGAGGAGCTGCGGTCCGAGCGGCTGATTGCGCTGGCCGCGGCCACCGACGAGAACTTCGTTCAGAACGAGCTGCGGAACGCCAGGCTGCGCGTGGCGGTCACGTGTCTTGCCGTCGGAGTGCTGGTCCACGTGGCGCTCTTCGTGGCCCTGGGATTCTCGGGTCTTTGACGGCCGGGGCATGGGTGCCGGCGGGCGCTCCCCTCGGGGTGCGCCCACCGGCCGTGGCCGGCGAGCCCCGCTCGCCGCGCTCCCTCCCGGACGGCCCGGAGCGAGCCAAGACGGAGCCTGGGATCGGGCTCCTCGGAGCCTGACCCGAGACTCTGTCTGCGGTCAGGCTCCTGGCCTGCCTGATGCGTTATCGGTGAGCTCCGCTCGCCTGCGCGCGCGTCGCCCGACTCTCGATTCGGTCTCGTAGCGCGTGAGCCGGGAGGAAGACCGTGCGACCGTCGGCTTCCGTGACTCGTGCCACAACCCGCCCGTCCGCGTCACGGGCGACGGCTCCGTCCTCCACGCGGCTCAGGTTCACGAACTGCGTCGTGCCGTCGGGCCTGGACACCCGGACATCCAGAGAGCCGTCCGCGAGCCGCGTGAGCTCGGTCACCTCACCCTCGGGGCCGAGCATCGAGCGCTTCGAGCGTCCGCTGGCATTGATCGGGTTCTCCCCGGTCCAGAACTCGATCGAGTTCCCCAGCACGAGATCGATCGAGACGCCCAGGGCGTAGAAGGGGATGATGTTCAGCGCCAGGAAAGCGAACCACTGGATCCACTTGTCCGGATCCACCTTCTTGTTGTAGTTGTAGATCTTCCTGGTCAGCTCGAACTTTCCAAAGCAGCCCGTCGTCACGAGCGGTAGGAATGCGCTGAGCACGACCACGCTGATGATCCGGCGCGCACCGCCAGCTCTCGTCCGTCTGTTTTCCATCGGAACCTCCCTCCCTCCGGCCCCCAGCGGGGGCCATGGCTGACCCGGAGACCTGCGGTCAGACCGGCTCCGGGAGGCGCAAGCGTAGCGCAAACCCATGCGCCCGACGCCCCGTGTAGCGATGAATTCCGAACCGACGCGGATCAAGAACGGCGATGGCGCCACCGATAGAAGAAACCTCGCTCGCGCTGTGAGTGGGCTTCTCGTTCTAGGGAGGGGGGAATGAGCATCGAGTCCGTGGGAGCGTCGGTCCATCAGTTCTTCAAGATCAAGGTCGACTACCGCGCGAGCGCGTCGCAGGTCCCCGAGGCGGCGGCTTCTGTGCCAGCGGGCGACACCGGCGGCGCCGTGCTGAGCACTCCCGCGGCGGAAGCGGGCCACGGGGAGCCGTCCGAGCATCCTCACGAGCACGACCACGAGGGGCTTTCCGCAAGGCTCGCCCTGGAGGCGCGGGTCCGTGACGAGGCGGACCTGCGAATCCGCCTCAAGCTCAAGGCGAGCTACGGAAGCGAAGGGTCGCACGAGGCTGCCCACGATGCGGTTTCTGAGTTCAAGCTCAAGATCGAGGCGAAGCTGGATCTGCAAGCGAGCCCCGGCACGCTTTCCGCGGAGGGGGGCGCCGCTGTGGCCGATGCGCGAGAGAGCTTCGGATCGGCGGTGACGCGGCTGCTGGCGGCCTTCGGTGAGCCCTCGGGCGATCTGGGGGGTGGCCTGATCCCGGGCCTCCACGCGGTCTTCGGCCAGCTCGTCTCGTCGCTGGCACGGGCCTTTGGTGCCCCGCTCGGGGAGCCGGCCGAGACCCCGGTCTCGCCAGAGCCGACGGCGAGCCCCGTCGCTTCGGAAGCGGAATTTCTCGCCGCCGCCTTCGGTACCCCGGAGCCCACGGCCGTCTCCGCCGTCGAGGCGGAGCTCGAGGTCGAGTCCGGTCCGGCACCGAGCGCGGAGGAGGTCTCGCAGCCCAGCTTGCTCGACACGTTCCGCGCGTTCATCGCGGAGCTTCGCTCCATCTTCGAGGAAACGCTGGACGAGCTGGAGACGCTGCGGGGCGACGCGCAGCTGCGTGCGCGGATGGAGCTGCGCGAGGAGGATGTCGAGACGCACCGCCGGCTGGTCGCGCGCTACGATCTGCACCTGCACGCCAGCCTCATGCAAGGGGCCGCCGCGGACCCGGAACCGGCCGTCGACCTGATCGCCTGAGCGCTCGGGCCGCGCACGATGGACCGGCCGGCGCTCGATCGGCTAGACTCGCGACGTGAGCGAGACGCAGCGGAACCGTGAGCTCATCGAGCGCTTCTGGAAGGATCTGTACGACCGCGAGTTCGACCGCGTGGGAGCGTACTTCGCGGAGGACGGCCTCTACGAGGACGTCCCGGCCCCGGACGCCGGGGCTGTCGGCCCGCGCGCGGTGGCCAAGCGCCTGCGCATCGGGCTCGAGCCGATCGAGCGTTACGAGCACCACCTCCACCGCGTGGTCGCCGAGGGCGACACGGTGATCACCGAGCACACCGAAGACTGGTATTTCCACACCGGCGAGAAGGTCTCCCTCCCCTTCGTGTCCGTACACGTGATCCGCGACGGCAAGCTCACCCTATGGCGGGACTACTGGGATCTCGGCACGCTCATGTCGGGCGCCCCCGCCTGGTGGATCGAGCGCCTGGCCGGCTATACCGAGGCCGATTTCTCGGACTGATCAACCCGCGCGTCGCTCACGATCTCCAGGTGATCGACTGCACCTCCGTGAACTCCTGCATGCCCCAGACGCCGCCCTCGCGGCCGATGCCCGACTCCTTGAAGCCGCCGAAGGGGGCGTGCAGCAAGTTGTTCGCGGCGTTGATCGTCACCCCGCCCGTGCGCAGGCGCCGGGCGATGGCCAGAGCCCGCGAGGGGTCCCGCGTGACGATGCCGCCGAAGAGCCCGTAGCGGGAGTCGTTGGCGATCCGGATCGCATCCTCCTCGTCGTCGAAGGGGAGCACGGCGACCACTGGACCGAAGATCTCCTCGCGCGCGATCTGCATCTCGTTCCGGACGTTCGCGAAGATCGTGGGATCCACGAAGTAGCCTTTATCGAGGCTCTCGGGTCGCCCACCTCCACACACGAGCTCCGCTCCCTCGTTGCGTCCCGCCGCGATGTAGCGCTCCACGGACTGGCGCCTCTCCTCGCGGATCAGGGGGCCGAGAATGTTGGACGGATCGGCCGGGTCTCCGATCTTGACGAAGCTCTTGACGAAGCCGGCCATGCCCTCGACGAGCTCGTCGTGCCGTTCGCGGCTCACGAGCACGCGCGTCGTGATCGCGCAGCCCTGTCCCGCGTGAAAGTAGCAGGCTGAGGCCGCGGACGGCGCGGCGGGTCCGAGGTCCGCGTCCTCGAGCACGATCAGGGCCGACTTGCCGCCCAGCTCGAGGTGGACGCGCTTGAGCGTACCCGCAGCCGCCGCCATGATCCGCTTTCCGGTCTCGCACGACCCGGTGAAGCTCAGCTTGTCGACCTCGGGGCTCTCGGTCAGCTCGACGCCGAGCTCCGGGCTCTCGCCGGTCACCACGTTGTAGACCCCCGGGGGCAGATCGCTCGCATCGACCACCTCGGCCAGCAGCAGGTCGATCAGCGGCCCGAAGGGCGAGGGTTTGAAGACCATCGTGCAGCCGGTGGCGATCGCCGGCCCGAGCTTCTGCACGGAGACGAAGAGCGGGAAGTTCCAGGTCGGGATCAGACCGCACACGCCCACGGGCTGCCGGTAGGCGATCGCGCTCACGAGATGCGGTCCCAAGGGGGAGCTCGGCTCCGCGACGATCGGCAGCACCTCCTCGAACTCGAAGCGAAGCGCCAGATCCGCGTAGCGGCGCAGCAGCTCGATGGGCTTCTCGAGCTGGATCGCGTGCGTCAGGTACTCCGCACCGTGTGCCGCGACGAGAAGCTGCCGGAACTCCTCCTTGCGCCGCTCGATTCCGTCCGCGATCTGGTTCAACACGCGCGCGCGCTCCTGAGGCGTGGAACGCGGCCAGGTCCCCTCGTCGAAGGCGCGCCGCGCCACCGAGATGGCCCGCTTCATGTCGGCACGTCCTGCGTCCGGAGCGACGCCCACGGTCTCCTCGCTGGCGGGGTTCGGGAGTGCGTAGGTCGCGCCCGACTCGGCGTCGACCCATTTTCCATCGATGTACATGCGGTAGGCCCGTGGCGCTTCGCTCATGGCGTCCTCCTGGCTGGATCATAATCTGATAGGCTCTCAGATCCTAACCGAAGCGCGCCCATGCCGTACACGGTCCAGATCGACAAGCAGAGCTGCCGCAGCGCCGGTCGCTGCGTGCGGGCCGCTCCAGAGGCGTTCGGCTTCGATGGCGATCACCTGGCCGAGCCTCTGCCGGGGGCCGCCACGCTCTCCGAGGCGCGCCTGCTGGAGATCGCGCGCAGCTGTCCCGCCTACGCCATCCAGGTCTTCGACGCCCAGGGCCGCGAGATCGACCTGGACGCCTGATCCGCCCGACCGCTCAAAGGCGCAGCTGCTTGCGGATGCGCGTCACGGCCTCCTCGATCTCCTCGCGAAGCCCGAAGGCCGAGAGCCTCAGAAAGCCCTCGCCCGCCCGGCCAAAGCCCGCTCCGGGCGTGCCGACCACGTGCGCCTCGTCGAGCAGTCGATCGAAGAACTCCCAGGATCCCACGCCGGGGGGCGTCCGAACCCAGACGTAGGGGGCGTGGACGCCCCCGTGGACCTCGAGGCCGAGCGCGGCGAGGCCCTCGAGGATCAGCCGCGCGTTCTGGCGGTAGTAGTCGATCGCCGCCTGCACCTCCCGGCGGCCCTGCTCGCTGTAGACCGCGTGGGCGCCCACCTGGATGGGGTACGACGCCCCATTGAACTTGGTGCTCTGGCGGCGGCTCCACAGGGCGTGCAGCGAGACCGGCTTGCCTCGGGCGTCGCGGCCGTGCAGCTCCTCGGGCACGACCACGAAGGCGCAGCGCAGGCCGGTGAAGCCCGCCTTCTTGGAGAAGCTCCTGAACTCGATCGCCACCTCTCGTGCGCCCGGGATCTCGTAGATCGAGTGAGGCCGCTCCGGGTCGCCGATGTACGCCTCGTACGCCGCGTCGAAGAGCAGCACCGCCCCGCAGCCCCGCGCGTACTCGACCCAGGCCTCGAGCGAGCCGCGATCCGCCACCGCCCCGGTTGGGTTGTTGGGCGAGCAGAGGTAGACGAGATCCACGGCCGCTTCGGGCGGCTGGGGCAGAAAGTCGTTCTCGGCCGTGCAGGGCAGGTAGAGGATGCCCGCGTAGCGACCGGCGTCATCGGCCGGGCCGCTGCGACCCGCCATCACGTTCGTGTCGACGTAGACGGGGTAGACGGGATCGGGCACCGCCACATGCGCGTCGGCCGCGAAGATCTCCTGAATGTTTCCGCTGTCACACTTGGAGCCGTCCGAGACGAAGATCTCGTCGGGTGAGATGCGGACTCCCCGGGCCGCGAACTCGTGCTCTGCGATCGCCTCGCGGAGGAACGCGTAGCCCTGCTCCGGGCCGTAGCCCCGGAAGCCCTCGGAGGTCCCCAAGTCCTCGACCGCGTCGGCGATCGCCTCGCGGATGCTCTCCGGAAGCGGCAGCACGACATCGCCGATGCCCAGCCGGATCAGCTGTGCCTCGGGATGACGCTCCTGGTAGAGCCGCACGCGCCGGACGATCTCGGGAAAGAGGTAGCCCGCGGCGAGCTTCAGGTAGTGATCGTTGATCCGTGCCAAGGGGTCTCCTCGCTGCGTGTGCGGCCGAGCGTCCGCTCCCCAGCCTTGTGGGGCGTGAGCCGCCGGGAGCGACGCGGATCAGCGCGCGTCCGCCCGCTCGCCCCAGTAGCTCGCCGTCACCACGAGATCATCGTGCACGCGCAACGCGCAGGCAAGGCGGAGTTCGGGCGGGATGCGGTTGCGTTCCTTGCTGCGGCGCTCGCTCCGCGATTCGCGGGTCACACGGCCCTCGAGCACGTGAACGCCGCAGAGGGCGCAGATCAGATCGTCTCCGCAGGCGCGCGCGATGGGCAGGCCCGCCGCGCGGATCGCGTCGATGAGCCGGGTCCCTTGCGGCACCTCGATCGCGGTGCCGCGGGGCTCGAAGCGGATCGTCGGCATCGCTGTGAGGGTACGCCATCGGGTCGGCCGCTTGAAGGGGCGCGCCGGGAGCGACTAAGATCAGTGGCTGGAGGGACCCGTGTCCACGGCTGGCATCCTCATCATCGGAAACGAGATCCTGTCGGGAAAAGTGCCGGACGAGAACCTCCCGTTCCTGCTCCCGGAGCTGCGCCGCCTCGGCGTCTCCGTCGACCGCGTCAATGTCATCCCCGACGAGATCGCCGTGATCGCCGACGAGGTTCGCTGGTTCGCGAAGACCTACGACTACGTGATCACGACGGGGGGTGTGGGTCCCACGCACGACGATGTCACGATGGAGGGTGTTGCACGGGCGTTCAGCTGCGAGCTCGTCATGCACCCGCGCATGGAGGAGCTGCTGCGCCACGCCCTGAAGGGTCAGACGCCCAACGAGAGCGTCCTCAAGATGTGTCTACTGCCCGAGGGAGCCGATCTGATCGAGACGCCGGATCTCTGGTTCCCGCTCGTTCGACACCAAAACGTGTACATCTTTCCGGGTATCCCATCGCTTCTGCGCAAGAAGTTCGTGGGTGCGCGGGGGGAGTTCAAGGGGCGGCGCTTTCACCTGCGCCAGGTCTTTGTGCGCTGCATGGAGAGCGATATCGCTCAGCCGTTGCGAGAGCTGCTCGAGGAGTTCCCCGATCTCATGCTGGGCAGCTATCCCCGCCTGAGCGGCGATGAGTACCACACCTTGCTCACGCTCGAGTCTCACGAAGAGGCCTACGTGAGCCGGGCAGTCGAAGCGCTGTTGGCCCGCATTCCTCCGGCGCAGCTGATCCGGGTCGAGTAGCTGCCGCGGGTCCGGACGGCTCGCGTGCGGTCAGGATGGCCAGGCGACGGGCACCGATGGTGTGCTGAACCACCGTGAGCTGCACCCGCACCGCCTCGCCGGAGTCGCGCAGGAACCAGAGGTCCACGGGGCCCGAGTCCTCGCCGGCGTCGAGCCGCGCCTCGAGGGCCGCGAAGCGCTCCCGATCGGTCGGCGCCACCAGCTCGAGCAGGGGGCGCTCCAGGAGGTGTCCCGGCTCGCTGGCAAAGAGCGTCTCCGCAGCCGGGTTCACGTCGAAGACCTTTCCCGTGTCCAGGCAGAGCGCCAGGTAGGCATCGCCGATCCGATCGATTGCGGCCCGCACGCGTCGCCGCTTGCCCGGTGCCTGGCGCCGGCGGCCGCGACCGGCGTGTCGATCGGCGGCCGGCTGCATGAGCTGACGTATTCCGGCCCGGAATCGCTCGCCCAGCGCGAGGAGCGTCTCGGCGATCTCGGGGGATGGACCGCACTCGCACGCCACCTCCACGGCCCGGCTGATGGCCTGCTCGAGACCCGCTGGATGTGTGCCCCCCAGCCCGTCGAGGGAGGGACGCGCCACGCGCGGATCGACGCTTGCCAGCCGGCAGAAGCTGCGAAAGCGGCGCACGATCTCGCGGCGCGCGTGCGGCGTGGGCTCCGAACGTCCCAATCGGCGGTCCACCTCCGCCTCGATCGCGGCGCGGTAGCGATCCAGGTGCAGCGCTGCCGCCCGCAGCCGGGCTCTCTCGGTCTCCCCCATCGTCTTCCCGATAACAGACTCGCCGCGAGTGGACCAGTCAGGCGCCCGTCGGTACGCTCGCGCGCCATGCGCTGGCTCGCCTACCTGCACCCCGCCCTGATGCTCGTGGTGCTCGCGCTCGGCGTGCTGGTGCTCCGCGAGGGCTTGCGCGGCCGGCGCGCGCGTCTCGCCGCGCGCTCCTACGACACGCTTCGGCACCGGCGTCTGGCGCGGATCTTCGTCCCGCTGGTCGTGCTCGGCTTCGGGGCGGGGGCGGCCTCCATGGGGCTGCTCCGGGGTCGACCGCTCTTCGAGTCCTTTCACGGCGGTCTCGTGCTGGTGGCCGGACCGGCCCTCCTGCTGGCCGGCCTGCTGGGTCTGCGGCTGGAGCGGCGGCCGCATGCGGGGAGCCGGGAGATCCACGCACTGCTCGGCGCGCTTGGACTGCTGCTGGCGCTAGCCGCTGGCGTCGCCGGCTTCGCGATCCTCCCCTGAGGCCTCGGGAGGGGCCTGTGGGTCGAGCGCCAGGCGGATCAGGCGCCGGAAGCCGGGGTGCCCGAGCAGGGCCATGGTGTCTCCCGAGCGCAGGGCCTGTGCGATGGCTGGATCCTCGGCCAGCTCACGGAAGCTCGGGTCCTGCTTGAGGCGCTGGATCCGTGGGCCGATGCGCTTGAGGACGTCCCGGGCCGCGCTACGAAAGAGGCGCGGATCGGCGCGTGCGGGCTCGCTCACCAGGCCCATCTCGACCAGCTGCCCGCGCAGCGTCTCGTCGTGGGCGATCCCCATGAAGCTGACGCGGTTGAGCGCCTGGTCGATCGCCCCGTGCTCGACGTAGCTCCAGAAGAGCCGGTCCTCCTGGAGCGTCTTGATGCGAGCGTTGTCGAGCAGATTCTTGAGACGCTCCATGGTCTCGGCGGGATTCGCGACGAGCTCCACCGCCATCCGACCGCCCGTGCCCGCATCCCGGAAGGCGGCCTCGGCGCCGCGTCGGGCCAGCGAGCGCGAGACCGTGACGAGCCTGGAATGGCTCGCGCCGGGCACGCTCGGAAGGTGGCTGGCACTGGCGGTGCGGCTCAGGGCCTCCGCGTACGAGACCAGGAGCCCCAGCAGCAGGACGACGATCGCACCGTGCGCGGCGCCGAGCGCAGCGCCTCCGAGGCGGTCGAGCGTGCGGGGCTCGTGAGAGCGTCTGGGGCGCCGGCGGCGCGCACTCAGCTTGATCAGGGTCGAGAGGACGCCGAGGGCGAAGTACGCGACGACGAATGCGAGGGTGCCGGCGAGGGCGCTGCCCAGCAGGGAGGGCAGGCCGACCGCTCGTGCGAGCTCGGGACCCAGCCGCGGCGCGGCCGCAAGGCCGGCGCCGTAGGCGAGCAGCAGGGATCCGATCTTGAGCGCGCTCGAGAGGGTTCCACGCAACGCACCCACGAGCGCGAAGATGCCCAGGATTCCCAGCGCCGCGAGGTCCAGCATACTCCCCGGTGGATCGGCCGCGACCCTTCCGGCCTGTAGCGGACCGTTCAGGTCGGGGGCGTCAGGCTACCGCAGAGGGCCCGCTGCCGCAGCAGGTGGTCGCAGAGGACGAGAGCCACCATGGCCTCCACCATGGGCACGGCGCGCGGGAGGACGCACGGGTCGTGGCGGCCGCCGGCCTCCAGACGCGTGGCCTCCAGCTCCCGGGTCACGGTCTCCTGCTCGCGACGGATCGTCGCGGTGGGCTTGAAGGCCGCGCGCAGCACGATTGGCTCACCGTTGCTGATTCCTCCCTGCACGCCCCCGGAGCGATTCGTGCGCGTCCGTACGCGACCGCTCTCGGCGTAGAACGGGTCGTTGTGCTCGCTGCCGTGAAGCCGCGTGCCCGCGAAGCCCGAGCCGATCTCGAAGCCCTTGCAGGCGGGCAGCGAGAGGATCGCCTTGGCGAGGTCGGCCTCGAGCTTGTCGAAGACGGGCTCGCCGAGCCCAGGGGGAACGCCCTTGACCACGCAGGTCACGACGCCCCCCAGGGAGTCGCCACGACTCCGGGCCGCCTCGATGCGGCGCACCATCTCGGCGGAGACCTCGGGGTCCGGGCAGCGTGTGAGCTGGCTCTCGACCTGCTCGCGCGTGACGTCGAGCGGGTCGATCTTCGTCTCCAGGGTATGGATCTGGCTGACGAACCCCACCAGGCTCTCCAGACCCTCCTGCCGCTCGAGCACGCGGCGGGCCACGGCTCCGGCCGCCACGCGCCCGACCGTCTCGCGGGCGCTGGCTCGCCCGCCGCCCTGCCAGTCCCGGATGCCGTACTTCGCCTCGTAGGTGTAGTCCGCATGGGAGGGGCGGTACACGTCGCGCAGGGGCTCGTAGGCTCCAGACCGGGCATCGCGATTGCGGACCATCACCAGGATCGGCGTGCCCAGCGTCTGGCCGTCGAAGACGCCCGAGAGGATCTCGGCGCGATCCTCTTCCTGCCGGGGGGTCGTGAGGCGGCTCTGGCCGGGTCTTCGCCGGTCGAGCTCCACCTGGATGTCCTCGGCCGCCAGCGGGGTGCGCGGCGGACAGCCGTCGATCACGACGCCGACGCCGCCCCCGTGCGACTCGCCCCACGTGTGGACCCGAAAGAGCTGGCCTGTGCTCGATGCCACGGCGGAATCATAGGGGCCTCCGCCGCGAGGGGCGACCGCCGCGCCGCCGCAGCAGCAGGTAGCTGGCGCCCGTGCCGCCGTCGTGGGGCTGTGCGCTGGTGAACGCCAGGACGACGCCCCGCACGGGCCCGCGCGAGAGCCAGCGCGGCATGCTCCGCTTCAGGACGGGGACCCCGTCGGGGGAGCGGCGCCCCCGCCCATGGACCACGCGCAGGCACCGCATCCCCTCGGCGTGGCACTCCAGGACGAAGCGTTCCAGCTCGACTCGCGCAGTTGCCGCGTCGAGGCCATGCAGGTCGAGATCGGCCTGCACGCTGAACTCCCCGTTCCGGAGCTGCTTGCGCACCCGAGGGTCGAGACCCGGCACGGCTCCCTCGAGGAACTCGTCCGTCTGGTGCAGCTCGAGCGGCTGCTCCCCGGACACGACCCGATCGAGCTCCCGCAGCGCCTCCCGCTCGCGCGCCGACAGCGGCACCGGGGTCCGTCGCTGGATCTCGGGCAGGTGCCGGTCCCGTTCGATGCGACGCACGCCGGCCATCTGCTGCTCGAAGAGAGCTCGCTCGTCGTCGGGGGGATCGTCTCGCGGCGTCATGGTCGGGCGGTCTCCGCGGCCCTGCGACCGGCCGGCCGCGTCCGTGCGGGCTCCCACGCAGCCTGCTCGAGTGCCTTGTGCATGAGCACCGAGAGCGGAAGATCCGCGAGCGCCCGGGCGTTGCACCAGCGAGCATCCGGGCCCGGCCACAGGCGACCGGAGACACGCTCCAACCGTACCACGTCGAGCTCCAGCGCGCGGTGGCTGAAGGCATGACGGACGGTTCCCAGGCGCGGGCCGACGCGGGTCACGAGGCCCGTTCGCTCCTGGAGCCCCTCGACCAGCACCGCGGTCCGCCGTACCTCGCAGCACGGCAGCTCCCAGAGACCGCCGAGCAGCCCCCGGGAGGGCCGCCGGAGCAGCAGCACGCGAGCGCGTTGCACGAGCACGCCGGCCAGGGCGTGGACCGCGAGCGGGGCCGTCCGACGCCGGGGAGCGGGGTAGCGCTCGGGACACCCGGCCGCGTACGCCCGGCAGCTGGAGCGCAGCGGGCAACGATCGCAGGCCGGGCGGCGTGGCGAGCAGAGCCGGGCCCCCAGCTCCATCAGCGCTTGGTTGTAGAGGTCCGGGCGGTGGGTCGGCACCAGCTCCGCCGCCAGCCGCCAGATCCGGGCCCCTGGGATGCGCCGTCGGGCCAGCAGGCGCGAGAGCACCCGTTCGATGTTCCCGTCGACGATCGCCGCCGGCTCCCGGAAGGCGATGCTTCGGATCGCGCCCGCGGTGTACGCACCCACTCCGGGAAGCCGGCGCAGCGCCGCTGCGTCGCGCGGCAGCTCTCCGCCGTGCTCGCGGAGAACCTGCCGGGCCGCGTGCCTCAGGTTTCGGGCCCGTGCGTAGTAGCCGAGGCCCGACCACTCGCGAAGCACGTCCTCCTCGTCGGCGACCGCCAGGTGCTCCAGTGAGGGGAAGCGCTCGAGGAAGCGCTCGTAGTAGGGGATGGCCGTCTCCACGCGGGTCTGCTGGAGCATCGTCTCCGAGAGCCAAATCCGATACGGATCCCGGGTCCGCCGCCAGGGAAGATCACGTCGGGTGCGCGCATACCAGCGCATCAGGCGGTCGGGCATCGTGCGTCGCAGCTCGTCGGAGAGCCCGGTTGCCACGGTGCCCCCTCAGAGGGCTTCGCGCACGGCCGCACCGAGCTTGGGCTCGACGTGCTCGCGGATCCAGCGCGCGTCGAACCACTCGAGCGGGTCCACGAAGACTCCGCTCACGAGGACGGAGAAGTGGAGGTGGTCCCCGCCCGCCAGACCCGTCGTGCCCGTGTGGCCGAGCGGCTCGCCCTGGTGAACGGCCTGTCCCGTCTGCACGGCGAAGTCCGAAAGATGTCCGTAGAGCGTGAAGAGCCCCAGGCCATGATCCAGGATCACGGTGTTTCCGTAGATGCCGAGCGGGTCCGAGTAGACGACGACCCCGTCGTTTGCGGCGGGAACCGTGGCGTGCGCCGTGGAGGCCAGGTCGTACCCCAGGTGGGTCTGACGATCGACGATGCTTCCCTGGTAGCGGTACTTCCGCTTCTCCGCGAAGCGGGCTCCTACGCGCGAGCCGGGAAGCTGCTTGAACGCACCGCTCCAGAGCCGGTCCTCGCTCGAGCGCTGGCAGATCTTGAAGACCTTTCGGGCGTTCTCGTGGCGCATCTCGTCGTTGAGCTTCAGATAGCCCTCGAGGGTGCCGGTGGAATTCCGGCCGAGCAGCTCGGCGACCTTTCGGCTCATGAACCCGTCGGAGAGCTCGATCTCGTCGTTCGGAAAGCTCCGCTCCACCATGCGAACGGGCAGCGGCAGCTCGCTGCGGTTGCCCGCCCGGTCCACGGCGAAGACCCTGGGCGTCAGCCGTGGATCGACATCGTACGGGATGGCGTAGAACGACACGCGGAGGCTCGCGTCCTCGGGGTGTGGGAAGCCTGGGAAACGCAGCTCGCCGAGCTCCACGCCGTCCTCGACCTTCTCCTCATCGATCGAGTAGACCGCGAGCTCCGCGCCGCCTCGGCGCGCGTACGTCAGACCGCTGCGCAGCTGGATGCGAGGCGCACGCGTATCGATCACCAGCGGAATCTCCACGTGGGTGCGGTTGCCGCGCCAGGAGTAGTCCGCCGCTTCGAGGTGCAGCATCGCACGGCCTTCCGTCAGGCCGAGCTCGCCGGTCTTCAGAGTCACCCGAATCGCACGGGGCTCCTCGAGCTCCGCGCCCGTGAAGAGGTTGCCTGCGAACTCCTGCGCGAAGATCTCCTGGCGACGGTCCCCCTGGCTCAGCCAGACGCGCACGCTCTCGAGGCCCGTCCCCTCGTCACTGACCCGGAACTCGTGGGTGTGCTGGTCGCCCACGTACATGGGTCCGAGCTGCGTTTGGACCCCCGGCTCCCGGCCCTCGAAGCGGGTGACGAGATAGCCGGTCAGGCTTCCTGCCAGGATGACCACGAGGATCCACAGTCCGCGCAAGTCGCTCTCCTCCGGGTCGCGCCCGTTCTGACTCAGGCCTCTTCGGATTCGCGGAGCTGGGCGAGCACCGAGTAGTCCTCGAGCGTCGTCGTGTCCCCGACGGGCGCACGCCCGGCCGCGATGTCGCGCAGCAGTCGGCGCATGATCTTCCCCGATCGCGTCTTGGGCAGCGTGTCGGTGAAGCGGACATCGTCGGGCCGTGCTACGGGGCCGATCTCTTTCGCGACGTGCTTCTTGAGCTCAGTGCGAAGCGCCTCCCCCGCGGGGGTCCCTCCCTCCAGCGTCACGAAGCCGACCACGGCGGTGCCCTTGATCTCGTCCGGACGACCCACGACCGCGGCCTCCGCAACCTTGGGATGAGAGACGAGGGCGCTCTCGATCTCCATGGTGGAGAGCCGATGCCCCGCCACGTTCATCACGTCGTCCACGCGTCCCATGACCCAGAAGTAGCCATTCGCATCGCGTCGCGCGCCATCTCCGGTGAAGTAGAGCCCCGGGAACTTCGACCAGTACTGCTCCTTGTACCGCTGCGGATCCCCGTAGATGCCGCGCAGCATGCCCGGCCAGGGCTTGCGCAGCACCAGCAAGCCACCCTCATTCGTGCCCACAGACGTGCCCGACTCATCGACCACATCGGGGAAGATGCCCGGGAAGGGCAGGGTGGCGGAGCCGGGCGTCGTGGGGACGGCTCCGGGGATCGGCGTGATCAGGATTCCTCCGGTCTCCGTCTGCCACCAGGTGTCCACGATCGGGCAACGTCTCTTCCCGATCGTGCGGTGGTACCACATCCACGCCTCGGGATTGATCGGCTCCCCCACGGTGCCGAGCAGCCGCAGCGAACGCAGCGAGTGCTTCTTGACGTGCTCGTCGCCCCACTTCATGAAGCTGCGAATCGCGGTCGGTGCGGTGTAGAAGATCGTGACGCCGTACTTGTCGATGATCTCCCAGAACCGATCGAGGCCGGGGTGGTTGGGCGCGCCCTCGTAGAGGACCGTCGTGACGCCCTGGGCGAGGATCCCGTAGACGACGTAGGAGTGTCCCGTGATCCAGCCGATGTCGGCCGTGCACCAGAAGGTGTCCTCCTCCTTCAGATCGAAGACGTACTTGGCCGTGGTGGCCACGTGAACCAGATAGCCTCCGGTGGTGTGCAGGATTCCCTTGGGCTGACCCGTCGTACCCGACGTGTACAGAATGAAGAGGGGGTGCTCGGCGTCGAGGCGGGCCGGCGGACAGACCGCGGAGGCGTCCTTCATCAGCTCGTGCCACCAGTGGTCGCGTCCCTCCTTCATCAGGATCGACTGGCCCGTCCGCTGGACCACCACGACGTTCCGCACGCTCGGCGTGTCCGAGAGGGCCTCGTCGATGGCGTCCTTCAACCGAACGATCTGGCCGCGCCGCCAGCCCCCGTCGGCCGTGATCACGCAGCTGGCCTGGGCGTCGGTGACGCGGCCACGAATCGAGTCCGCGGAGAAGCCCCCGAAGATGATCGAGTGCACCGCTCCAACCCGGGTGCAGGCGAGCATGGCGATCGCGAGCTCCGGCACCATGGGCATGTAGATCGCGACCCGATCCCCCTTGCGTACGCCGAGGCCCTTGAGCACGTTGGCGAACTTGCAGACCTCGCGGTGCAGGTCGCCAAACGTGAGCACACGGGAGTCCCCGGGCTCCCCCTCCCAGATGATCGCGGCCTTGTTGCGCCGCCAGGCGTTCGGTCCCTCGAGATGGCGGTCCAGGCAGTTGAAGGAGACGTTCGTCTTGCCACCTACGAACCACTTCGCATAGGGGGCCTTCCACGCCAAGATCTTCTTCCAGGGTGTGAACCAGTCGACGTGCTCCTTCGCCATCCGTGCCCAGAAGCGCTGGAAGTTCCTCTCCGCCTCCTTGCGCATGCGCCGATAGGCCTCCTGGCCGCGAATGTTTGCCCGGCGCACGAAGGCGGGGTCAGGCTTGAAGCGGCGCTTCTCCTTGAGGGTCGACTCGATCGCGTTCTCGTCAGCCACCTGTGTCTCCTTCAATCACGCATCCAGGCCTCGACATCGTCGATCTCCTTGGGGATCGAGGCGGTGAGCACCTCGGGGCCCGTCTCGCCGAGCGCGACGTCGTCCTCAATGCGCACCCCGATTCCGCGCAGCGCCTCGGGCGCCTGCTCGCAGTCCCTTCCGAAGTAGAGGCCCGGTTCCACGGTGAAGACCATGCCGGGCTCGAGCGGCCGCGGTTGTCCCCCCACGTGGTACCGACCCACGTCGTGCACGTCCAGACCCAGGAAGTGGCCCGTGCTGTGCATGTAGAAGGGGCGGTACGACTCCTGCTCGATCAAATCGTCGATCCCGCCCTGCAGCACGCCCAGGGCCACGAGCCCCTCGACGAGCCGGTGCACGGCCCGGTCGTGGAGCGCCGGCAGCGTCGTCCCCGCGCGCACTGCTTCGAGCGCGCAACGCTGCGCCTCCAGCACGATCGTGTAGAGATCCCTCCGCACGCCCTCGAAGAGACCGTCGACCGGGTAGGTGCGGGTCACATCGGACGCGTAGCCGTGCAGCTCCACCCCCGCATCGACCAGAACCAGATCACCCTTGGCGAGTCGGGAGCGATTCTCGGTGTAGTGGAGGACCGCGGCGTTCTCCCCCGCTCCCACGATGCTCGGGTACGCCGGACCCGCACCGCCGCGCGCCCGAAAGACCTGCCCGAGGGCCGCCTCGAGCTCATACTCCCAGCGGTCTTTCCGACAGAGCCGCGCGGCGGCGTAGTGGGCCTCCCGCGAGATCTCGGCCGCCGCACGCATGATCGCGAGCTCCGGCTCATCCTTGCGAAGTCGCATCTCGTGCAGGATCGACTGCGGCGTCGGGAACTCCTCCGGCGGCGTCACACCCTGACGCTGCCGACCGGCAAGCTGCTTGAGCGTATGGAGCACGATCTCGTCGAGAGTGCGGTCGTCGCCGAAGCGGTGGTAGAGCCGGGGCACGTTCTCTAGCCAGCCGGGCAGGCGATTCGCGAACTCTTCGGTGGGGTAGGCCTCGTCCGCCGCGTACTCGCGCACCGCACCCTCGACGCCGGGTCGTCGGCCGGTCCAGGTCTCGGCCGCGGGATCCCGCGGCTGGACGAAGAGCACGTACCGATCGGCCGTGAGGAGCGCGATCGCGTCAGGCTGGGGGAAGCCGGTCAGGTACCAGAAGTCGGAGCTCTGCCGGAAGACGTACTCCACGTCGTTCGAGCGGCGCTGGGTCCTCGCCCCCGGGACGATGGCCACGCCTTCCTCGAGCTGCGCCTGAAATCGGGCGCGCCGTTCCGCGAGTACTTCCTGGGTGATGGGACCGGTACAGTCCAAGGCTCCTGCTCCCCGCGCGAGGGTACACCACGCCGCGAGGGCTTCGCACTCGGACTCGCGGCGGCCGGCGGGTCGAGCCCCGGCGGCCCGAGCCCGACCCACGCCGAGCGACCCTGCCCCCGCGCTTCTAGTGGGAACGCTTGCGCCCGCGCGAGCGGCCCCGCCGAGGGCGTGCAGCCGTCTCGCTGCTCTGGCGCGTCTCTTCGATCACGACGAGCAGGTCGTCGCCGAAGGCCTTCAGTCGCCAGCCCCGCAGCATCTCGACACGCTCCAGCTCCTCGCGTGAGCGGGCATCGGACCCTGCGATCTGCTCGAGAACGGCGTTGGGGCAGAGCACGCCCGGATCCATGGCGAGCTCGCGGGCGCGTCGGTCACGCCAGCGCTTCAGGTGCTCCAGCCGGAGCTCGCCGCGGCGATCCAGGCGTCGCCGTCCGTCCGCTGGACGCCGCGGCTCGATCGGCTTGTGCTCGGGCCCGCTCAGGCCGCGCTGGATGGCGTCGAGGATCTCGTTGCCCATGCGACGCAGCACCAGGTCGGTGATGCCTTTGCGCTTGGCCAGCGTGCGCCGCGTGCGCGGAGGGTTCTGCGCCAGATCCAGGAGCGTGCCATTGCCCAGCACCTTGAACGGCGGTCGGTCCTGCCGGCGTGCACGACGGTCCCGCAGCATGAAGAGCTCACGCAGCACGGCGAGGTTCTGGGGCGACAGCTTCTTGGCCCCCTTGATGCGCAGATAGCCCTCGCGGTCGAACGGGCGCTCAGGCCACTCGCGCTCTTCGAGCAGTCGGAACTCCTCCTGCGCCCAGGACAGCCGTTGCTTGGCGCGCAGCTCCTTCTCGAGGATGGACGCGAGCTTGATCAGGTAACGTACGTCGGAGGCGGCGTACTCGATCTGCGCGGGACGCAACGGTCGTCGCGACCAGTCGGTCCGCTGCTGGTCCTTGGAAAGCTTCACGCCAAAGTGCCGCTCGACGAGGGCCCCGAGCCCGACGCCCGGGTAGCCCAGCAGCTGCGCGGAGACCATCGTGTCGAAGATGTTTCGCACCCGCAGGTCGCCGTAGCGTCGGAGTACGTACAGGTCGTAGTCCGCCGCATGCAGCACGATGCGGACCTCGGGATCGGCCAGGAGGGGTGCGAGGGGCTCCAGGCCCTTCTCCGGGAGCTTGAGCGGATCGATCAGGTAGATCCCGCTGCGGCCCGCGATCTGCAGGAGGCAGAGCTTCTCGAAGTAGTGGAAGAAGCTGTCCGCCTCGGTATCGATCCCGATCACGCGGTCGCGGCGCAGCTTTCGGACGACCGCCTCCAGCGCGTCGGGGGTCTGGATGAGAGAGTGATCGGCCATTTCTTCCGCAGGAACCCGCACAGGTTGAGGTCCGAACGAGCAACGCGACGGGGAGGGCCCTGCCGGAGCGGCCGGACAGGCGAGAGGGATCGCGGACGAGATTCTAACGATCCGCGGCTCTCAGGCCAGTAGAGGGGGATTTTACCTACGGACCCGCGGGCGGGACGGCCTCGAAATGCCGCTGCGTCCAGCGGCCGGTCGCCAGCCAGCTCAGCGTCAGAGCCCCGTTGATCAGGCCGTGGGTGAGGACGGCGATCCACAGCCCCGTCGGTCCGAGGGCGGTGTGGAGGGCCAGGTAGTGGCCGAGCGGGATGGCCACGAGCAGAGCGCTGCCGTTGGAGAAGAGCATGGGGGACGTCAGGTCCCCGGCTGCCTGCAAGGTGCGGAAGGCCACGAAGTGGGGGCCGACGATCAGCATATTGCCCGCCATGAAAAGGAGGTACTCGCTGCCAAGGTCGACGACCCGACGGTCGGTCGTGAAGAAGCCCACGAAGTCCTCGCGAAAAACGGCGAAGAGGACGGCGAAGGTCCCGCAGATCGCGAGCTCCGCCCCGGTCGCGACCCACACGGCGCGCCACGCGCGCCGCCGGCTGCCCGCACCCAGGTTCTGTCCGACCAGGGTGGCGCAGGCGTTGGCGACCGGAAAGGCGACCATGAACACGACCATCTCGAGCCGGATTCCGATCCCGTAGGCGGCCTGAACCTCCGCTCCGAAGCGCCCCGCGATCGCCATGAAGTAGATGATCACGAGCGTGCGTCCCGCAAGCTGGAGGGACGGACGCCACGAGAGGCGCACGAGCAGTCCGAGCATGCGCGGATCGGGGACGAGGTGCGCCGCCTTGAGATGTACGCGGCAGCGTCCCGACAGCAGCGCCCAGAGCCCGATGCTCACGGCCGCCAGGGCTCCCAGCGTCGATCCGAGTGCCACGCCCTGGATGCCGAAGGCGGGAAAGCCCAGGTGCCCGAAGATCAGGCACCACTCCGCAAAGAGCGAGACCGGCGTCGCGACCAGGGAGATCACCATGGGCGTGGTCGAGTCGCCCGCCCCCCCGAGCACGGCCGCGAACAGCGGCACCATCACGAACCCGAACATCAACAGGAAGATCAGCCGCACGTAGGGCACACCGACCTCGAGCACGTCCGGATCCTGCGTCACGCTGCGGAGCAGGGCGCCCGGGAACAGGCCCCCGATCAGCGCGAAGATCAGGCAGAGCCCGCCGCCGAGCACGAGCACCTGCCCCGCCACGTGCTCCGCGCGCTCCACGCGCTCCTCGCCGACGAAGCGCGCCATCATCATCTGGGCCACGACCGACGAGCCCATCACGAGCAGAAAGGCGGCCTGCCGGAGCGACTGGTTGGTGACGACAACCGCGGCGAGCGGCGCCGCGCCCAGGGAGCTCACGAACCAGAGGTCGACGAGCTGGTACGCAGCGGCACCGGCGATGCCGGTCCCGATCGAAGGCAGGGCCAGGACGAGCATCGAGAGCAGAAGGCTTCCCTGCGTGTGGTCCCGGTACCGCCAGATCGATTGGGCGGCCTCGCGCGTCTGCATCGGCGGCAGCTTAGCATGCGCCGCCGTACGGACTGCCGCGTCAGGGGCTTCCGAGCAGTCGAAGGAGCGCGGGAACGAAATCGAGGCAGAAGGCGGTCAGGATCAGCGTTGGACTGACGGAGACCACCGTCACGGTGAGCTTGAGCCTTCGTTGACGCTGCGCGAAGTGGCGGGACGCATAGAGGGGTGCCGGAAGACCGAGCAGAAGAAGATTGATGAGCGCCCAGCGCGGCTTTCGGGTCGCGAGGCTGTGCACCGTGAGCACGAGGAGCACCAGCGCCAGGATCACGTCGGCTGCGATCAGCAGTGGCATCCAGCGCCGAATCATCGCCGACAGCTCGCGTTTCTCGGCGTGGCTCAGGGTATGCAAACCCTGGCCGCGCCGGATCGCATCGATCTCGGCCGTGAGCACCCGCGTGGCTGTCGTGCGCTCCTTCTTGAGGTAGCTCTCCAGGCTCGCGTCGTCCGCCGCGTTTTCCTGCGCCTGGGCCTGCGCAGCCTCGCGCTGTGCCGGCGGAACCGCATGCAACGAGTCGGTGAAGTGGAGCCGGCCCTCCTCGTCGACGTAGCTGTACGACTCGGCGCGGGCGCCAGGGACCGGGAGCCCCAGGGCCAGGAGCAGCGGCAGCACGAGCAGGAGCCGGAGTCGCATCGCGAGCGGCTTATCGGCGTGCCGCCGCGGGCCCTGAAGCCGACCCGGGCCGCGGGACGCGCTCCCCCGCGGGGGCTAGACTGTGCCGCCATGCGCTGGTCGCGTCTCTTCATACCGACGCTGCGTGAGGATCCCGCCGACGCCGAGGCCGTGAGCCACCGGCTGATGCTGCGCGCCGGACTGATCCGGCAGCTTGGCGCGGGAATCTACTCGATGCTCCCGTTGGGGTACCGGGTGATGCGCAAGGTCGAGGCGATCGTGCGCGAGGAGATGGAGCGGATCGGCGCCCAGGAATTCCTGCTTCCGGCGCTCCACCCCGCCGAGATCTGGCGCGAGAGCGGTCGCTGGGAGGAGATGGGCGAGGCGATGTTCCGCCTGCGCGATCGCAAGCAGGCCGAGCTCTGCCTGGGAATGACTCACGAGGAGGTGTTCACCGCAGTGGCGCGAGACGAGCTGCGAAGCTACCGGCAGCTCCCGCAGATCTGGTACCAGATCCAGACGAAGTTTCGCGACGAGGCGCGCCCCAAGTCGGGCGTGCTGCGCGGGCGCCAGTTCACCATGAAGGACTCGTACTCGTTCGATCTGGACTTCGAGGGTCTCGATCGCTCCTTCGAGCTCCATGCGGACGCCTACCGCCGCATCTTCGAGCGCTGCGGCATCGAGGTGATCGCGGTCGAGGCCTCTTCCGGGGCCATGGGGGGCAGCGAGTCGGTCGAGTTCATGGCGATCTCCGAGGCGGGAGAGGACTGGGTGGTGACCTGCTCGGGCTGTGGCTACGCCGCGAACCTCGAGAAGGCCGTCTCACGGCCCACCCCGGTGGAGGAACCCGAGGACCCCGCGGCTCCCGAGCGCTTCCCCACCCCCGGCGTTCGCACGATCGACGAGCTCGCCACATTTCCCGACGGCGCCCCCGCGGAGCGGCAGATCAAGACGCTCGTCTACATCGCACGCGGCGAGCCCGTGCTGCTGCTGCTGCGGGGGGACCACGAGCTCAACGAGGTCAAGGCGATTGAGGCGGTGGGCTCGAGCGAACTGCGAGCCGCGCGAGACGAGGAGATCCTGGATGCCCTCGGAGCGCATGCGGGGAGCCTGGGCGCGGTCGGCGTGACCCATCTTCCGATCTACCTGGACCGCGCGCTCGAGGGGCGCCGCGGCATGACGACGGGCGCGAACCAGGATGACTTCCACCTCCGGCACGTGGACGTCGCGCGCGACATCGGCGGTGCCCAGATCGTGGATCTCCGGACCGTCGTGGAGGGCGAGGCTTGCCTGCGCTGCGGCAAGGCCCTCGACGTGCGCAAGAGCATCGAGGTCGGACACATCTTCAAGCTGGGCCTGCGCTACTCCGAGAGCATGGGCGCTCGGGTGCTCGATGCGCAGGGCCGGGAGGTTCCGCTCGTGATGGGCTCCTACGGCATCGGGATCGAGCGCATCATGGCGGCGGCCATCGAATCCCATCACGACGAGAACGGCATCTGCTGGCCCTGGCCGATCGCGCCCTACCACGTCGTGATCACGCCGATTCGCGTCCGCGACGCCGAACAAGGGGAGGTGGCCGCGGCGCTCGGCGCCGAGCTCGCGCAGCTCGGCTTCGACGTCCTGGTCGACGATCGCGACGAGCGACCGGGGGTTCGTTTCAAGGACGCCGATCTCGTCGGCTTTCCCTGGCGGGTCGTGCTCGGCCCGCGCGCGATGGCCGAGGGCAAGGTCGAGCTCTTCGAGCGGGTGACCGGTCAGATCGTGGAGGTTCCACGGGACGAGCTGGTCGCCGAGCTCCGTCGGAGAATGAGATGACGCGAAAGCCGCTCAGGGTCCTGGAGGAGGACGAGGAGATCTTCCGCAAGACGGTCCGTGAGTTCGCGGAGCGTGAGATCACGCCCCGCGCGGCCGAGATGGATCGTCGCGCCCGCTACGATGACGACCTGATCCCGAAGCTCTTCGAGCTCGGAATAATGGCGATCGAGACGCCGGGGATCTGGGGCGGGGCGGGGGGAAGCTTCTTCATGGCCGTCCTCGCCGTCGAGGAGATCTCACGCGCCGATGCGTCGGTCGGCGTGCTGGTCGATGTCCAGAACACGCTCGTCGCCAATGCCCTGCTGCGCTGGGGCTCCGAGCCCCTGAAGGAGCGCATGCTCGGCAAGATGGCCGCGGGGACGGTCGCCGCCTACGCACTCTCGGAGGCGTCGTCAGGCAGCGATGCTTTCGCACTCCAGACGCGAGCGCGCCGCGATGGGGACGACTGGATCCTCTCGGGGCGCAAGCTCTGGATCACCAATGCCGCCGAGGCCGGAATCTTCTTGATCATGGCCAATGCCGATCCGGAGAAGGGCTACCGGGGGATCACGAGCTTCATGGTCGAGCGGGACACCACCGGATTCGAAGTGGGCCGCAAGGAGGACAAGCTCGGCATTCGCGCCAGCTCCACGTGTGAGCTGGTTCTGAACGACGTCCGTGTTCCTGCCGAGAACGTGCTGGGCGACGTCGGCAAGGGCTACAGGGTGGCGATCGAAACGCTCAACGAGGGTCGCATCGGGATCGGCGCCCAGATGGTGGGCATCGCTCAGGGTGCCCTGGACGACGCCCTGACCTACACCGCTGAGCGACAACAGTTCGGTCGGCCCATCGGGGAGTTCCAGTCCGTTCAGTTCGAGCTCGCACAGATGGCCACCGACGTCGAGGCTGCCCGCCTCATGGTCTACGATGCGGCGCGCCTCAAGGATGCCGGGGGGAGCTACGTGATGCCGGCCGCGATGGCCAAGCTGTTCAGCTCGCAGGTGGCCGAGCGCGTGACCTCACTGGCCATCGAGCTCTTCGGCGGCGTGGGTTACACGCGCGAGTACCCGGTCGAGAAGCGCTACCGCGACGCCAAGATCGGGAAGATCTACGAGGGAACGAGCCACATGCAGCTGCAGACGATCGCGAAGCTGCTGCGGCCGGCTTGAGCGCGAATGCACTGAGTGCGGCTCGGCTGTTGAGTGCGCTTCCGTTTGGATGGGCGATGCTGCGCCCGGAGGCTGCGCCGCTCGCTGCGTTCCTCTTCGTCCTGGCCATCGCCACCGATCTGGCGGACGGGGTCGTGGCGCGGAGGCTCGGCGGCGAGACGGCGTTTGGCCGGGCCCTCGATCACGGAGCGGACTTCCTCTTCGTGAGTGCGGGTCTTGCGGCCGCGGCCTGGCGCGGGGCGATTCCGTGGCTGCTTCCGGGCGTGGTGGGCATCGCCTTCGCACAGTACGTGGGGGATGCTCGCGTCCAGCCGGCGGAGAGCGGTCTCGCGCGCGGGCTGCGCACGAATCCGCTGGGCCGGGCGAACGGCGTGCTCTACTTCGTGCCCCTGGGGGGGGACATCCTGGTGCGGCTCGGTGTTCCTTTCCTGGCGGCCCCCACACGCGCGTTCGCGTGGGGGCTCGTCGTCACGACGCTCCTGTCGATGTCGGATCGGCTTCGGGTGCGGATCTCGCATCGCTGAAGAGGTCGCGAGTGGCCCGCCGCAGGAAGAGCAGACCGATCGCGGCGTTGAAGAAGATGAAGAAGTTGTGCTGAACGAAGCCGAAGATCGTGAGTTCGGCCTCGTGCTCCGGAAAGAGGACGACCCAGAGCACGATCGCCACCGAGCGCATGGGTCCCGGTGTGGCCGCGCCGAAGAAGATGACCGGCAGGTAGCCCAGCATCTCGCCGAGACCCACCTGCACGCCGAAGAGCTCGAGCGCGAGCGAGTAGACCCACACGGCTGCGAGCAGAGCGGGCGAGCGCAGCAGGATCAGAGCGAGGTACTGCCAGGCTCGCGCGCGCCGGAAGGAATGGAGGATCGGCCGCTCACGAAACCCGCCCGAGCCTTCGCGCGAGAAGAAGAGCGTGACCCCGCAGAGCAGCACGGCCGACGCGAGCGCCATCCACGGGATGCCGTGGAAGACCTCGGGGAAGCGTTCGCGGTGGAGCAGGACGCCGATCGTGGCCCAAGTCAGCAGGTAGTAGAACTCGCAGAACATGATGAAGAGCATGCTGGAGGCCACCTGCCAGCCCGGCACGCCGTGGCGGCGGTTGAGGTAGAGCGCGATGGCGCCCTTGCTCACCTGCTCGTTGACGATCGAGAGGATGTACGCACTGCCGCGGATCGGCAGGATGTCCCGAAAGCGCACCGGTGCATTGAACCAGCGGATCACGCGCCACGTCACGAGCGAGTCGATCAGGAAGTAGAATCCGGAGTAGGGAATCATCAGGGCCAGCCAGTGCCCCCAGCTCACCTTCCGGAAGCTCGTGGCCAGGTAGGCGGGAACACCCTCGGCGCCGCTTCGTACCGCGGCCGCATCGAGGCGCAGGTAGAGGTATCCGAAGCAGAGCGCCGTGACCAGCCAGGGGAGCGCTCGCGAGGCGCCTGCGAGCCTGTGCCGGGCTCCGCTCATGGGGCTTCCGCACCTCCGAGGCTCCGGCGCAGCGTCGCCTCGAGGGGGCTGAGGGTGATCTCGAGCGCCCGGGCGGCCGGCTCCGGATCCACGCGCGTGTCGGCGGTGATCACCTCGAGCACGTCGGGCGAGAGGCCCGGCCCCCGCAGCCGCACGCGCAGAGCGAGGAGGCCGCGCAAGAGGACGAGTGGAACCGGGAAGATCCGGATGTGGCGCCTGCGCAGCCGTGCGAGGCGAATCAAGAGGTCGCGCTCCTGCAACGAGGTCGGGCCGACCAGATCGAGAGTCTGGTTCAGGGCGATCTCCGGAACGCGGGCCGCCTGAAGCGCGGCCCGGGCCAGGTCGTCCACGTCGAGCGGCTGGAGCCGGTGTCGCCCCCCGCCCGGAAGCCACGCCACACGGCTCCGCACGGCACGCAGGAGGGCTCTCGATCCCTCCGTACCCCGACCCAGGATCAATGGCGCACGCAGAATCGTGTAAGGCATGCCGGATGCGCGCACGAGTGCCTCCGCCTCACCTTTCGTCCGAAGGTAGGCGTTGGTCCCGTTTGCATCGGCCCCCAGCGCGCTCACCAGCACGAGCTTCGCCAAGCCGAGCTTCTGCGCGGCCTCGAGCGTGCGCTGCGTGGTGAGAACGTTTGCCTCCCTGTAGCGCGCCTCCGGTCTCTCGATCAGCAGGCCCGGCAGATGAATGACGGTCTGGGCTCCGCACAACGCGGCCTCCAGCGTCTCGGGCTTCCCGTACTCGACGATTGCCACGCGACCGCTCGGCGACGGAATCGTGGGCAGAGCGTCCACCGCGCGCTGCGAGCGCACGATGGCGCGGATGAAGAGGCCCGCTTCGAGTGCGCGTCGCAGGATCGCCCGTCCCACCACGCCATTTGCTCCCGTGACCGCGACTCCGGCCCTCTCCTTGTTGTCCACTAGCGTGTGCGGCCGCGCGCGATGATGGGCCAGCGGGCGACGACCTGGCCGCCGCGGAGGACGGTGTACTCGTCATGCAGGTTGAGGGTCGTGTCTCCGTGGGTCGGCAGCAGCTCGATTCGGTCGCCCGCTGCGAGCTCGAGCTCGACGTCCTCGTCGATCAAGACGTGTCCGTGCTCCTCGGAGAGTGCCACGCAGCGCAGCGGGAGATCGCTGCCCTCGGGCATGCCGAACTCCTGACTCAGCGCCTTCATCCCGGCGTCGGTGATCAGCAGCCGGCCTCTTCGTCGCAGCACCGTCGTGAGCAGCGTGAGGGCGCACCCGAACTCCCCGCGGACGCGCCGGTAGGCCGCGTCCATGAAGACGTAGCTCCCGGCCTGAATCTCACTGATCCCGGGATGATCGCCGGTCTGATCGTAGGTACCGGTGCCCCCCGCACTGACGATCGCGGGCGGGAGCCCTGCACCTTCGAGGGCCTGGCGGTGGCGGTCGAGGACGGCGAGCGCCTGCTCGGTGAGCGCCGTGCGACGCTCCGGGTCCGCGATGAGCACGGCATGACCCTCGTAGCCCATGATCCCGCGGTAGCGCACTCGGCCCCGCTCGAGCCGCTGTGCCAGAGCGACCGTCTGCTCGGGCTCGTCACAGCCACAGCGGTGCATCCCGATATTCAGCTCGATCAGCGCGCCCAGCTGCGCCGACATCCCGGCCACGGCGAGCTCGAGCGCCTCGATCTGCTGCACGTCGTCGACCGCGACGATCAGCTCGGGGAGCTTCGCCGCGAGCTTCGAGAGCCGGGCGAGCTTGAGCGGGCCGACGACCTGGTTCGCGATCAGGATCGAGCACCGGATCCCGGCCTCGACCAGAGCTTCGGCCTCACCGAGCTTCGCCCAGGTGAGGCCGCTCGCCCCCGCCTCGAGCTGGAGTCGGGCGACCTCGGCGCACTTGGGTGTCTTGAAGTGGGGTCGCAACGCGGTCGGCCGCGTCGCGAAGAAACTCGCCATGCGCCCGATGTTCTGCTCGAGGCAATCAGCGCGGAGCAGCAGTGCGGGTGTGTCGACCTCTTCGAGCTTCACGCCAAGATGCTAGCATGCGCGTGTGCTGGCCCGGATCCTTTACGGCCTCGCCGCGCTGTCGCTCATCGCGGCCTGGATCGCGATCGGGCTCGGAACCCGTACCGTCCGTCGCCACGATGTCGAGATCGACGGCTCGATCCCCACCGTCGTGTACGAGCCACGCCACAGCACCAACCCGCAGCTCGACCCGGCGGGCCGCAGCCGTTGGCCGGTCGTCGTGCTCGTGCACGACTTCGCGCGCGGTGCGGGGATCTTGGCGGACGAGGCGCGGCGCCTCGCCGATGCGGGCTACGCTGTCGTGGCTCCCGATCTGCGCGGTCACGGAGCGAACCGCCTGCCGTTTCCTCACGGCGATCCCGTCGTCAGCGATGTGCTGCTCGACGACCTCGATCGGGTCGTGCTGTATGCGCGGACCCGTTCTCCGTTCGACGCGGGGCGGATCGCGCTGGCCGGACACGGTCTGGGCGGCGAGCTCGCCCTCGCCTACGCGGGACGCGATCCGGCCGTGGCGGCCGTGATCGCGGTGGGCGGGGCCATCTCGCCACCGGGTCCCTACCCCGTGCCCAACCTGCTGCTGATCTGGAGCTCGGGAGATGCGGACGCTCGGCGGGCGCGCTTTCGTGCGATCGGCGCCGAGGTGGCGGAGCTCGAGCGTCTGGTGCTGGGCCGCACCTATGGGGAGGTGGCGCGCGGGACCGCCGTGCACCTGTCCGAGGTCGCGGCTCCGCTGCCCGGTGGGTTCGGTCTGGCTTACACGAGAACGTGTACGGATGCGATGCTCGCCTGGCTCGCGCTCACGATCGGCGATGGTGCACGGCCGACTCCGTCGCGAGCACGCGGCTCGCTCCTGGGCTGGAGCGTTCTCGGGATGCTCGCGTCGTTCGCGCTGCTCTGGGGCCTGCTCGGGCTCCGTGCACCCACCGAGGCTGCAGCCTTGCCCCCGCGCTTGGGGCCCCCCTGGCCCGCGTTGGCTGGGTTCGCGGCTGCACTGCTCGGGGCGCTGCCTCTGGTCTTCGCGTCTGGCCCCGGGCTCCTCGCCTTCGTCCCGCTCCGGGGACTGCGGGGGGTGCTCGCGTGGCTCGGGGTCTGTGGTGCGGCCCTCTGTGGCGTCCTTCTGGCACGACGCCGTCTCGCGGCTCCCACTCGGCCTGAGCTCCGTGACCTGGGACTGGGCGCGCTGCTCTTCAGCGCGGCTTACACGGGAATCGGGAGCGCCGCGATTCCGTTCGCCCGTCTCTGGCCCTCGGCCGCGCAGCTCGTGGGCTGCGCAGCCACGGTGCTTTTGCTGCTCCCCTACCTGGTGGCGCTCGAGACTCTTCTGCGGGCTCCGGGCCGCGGCTGGGCGCCCTTGGCTGGCAAGGGGCTCACGCTCCTCGTGCTCTGGGCTTCTACACGATTCGGTGTGGTTCTGTCCCGCCCGCCAGGCGTGATCCCGGTGCTCCTGCCGGCGCTGCTGCTGCTCGAGCCGCTGGCCCAGCGTCTGGCGTGCCGGACCCGTGGCCCCTGGGCCAGCGCTGTGCTTCAGGCGCTCTGGCTCGGCTGGCTGCTGGGGACGCTCTACCCGTTCGACGGCTGAGGGCCGTGGGGTCGCACGCTCTCGGGCGGGGGGATGGGCTGTCCGTAAGAGAACTCGCAGGTGTTTCCGCTCGGATCCCGGACCATGACGAAGTAGCCGACAATCGGGCCCCCGTCGGTGGGGCCGAGCTTGAGGTGGCCCTCCTCCCTCGCGAGGGCTGCGATGCGATCGACCTCGTCGCGTGAGCGGACGGCGAACCCGAGGTGATCCGTTGCGCCCGGCTCACTCGGGTCGGTGTGCGGCATCTCCAGGAGCACGATCACGAACTCGGGATTCCTCTCCCGGTGGGACAGCCAGATCACGCGAACCTGATCGTCGCAGCGCTCGTGAACGAGGTGGAGTCCCGCATAACGCTGGTAGAAGCGGCGCGAAGCGTCGAGGTCCCGGCAGCGCACAGCGACGTGCGTCATCACCGCCGGCCGGTCGAGCGGGCCGTCTCCAGGCTCGTTCATGCAGTCGTCCTCGGCTTGCGTAGCAAGAGCGGGAGCGGCTCCCGCTCGTCCTGCCGCCAGTCGAGCGGCGGGGCCTGCAAGCGGCCCGGTGCGCAGCACCGCGCACCGCCGCCGCGTCTCACGATCTTCTCGAGCTCATCCGCGCCCGCCTCCCAGCCCACGTGTGCCAGCGAGGATAGGTGCGGATGGAGCTGCGCGCAGCAGGTGCCGAGCTCGTCGAGATCTCGCACGGGCAGCACCGGCACGAAGCGAAGCAGGCCGGGCTCGGGCCAGGTCCCAGCCGGGGCGAGCAGGACGGCCCAGTCGGTGCGTGGAACGGGTGAGAGCACGCGCGCCCCCTCCCGCAGCGCCTCCCGCGCCCAGCGCTCGCGTAGGGCGACCTGCTCCGTCGCGGAGAGGGCTCCGCGCGGGAGCGTCTCGGTCAGCGCCCCAAGCGCGTCGGCCAGATGCTCCGCGAAACGATCCGCGCGTCCCTGCGGATCCTGAGCCACGAACACATACGCTGGGGAGAGGCATCCCCGCCCGTCGAAGAGGGCCGCATCGAGGGCCACCGCGGTGGCGGCGCTCTCCAGATCCGCAGCAGGTCCGACGGCCGCGGCGGAGAGCTTGTGTCCGTAGCCCACGAAGAGGCATCCCGCCGGCGCCCGCCCGCGCAGACTCTCGATCGTCTCATTGGATCCGTAAGCGACCAGCGCGTCGGCTTGATCCAGCAGCGTGTCGTCGCGCCCCACCTCGAGCGCGTCCGCGACGCCCGGGTCCACCGCACGAAGTGAGGCGGTGAAGAGCCGCGCGCTCGCGGGGTCGTGCGATGACGGTCGGCCGTAGACGGCGGAGCCGGCCAGCAACGGAAGCAGGAGCGCGTGGAAGCTCGCGGTGGGGATGGAGCCCGCGAGCCAGACCGCCGTGAGCCCGGGCGCCGGCCCACCCCGTCTCGCTGCATCGGTCGCGAGCTGACGCAGTGCCTGGGCGGACCAGGCCTGTACGCCCATCCGTACGCCGCGCTCCAACACGGCCGCCGAGTAGACGGGATGCGCTCGTGCGAGTCGGGCGAGCCAGGGAGAGTCCGCCGCCCGCCAGAGATCGAGGCCGCTCGCGAGCGCGCTGCCGACGCGGTCGGGATCGAGGCGCCCCGCTGCCTCCCGGAGATCCGTGAGAGAGGACGGTGTGTTCATCGCAGCGCGAGCAGCGCATCCGCCGCGATCGAACAGCCGCGCTGCTCTGCCCCCGGCAGACGTCCCAGGATCTCGAAGCCATCGTCCCGCCGTCGCCCCAGATCCGACGTCTGGACCGCGAGCACGGATCCCGTGTTGGCCAGGTCGTAGTGGACCAGCACGCCCGGCTCGCCCCGCGGCCGATCCTGCAGGGTGGCGGCGTCCACGACGCGCGTGCGGACCCAGGGCGGTACCCGCTTGACGGTCGTGACGTGGCCCAGCAGCAGGCTCGGCTCGTAGAACTGGCTTGCGAGCTCACACATGCCGTACTGGTTGACGATCGCATGGCGCGGGAGACCGAGAGCCTTGGCGATGCCACCGTGCAACTCCTCGCGGCTGAGCTCACGCGAGCGTCCTTTGAACCCACCCGTCTCCATGGCGCGGCTCCCGACGGGGAGCGTGAGCCGAAGACCCCGAGCCTCGAGCTCATCGAGCAGATGCACGAATGCGAAGGCCGTGCCCACCAGCGCGACCGACTCGTCCACCTCAGCCAGATCCCCGATCAGAGCGTCCGGATCCCATCCGTGTCCACGCACGTAGAACCGACTCGCGGCCGTGCCGAGATCTCGGCAGGCGATGTGAAACATGTGTGAGAGGGATGAGTCGGGAGCCTCCTCTGCGGGAGGAGCGAGCACGAGGATCCGCATCCGGCTGGGCCCGCCGAGCACGTACTGTCCAAAGGTTGAGCGCAGGGACGCCTCGTAGAGATCGAGTGTGTCGAGATGCAGCTCACCCCGACGCTCCGTCGTGCTGCCACTCGTGCGGAACACGCGCAGGCGACGATCGGGAGGAAAGCAAGCCAGGCGCGCTTCCTTGAAGGCGCCCGTCGGTACGGCTGGAATGTCCTGCCAGCATTCGACGCGTCGGGGATCGTCGATGCCGACCGTCTCGCAGAGCCTGCGGTACGGCGCATTGTGCTCGTGTTGATACGCGAAGAGCGCCAGCGCAAGAGCCTCGAACCTCGGCTCGTCGAGGGGCCCTTCGGCTCCTTCTCGGATCCAGATCTGAACCGCCTGATCGAGCTCGTCTCGGCTCATCCGTCCAGCAGCTCCAGAAGCAGATCGACGGCCGCGTCGAGCACGGGCTCGGCGATCGTGAGCGGGGGTGTGAGCGTGAGCACGCTGGCGCGCGGCCCGTCGGCGAGCAGGATCCAGCCGCGTCGCAGGGCCTCGTGCACGATGGCGGCGGCCCGCTTGGGGTCCTCCAGCTCGATCCCGTGCATCAGTCCGCGCCCTCGCACGTCGCGTACGCCGGGCCGCTTGCGGACCTCGCTCTCGAGCCGGTCGCGAAGATGTGCGCCGAGGCCGGCGACACGTTCGTGGATTCGCTCTCGCTCGAGGATCTCGAGCACGCGCAGGCCCAGTGCGCATCCCAACGGATTGCCCAGATGGGTGCTGGTGTGGATCGCGTCGCCCCGCGAAGGCTCCCAGCAGCTCATGATCTCGCTCCTGCCCACGCAGGCCGAGATCGGAAAGCCCGCCCCGAGGCCCTTCCCCAGCGTGACCAGATCGGGGACCACGCTCTCGTGCTCGCAGGCCAGCCAGGGTCCGGTTCGACATAGACCCGTGTACACTTCGTCCGCGATCAGCAGGGCTCCCGTCTGGTCTGCGATCTCGCGCAGGGCCGTGAGAAAGCCATCGGGTGGTACCCGGATCCCGCCGCGTCCCTGGATCGGCTCCACCAGAATCGCCCCGAGCGGTACAAGGGTGGCGAGCCGTCGCGCGGCCGCGTCATCGCCATAGGGGACGAAGTGGGTTCGGCTCGGCAGCCGCGCGAGGAAGGGACGGCGAAAGCGCTCGGCGTGTGTGACGTCGAGGGCGCCCAGGCCCAGTCCATGGTATGCGCCCTCAAAGGCCAGCACGTCCGGTCTTCCGTTTACCACCAGCGCCGTCTTCAACGCGCTCTCGACCGCGTCCGAGCCCGATGAGGAGAGGAGGGTGGAGTCGAGCCCATTCGGCAGGACGCCGCGGAGTCGCTCGAGCAGCTCGACCTTGACGCGCGCCGGGTGGACGTCGCCCATCGCGTGGGGCAGCGTGGCCGCCTGCTCCGCGGCGACGGCGCTCAGCTCCGGATGCGCATAGCCGAGTGCGGCCACACCGAACCCCGCAACCAGGTCGACGTAGCGATTGCCGTCCACGTCGATCACGTTCGACCCCGTGGCGCGCTCCCAAAAGACGGTGGGCTGCGTGAGGCAGGTGACCTCCGGGCATTCGACCCCGGCCAGGCGGTCCGTCAGGGCCCGCGAGTGCGGACCCGGAACGCGGCAGCGAATCTCAGGGAGGGCATCGGCCAAAGCGCGCCCAGGGTAGTGCCCCCTCTCGCGCTGCGCATCGGGTCGCTGTGGTAGCGTGGGTGCGGAAGGTGAGCGCCCATGAGCGATCGCGGTCCACGCCGCGGGGTTCGCCTGAGCCCCCACGGAATCGACACCGATGGATGCCACGTGCCGTGGCGCTCCGCGGGTCTGCCGTACTGGGAGATCGCGCCGGCCCGCTGGGAGGCCTGCGTGGACGGAGCCGCGAGCCTCGGCATCCGCTTGCTGCGGCTGGACCTGTCGTGGGCTCGGCACGAGATCACTCCCGGGCAGCTCGACTGGGGCGAGCAGAATCCGCTCCTCGACGTGCCGCGGCTGCTCGAGATCGCACACGCACGGGGGCTGCTCGTGGTTCTTCGGCCGGCTCCCTGGCTCGGTTCGGGGGTGCGGTCGGGCGACGGCGTCCCGCGCCGCCTTCTCGCTCTCGCCCACGTCCGCGCGCGCGGTGTCGGAGGTCCGGAGCCTGGCCTCTTGTCCCCGGCGTCGGATCAGCTGCGACACGAGTCCTGCGTCTGGCTCGAGGCGGTCGCGAAGCGTTTCGCGTCGTACGCCCCGCCCCGTGGGCCCGTCGTCGGCTGGATCGCATCCGGACCCGGCTCGCGCAGGCCGGTTCGGGGTGGGGGAATGCTCGACCGCGCACCCGAGTCCCTCGCCTTCCACGCCCGCTTTCTGAGCGTGAAGTTCCCGCAGGGTGGCGCACCGACCGGGGCACCCCCGCTGACCGGACCGGAGGGTCCCGAGGACTTGGAGGGTGCGCTCGCCTGGGTCGAGGCGGGGGAGCTGCTCCACCGCGAGATCGTCGGCCGTGCCGCGCTCGCCCGCGCGCAGAGCGAAGCCGACGGCGCTCTGATCGAGGCCGTGCACGACGATCCACCCGGCTGCGGTGCGGATGCCTGGGCGTCGCACGCTCAGGGCGTGAGCTTCGTTCTCGGTGATGCGGCTCGCGCCAGCTTCTCCAGGCTGCGCCGCCTGGGTCTGCGGGCGTCCGCGCACGCACCTCTGGCCGCCGTGCTCGGGATCCCGTCCACGCGTTCGTGGTGTCGCGACGAGCTTCCGCTGCCGGGAGCTGAAGCAGCCGCGGTGCTCGCCATGAGCGGCGTGCGCGCGCTGGATCTCGAGACATTGCTTGCGTGCGACGGTCTCGGCGAGCTTTCGGCCCCGCTCGGTCCCGGTGGGGATCCGACCGAGGGCTCGGGTTGGCAGCGTCTGTTTCGCATGCTCGATGCGATCGATCACGCGCGTCTCGAGCGGCGCAGTGACTGCCTGCTGCTCGCCAACCGCGAGCTGGGCCGCTTGCGTGAAGCCTGTGCCTCTCATGGTGCACTGAGCCCGAGCCTCGCCTCCCCGTCGGCACTGGAGGCCCTCCGCGTGCGACCACGGCCGCTGGGGCTGCTGGATCCGATGGAGACACTGCACGAGCCGCTCTTCGAGGGTCTGTTCACCGGCCTGTGTCGGGCGGGGATCGCGTTCTCGGTTGCGGACACATCGATTCCCGAGGCTGAGCTCTCGCGCTGGCGTGTGGCGATCCTGCCGAGCTGCGAACGCATGAGTCCCGCACTCGCACTCCGGCTGCGGCGCTGGGTGGAGGCCGGGGGTCGGCTCGTTCTGGGACCGCGCGTGCCCCGCATCGACTGGGGCGGCCGCGCGCTCGGCTTCGAGTTTCCCATGCGCGCCCGAGCACGGATCGAGCGTGCGCGTTGCGGTGCGCTCGAGATCGAGGCTGCCGACGTGCTCGAGGGGGGAGAGCCCGTGATAGGCTCTGAGGCGGGGCCGCTCGCTGTGAGGGTTCCGCAGGGCCGCGGCCAAGTCGTTCACTTTGGCTTCCGGCTGCCGTGGCGCTCTCCCGACGTCAAGGACGATGCCCTGGCGGACGTCGTGCGGGCACTGCTCGATCCGTTCGATGTCCGCCCCTGCTACGCGGCGTCCGACCCGCGTGTGGAGACAGAGCTGCACCACGGCGGTGAGCGACGCTTTCTCTTTCTGGCCAACCCCCTTGAACGCCTGTTGCGTGTCACGATCGCGCTCGCACCCCGTGAGGCGCTCCGGGAGGTCCGCGGTGTGGGACAGCATCTGCTTGCCGGCGAGTCGTTCGAGCTGCCGGCGCGAAGCGTGCAGCTTCGCGAGCTGGTCGAGCTGTGAGCACGCCGAGAATCGAGCTCAGTCCCGAGGCGGGCGCTGTGCTGCGCCGGCTGGTGCTCGGCCACGCGGCTCAGGAGGTCCGTCTCATCGGCTTGCTCCGCGACGGCCGGCTGCAGCAGGCCGTACGCAGCGATCACGGACCGCTCCCGGGTCTTCCGCCCGCTCTGCCCGTCCCGGCGCCGAAGGCGTTGCGGAGCCTCGACGTCGCCGCGGGTGTGAGCCGCATCGTGATGCTCGACGGCGAGCACCCTGCCTTCCGGAGTGGAGCGCCACTCTGGCGCGCTCTGCTCGACGGTGCACTGTGCTCGGATCCGCCCTGGCTCGGATGGCTCGAACGCCTGCGTCGTCTGCCCGCGCCTCTGCGGGCGGGGGTTCTTCGCCTCCTGCCCGATGGTGCGTATGCGCTGGTGATCGCTGGGGCCGGCGAGGAGATGCCGGGCATCAAGCTCGTCATGGTGCTTCACTCGGGCCGAATCGTGCGGGTCGGAGGGGCCGCCCTTGGTCGGGGTGCGGAGCTCCGCACCGCATCGCCCAAGGCGGATCCTCCGGGACTCGAGCCGGTGCGATTGGTCTTGCGGGGCCGCCTCGAGGTGCTCACTCGACTGCTGGCCAGCTCGCGCCCCGTGAGCTTCCTCGAGCACGCCCGGCAGCGTGCGGAGCTCGAGGCGCTCCGTGTCTCGCCTCGCCTCGCGGTGGCCCTCCCGCTGCTTCGGCTCGCCGGCTTCTGAAGCGCGCCGCCCGTTGCGAGATCAGCGGAGGGCGGCGTGGGCGCCAGCGCGACGCCCGAAGAACGTGCCATCGCCGATCGACAGGCCACTCGCGTACCCCCCCACACTCACACCTGCGCTGGCGCGCCCGGCGGCGTAGAGCCCAGGGATGACCTCACCATCGGGGGTGAGGACCTGGCCGTCGATCGTCGTGTGCAAGCCGCCGAGCGTGAAGGCCGCGTAGAGCGATCCCTCCACGGTGCAGTCGAGAGCCGCATACGGAGGATGGCGCAACGGGGTGAGGTACTCAGGAGCCTTGTGGAACACGGGGTCCCGGCAGTGCTCCGCGTGGCGGTTGTAGAGCTCGAGCGTGGCTTCGAGGCTGCCGTCCGGAAGTCCGAGATCGACTGCAAGCCCGTCGATCGTCTCGGCGACGGCCGCGATCTCGCGTGGAATCTCCGGACGCTCGAAGGTGGCCTCGTCGAGAACCAGGTACGCACGGCCGTCCTGGTGCAGGAGTGCAAGCTCGCCGAGGCGGCCGTAGTAGACGTCCTCGTTCACGAAGCGTTGACCGAAGCCGTTCACGAGAACTCCGCGTGCGAGGCGCTTGGGCGGGTAGATCGGCAGCGTCACCGAGGCACGGTCCATGTGGATGGCCGCGCCCCCCGCCGCCATGCCCATGCGAATTCCGCTTCCGTCGTCGCCCTCGGCGCCCACGCGGAAGCGGCAGCGCCGCAGCAGCGGAGCATAGGTCTCGACCATGCGACGGTTCTCGATGAAGCCACCCGTCGTCAGGATCACGCCGCGTCGCGCTCGGATTGCGGCTTGATCACCACCGCTGCGAATCACGGCACCCACGATCGCGCCCGACGTGTCCCGGACGAGCGAGATCGCGCGGCTGTCCATGAAAATCTCGACCGAGGTGGCCGCAACGGCATCGAGCAGCTTGCGCATCAGCAGCCCGCCGGCGGGGCCCTCGATGCGTGGAACGTGGCCGCGCGGCGCGGGCCTTGCTATGCGATCAAAGGGATGGGCCTTCTCGTTGCCCGAGAAGACCAGGCCGTCGTCCGTCGGCGGATCCCCACTCGTGTCCGCGTAGAAGCTCGCCTTGAATGGAACTCTCTGGGCGACCAGCCAGTGGAAGTGCTCGACGCTTCCTTCGCAGTACACTCGCAGGCGGCTTGGATCGGCGCCCGCCCCGCAGGACGCACTAAGGTACCGCAGCATCTGCTCAGGCGAGTCCTCAAAGCCGCACTTCTCCTGAATAGGGGTGCCCCCCCCGAGATAGATGACGCCACCCGAGAGCGCCGTGGTGCCGCCGCCCCCACTCGCCCGCTCGATCGCGAGGACGCGAGCGCCCGCCGCCTCGGCCGCCAGGGCGGCAGCCGCGCCCGCACAGCCCAGCCCGAGGACGAGCACGTCCGTCTCCCGCGCCCACCGCCTGATCCGCTCCTCCGACCGGATCATCACGCCTTGCGATGGCTCCGCGCTCGCCGGCTCTCGACCGTGCGACGCTCCGCGCTCGGAAGAGCCATCGCGTCTCGGGCCGTCCCGCGGGTGGCCCCCGTCGCCCGGCACCTCCGCAGGGTCAGCGCGTGTGCGAAGATCGCTTGCCACATCGATTGCGTCAGCACGCCGGTGTTCGTGTTCTGGCGCGACGGATGGTAGCTGCAGAGCAGAGGGGGCCGGCCCTCGAGGGCATGGACCGCCCCGTGCCGGAACGCGAAACGGGACAAGGGCTGGAGCTCCCAGGCCCTCAGCACCGCACGGTGCGCGATGGCTCCCAGGCTGAGGACGACCCGAGCATGGACGAGCGCCGCGAGCTCGGCCGCCAGCCAGGGACGGCAGCGCTCGCTCTCCTCCGTCGTCGGACGGTTCGCCGGAGGCACGCACTTGACCGCGTTCAGGATGCAGACGCCGCGAAGGGTCCGGCCGTTCCAGAGCCCGCAGCGCTCGAGCTCGCCGTATAGCCACTCTCCCGATGCGTCCAGCCAGAACGGTCGGCCCGAGCGGTTTGCCCCGTGGAATCCGGGTGCGAGGCCCACGATCACGAGCCAGGCTCGCGGATCTCCGAAGCTCGGTACCGGAAGACAACGGTAGTCGGGGTAGCGACGCTTGATCTCGCGGCGGTACCCCACCAGCCGCGGACAGCGCCGACAACGCGGTACACGGGCGCCGATGCGTTCGAGGTTGCCGTCGGACATCGCCTACTTGAGCAGAGCGTGAATCGCCTTGAAGCGGGGATGCGCGGCGCTGCGGACGCACTCGAGCAAGGCGGACTCGACACTGGCCCCCACCACCCCCGAGCGAAGCAGCTTGGCGTAGCCGATCTCGTGCTCGATCAGCCGCCGAGACGAGACCGCGTCGACGGGAATGTGAACGTCGTAGCCGCGCGCGAGCAGGTCGTGGGCCGTGTGGTTGATGCAGGCGTGCGTCTCTATTCCGCAGACCACGGCGACCTTCCGACCCAGCGGCTCGAGCGCGTCCAGCAGACCCGGTGCACCGAGTGCCGAGAGGTCGAGCTTCTCGAAGCGCGGCACCCCCTCGAGGAGCTCGTGCAGCTCGTACGCCGTCGGGCCGAGCCCTTTGGGGTACTGCTCCGTGTAGAAGACGGGCAGTTCCAACGTGCGAAAGCCTCGAACGAGCACGGCGCAGCGCTCTATGACCCGCTCCCAAGCATGCAGGGCCTTGCGATACCCCTCCTGCACATCCACGAGCACGAGGAAGGCCTGCTCCGGATCAATGATCTTCGGGTGCATCCTGCCCGCAGCTTACGCGCAAAAGGCGTGTGCCTCAACCCGGGCCGTGGATCCCCGCGGCCTCAAGTCGAGCGGGCCGAGCACCGATGAGAGATTCGATGAAGATCGCCGGATGCTGCGCCGTTGCGCTCGCCATGCTGCTCGGTGCCGGCGGGGTGACCGTCCGCTCCGAGGGGGACCCCCCCAGCGCCCCCACCCAGCAGGCCGAGAGCCCGCAGCTCGACGAGTCCAACGAAGCCAAGATCTGTCCCCTCCCGCCACCGATCGAGCGCAAGCTCACGCTCCACCTCCCCGAGCGACCCGAAGGCGACCTCCGCTTCCCCCTAAACTCCCGCGGCTACAACTACTCCCGCCCCTAAGGGGACGTTGATTGAGTTGTTGGTCGCGAGGCGTGAGCCCCGCGCGGCGTGCTTCGCTGGCGGGCGTAGCCCAACCCTCTCGTATCAACAACTCAATCAACGTCCCCGCTTCTGGTGGTTCGGGCGATGTGGAGGTGGGCGAGGAGGGTGGCGGCGAGGGGGAGGGCGAGCGATTGCAGGCCGAGCGGGCGGAGGGCGGCGACCAGCGCGAACAGGGGGGAGGCTGCCCAGAGGGAGAGTGTGAGCTCCTGTCGGGCTCGGAGGGGGAGCGCGCCGGTTCGGGGGATCACGACGTAGAGCGCCAGCGCGAGATGCGCGGCGGCCACGATCGCGATCCCGGAGGGCTCCGGTACGGCGAGCAGCAGCGCGGCCAGAGCCAGCCCGCAGCCCCAGCGGCCGCTGCGACGCGCGCCCAGGAGGCGGCGGAGGGAGACGGGATCTCCCCGCAGGACGCCGAGGATCAGCCGGGGAACCTCGTGGGCCTCCACGAAGCCGAGTCGCGGGGGATCGTCCGTGCGCATTGCGGGGCGCAGTGTAGCGCGTAGCATCTCGTGCGGAGGGGACGCCGTGGAAGATCGCGTCGAGGTGCTGATCGCGGGCGGAGGGATCATCGGCTCTGCGATCGCCGCTGCACTGGTGGAGCGCGGCGTGCACGACGTCTGCGTCGTCGACCTCGATCTGCACGGACGCTACGCGTCGTCGGAGCTCAACGCCGGCGGCTGCCGCGCCACCTGGTGGCACGAGATCAACATCGCGGCGTGTCGTGATACGATCGGCTTCTTCGAAGAGCACGCGGAGGAGTTCTCGCTGCGGCAGCGGGGCTACCTATGGCTCTACGGGGATCGCAGGCTCTTCCGCAAGGCGATCGAGCGGCGCAGGCGGCAGGAGCAGCTCGGCTGGGACGTCGAGATCCTCTCTCCAGGTGAGGTCGAGCGCCGTTTCCCACACCTCGATCGCGGGCTGGACGAGATCGTGGGTGCCACCTTCTCGCCCCGCGACGGCCTGGTGAACCCCAACGCCGTACGTCGATTCTACCGTCGGGAGGCCGAGGCGGGCGGCGCACGCTTCCTGAATCGACACTACATCGAGGGGGTCGAGACGGTCGAGCACGGGCCGGGTCGGCGGCGCGTCGACCTGGTCCACATTGTCGAGGTCGCCAAGGGCGATCCCGCCGATGAGGCCGGGGTTCTGGAGCGCATCCTCACACACCATCACGTTCCCCCGGAGCAGAGCGTCGATCACCCGTCCATCCATGCCGACGTCGTCATCAATGCACTCGGCGCGTGGAGCCCGATCTTCTCTTCGAAGCTCGGCGTCCGAGATGTGGCGGTCCCCGTGCGGCGCCAGATTGCCATGGTCGATGTGCGGGTGCGCGACCTGCCCGACGGTGTGGATCTGACGACGCTCGGCATGATCGTGGACGCCTCCAACGTCTACTACCACCCCGAGGGGCCGTACATTCTGGCCGGTTACTCCTCGCCCGCGGAGCCGTCGGGCTACGACTTCCGCTACGACAGTGACGCCTTCTTCGAGCGGGAGATTTGGCCGCGTCTCGCCCTGCGCTCGAGCGCCTTCGAGCGCTGCGGCCATGTGCGGGGCTGGGCGGGCCTCTACTCCGTTACGCCCGACTGCAGTGGCGTGGTGGGCCGGGTGCAGGGCTTCGCGAATCTCATCGAGGCACACAGTTTCACCGGACGCGGAGTGATGCAGTCGCGCGCGCTGGGCCGCGGCGTCGCCGAGCTCGTCTGCAACGGCGCCTACGAGACGCTGGACCTCTCTCCCCTCGCCTCCGAGCGATTTCTGCGCGATCCTGCCACGTGGGTGAAGGAAGATCTACACATCTAAGGTCAAGGACCCTCGGGAAGGAGGTATTCCCGTGACCGATCATGAGTCCTTTCGCAGCTTCCTGGCCTCCAACAAGCGGCTCTGGCTGCTGCCCGGCCTGACGGTCATCCTGCTCGTCCTGATCATGGTGCTGCTGACGCGCGACCAGCCGGAGGCGTTCGTCTACACGCTGAACTAGGAGACCGACGCGAGGGTCGGTCGACGCGCGCGCAGGCGAGCTCGGCTCGCCGATACCGCGCGAGGGCGGCAGATGTCTGACTCGAGACGGAGTCTCGGGTCAGACGCCTAGCGTAGCTCGGCGCGGAAGCTGGCCTCGAGCTCGGCCAGCTCGATGCGGAGCTCGCGCTCGAACAGGCGCTCGAGGCGCCCTCCCCTCACGAGCTGCCGCATGAAGCTCCGAAAGCGACGCTCCCCGCTGCGCCGCACCAGATAGTCCACCAGCCCATAGGCCTGCCGGTAGGCCAAGCGGGCGTCGTCGGCGTCGAAGGACGCGAAGCTCATTCCCGAGAGGCGCTCCAGTGGAAGCCAGGCACCGTTCGCGCTGGCGCGCCGCAGCCACTCGTACTCCGCGCTCCCGAGCCCCCGCTTGCCCAGGGCCCGATGCTCGAAGAGCTGGGCCAGGCCCTCGTTGAGCCACGCCGGTATGCGTCTGGGATCGGTCACCGCGTCAAGAGCGGCGTGGACGTACTCGTGGTGGAGCGTCCGGACCAGTGGGGCGTCGACCCGTGTGCCACCGCGAATGTGGATGAGCTGGGAAGCTCCCTCGTAGAACCCCACCGCGCTGAAACGGAAGCGCCCGCCGAAGATCTGCTCGAAGACCCCGGGGTCGTAGATGACGACGCGGATCGCATGGCGCGGGCGGATGTCGAGCGACCGGGCCAGGTCGCGATAGGCCTGCTCGAGCTCCGCGAGAACCGCCCGCTCGAAGGCCCGTGAGCCGCCCCGCCCCGTGACCCAGTCGAGATCGACGTCCTGGAGCAGACGAAAATGGGCAGAGCGACGCTGATCGAACTCGCCGTCGGCCCCGCGGTCCCGCGCCGCGAGTCCAGGAGCGAGGAGCAGCAGGAACCCAAGAAGGCCGAGGATGCGGGCGCCGACGGGGTGCATGGACCTCATTCTACCTCAGCGACCCTGCACCCCCGTATTGACGTCGGTGGAGTTCCGCTTATTCTCGGTCGCTCTTACGCAGAACCACCAGAGGAGGCTCGCGATGGCAGCCAAGAAGAAGCCGGCAGGGAAGAAGACCGCCCGAAAGGCTGGCAGCAGCCGCGCCGCGAAGGCCGCGGGGGGGGCGATGATCATCTCGAAGTCCCGGGTCAAGGCCGCGGTGCGCAAGTGCAACGTCGGAGGCGAGTTCTACGGCGCGCTCGAGGCCGAGGTCCGCAGTCTGATCGCGAGGGCGGAGGAGCGCGCGATCGGAAATCGCCGCAAGACGCTGCGGGCCGCGGACGTCTGAGGAGCGACCGCAGGCGGGTCGCGGACGTCCGCCACGTCCTGACCCGTGCTGGGGGGACCCATGCGTGCGATCGTCGTGGACCGCTGGATGGAGCCCGGTGAGCTGGAGCTCCGCGAGTGCCCGGAGCCGACGCTCACCGACGGCGGCGTGCGGGTCGACGTGAAGGCGGCCGGCTGCAACTTCTTCGACATCCTGCTCGTCCAGGGACGCTACCAGGTCAAGCCGCCGTTTCCCTTCGTTCCGGGCGCGGAGCTGGCGGGTGTGGTGTGCTCGACCGGGGAGGGGGTCGAGTCCTTCTCCGTGGGAGATCCTGTCTACGGGAGCGTGCCCTTCGGCGCCTTCGCGGAGCGCGCCGTGGTTCCTGCCGGCATGCTGCGGCGTCTTCCCGAGGGCATGAGCTTCGAGGAGGCCGCGGGGTTGCCGATCGTCTACCCGACCTCCTACGCGGGACTCGTCCATCGCGCGGCCCTGCGACGCGGCGAGACGCTTCTCGTTCACGCCGCGGCGGGAGGGGTCGGGATCGCCGCGGTGCAGATCGGCAAGGCCCTCGGTGCCCGCGTGCTCGCCACCGCCGGGGGACCCGAGAAGCTCGCGGTCGCCCGCGAGGCCGGTGCCGACGAGGTGCTCGACTACCGCCAGGACGACTGGGTCGACGCCGTGCGAGACGCCACGGGCGGCCGTGGAGCCGACGTGATCTACGATCCCGTGGGGGGCGATGTCTTCGACCGATCGCTGAAGTGCATCGCCTGGAACGGCCGCCTGCTGGTGATTGGGTTTGCGAGCGGTCGCATCCCCGAGCTTCGCGTGAACCGCGTTCTGCTCAAGAACATCTCGATCGTGGGTCTGCACTGGGGCGCGTACGCGGTTCACGAGCCCGCGCGTGTTCCCGAGACCTTCGACGCGCTGGATCGCCTGTACGCCGAGGGACGGATCCAGCCGATGGTCTTCAAGTGCTACCCGCTGGCCGAGGCCTCGCAGGCCCTGGAGGCTCTGGCCTCGCGGGCCACCTGGGGGAAGGTCGTCGTCACCCCCTGAGCACCGGCGGCCCCAAGCCTCAGGGAGAACGGCCGGCGAACCCCGGGCCCGACTCTGCCGGGATCGAAATCCGCCGGCCTCTCCCCGCCCCGATCCTGGGGAAGGTCTCCGCCCGACGCGGCTCCCCGGACCAGGCTCCCAGAGCACGGGCCCCCCAGTCGTTGCGCAGGGTTTTAGGGTTGGGGGTGGGTCAAGTCCCGTGCCCGCGGGGCTCCTAGAATCCCTTCGGCCGCTTTCTCTACGCGCCGGGCGGCTCCCGGGTTACAGGCTGCGTGCCCCCTCTCCGGGCTGCGGGGCCCAGAAGAGGTCGGGCGCCGGGGAGTCCGCGGCGAGGTCCGGAGCCCGCAGCGAGGTTGCGTGCAGGAGGTGGCGCTCCAGGGCGAGCGGGGAGCCGTAGAGTCGATCGCCCAGAACGGGATGACCCAGCTGCGCGAGCCCCGCCCGGATCTGGTGTCGGACGCCCGTCACGAGAGTGACCTCGAGGAGAGTCGTGTCGCCAATCCGGTCCAGCGGCCGGAGCCGGCTGACGGCCTCGAGTCCGCCGCTGCGGACCACCCGCATGTGATTCCCCCTGTGCACGAGCCGCAGGACGAGATCACGCTCTTCGTCCAGCCAGCCGTGCACGCGAGCGAGATAGCGCTTGGTCACGCGTCGCTCGCGGAAGGCGCTTCGCAGCTCGTTCCAGACGTTCTGACGCGTCGCGAAGACCAGGACCCCGGAGGTGGCCGTGTCCAGCCGGTGGACCACCCCCGAGCGTACACCGCCCTCACCCACCCCCCAGAGCTGTGGATGCCGCGCGAGCAGGGCGTTGAGGACCGTGGCCCGCTCCTCGAAGTCGAGCGGATGCGTCGGGAGGCCCGCGGGCTTGTCGACCGCGAGGCAGCCCGGCGCCTCGGCGAGCACGGGGATCTCGATCGTGGGCTCAGGCCGCAGACCCTGGTCGGGGTGCCGGAACTCGAGCAGCTCGATGCGGTCCCCCGCACGCAGAACCAGCCCCTTGAGGGTCGGCCGACCCTCCACGCGCACGCGGCCCCGGGCGAGAAGTCGCCGGACGTAGCCGCGCGTGAGCCCGAGCGAGGCCGCCAGGAAGCGGTCGAGACGCTTGCCAGCGTCCTCACGACGCACGAGGATCTCCCGCGGCGGATCCATCGGGGGGTAGCATGACATCGGACGCCTCGCTGATCGAACGGCTCGGCTTCGCACGGGGCGATCGTGTGATCGTCGTCCACGTGGACGACATGGGTCTGTGCTCGGCGGCCAACCGGGGTGCCCTGCGCGCACTCGGGGGTGCGGCAACCTCCGCGAGCGTCATGGTTCCCTGTCCGGCCTTCGAGGAGGTCGCAGAGCTCGCACGCGCACGACCCGAGCTCGACCTCGGCGTCCATCTGACGCTCAACGCTGAGCACGAGGTACTGCGCTGGGGCCCGGTGCTGGACGACGTGCCCTCGCTGGTCTCACCCGATGGGGGGATGTGGCGCAGCACGGCCGAGGTGGTCGCTCACGCCCGCCCCGACGAGGTCGAGCGCGAGCTTCGCGCGCAGGTCGAGCGCGCCCTCGCGGCGGGAATCGACGTGACCCATCTCGATGCCCACATGGGAACGGTGTTCGACCTCGCGTTCGTGCAGAGCTACGTGAGGCTCGGACGCGAGCTGCGCGTGCCGTTGTTCATTCCGCGGCTCGACGTGGAAGTTCTGAGGGCCCGCGGGCTGGCCGACCGGCTCGCGCCCTATCTGGAGCTGATCGAGGAGGTCGAGGCGGAGGGCTTCCCCCTCTTCGACCACTTCGATCAGAACTCGTTGCACTTCGAGCCCGGTCACGGGCTCCAGCACAATCGCGAACGGGTCGCGGGGCTGGGCCCCGGCCTCTCGTACCTGATCACGCACTGCGCCGAGGGCGGTTCCGAGCTCGAGTCCGTGACGGTCGACTGGCGCCAGCGCGACGAGGAGCACCGCATCTACTCCGACGGCCAGATGGCCGCGGTTCTCCAGGAGCCGGGAGTCCACACGATCGGGATGCGCGCCCTGCGCGATCTTCTGCGCGCGGGCTGAGCGGCCCCGACCCTCGGCCCTCAGAGCGCCGAGGGTGCCGTGCGCTCGGGAAGATCGACGAGCACCGGGGGCCTGAGCGAGGGGTCCTCGAGCAGCGCGAGCGTGGCCTCGACGACGGCGAGCTGCCGCTCGGGCTCGCCGGGTGCGTCCAGCGGGTAGCCGTGCCGAAAAGGCACCGCCAGGGCCCGGGGCGGACGCACGCGCTCGGCGACCCGCCGCAGCAGCACGATCGCGACGGTGGCGATCCCTTGCCGCTCCAGCTCGGCCGCGATCAGGCACACGGCCTGATTGCACATCGGTCAGACGGGAACGAGCAGTGCGGCGTCCACCCCGTCCTCGCGCAGCCGTCTGGCGGCCTCCGGCGCCGTGTCCCGTACGAGCCGACCGGGAGCGAGAATCGATCCCATGAACGAGAGATGTCGGGGCGCCGGCTCGCCGATGCGACCCCTTGCGGCGAGCTCCCGAATGCGATCGATGGGGAAGGCGAGGTTGGGGTCCTGCGTCATGCCCGTGTGATCGAAGGACTCGCTGCGGTGGGTGTCGACGAGCTGTGCCACGTCGGCGTCGCCCGGGATCTCGCGAAAGCTGAGGTCTCCGCCGCGGATCGATGAATCAAACGGGAGCTGGCCGTCGAGCACGAATCCGGCGGTCGAGACGAGGGCCACACGTGACTGGGCGAGCGGCCGCTTGGGATCAACCCAGGGGATGGGATCGACTCGGCGCCAGCGGTAGGCCCGCAGAAAGGTCCGCAGCCCAAACGGAAACTCAGCCAGATCGCCCACTAAGCGAGCGATTCGGCCGCGGAGGCCGGGACCATCGGCAGGCTCGTCGACACCCGCACCCCTCGCTTCTCGAGCTGGCCGAGGTAGCTGAGCGGATCGAGGGCCTCCCGCGGTACGAAGAACCCGCCAGGCATGCGGCCGCGCAAGACGCGTCCGGCCAGGGTTCCCAGGCTCGCCGCCGCCGCCTCGAGCGGATCCACGGCCTCGAGCGTGACCAGATCCTCGAGCAGCTGCGTGCCCCGCTCGACCGTTGCGGCGGCGGCCAGCGCAAAGCCACCGTCTCGCGTTCGCGGGCCGCGCTTGGCCAAACGCCGCAGCGGTCCGCTCTCCGGCTCCAGGTAGACGAGGCGCTCCACACAGTGCGACTCGACGAAGCCCGCCAGATCCCCAGAGCTGGAGGGCCGGAGCCAGCGGCTCCCGATGCGTGGGGAGAAGCGCCAGCGCACGGGTCGCCGGAGCCATCCGTCGCCCCGACCGGTGTCCGCTCGCACCCGCTGGCTCCCGAGAGCCGCCCCGCTGCCCAGCCAGGGGCCGGTGCACGCGATGCGGATCTCGTGGAGCGCCGGAAAGGAGCGGACCAGGAGCTCGGCGAGCACGCCGGGCAGCCCCGGAACCGCGCCGGCTTCCAGGACCACCGGAACCTGTGCCGTCCAGGCGCGTCGCTGGAGCTCGTACGCCGCTCTCGGCTCCAGCGTGGAGGGCGTGAGTGAGATGAACGGCACGCAGGCGTCGATGGCTTGGACGAGAGAGTCGAGCAGATCGGCGCCGGCGCAGAACACCACGAGGGCCGAACCGGGCAGCGCACGCTGGAGGGTTCGGCGGTCCTCCGCATTCACGTACGCCGCCCTTGCACGTCCTCCATGGGCGGCGGCCACGTCCTCGGCTCGCTGAATGCTGCGCCCGGCCACCACGATGCGCGCGCGCGTGCTCTTCACGAGCTCCGCGACACAGAGCTGTCCGACCCGTCCGTACCCCCCTAATACGACGATCTCGTGCATGGCCCGTAGAGTCTATCAGGTCTCGAGATGGCCCCGGGGGAGCGCTTCAACCGGCTCCGTGGTTCTCGAGTAGCCGGCATCGCGGGGGATCACCATGCAGCGCCGGCCGTCCCGCAGCTCGAGCACGGGCAGAATCGTACTGAGTGGACGCCTCCGCGACGCCGCGAGAGCCTCCTCGACGTCGTCGAAGCCCACGAGCGACTCCAGGTTGCAGGCGGTCGGAAAGATCATCGCCCGCTCGCCTCTCTCGCGCTCCGCCAGCGCATCTTCGGGGCGGATCCAGACATGGGACGAGGCCTCGACACCGTCGTGCAGGGCCACTTGTTTGCGGGGTGCGCGGGCAGCGAAGAAGAACGTATCGAAGCGCCGCGGCACGATCTCCGGTGTGATCCAGCGCGCGTGCGGCACGAGCGTGTCGAAGGCGAGCTCGAGCTCCTTGCGCGCGATCAGCTCCGCAAAGCGGAGACGCCCGCTCTGGAGGGCCCGGCGGTCCTCGTGTAGGGCCGCGAGGTCGTCTGCGGTGAGCAGGGACGTCTGCCCCCGGTGGCGCACCAGCAGCAGCCCGGCCTCCTCGAAGGTCTCGCGGATCGCGGCGACCATGAGGCCTCCGAGCGCTCGTGGGGTCAGACCGGAGAGGCCGCGCTCCTCCAGCTCGAGCTCCGGAGCCAGGCGAGCGTCGTCCTCCTCCACGCGCCCGCCCGGAAACACGTAGGCGTCGGGGAGCAGATCGCTCCGTGCGTCCCGTTGCAGCAGGAGCACGCGCGGCGAGACGGGCCCGTCCTGGAGCAGGATCAGCGTCGCGGCCGGAACGGGTGGGCTGGGCATGAGGGCGAGATCCTACTCCCGCCCGGGGTCACGCCGCAACGCGACGGCCGGCTTGGAAGCGCCGGGCCGATGCCGTAGCATGCGCCCATGCACCCCCTCCGGGAGCTCCATTCGTCGCGGGAGGTTGCGGAACGGATCGATCGCCTCGCGGAACGCATCTTCGGGGACTACCGTGGCCGTCCTATCGTCTGCGTCATCATCGAGGAGGGGGCGCGCGTCTTCGCCGAGAAGCTGCTGGAACGCTTGAACGGGCTCGGCATGCAGACCGAGCGTGTCTTCGTCAGAGCCCACCGCACGCACGGCTCGAGCCTGCTGCCCATCAAGCTCGAGCCGATGGACCCCGCTCTCTTTCACGCTCGTGACGTTCTCTTGCTCGACGACATCGCGGATGAAGGGCGCACGCTCGCGGCGATTCTGGCCCAGGTCCGAGCCGGCGGGCCGGGCAGCGTGCGCATCGCCGTGCTGGTGAGCAAGCACGGTCGGCGGCGGGTCGATCTGGAGATCGCCTACTCGGTCTTCGAGGTCGAGAAGGGCTGGGTCGTCGGCTTCGGGATGGATCTGGAGGGACATTATCGGGAGCTCGATCATCTCGCCGTGATCGAGGGTCTGGACTGAGCCGGGATGTTCGGACGCCGTCCGGACGGGACCCTCGTGCGCGACCTGCCGCCGATCCGCCGCTTCATGCCGTTCATCTCGCCGGGACGCAACGACTCCGCCGTCTACCTGTCTCAGGAGATCGATGTCGAGCCGGCCCTCGAGCTCGTCGAGGCCTGGAACCGTGAGCGCCCAGACGGGCCGAAGCTGACCTTCTTTCACCTGGTTCTCCGGGCGATCGCCCGGGTGCTCGACGAGCGTCCCCGTCTCAATCGCTTCGTGGCCGGAGGCCGGGTCTGGCAGCGTCGCGGCATCTGGCTCACGTTCAGCGCCAAGAAGCGGCTCGAGGAGTCGGCGCCGATCGTCACGGTCAAGCTCGAGCTCGACCCCCGGGCTCCGCTCGACGAGATGCTGGCGCGCATCCACGGCGCGCTCGAAGACCGGCGCAGTGACCGCCCGGACACCAGCGATCGGGAGGTCGCGTGGCTTCTCCGTCTACCTCCGCTGCTGGTTCGTCTCGCGCTGGCCGCCGCGCGCGCCTTTGACGCGCTCGGGCTGCTGCCCGCGGCGATGATCCGCAGCGATCCCATGTTCGCCTCGGCCTTCATCGCGAACCTCGGCTCGGTGGGCCTGGATGCGGGCTACCACCACCTCTGGGAGTACGGCACGATTCCGATCTTCTGTGTCGTCGGTCGTATCCGGGAAGGCGCCGACGGCCGCCGACGCGCGCTGCTCAAGTACAGCTTCGATGAGCGGATCGAGGACGGCCTCTACTGTGCCCGGAGCCTGGAGCGACTTCGCCAGCTCCTGGAGAAGCCGACCGAGCTCGTGGGCTGAGCGCGACGCACCGCCCGTCCGAGGCGGTGCCTCCGGCCCGCCTCAGTCGATCTCGATCAGGATCAGCGTGATGTTGTCCGGGCCGCCGTGCGTGTTGGCGCGCGCGACCAGCGAGCGCGCCGCCGCATCGAGATCCTCGCCGGCTCCGAGCTCGAGGATCTCGGCGTTGCTGACGACGTCGTGAAGACCATCCGTGGAGAGCAGCAGGCGGGAGCCGCGCGGTAGCTCGAGCTGTCGGACGCAGGGCTCGACGAGCTCCTGCGTACCGATCGCCTGCGTGAGCATGTGGCGCTCCGGGTGGTCGCGGGCCGCGTCAGCGCTGATCACGCCCTCCTCGACCATCAGACCGACGATCGTGTGGTCCTGGGTCAGGATCTCGAGAGCTCCTCGATGGAGCAGGTAGGCACGGGAGTCCCCCACGTGGCAGATCGTCGCGTGGTGACCGCGCAGCTGGGCCGCGGTGAGCGTCGTGCCCATGCCATAGAGCTGGTGACTCGCAGCTTCGTGCTGCACGGCGCTGTTGGCCTCGAGCAGCGCCTCGGAGAGCAGGCGCGCCTCCTCGGGGGCCTCGCCCATGCTGCCGTGCTCCTTGACGAAGGCCACGAAGGACTCGATCGCCACGCGGCTCGCCACCTCTCCGGCGACGTGCCCACCCATCCCATCGGCCACCACGAAGAGACCGATCTCTTCCACGGCGCAGGCGGCGTCCTCGTTGCACTCCCGCTCACGTCCCGTGTCGCTCACCAGCGCGTAGCGAAGGCTCATGGGCACGGCGCTCCGATCGCGCGCACGTCGGTGCTCAGCAGGCTGTACTGGAGGTGATCCTGAAAGGCGCCGGCGATCAGCTCCACGCCGCGCGCCAGGCCTTCGCTCTGGAACCCGAGCTTCTCTACGACGCGCACGCTGGCGCCGTTCGCGGGAGCCACGTGGGCCTCGAGGCGGTGCAGCATCAGGTCGCCGAAGGCGTGCTCGATCAGGCGCAGGCCCGCCTCGGTGGCGATGCCCTTGCCCCAGCTCGCGCGGCGAACCCAGTAGCCAAGGCCCGCGGAGCGACGCAGCCAGTCGATGCGATGCAGGCTGACGATGCCGTGCAGCGCGCCATCGCTGAGGCCTTCGATCACGAGCTCGAAGCTCTGTCGGCGGGCGCGGGCCAGCCGTGCCCCACGCAGATAGCGCCGCGTATCCTGGAGGTCGTGTCCGGGGTGAGCCCAGGGGAGCCAGCGGATCAGCTCCGGCAGTGTCTCCGCGATCGCCTCGTGGAGCGATAGGAGGTCCGAGCGCCGCGGTGCACGAAGCCGCAGCCGCCGCGTACGGAGATCTCCACGCCTGGCCTCGTCGAGCACGAACACGTTTTTCTCCTCGGGGGGCTTCCTAGGGGATCAGGCGGAGCTGGGCATAGCGGAGCACGATCGTCTTGATTCCCGCGGAGTCGAACTGCACACGGATCTTGGTGCTGCGGCCCTCGCCGGTGAGCTCGATGAGGGTACCCGCTCCGAAGACCGGGTGCTCGATCCGTGTCCCCGCCTGGAGCGGCGGAAGCTCGTCTGCGGTCCACTGCCCTTCGTTGAAGTCCAGATCGGGTCGGTCGGGGACCGGCCTGGCGAGCCACGCCGTACGTGCGCCGCCCAGGATCAGCTCGCGTGGAATCTCGTCGAGGAAGCGGCTCGGCGGGTTCTGCCGCAGCATCCCGCTGACCCTTCGCTGTGTCGCGTTGGTGAGGTAGAGTCGGTCCCGGGCGCGCGTCATGCCCACGTAGCAGATGCGGCGTTCCTCCTCCAATGCGCTGGGGTCGGCGAGTGAGGCGAAGTGGGGAAAAAGTCCCTCCTCGAGCCCGACCATGAAGACCACCGGAAACTCCAGCCCCTTGGCGACGTGCACCGTCATGAGCGTGAGCCTGTCGCCGTCAGCGCCCAGGGCATCGGCGGAGGTCATCAGGGTCACCCCCTCCAGGAAGAGATCGAGCGGTGCGAGATCGTCGGGCTCCGCGGAGCCATCGATGGTCTCGCCCCGGTTGGCGCGCTCGAACTCCTCCGCCGCCGACACGAGCTCTCGCAGGTTCTCGAGACGTGCCTCGGCCTCGACGCTTCCCTCCTCCTCGAGCGCGGCCAGGTAACCGCTCTCGGCGAGCACGTGCATGAGCAGCACGGGGATCGGCTCTCTGCAGAGCTCGCTGCGGAGCTTGCCCAGCAGCTCCAAGAAGGCTCGCAGGCGCCGCAGCGCCGCCGACCCCAGCCGGGCCTCCTGCGTCGCCCGTACGATCGCCGCGTGCAGGGTGCCTCCGTCCTGCTCCGCCAGCGCGAGCAGCCGGTCGACGGTCGTGCGGCCGATCCCGCGCGCGGGCCGATTGAGGATGCGCAGGAGGCTCTCCGTGTCGTCGAGGTTTCGCAGCACGCGCAGATAGGCCAGCGCGTCCTTGACCTCGGCCCGGTCGTAGAAGCGCAGGCCACCGAGGACCGCGTAGGGACAGTCGTACTTGAGCAGCTCCTCCTCGAGCACGCGCGACTGGGCGTGGGTGCGGTAGAAGATCGCGGCATCCGACAGGGGCAGCCCGGCTTCGTGCAGGCGCAGCAGCTCCCCGATCACGTAGGCCGCCTCGGCCCGCTCGTTTGCGGCCTCGAAGAAGCGAATCGGCTCTCCGCCCTCCCGCTCCGTGTACAGGCTCTTGCCCTTTCGCTCCACGTTGTTCGACACGACCGCCGTGGCGGCGTCGAGGATCTGCTGGGTCGATCGGTAGTTCCGTTCCAGACGGATCACGCGTGCACCCGGAAAGTCCTTCTCGAAGTCCAGGATGTTTCGGATGTCCGCCTCGCGGAAGCGATAGATCGACTGGTCCTCATCGCCCACGACGCAGAGGTTTCGGCGCGGCTCGGCAAGGACGCGCAGCAGGCGGTACTGCACGGGGTTCGTGTCCTGATACTCGTCCACCAGGATGTAGCGCCAGCGCTCCTGATACGCGGCCAGCACACTCGGGTGGTTCTGGAATAGCCTCAGCGTGAGCAGAATCAGATCGCCGAAGTCCAGCGCGTTGGCCCGCCGAAGCTCGGTCTGGTAGCGCTGGTAGATCTCGGCCAGGCGATCCGAGTCGAGCGTATCCCGGTCCCGGATATCCGCGGGGAGCAGCCCACGGCACTTGAAGCGGTCGATCCGCGCGCGCACGGAGCGCGGTGGATAGGCGCGATCGTCGACGTTCAAGAGTCGTAGGATGCGCTTGATGAGGGCGAGGGCGTCGGTGTCGTCGTAGATCGCGAAGCTGCGCTCGTAGCCGATGTGCTCGATTTCGCGCCGCAGAATGCGCGCGCAGGTGGAGTGGAAGGTGGCCACCCAGACCCCATCGGACGTGGCGGCGCAGAGGCTCTCGACGCGCTCTCGCATCTCGGCCGCCGCCTTGTTGGTGAACGTCACCGCGAGGATCTGCCAGGGACGTGCGCGCCCGCTCGCGATCAGATGCGCGATGCGATGCGTGAGCGCCCGGGTCTTGCCGCTGCCGGCCCCGGCGAGCACGAGTACCGGCCCGTCACCGTGCTCGACGGCTTTGCGCTGTGCGGGATTCAGTCCGCTGAGGATGGGTTCCAGGCTCGACAAGGGCGAGAGCTTAGCTCGCGAGCTCGGGACCGCGCTACTCGACCGTCACGCTCTTCGCGAGGTTCCGTGGCTGATCCACGTCGGTCCCCTTGAGCGTCGCCACGTGATAGGCCAGGATCTGGAGCGGCACCGTGGCCAGCACGGCGCTGAGCGGATCGGGGGCGCGTGGCACCTCGATGATCTCGTCGGCGAACTCATGCCCCCGTGTGTCCCCTTCCGAGACCACAGCGATCACTCGAGCTCCGCGTGCGCGAACCTCCTGGGCGTTGCTGGCGATCTTCCCGAAGCAGGTCTCCTGGTTCGCGACGACCAGCACGGGCAGTCCCTCGTCGATCAGCGCGATCGGACCGTGCTTGAGCTCCCCTCCGGCGTACCCCTCGGCGTGGATGTAGGAGATCTCCTTGAGCTTGAGCGCCCCTTCGAGCGCGATCGGGAACCCCACCCCGCGACCCAGGAAGAGAAAGTCGCGAGCATGGAAGTGTCTGCGGGCGATCGCCGCGACGGGCTCCCAGAGGCCGAGCGTCCGCTCGACGAGCCGCGGCAGCCGCCGCAGCCAACGGATCTCCTCGCGGACCTCGTCGCGCGTGAGCCGGCTGCGCAGCAGGCCCAGCTTGAGGGTCAGCAGGTGCAGGGTGACGATCTGGGTCGAGAAGCACTTGGTCGAGGCCACTCCAATCTCGGGCCCGGCCTGGGTGTAGAGGCAGTGCTCCGCCTCGCGTGCGATCGTGCTCTCGTGCACGTTGGAGATCGCCAGCGTGTGGGCCCCGCGCTGCTTCGCCCCACGCAGGGCCGACAGCGTGTCGCTGGTCTCCCCCGACTGGGAGACGGCGACGACCAGATGACTGGGCTCTACGACCGGATCGCGATGGCGAAATTCGCTCGCCAGCTCTGCGGTGACGGGAACGCCCGCGGCACGTTCCAGGCCGTACTGCGCGACGCGGCTGGCGTGCCATGCCGATCCGCAGCCCAGGAGATGAATGCGCGACAGCGATGCGAGCCACTCCTCGCCGAACTCGATGCCGTCAAGCTCGATGTCTCCGCGCTCCTCGTTCACGCGCGTACCGATCGTGTCGCTGATGGCTCGGGGCTGCTCGTGGATCTCCTTCTGCATGAAGCGGTCGTAGCCGCCCTTCTCCGCCTGGATCGGATCCCACTGGATCACCTTCGTCGCTCGCGAGACCTCGTGCCCCTCGGCATCGAAGATTTGCAGCGCCGTGGGGGTGATCTCCGCGACGTCTCCATCGAGGAGCACGATCATGGCGCGCGTGTACGGCAGGATTGCCGGCACGTCCGAAGCCACGAAGTGCTCACCCCGTCCCAGACCCAGGATCACCGGGCTGCCGCCGTGCTTGGCGACGACGATCGAGTCGGGGAACTCCTCGTCGATCACCGCGATCGCGTACGACCCATCGAGCCGAGAGACGGCGGACTGGACGGCCTCGAGAAGCGGCTTGCGGGCCTCGCGCTCCAGATGGATCAGATGCGCGATCAGCTCGGTGTCCGTGTCCGAGCGAATCTCACAGCCACGTGCGACGAGCCCTTCGCGAAGCTCCCGGTGATTCTCCACGATCCCGTTGTGGATCAGCGCGACCGTCCCGGCACAGTGGGGATGCGCGTTCTCCTCCGAGGGCCGGCCGTGCGTCGCCCAGCGTGTGTGACCGAGTCCGAGCGCGCCGTGCACGGGGACGTCGCGGAGCGCGGCCTCGAGGTTGACCAGCTTGCCCAGCGCGCGCACGACGCGAAGCTTGCCGTCCTGGAGCACGGCCAGGCCCGCGGAGTCGTAGCCCCGGTACTCGAGCCGTCGCAGCCCGTCGAGGATCACATCCTGGGCACGCTCTTCGCTTCCCACATAGGCCACGATCCCGCACATGCGGCTATCCCTCGTCACTCTTCGCGAAGAACCGCCGACGCCAGCCGTCGATGTTGCGCTGGCGTGCACGGCCCACGGCCAGCGCCTCGCTCGGTACCTCGCGTGTGATCGTCGATCCCGCGGCGACGTACGAGTCCGCCGCCAGCGTCACCGGCGCGATGAGATTGGAGTTGCATCCCACGAAGCAGCCGTCTCCGACCACCGTGCGACTCTTGCGTCGGCCATCGTAGTTCACGGTGATGGCCCCGCAAGCGAAGGTCACGCGCTCCCCGATGTCGGCGTCCCCGATGTACGACAGATGGTCGGCCTTCGTGCCCGTGCCGAGCTTCGAGTTCTTGACCTCGACGAAGTTCCCGATCCGCACGCCCTCGGCGAGCTCGCTGCCCGGCCGCAGATGCGCGGAGGGTCCCAGGACGCAGCCCGCTGCGACCCGCGAGCCCTCGAGCCAGCAGTGCGGCTTGATCCAGACCCCGTCTCCGATCCGGCATCCGTCGACCACCACGCCCGCGTCGATCCGGCAGGCTGCCCCGATGCGGGTCTGGCCGCGCAGGCGGACCCCGGGCTCGATCACGCTGTCAGGGCCGATCTCAACGTCCACGTCCACGTAGGTCCGCTCGGGATCCACGAAGCTCACGCCCGCGAGCATCCAGCGCTCCGCGATGCGCCTTCGCAGCACGCTCTCGGCGCGAGCCAGATCGACCCGGTCGTTCACGCCGATGGCCTCGGTCCAGTCCCCGATCCCGTGTGTCTCCACGCGCCTTCCCGCCCGCAGGGCCAGCTCCACCAGGTCGGTCAGGTAGAGCTCGCCTTGGGCGTTGGAGCGCTCCAGGCCCTCCAGCGTCGCGAAGACGAAGCCGGGCGCGGCGACGTAGACGCCCAGATTGACCTCGTGGAGAGCCCGGATCTCCTCGGGTGCATCGGCATCCTCGACGATGCGGTCGATCCGCCCGTCGGAGCCGCGCACGATCCGACCGTAGCCGCTCGGGTCGGGGAGCTGGCCGGTGAGCAGCGTCAGGTCCGCCTTCCTCGAGGCATGGACCTCCAGCAGGGCCTCGAGGGTGCGGGCCCGATACAGCGGGTGATCCCCGTAGAGGATCAGCACGCTGCCGGGATGATCGTTCAGCAACGGGCGGGCCTGGAGCACGGCGTGGCCGGTTCCCAGGGGCTCGGCCTGCTCGACGATCTCCACACCGTGGCCCGCGACTCGCTCTTGCACCTCGTCCTGCCCGGGACTCACGACCACGATGCGGCGCTGCACCCCGAGTGCGTCCCCCAGCGCGAGCGGATGCAGCAGCAGGGGGCGGCCGCAGACCGGGTGCAGCACTTTCGGCAGGCGCGAGCGCATTCGCGTTCCCCGTCCCGCCGCCAGGACCAGCAGCGCCAGCTCTCTCGAGATTCCCATCGGCCCTCTTGCTCGCCCCTCCGGTCCATTCGGATCGGCGCCGGCCTGACCTGAAGCCTTGCCCCGCGCGGACCTGCGCCGCGGCGGTGGCTTCCCTAGGCCACCATCAGAAAGTCTTCCCCTTCTTTCATGCCCTGCGCCAGCAGCTCGCCGCGAATCAGGCACCTCGCGCCCCGGCTGGCCACGGCGCCCAGGATCCGCAGACCTTCCGCGCGCCAGGCCCGCCAGCGCAGGCGGAGCTGCGCGGGGTCCAGTATGGGGATCTCCCTCCAGCTCGATCCCACGCGGTCGGGATGGATGTCGATCAGGGCCCGGATGAGGACGCCTTCTGCGGCCAGGAGCTTGACGAAGCGCCGACCCGTCCGGCCTGCGCCCCAGACCACCGCGCCGGACATGGGGTGGATCCGCGGCAGGAAGTGCGCTTTGACGCGGGCGAAGGCCTCACGGGAGTAGCGCGGGTCCGTGCGAGACAGGCGCTCGGGATGGTCCCGCCAGCGGTGGAGGACCCGCGGCACCTTGCCGACGCTCTCCCGACGGACCAGGAGCCGGTAGAGCAGATCGAGATCCTCGGGCCAGCCGAGATCGCGGTAGCCGCCGACTCGCTCGACCGCTTCCCGCCGCAGCATCCAGGTGGGATGCGGAACCGGGCACTCCACGAAGGCCTCACGGGCGATCTGGTCGGGCTCGATCAGCCGGTTGACCCACTCGGTGTAGAGGCGGTAGCCCTCCGCGAGACCGTCCTCGCGAAAGGACTCGACGCAGCAGCCGACCAGGCACAGGTCCGGGCGTGCATCCAGAAGGGCTGCTTGGGCCGCGAGCCGCTCCGGGTGCATCTCGTCATCGGCGTCCATTCGGGCCAGGTAGGAGGCGCGTGCGTCGGCGAGGGCCACGTTCAGGGCGGCACAGATCCCCGGTCCTCTGCTGCGTCGCCACGCCACACGCGGGTCCTGTCGCGCCCATTCCGCGAGGATCTCGGAGCTCCCGTCCCGCGATCCGTCGTCGACGCAGAGAACCTCGAGGCGAACGCCGCGGCTCGCGAGGACCGAGCGCAGCGCGTCATCGAGGGTCCGAGCCGCGTTGCGCACCGGCAGGATCACGCTGATCTCCGGTCCGCCCAAGGGGATCGCGAGGATCGCGTCTGGTGCAAGGTCGTCAAGCCGGCCCGGGGACGGAGGCTCGCCTTGACCGGGTGCGTCCGCCCCACCTACCCTCTGGAGGACCCGCGTGGGTGGAGGAATCGATCTCGGAGCTCCACGGACAGACCTATGGGCTGAAGGCGAGCCAGATTCGCCGACTTCGGGCCCTCTACCGTCGCCGCATCCCGCGCGACCGGCTGGTCTCCCAGGAGTTCGCGCGCCAGCTCAGTGAGATCTCCTTCGACATCGGCCGCCAGGTCGGCGCGCTCGTCAGCCGGGGCGGCCGCGTCGAGTCCGTCACCGTCGGAGATGCCTTCCGGATCGAGCTGCCGGACTTCAAGCGCGTGCGCGGTGGGCCGGGGCGCTTCCGTGGCCTGCGCTGCATCCACACGCACCTTCACGGCGAGGCGCTCACGCGGGACGACCTGACGGATCTGGCGCTGCTCCGGCTCGACGCGATGGTGGCGCTCCAGGTCGACGCCAAGGGGCTTCCCCGCCTCGCGCTGTACGCGTCGATGCGCCCGGAGGCCGCCGGGGAGGACCCCGTCGAGATCCACCCGGCGCGCCCGCCCGCCCGCCTGGACTTCGACTTCCTCGACTGGATCGAGGAGCTCGAGGATCGCTTTGCGCGTTCTCAGCGAGGGGTCGAGCTCGAGCCCGGCGACGAGCGTGCGGTTCTGGTGGGCGTCGCGCTCGGTCGCGATCCCGATGCCGAAGAGAGGCTCGAGGAGATGCGCGAGCTCGCGCGAAGTGCCGGGCTGAGCATCGTCGAGACCGTCTCGCAGCGTCGACCGCGAGCCGACGCGCGCTACCTGATCGGAAAGGGAAAGCTGCAGGATCTGGTCGTGCGCGCGTGGCAGCGTGGCGCCAATCTGGTCGTCTTTGATCGGGATCTGACTCCCGCGCAAGTCCGGCACATCACGGACCTCGTCGAGGCGCGCATCGTCGACCGGACCCAGCTCATTCTCGACATTTTCGCGCAGCACGCGCGCACACGGGAGGGTCGGCTCCAGGTCGAGCTGGCGCAGCTCCGCTACCGCCTGCCGCGGCTCGTCGGCCGGGGCGAGTCGATGAGCCGGCTCGCGGGGGGCATCGGGGGCCGCGGACCGGGAGAGACGCAGCTCGAGGTGGATCGGCGTCGTGTGCGCGACCGCATCCGTCGGCTGGAGCGGGAGGCTGGGCTGATCGCCCGCCGTCGGGAGACGCGCCGGGCCCTGCGCCGTCGCGAGGGGCTCCCGGTGCTCTCGATCGTCGGCTACACGAACGCCGGGAAGTCCACGCTGCTCAATCGGCTGACGAAGAGCGACGTGCATACGGCGAACCAGCTCTTCGCGACGCTGGACTCCTCCTCGCGGCGACTCCGCTTTCCCCGCGAACGCGACGTGATCGTCACGGACACCGTGGGCTTCATTCGCGACCTGCCGCCCGACCTCGTCGCGGGCTTCCGCTCCACGCTCGAGGAGATCCGCGACGCGAGCGTCCTGCTCCACGTCGTCGATGCCTCCAGCCCCGCCGCGCCGCGTCACATCGAGGCGGTCCACGCCACGCTCGAGGCTCTGGGGCTCTCCGAGATCCCGGAGCTGATCGTCCTGAACAAGTGCGACCGCGTGGAGCCCGAGGAAGCCGCGGGCTTCGCGCGGCGCCTGGAGGGCGTGGCGATCTCAGCGGCCACCGGCGACGGGCTCGCTGCGATGCTCTACTCTCTGGAGCGGTTGCTCTTCCCCGAGGTGGAGCCAGGGGGGGCGAGCCTCGCTGTGGGAGGGGGCTAGGCATGCAGGTGCTTCGGCGCGTCGGCATCGCGGGCACGGGGATGTACGTCCCGCCGCAGGTCGTGACCAACGCGGATCTCGAGAAGCTCATGGACACGAGCGACGAGTGGATCCAGCAGCGCACGGGTATTCGGCAGCGACACCACGTGGAGGATGGCACGGGTCCTGCGCACCTCGCACTCGAGGCCTCACGTCAAGCGCTCGAGTCAGCGGGGCTCGGGCCTGAGGACCTCGACGCAATCCTCGTTCCCTCCCTCTCGCCCCACCACGAGTTCCCCGGCACCTCGGCCTTCCTACAGGACATGCTCGGCATCTCGGAAATTCCGGCGATGGACATCCGCTGCCAGTGCACGGGCTTCCTGTACGCGCTCCAGGTCGGTCAGCTCTACGTGGCCTCGGGCCAGTACGACCGCGTGCTCGTCTGCGGCGCCGAGGTGCACTCCAGCGGCCTCGATTTCTCGACGAGGGGACGCGACGTCGCCGTGATCTTCGGAGATGGCGCGGGTGCCCTGATCCTGGAGCCGAGCGAGGACGCCGAGCGAGGGATCCTCTCCGTGCACCTGCACGCCGAAGGCAAGCACGCCAAGAAGCTCTGGGTCGACGCCCCCGGCTGCGTCCACAAGCCGCGCCTCACGCCCCGGATGCTCGAGCAGGGCCTGATGTACCCGAAGATGGACGGCCGCTTCGTCTTCAAGCACGCGGTTCGGCGAATGCCCGAGGTGATCCACGAGGCGCTCGCGGCGAACAAGTGCTCGGTGGGCGACGTCGACTTCTTCATCTTCCACCAGGCCAACCTCCGCATCAACGAGTACGTCGCCGGCCAGCTCGGCATTCCCCCCGAGAAGACCTACAACAACATCGACATCTACGGGAACTGCTCCGCGGCCTCGATCCCGATGTGCTTGGACGAGTGCGCCCGGGTGGGCCGCATCCGCCCCGGCCACCTGGTCCTGCTGGCCGGGTTCGGCTCCGGATTCACCTGGGGCGCCGCCCTCCTCCGCTGGTAGCCCCCTGACGGCCCGCGTCTAACTCCCGGGACGTTGGTTATGTAAGGTATTGATATTATTATGTAATACATGGACTTGCCTTCTTGACGCAGCGTGTTATATTGGGCGCGTCCAAGAGGGAGGTGATCGATATGGCCGAGACACAGACGACAGGCTTCGACCGCTTCAACGAGGCCCTTCGCAACCTCGATGAGCAGCTGCACGAGCTGCGCGAGCGCTTCGACGATCGTCGCAAGCGGGTCGAGGGCGAGGTCCGCAAGCGGGCCGAGCGGATCCAGACGGATCTCCGCAAGAGCACGGTCTACAAGCGCGCGGAGGAGGCGCGCAGGGGCCTGGAGGATCGGGTCGAGCGCGCGCGGACGCAGGTCTTCGACGCCTTCGGCCTGGCCACCAAGGCCGATATCGCTCGGCTCAATCGCAAGCTCACGACGATCTCGAAGAAGCTGAGCGAGCTCACGCGCGAGAACGTCTAGGGCCGGTGCCCTTCGAGGCACTGGACTTCTACCGTATCGAGGACGAGCTCTCCTCGGAGGAGCGGCTCGCCCGCGATACGGTGCGTGCGTTCGTCGAGAAGGAGTTCCTGCCCTGCATCGTCGAGCACGTGCGGCAGGACGGATCTTTTCCGATCGAGCTCGTCCCCAAGCTCGCGGAGCTCGGACTCTTTGGGGCCCAGCTCCAGGGCTACGGGTGTGCGGGCATGAATGCCGTCGCCTATGGGCTCGTCATGCAGGAGCTCGAGCGGGGTGACTCTGGCCTGCGGAGCTTCGCGTCGGTGCAGGGGGCGCTGGTCATGTACCCGATCCACGCCTTCGGCTCCGAGGAGCAGAAGCAGCGCTGGCTGCCCGCGATGGCCCGCGGCGAGGTGATCGGATGCTTCGGCCTCACCGAGCCCGACTTCGGCTCCGACCCCGGCGGCATGCAGACGCGCGCCCATCGCCACGGCGACGGCTGGCGGCTGAGCGGCACGAAGCGCTGGATCACGAACGGGAGCATCGCTGATGTGGCGCTCGTTTGGGCGCGCACCGACGACGGCATCCAGGGCTTCCTGGTCGATCGGGGTGCGTCGGGCTTTGAGGCGCGCGACATGAAGGGCAAGTTCTCGCTGCGCGCCTCGATCACGAGTGAGCTCTTCCTCGACGGGACGCCCGTGCCCGAGAGCCATCGCCTGCCCGGGGTCCGCGGGCTGCGTGGGCCGCTGAGCTGCCTCACCCAGGCGCGTTACGGAATCGCCTGGGGTGCCGTGGGTGCCGCGCAGGCCTGCTTCGACGAGGCGCTGCGCTACGCGCGCGAGCGCATCATCTTCCAGCGGCCGCTCGCGTCCTTCCAGCTCACCCAGCAGAAGCTCGCCTGGATGGCCACGGAGCTCACCAAGGCCCAGCTCCTTGCTCTGCGCCTGGGCCGGCTCAAGGACGCCGGACGCCTCGAGCCGCCGATGGTCTCGATGGCCAAGATGAACAACGTCGACGTGGCCCTGCGCATCGCCCGTCAGGCGCGCGACCTGCTCGGCGCCAACGGGATCGTCGACGATTACTGCTCCATGCGCCACATGGTCAACCTGGAGACCGTGCGCACCTACGAGGGCACCCACGACATCCACACCCTGATTCTGGGCAAGGCTCTCACGGGTCTGGACGCGTTCTCCTGACCGACAACGCCTCGAGCGCTCCCGCGGCGCGCAGCCGCGGTCGGAGCGCCTCGACGATCAGCTGCCCCGCTGCCCGATGCCCGGCCGGCGTCAGGTGTCGATCGATCCGGTAGTAGAGGGGCGCCGAGGAGCGCTCGGCGGCGTCACGCAGCCCCGGCAGCAGGTCCAGGATCTCGAAGCCCTGCTCCCGAGCGATCGTCGCCAGCCGCTCCTGCACGCGGTAGTCCTCGGGTCGAAGCCCGACCACCTCCGCGTTGTGATCGACCTGCACCTGATCGGGAATCACGACGAACAGGAAGCCGGCGCCCTGGCGACGGCACTCCCTGGCGATCTCGGCGAGCAGCGCCCTCTCCAACGCCCAAGCCTGCTCGAGATTCTCGGGCCGGAGCATCTCGAAGCGGATGCGGTCCGCTCCGACGAGGAGAGCCACGCGCAGGCGCAGCATCTTCCATCGGTCGCTCAGGAATCGATACGCGTAGCTGTGGTTGAGGATCGCGGGTGGAACGTGCTTGCCATGGAACACGGGTCGCTCGTCGTTCGGACCCGGGGGGTGGTACGTGAGCTGTCCGCCCTCGAGCGTGAAGCGCGGAACGTCCGCGTAGAGGCTCGTGGGCACGTCGTTCCAGAAGAACGCGAGCAGGACGAAGTCCGGAGCGAGCTCTGGGCCAAGCTCCCGCAGCGTCTGGAGCTCCTGCGAGGTCCCATAGCCGGCGACCCCCGCATTGAAGGTCCGGACCCTCGGAAAGGCCCGCTCGATCCCCGCGACGAAGCTCTCCTCCTCCTCGACGCCGATCCCGTAGGCGAACGAGTCCCCGAGTACGAGAATCCGGAACGGTCGATCGCCCGGTCGGGGCCCGGCCACCGGAATCCGCAGACCACGCTCGTCGTGGCGCACCGCGAATGCGAACTCCGGCTTGCCGTACTCCAGCTGGATCCCGGGGAGGTTCTCCCAGCCCCGTGTTCGATGCGGCTGTCGGTAGATTCGACGGGTCTTGAGGTAGTAGCCTTCCCACGACGCCCGCAGGCCAAGCTCCAGCGTCCCAGCGACGCTGAGCAGCGTCACCAGCACCAGCGCGAGCCGCTGCAAGCGGAGCCTCGGGGAGGGGCTCACCCCCTTCATGCCGTCCCTCCTGGAACGGGTCGAACGATTCTAGTGCCTGCGCGAGGGGCTTAACCAGCGTATTCGCTGTGGCTCCGGCCCCGCAGCATCCCGGAACGCAGCTCTCTCCGCAGCGCTATACTACGTCGCCACGGCGTAGAGGAGCCCTCCCCGGCGGTTCTGCGCAGCGTCTCGGGAGATGACGAGAGAATCCAATCAGCCGCGTCCGGCTCGCCCGAGCCGAGCACACCGTGATGCCGAGGAGGGGCCGTCGGGGGAGATCCCGGTAGCACGGATCTGCGCGCTCTGTGAGGCGACCGACTCCACGCTCGTCCACGTCAAGCGTGGATACGAGCTGCGTCGCTGCGGCTCGTGCGGGCTGGTCTACGTCGCGAACCCTCCGGCCTCCCGGGAGATCGCGTCCCTGTATAGCTTCGAGGCGGGTTACCACGGGGAGCTCCGGGACGAGTCCGGCGAGTTCCAAGAGGCGCTCCGTGTCGCCCGCCACGACTTCGAGCTGCTGCGCGTGCGGCGGGAGCCGGGTCGTCTTCTGGACGTCGGCTGCTCCGTCGGCTTCTTCCTCCGCGTGGCTCGGGAGGCCGGCTGGGAGGTCTGCGGGTTGGAGGTCTCTGCGGATACGTCGAGGATCGCGCGTGAGAGATACGGTCTGGACGTGCGGACGGGAAAGCTGGAGGACGACGGCTGGGACCCCGAGAGCTTCGACGTCGTCACGCTCTGGGACGTGATCGAGCACCTCCCAGACCCCAAGGCGGCCCTCGCCGCCGTACATCGCATCCTCAAGCCGAAGGGGCTCCTGGTCTTCGAGACCCCGAACATCGACGGCGCGTTCCCGCGCCTCTCGCGCCGGCTCGCTCGGCCGCTCGGCCAGTGGAGGCACCCGGAGCCCCCGGCGCATCTCTTCCAGTTCGGGACCGCAACCGCGCGGCGGCTCCTGGAAACGACGGGGTTCGAGCTGCTCGAGACGCGGCACGAGCGGATTCCGATCCGCTACTCGTTCGGGCGTCTCCGACGCTGGTTTCGCTCCCCGCGACGGCTGGTGCACGCGCTGCTCTTCGTTCCGGTGGCCCTCGTCGGACCGCTGCTCGCTAGCGGCGATACGGTGATCTACTTCGCGCGGAAGGCCAGTCGATGAGACCGGTCTCAAGGCCCGCTCTGGATCCATGAGAGCAGATCCCTTGCGCGCCCTCCGTAAAGGCCTCAAGCGGAGGTTGCGGGACGCCCGGCTGGCGAGGAACCTGCGCCGTCTCGGCGTCCGAGAGCTGCCCATCGAGCTCTTCGTCGAAAAGCTTCGCACGGGGGAGCCCTTTGCAGCCTCGCGCTTCGGCGACGGAGAGTGGAACTGCATTCTCGGGGTCGAGGGCCGCAACTGCGACGACCACGAATACTTCCCCGAGCTGCGAACGGAGCTCTCGCAGGTTCTCGAGGGTCGGCCGCCCTATCTGCTCGGTCTTCAGCCCGGTGCGTTGAGAGAGCCGGGCGCCCGAGCGATCCAGCGTTTCTTGAGCAGCCGCTCGCTAGATCTCGAGTGGTTCGACTCCGACGTCTTTCAGCGTGCGCACTGGGAGGGACGCTTCAATCCGTTCGTCAACGCGCTGCGTGAGCGTCGCCCCCTCTTCGTCGGACCGCGTCACATCCGAGCGCCGCTGTCCGAGATCTTTCCTCGTGGTGGCTTTGTCGAGATTCCGGCCCTCAACTGCTTCCTGGCGCGGGGGCGCATCGAGACGGAGATCCAGGAGGAGCTGCATCGGGCCGGCTACGACGTGATTCTCTTTTCGGCCGGAATGACCACGAACCTCCTGATCGATCGGCTTCATGTGGAGGTCGGAGAGCGCGTCACCCTGATCGATCTGGGCTCCATCTGGGACGTCTACGCCGGGCGAATCTCCCGCAGGCACTTCCACGACGACTGGTGCGATTGGAAGGAGGTCATGCGCATCAATACGGCGCCGGCCGAGCCTCAGGATGATGGGCCGCGGACGAGCGCTCCGTAGACCTCCTTCTCGAGCCTCTCGACCACGTTCTCCCAGCGCCAGAGGCGCTCCGCACGTTGACGCGCCACGGCCCCCATCCGATGACGCTGCTCGGGATCGTCCAGGAGCGAGGCCAGGGCCGTTGCGAAGGCGCCCACATCTCCGGGAGGAGCCAGCAGTCCGGTTCGTCCGTCCTCGACGACCTCCGGAATCGCATCGACGTCGCTGCTCACCGCGGGCAACCCCAGCGCCGCGGCCTCCCCGAGAACCTGACCGAAGCTCTCACGCAAGGATGGGTGCAGGAGAAGATCTGCCCCCGCGATCCGCGTCGGGAGCTCGGCATTGGGAACGAATCCGCAGAACCGGACGCGTGCGTCGACGCCAAGCTCGTGGGCGAGCCGTCTGTACCGACTCTCCTCCTTGTGCCTTCCGTAGAGCTCCAGCTCGACGTCGCGACCCCGGAGCACGAGAGCGAAGGCGCGCAGGGCCGTCTCGACCCCCTGCATGTTCACGAGCACGATGCGAGGGGGTCTTCGGTCTCCCGCGGGTGGATCCTTCGTGGAGGCGGAGAACCAGTGCTCCCCGATTCCGTTGGGAATCGCCCGAAACACGCTCTTGTCGCGTCCGTAGCGCGTCGCCAGCTCGCCGATGACCCAACGCGAGGGGGTGATCAGCATCGGCGCGTAGCGGACGGCCAGCTCGATGTACCGCCAGCGCCAACCCGCCTGCCAGAAGCTCCTCGGCTTCGTGGGGCTGGCGTGGATGTGTGCGACGAGTGGCAATCGGAAGCCGCGGGATCTGAGCGCGAGCACCCCTCCGGACTCGTCGTTCGTGTGGATCACGTCGTACCGGCGGGTCCGGTGCAATGCATACAGAATCGGGTAGAGACTCTTGCGCGTCGTGCGGTGGTAGAGGATCCGTACGCCGTCGATCTGCATCCGGTGCTCCGGACGCGCGCTGTGGATCAGCGTCACCTCGTGGCCTCTCTGGGCGAGTGCACGGACCAGGCCGTGCGTGGCCACCGTCGCCCCACGGATCTCGGCGCCGTGATGTCGGCTGACGAGCAGGACTCGCACGCCCCCTCCCCAGAGTCAGAGCCGGGATCGAATCTGCTCCCAGAGGCGCTCGGCGCTGTACTCCCGAGTGACGCGCCGCCAGGCCCGAGCCGCGATCTCTGCGCGCTCCACCTCGTGTTCGAGATAGTACTGCACCTTCTTGGGTAGATCGTCCGGACCTTCGAGTGGGATGAACTCCTTGCCCGGCTCCAGAAAGCGCCTCAGGCTAGGTCCATCCGGTTGAAGCAGCGCGGTTCGCGAGTGGGCGACCTCGAACGATCGGCCGTTGAGCTGGTCGATCCCCTCGCGAACATCGACGATGTTCAGGCTCAGCCTGGAAACCCGGATCAGCTCCGCGTAGCGATCGAGAGGAATTCGCTCCTGATTGCGGCCGCCTGTGGTCACGATTCCGGGGAGGGACTCTACGTAGCGAGCGCGGTCGGCCTTCTTCGTGTCCCCCACGAATGAGACGTCGATCGTCTTGCCGTTCTCTGCGGTCGGAAAGAAGATGTCGCGCGGCTGCGGGGTGGGAAAGAAGATCGTCTTCTCGGGATGTGCGCTCAGGGGCCAGTCGAAGTGCACGATCACGTCGGCGTAGCTGGCCACGCGACGTGCTCGATGGATCTTGTCGTGATACCAGCGATGCTTCTCGTAGATCTTGTACTGCTTGTGTGGGGCCATGATTCGGATGGCGTCCCAGAACACGGCAACGATCCGGATGCCCGTACGCTGCGTCCAGCGCAGGAGGGATCGGGAGATCCAGGGGCTCATCACGGAAGAGATCCACACGAGGCCTTCCTGCCGGGCCAGACGTGTGTACGCCTGCTCGAACTCGTCCGCCGATTGGAAAAGGTCCGTGAAGAGGTGTCGGATCTCGAGGCCCGCGTCCGCGAGCGTCGGGATCTGATTGTAGATCACGGGTGAGAGCCCATCCTCGGGCCACTTGGAGTAGTACTTGTCCAGGAGGATCAGCACGCCAGACCCCTCCCCGGAGATCCACGACCGTTCAGTGTGCGCACAGCTTCCGGTAGATCTCCCGCTCGATGCGATCGACGACGGACTTCCAGCGCCAGTTGGCGAGGGCGCGCTCGCGGGCGGCCTTGGACATGCGGGCGCGCAGGGAGCCGTTGGCGAGCAGGCGCTCCAGGGCTGCGGTGAACGCGTCGACGTCGTCGATCGGGCAGTGCAGGCCCGTCTCGTCGTCGAGCACGATCTCGGAGATGCCCCCCACCGGCGTCGTGATCGCGGGCAGGCCGAGCGCGCCCGTCTCGAGCAGGATCTGCGGGAAGTTGTCCGCCCGGGTGGGGTTGAGCAGCACGTCCGCCCCCGCGAGGCGCTGCGGAAGCTCGCGGTTGTGAACGAACCCGCGGAACTCGACGCGCTCCGCGATGCCCAGCTCGTGCGCCAGCGCGCGGTACTCGTCCGTCTGCTTGTGCACGCCGTAGAGCTCGAAGCGGGCGTCGTAGCGTGGCCCCACGCGTGCGAAGGCCTCGAGCGCAACGTCGACGCCCTTCATGTTGACGAGCACGACGCGGAGCGGGCCTCCGGACTCGGAGTCCGCGGGCCGGTACGCCTCGAACCAGTACTCGCTGATCGCGTGGGGGATCACGTGCATACGCGCGGGGTCGAGCCCGTAGAAGGCACGCAGCTCGTCACGGAGCCAGGCCGACGGCGTGAGGAGGGCCGGCGCGTACCAGGCCGCCAGGGCCGTGTAGCGCCAGCGCCAGTTGGTCTTCCAGAAGCTCTCGTAGCGCAGCCGCATGGCGTGGAACTCGACGACGAGCGGCAGCGGACGGACCCGATTCCGCAGCGCGAAGTAGGCCCCCGACTGATCGTTGGCGTGGATCACGTCGTAGCGCGAGAGGTCGCGCAGCGCGAAGATCAGAGGGTAGAGGCTCTTCCGCGTGTTCGCGGTGTAGAGCATCTCGACGCCGTCGATGGGCTCGCGATGCTCGGGCTTCGCGGCCTGGAGAAGCGTGACCCGGTGGCCGCGGTCGCGCAGCTCGCGCGCGAAGCCGTAGTGCACGATGGTCGCGGAGCGGATCTCCGCGCGATGATTCGTTCCGGCCAGAAGGATCCGCATCGGTCCCGACCCACCCCGGCCGCATTGTACGCGGCCTCCCCCAGCCATGCTAGCTCAGTGTCGGCGACGCCAGCGACGCGTCCGCCGGCGGACGGCAAAGGCCAGGGCGTTCCAGACGCGTTGCAGCGGGCTTGCGCGGGGTGCACGCCAGGGTCGACGCCGGTCCCGCCCCGTGTCTGATGCTGGGCGCGTCCCGGGCTCGCCCTTGAACAGAAAGGCGATCCGGGGGTGGACGTGGATCGCGCGCACGTGCGACGTGATCGCGTCGCCGAGCGCGCCGCCGTGCTCGGGATCCGCGTGGATCACGTCGAGCAGGCTCTTGAGGTACTCGATCGCGTTGCCGGGGTTGCCGAGACCCGCGTTCGGGCCGTAGCGCGGATGGAAGGAGCACTGCAGGTCCTCGATCACGTAGATGCCGCCGTCGCGCAGGTGGGGAAAGAGGGTCTCGAAGCCCAGGATCTGGTGCTCCGGGTGATGGCTGCCGTCGTCGATGATCAGGTCGAGCGGTCCGGTCTCTCGCGCGACGTCCTCGAGAAACGCGCGGTCGCTCTGATCGCCGATGAAGATCCGTGCGCGCTCCGACTCGTGCCGGCACGCCTCGGGGTTCTTGTCGATGCCGAAGACCTCGGCGTAGGGAAAGAACTCCTGCCACATGCGAAGCGACGAGCCCCCGAGCACGCCGATCTCGAGGATCGCGAGCTTGCGGTCCCGGAGCTCCCCGAGCACCGCGTGGTAGGCCTCGGTGTAGCCGTGCAGCCGGGACGACTTGTCCGTGCCGTGCTTGATCGCGATTTCGTCGAGTGGGTTGCTCATGGCCGGAGCGGCCCTCCTTCCCGAGTGGGCAGGGCCCGCCCATGTGCGTGGAGCCCCGCCAGGAAGCCCTCGTCCCGCAGCCCCGCCAGGATCGTCCTGGCGGCGACCTCGTGTCCGCGGGCGTTGAGATGCCGGTCCTTGCGATAGTAGAGGGGGACGCGGCTGCGTCCACGCTCGGCTCGCAGGGCGGGCAGGAGATCGATGACGGGGATGCCCTGCGCGGCTGCGAAGGCCTGCATGCGTTCCTGCACCTCGTAGTCTTCCCGTCGCAGCCCCGCCGGCCAGATTCCGGGCTCCACCTGCACCTGATCGGGGATCAGCACGAGCAACGTCCGCGCACCAGCCCCGCGGGCCAGCCGGTCGATCTCGCGGAGCAGCGCGAGCTCGAGCTCCCAGGCGGCCTCGCGCTCGTGCGTACCCAGCATGTCCGAGGCCTCGACCGGAATCCCGAGCGCGATCTTCACGCGGTAGCGCACGAGCTTGAGCCGGTCGCTCAGGAAGCGGTACGCGTAGCTGTGACGCATGACCTTGCGGTAGCCCCCGCGCGCCCTCACGGGGGGCGGCACCTCGTTTGGGTCCGGGGGCGGCGGGTAGCGTAGCACGCCGCCTTCGAGCCGGAAGGCGGGCTTTGGGCGCCGGTAGGAGTTTCCCACGTCGTTCCAGAAGAAGCCGATCAGAACCAGATCCGGGTGGAAGGCGAGGCCCTCCTCTTTGAGCTGAAGCAGCTCCTGGGAGGTTCCGTAGCCGTTCACGCCGCCGTTGAGGACCTCGAGCCGGGAGTCGAGCTGTTCGAGCCGGGCGCAGAAGGTCTCGTCGTTCTCCACGCCGATCCCGTACGTGAACGAGTCACCCAGGGCGAAGATCCGAAGCTTGCCCGGAACGCGCTCCAGGGGGTGCTCGCGGCTGCGGAATCCCCAGGAGTCGTGCCGGACCATGGTGGCGAACTCGGGCTCTCCGTAGGGCACGTAGGCCCCCGGCTTGTTCTTCCAGCCGCGCGTCGGGTGGTACGTCGCATACGCCTTCTCGAGCTTCAGGTAGAAGCCGTCCCAGAACAGGCGAAGACCGACCTCGAGCGCGACGAGTGTCGCCGCGAGGGTCAGCAGCAGCAGCACGGGCTTGGCGACGAGGCGGCGGGTGTGGGGGCGTGGGCGCATCGCTGGTGTTCTCACCTGGGGCCTGGGGGCCCGAACGGGGCGCAAAGCTAGCTTGCCCGGGCCGGACCGTCGCGCCCCCCGGCTGGGTGCGGCGTCCGCTCAGCCGCGCCGGGAGATCAGCCGCTGGACCGCGCCCGAGACCGAGCCCCGGGCTTCCTCGAGTGCATGCTCCGCGATCGCGGCCTCTGCGCCCGTGAGCTCCATCACGATTCGGACGGCCCGCTCGTGAAGCTTTCCGCTTTGCGTCCGCAGCTCCGTCATCAGGTTTCCGCGGACGCGCCCGCAGCGGATCATCACGGTGGTGGAGAGCATCTGCAGGACCATCTTCTGGGCCAGCCCACCCTTGAGACGCGTGGAGCCGGCGATTGCCTCGGGCCCGACGACCACGACGATGGGCACCTCCACGCGGCGGACCAGCTCGGAGCCGGGCGCACAGGTCAGGCCGAGCGTCGTGGCGCCGACGCTCCGCGCATGCTCGACGGCGGCCAGTACGAACGGCGTCCTTCCGCTGGCCGAGATCGCGAGCAGCGCATCGCGCTCGCAGAGACCCCGTGCACGGAGCTCGGCCCGAGCACTCTCCGCATCGTCCTCCGCGCCCTCCGTGGCCGTGGCGAGCGCCGCCGGGCCCCCGGCGAGGATCGCCTGCACGCGGTCGGGATCGATCCCGTAGGTCGGGGGCAGCTCGGCCGCGTCGAGAAGGCCCAGCCGCCCGCTCGTCCCCGCCCCCAGGTTGAGCCAGCGCCCCCCGCGGGCCAGAGTCTCGCTGAGCCGTTCGGCGGCCCGGGTCAGCGCGGGGAGCGCCTCGCGAACGGCCGCGGGGACGCGGGCGTCCTCGTCGAGGAGCAGGGTCAGGATCTCCTCCGTGCGGCGCCGGTCGATGTCCCGCGTTCGCGGGTTGACGGCCTCGGTGACGCTGGGCTCTTGGACCCGCTTCCCCTCGCCCACCTACAATCGTCTCCGATGGGGTTCGAGTGCGACGCGCGAACGCTGGAACGGCTCGAGTGGCCCGGGCTGGTGGCACAGCTCGCGTCGCGCACGGTCACGGCCCGCGGCGTCGAGGCCTGTGGCGGCGATCTCTTTGCGCCCGCACCGGAGGCCATGCGCGAGTGGCTGGCGCAGACGAGCGAGCTCCGCGGCCTTCTCGCCGCGGGAGTCGATCTCCCGCTCGCGGGCGTCGAGGATCTGCGAGAGATGCTCGGCTCGCTGGCGAGGGGCGTCCCGCCTCTGGCGGGCGATCTCGCGGGGGTGCTGCGAACCCTGCGGGCCGCCGAGCGCGTCCGCCGGAGGCTCGAGGAGCACACTGAGCAGGCGCCGCGGCTGGCCGCGCTCGGACGCTCGCTTCCGATGCTGTCCGCCCTGGCCGATCGACTCGCGCGCACGGTGACGCGCGAGGGGGAGCTGCGCGACGGGGCGAGCCGCGAGCTGGCGCGGCTCCGGCGCCAGCTCCGGAGTCTCGAGGGCGAGATCTCGGAGCGCATGAGCGCCTGCCTGCGGGCTCCCTCGATCCGGCCCCATCTCCAGGATCACTACGTCACCTCTCGCGAGAACCGCCCGGTGCTGCCCGTTCGTGCCGACGCTCGCCAGCGCGTGCCCGGGATCGTTCACGATGTCTCATCGAGCGGAACCACCGTTTTCATTGAGCCCCAGAGCGTGGTCGAGCTCTCGAACCGGCTGCGGATGGCCCGGACGGCGCTCGAGCGCGAGATCGAGCGGCTGCTGCGGGAGCTCGGCACAGCCGTGCACGGCGAGCACGAGTCACTCGAGCGGCTCGGTGCGGGGCTCGAGGCGCTGGACCTCGCCCGTGCCCGCGCCGTGCTGTCACGCGATCTCGATGCGGTCGAGCCCGAGGTCGGCGAGGACGCACCTCTGGCTCTGCTACAGCTCCGCCACCCGCTGCTGATGCTGGAGGCGGGTCTGGATGCGGCGGAGGTGGTGCCCAACGACGTGCGCCTTCCGGAACGCGCGCGGGGCGTCGTGATCTCGGGCCCGAATGCGGGGGGCAAGACCGTGCTGGCCAAGGCCGTGGGGCTCGCGGTTCTCGCGGCGCGGGCGGGTCTGCACGTGCCCTGTGCGCCGGGGAGCCAGCTCCCGCTGATCCGGCGGGTCTGCGCCGACATCGGCGATGAGCAGGACCTGCGCTCGGGCCTCTCGACCTTCTCGGCCCGCATGGCGAACCTGGCCGGGGTCGTGAGCGGGGCCGACGCGCGCACGCTCGTGATCGTGGACGAGATCGGGGAGGGCACCGAGCCGGGGGAGGGCGCGGCGCTGGCCCAGGCGATTCTCGAGGCGCTCGTCGCTCGCGGTGCCTGGGTGCTGGCCACGACCCACTTCGATCGGCTCAAGGAGCTCGCGGGTGCCGACGAGCGCTTCGTGAACGCGAGCGCCGAGTTCGATCGCGAGACCCTGCTTCCGACCTACCGGCTCCGCATGGGCACGCCGGGCTCGAGCGGCGCGATCTGGGTGGCACAGCGCATGGGCCTGGAGGACGTGGTCGTGGAGCGCTCCCGAGAGCTGCTCGACGACGAGGACCGTCGACTCGAGGCTCTGATGCGAAGCCTCTCGGAGCTGCGCCAGGAGCTGGAGGCGGAGCGCCGGGCCGCGGCCGAGACGCGCGAGGCCACGGAGAGCGTGCGTCGGGACTACGAGCGCAGGCTCGAGACGCTTCGCGGGGCGCGCGAGAAGGCGCTGGCGCGCATGCGGTCCGAGCTCGAGGCGGCCTACGAGGGCGCGCGCGAGGAGATCGCCGAGGTCATGCGCACGCTCCAACGCGGCACGAGGCCCGACGGCCGAGCCGCGAGCCGCGCGCAGCATGAGATCGAGGAGATCCGCACGCGCACCGAGGCCGTCGAGCGGATTCATCGCCCGCCGCCTGCTCCGGCCCCTCTTCCGCCCGGTGGGATCCTTCCCGGCATGCGCGTTCATCTCGCACAGATCGCGGAGGCGGCCGTCGTGCTCGAGCCTCCCGATCGCCGCGGTCGTCTGGCCGTTCGCGTGGGCGCGGTGCGCATGACCGTGCCCGTGACCCGCGTGCGCGGGCTGGCCGCCCGGGTCGAGGAGGACGCTCGAGCCAGCCCGGTCGTGGCCGTGGCGCGCGCCTGCCCCGACGAGGCGATCGAGTTCGAGTGCGACCTGCGCGGCCTGCGCGTCGATGAGGCCATCGATCACGCCCGTGCGCACCTGGACCGCGTTCGGTCGGCGGGCCTGCGCGAGGCCCGCTTCATCCACGGCCACGGAACCGGCGCCCTGCGCGAGGCGATCCGTGCCTGGCTGCGCGAGCTTCCGGAGGTGGGGAGCTTCGAGGCGGCGGCTCCCGAGCACGGCGGAACCGGCGTGACCGTCGCCACGCTCAGTGACTGAGCGCTGCGATCAGCTCCTCGGCCGCGCGCACGCCTGAGATCACCGCCCCCTCGGCGTGGGGCGCGATCCGGTAGTCGCCGGCGAAGACGACCCGCCGCCCGGGTCGGCGCTGCGCCGTCGCGTCGTTCAGGCGGGCCAACGCGCGGTAGCGACCCGGACCGAAGCACGGACTCGCGCGCTCCAGCCGGATCAGACGCCGCTCCCGGACACGCAGGTCGGGCCGGAGGCGCGCCAGCGCCCGCAGCAGCGCGTCGCAGAGCTCCGCGTCGGAGCTGGTGGCCAGCGACGCGAGAGACGAGCCGTGCGCGCGGAGCAGCAGCAGACCCGAGCGGGTCTCGCCGCGCAGCGCCCCCAGATCGATCACGGCCGAGAGCGCTCCCCCCGCGTCGGGCGACACCCAGATCACCGGCAGAGGCGTGTCGAGTGCGCCATCGACGTGGACGAGCAGGCTCACCGCCTGGCTGTAGGCCGCGCCCTCGAAGAACCAGCGCTCGACCGGGTCCAGGTAGGGGATCAGCTTGAGCACCGCATCGGCGGGGGTTGCGACGACGATCGCCCGGGCCCGGAGCTCTTCACCCGAGCCGAGGCGCAGGCTGGGGTCCCCGAGTGCGATCGACTCCACACGAGAGCTCGTGCGGACGTCGCGAAGCCCCGCGGTCACGTGTGCCGTGAGCGCCGAGAGGCCCGTGGCCCAGATGAGCTGCGGTCGGCCCCAGGCGTCGAGGAGCTGGAAGAGTAGCAGTCGGCTGGTCTCCCCCGCGGGAAGCGCGAAGCCCACATCGAGGAGCGGCGCGTAGAGACGCTCGGCGGCGAACGATCCCAGGTAGAGGCGCGCGAACTCCTCGACGCTTCGGTCGTCGAGGCGCGTCGCCTGCTCCGGCCGCCGGGGATCGAGCTTCTCGCCGAGCCAGGCCACCAGATCGCGCAGGCGACGGGCCCGAAGCGCGGAGAGCGGCCAGAGGGGAGGCGTTACGGGCGGTCGTCCCGCTCCGACGTCGATCACGCGAAGCCCGCGCGATCCCAGCTCCAGGACCCGTGGGATCGGGACCCGCCGCAGCTCCGCTCCGGCTGCCAGCTCCGCCCCGAGCCCCCGCAGCTCCGGTGCGCTCTTGGGAAGCATCGCGAGCCAGGGCTCGACCCCCGGCTCCCCGTCGATCGTCCCCGCGTGACGCCCCCCGCATCGATCCTCGGCCTCGAGCAACGTCACGGCCAGGCCCCGGCTCTCCAGGCGACGCGCAGCCGCGAGGCCTGCCAGCCCCCCGCCGACCACGAGCACATCCGCCGTCACGCTCCCCGCCATCCGTGCGTCCCGGATCGCCCGCCCGCCCGCGACTTCGTCCCGCGGCTCAGGCGGGCTCGAGCCGGACCTCGACCCCGATCGTCTCCCCCGCCTCGTCGAGCGCCTTGCGCAGCTCCGGCGTGGCGAGCTGCTCGGGCACCTCGGCCAGGATCGTCATGCGGTAGAGCGCGCTCCCGCTCGGCGACGGAACCGTTTCCGATTGGAGATCCGCGATGTTGACCGCCCGCTCCGCGAGCGTTCGGCAGACCCGCGCGACGATCCCCGCGCGGTCCTCGCCCTCGGTCTGGATCCGAAAAAGCCGCGTACCCGGCGCCGGCACGGGCGGGCGCGGCTCCCCCTCGAGCGGCCGCACGAAGACGGTCAGCCGGTGCTCCCACTCGAGCCGCCGCGCACCGTCGGTGAGACGCCGCTCGAGCTCCGGGTCGTCACCCGCGCAGAGCAGGATCGCGGCGAACTCGTTGCCGAGGATCGTCATGCGCGAGTCCTCGAGGTTCGCCCCCGCATCGAAGACGAGCTGCGCGAGATCGGCCACGATCCCCGGCCGGTCCCGGCCGATCGCAGAGAGAATGAACCAGCTCGACAACGGGGCTCCCCCTGGTTGGTCTGCTGCCCGCGATTGTAGCCACTCCCGCACCCCGCACCGACAGCCGGCGTCACCCCCGAGCCGCAAATTGCGACCCCTGCTGCGCCCGCCCTACCCACGCGCTGCACACGCCTTTACCCCTCACGCGCACGCAGCCGAAACCACTTCGATCCCGCACCCTTACGAGCGCCCTCGCGTCCCCGCCTCCCCCGGGCCCCGGCCTGGGGGTTGCACCACACCCCGCCCGTCCCGGGCGATGTCCGCCCGGGGTTGGGAGTGCCCGGGTCGGATACCCCTCCCCTCGCGTGTGCGAGG